>CAMVPA010000023.1 GCA_947169245.1 uncultured Prevotellaceae bacterium
ATCGTTTATAAGCTAAAGAAGTTATGATGAATCAAAAACCTGTCCCCATGATTCCCGGCCTGATAGAGCCCGATAGCGCCTGTTAGGTCTCGATAGGGAAAGTGGTTCACGAGAATGTTGTACCTTTGCCATTGGAAAATCGAGGAAACGAGGAACGAGGAGCGAGGAATGCTTACGCTTACTTGATAAGGTTTCCAAGGATATCTCGTGTCAACTCCTTGGTGATGGTGCGTGTGGCGGCGCTGGTGGCGTTCTTCACCACCTTCTCCTTGGCGCTGGTGCGCGACTTCGACTTCTTGCCAGTCACCTTCTCGCTGACATAGGTGCCGAGGATGGTGGCCAGTGTTGAGGTGACAGCCGTGAGCACGGCCTTCCACACCTTCGACATGATGCCGGGCTTCTTGGCCCCTCCCGACTTCCCTGAAGGGGATGAGGCTTTCCCGTCCTTCTCTGTGCTGAGCTCCCCTCCTTCGGAGGGGCTGGGGGAGGCTTTTCCTTCGGAAGGGGCGGGGGTGGCTTCTTTCATCAGCTGCTCATAGGCACTCTCGCGGTCAATCGGCGTGTCGTACTTGCCGTAGATGCGGCTCTGCTTGATGATGTCGAGTCGCTGACCCTCGGTGACGGCGCCAATCTGACTCAGCGGGAACAGCACCTTGGCGCGCTGCACGATGCCGGGAGCACCCTTCTCGTCGAGGAAGCTCACCAGTGCCTCGCCGGTCTCCAGCTGCATGATAGCCTCGTCGGTCTTGAACGCGGGGTTCGCACGGAACGTGTCGGCCGCGGTCTTCACGGCCTTCTGGTCTTTCGGCGTGTAGGCACGCAGGGCGTGTTGCACGCGGTTGCCCAGCTGTCCCAGTATGTTCTCGGGAATGTCCGTGGGGCTCTGTGTGATGAAGTAGATGCCGACGCCCTTCGAGCGGATGAGTCGGATGACCTGCTCAATCTTGTCGAGCAGCGCCTTCGAGGTGTCGTTGAACAGCATGTGGGCCTCGTCGAAGAAGAAAACCAACTTCGGCAGCGGCAGGTCGCCCACCTCGGGTAGGGTGGAGTAGAGCTCCGAGAGCAGCCACAGCAGGAACGTGGAGTAGAGCTTGGGCTGCATCATCAGCTTGTCGGCAGCCAGCACGCTCATCACGCCCTTGCCCTGCTCGGTCTGCAACAGGTCGTAGATGTCGAACGACGGCTCGCCGAAGAACTGGTTGGCACCCTGAGCCTCCAGCTGCAGCAGGGCACGCTGGATGGCGCCTACCGAGGCGCTCGAGACGTTGCCGTAGCTTGTGGTGTATTCCTTGGCGTGCTGCGACACGTAGTCGAGCATCGACCGCAGGTCCTTCAGGTCGAGAATCAGCAGTCCGCGTTCGTCGGCCACGCGGAACACGATGTTCAGCACGCCGTCCTGCGTCTCGTTCAGTCCCAGCAGACGGCTGAGCAGCTGCGGTCCCATCTGGCTCACGGTGGCACGCATGGGGTGTCCCTGCTCGCCGAACACGTCGTAGAAGCGGACGGGACAGGCCTGGAACTCGAAAGGAAGTGCGGCGTTAGCCGATTCTTCACTCTTCACTCTTAACTCTTCACTAAAGAATTCCGGCAGTCGCTTCTCAATGAAGCCACTCATCTTGCCTACCTGCGAGATGCCGCTCAGGTCGCCCTTCATGTCGGCCATGAAGCAGGGAACGCCGGCCTGACAGAAGGTCTCGGCCATCACCTGCAGCGTCACCGTCTTACCTGTACCCGTAGCACCTGCAATCAGTCCGTGGCGGTTAGCCATCTTGCCCGTGATACTCAGTGCCCCCTCCTCACAGTGGGCAATGTAAAGTCCTCTTTCTTTGTCTAACATAGTCTCTTATTATTGTTTAGGTTATTACTCGTCTTGGGTCTTATACTGTATGTGTTTCGTTTTCACATATCTTCAGTTTTGTCGCAAAGGTACAAAAAGTCGCGGGTAAAACAAAAGAATTCCCATTCTTTTTTGCTTTTCTCCCTTTTTTCCGTATCTTTGTGGCCAGAAACCTCACAAGTGATGATGGTATTAACGTTATTATTGGCACTCATGATGATGAAATCTTGTGTCTCAAGCAGTCAGGAGTCGGGCGTGCACAGTCAGCAGGAGCGTGAGCCCATAGTGAGACCAGCCACGCAGGCCAACCGTTTCTATGAGGGCAATCCACAGCGGCTCAGCCGCGAGGTGGACAGTCTTCTGAACCTCCACCATAGTGGTAGCCAGGACGGACGTGTGGCGGCGCTCATCGTGCCGCATGCCGGCTATTATTTCTCGGGCAGCGTGGCCGCTTCGGCTTACGCTCGGCTCAGGCCGCAGAAACCGTATAAGCGCATTTTCCTGCTTGGCCCCAGCCACCATGAGTGGCTCGACGGCGCATCGGTGAACTATGAGGCCGATTACTACGCCACGCCGTTGGGCAATGTGGCGGTAGACCGTGAGACGGCTCAGCAGCTGGTGGCTGCCGACAGCGTGTTCTTCTATCGTAGTGAGGCTCACGACCGCGAGCATTGTCTGGAGGTGCAGCTTCCGTTCCTGCAGCGTCTCTTCGCTCTCCACCCATCGCTTTCAGCCAATCAGGAGGTGCCGCCCATCGTGCCTATTATCATCTCGACCAACGACTACCGCAAGCTGAAGCGCATGGCCCAGGTGCTGAAACCCTATTTCACAGACGACCACCTCTTTATTATTAGCAGCGACTTCTCCCACTATCCCTCGTACGATGATGCCTGTGAGGCAGATGCCCTGACGGGCAGGGCCATCGAGACGGGCGATGTCGAGCAGTTCATTGCCGCCATCGAGGCCAACGCCCGTAGTGGCAGGCGAAACCTGTCGACGAGTGCCTGTGGCGAGTTCGCCATCATCACCCTCATGCTGATGCTCGACAACCGTTACAACGTGCAGCACCTGATGTATCAGAACTCAGGCGATGTCGACAATCACGATCGCAGCCGTGTGGTGGGCTATCACTCGTTTGCCATCCTGCGCCACAGTCAAAACGGCAGCGGACAAACACCGTCTGACGCGGATTTCACTTTGACTGACGACGATAAGGCTACGCTGAAGGCCATTGCCCTACAGAGCATCAAGGACTCCCTTGATGGCAAGCCTATCGCGCAGCAACGTTCAATGCTCAATGTACAAAGTTCAAAGTTCAAAGATCAAAGTCCAAAGTTCAAAGATCAAAGTTCAAAGTTCAATGTCAAGTGTGGTGCCTTCGTCTCCCTCCACCGCCAGGGGCGTCTTCGTGGCTGCATAGGCCACTTTGGCGAAGACGTGCCGCTCTGCGAAATCGTGGCTGAGATGGCTCGTGCCGCCGCCTTCGACGATCCAAGGTTCATGCCCTTGAAGCGTGAGGAACTGGCCGACCTCGACATCGAGATCTCTGTGCTCACCCCTATGCGCCGCATCCAGAGTCTCGACGAGTTTGAGCTCCGTCGTCATGGCATCTATATCCGCAAGGGTCGTCGTAGTGGCACGTTTCTGCCTCAGGTGGCCGATGAGGTGAACTGGACCAAGGAGGAGTTTGTTGCCCACTGCTCGCAGGACAAGGCCGGACTCGGTTGGGACGGCTGGCGCGACGCTGAGCTCTATGTCTACGAAGCAATCGTCTTTTGATGGAGTGTAGGTATTATCAGAAGTTGGCTGGGGGGACGGTGGAGTGTCAGCTATGTCCGCACCACTGTCACATAGCCGACGGCAAGACCGGTCTTTGCCGCAGCCGCCGCAACCGTGGCGGCGTGCTCGTCAGCGAGGCTTACGGCAAGCCTTGCGCTCTGGCCATCGATCCTGTCGAGAAGAAACCCCTCTACCACTTCCATCCAGGCACCAACTGCCTGTCGCTGGCTTGCACAGGCTGCAACTTCCGCTGCCTAAACTGTCAGAACCACGACATCTCGCAGGCCAGCCCCGCCGATGTCGACCACTATGACCTTACCCCCACTGCCCTTGTTGCCCTCTGTCAGCAGCACCACTGCCCAGGCATCGCCTACACCTATACTGAGCCGCTCACCTATCTGGAATATGTCGCTGACACGGCCCGTCTGGCCCATGAGGCAGGACTCTGGAACATTCTCGTCACGGCGGGCTATGTCTGTCTCGAACCCCTTGCCGACCTCTTGCCCTATCTCGATGCTGCCAACGTCGACCTGAAGTCGTTCAGCGACGACATCTACCGTCGAGTCAGCGGCGGCAGTCTCCAGCCCGTGCTCGACACCATCCTCGCCATGAAGCAAGCTGGCGTGTGGTTGGAACTCACCAACCTCATCATCCCTGACGTCAACGACGACATGTCGATGATTCGGCGTATGTGTCGCTGGCTCGTTGACAACGGCCTTGCCAGCGCCCCTCTCCACTTCAGCCGCTTCTTTCCCCGCTACAAAATGCAGCACCTTCCGCCCACACCCCTCTATACCCTCCAGTCGGCCGAGCGCGTAGCTCGTGAGGAGGGCATACAGCATGTGTATTTAGGGAATGTGTAAGATTAGGGACGCGAAAACTGAGAGTACTACGAACATCAACCACACAATTGACTCCTTGCCAACGAAGCATCGCAAGAAATTCCTCCTGCGACTGGTTCGAGTGACCTATGGTGAAAAACTGATTCATTACATATACGCCTTGACTTAGACTAGAAAAAGTTGTCACTTTCTTTTTGCCTCCTAAAGTGACAACTTTTTCTAGTCTAAGTCAGTCTGAGTAGTCATGGTTGCCATATCGACCTGTACCGTTCCGTCAACCACAGCAATGGCAAAGTCGCCGTCGCAGTTAGCCTTCGGCTTGAGCGTGAATTCGTATTTCTTCCAGTCTTTGCTGTTAACTTTGCCTAATGACTCAAGGGCCACGAACTTGCCATCAGCATTCCGCAGTCCTACCATCAGTTCGCCCTTGCCCTTAGCGTATATCGAGCCGACGTACTTCTCGCCATCGATGATGTTCTGTGGCCCTTGGAAGATACCGGCCATCGTCTTTCCTGCCGTTATCTCCTGCGAATAGCGCATGTTCACGGCATCGTCCTTGCCCAAAGGGCGAGCCTGCTCACGCTCGGCAGAACCCAAACTTGTTTGGCTCTGCTCTCGCTTACTCGCAGCCTTAACGAGACGGTACTTGCCGCCCTCGCCAAAGGCCGTCCATTGCTGGGCTACAGCAGGAATCTTCACGTCGCCAGGCGTACCCTCGAAGAGCGTCATGCCGTCGGCTGAAGTCAGACGGATGTTGCGATAGGTAGCTTCGGTATAGTTGACCCAGAAGGAGCCGAAATCAATGGCACCAGGGTGTTCATGCGGCGCGTACGTCCGCCGAAGCCCTGTACTTCGCGCTCCTCCATCGTGCAGATGGAGAAGTCGGCCGTCTGGCTCTGCTGTTGCAGTCTGGCACGTGCAGCCGCCTCGTTAGCTGCGTCGATCTGGGCCTGCGTCTGTGCCGGAGTGAACGTGCGACTCTCGTAGTAGGGGTCGTGAATGCGTATTTTTCATGTCGCCTTTTTTTATTCCTCTACTGGTGCGGTTTTCAGTTGCTCCAATGCCCGGCAGAGCTGGTCAGGGCACGATGTGCCCTTCGTGCCGCAGCGGATGCCGTCGAGGCGACGGATGACGTCGTCGATCTGCTGGCCGCGCACCAACTGGCTGATGCCCTGCAGGTTACCGTTGCATCCGCCCAGGAAGAATACCTGCTGGATGACGTTGTTCTCGTCGGCTGTCACGTCAATCAGTTGTGAGCATGTGCCGTGTGTCTTGTACTGTACGTGTTTCGTTTTCATCATTGTTGTTGGTATTACAAGGAAGGTCCGTGCGGGGAAAGTGATACTACTGTGTCATTCTGACATCTATTGCCGCATAACACCTTAGTTTTGTGATTTGAGATTATAGTGAGGCGACAGTTTCTTCCGTCAGGCCAGTAAAACTGGCAATGTCGGCAATAGCCAGTCCAGAAGCCTTCATCTTTCTGGCAACCTCTGCCTTCCCCTGCTCAATACCTTTTGCCATTCCCTGCTCAATACCTTTTGCCATTCCCTGCTCAATACCACGCTCCAGGCCTTTTGCCATTCCCTGCTCAATACCACGCTCCAGGCCTTTTGCCATTCCCTGCTCAATACCACGCTCAAGGCCTTCGAGCACCTTGGTCTCAAGGATGTCATTCTGAACCATGATGTTATCCATGTGGCGGTCGTATGCGGCACGTTCCTCCGCACTCATCTGGAGGTATTGGAGCCGCTGCTTGGCCTCTGCCAGTCCCGGAGCCGTCGTGTCATCCTTGATATTGCCGTCCTTCAGGTAGTCAAGCCACTCTTCCAATGGTGTGGTAGCCACCTGGTTGAACTCATTAACGCGGATGATATAGTATTCAGGGAATATGTCCGTCGGAGCCACCATACGGATGGCGTCCTTGTCGCGTGTGTTGATAATCAGCTGATCGTGGGTGTGTACACCAACCAACTGCGTCTGGCCGTGGTAAAGGTAGTCGGAACCCTTGCCCAGGTCGAAATAGACGATGCTGATGGAGTACACCTTCTTCACCTGGTCGTACTTGTTGCCAAGTCGGATGTGCTCTGTAATGGTCTTGGCCACACCATAGAGAATACGCTGCAGGTAATAGAGTTCGCGCGTCTGCTGAATTTCCACGAGGATAATCTCGTCCTTCGAGTTCTTGGCCTTAATATCCACGCGGTTGAACTTGTCGTCGGCCTCTTCCTGGTTGCCTTCGCTCTCCAGGATCTCAATAATCGTCACTTTCTCCTCAAGGAGCACAGTCATGAGTCCCTCGAGGACGGCAAAGTTCGCTTTGTCGCGTAGCATGCGCTTGGCAGCCCAGTCGAATCTGATGTATTTGTCCATAACCGAAATCCGCTTTATTCTCTATTCTGCCCGCAAAGATACAAAAAAATATTGATTACACAAAATGTGTAACACAAAAAGTGTAATATCGGTGGTGATGTCTGCTTACCTCTCCTTCACCCAGTAGATCATGCCGGCGGGCTTGCGGTCGTTCTCGAAGCGGTACTCGGGACGGCTGAGGAAGTTGCCGATGCGGATGTAGATGCCGTCGTCCTCCTGGTAGGCGGCGCGGAACACCTGCTTCAAGCGGGCGGAAATCTCCTTCAGCGTCACCCAGCGGCCACCATCGGGATTGGTCTTCGACGTGCCCTCGGGCTTCTCGTAGAGCGACAGCAGCTGCTCGCCGAGCTGGCTCAGCCGCTGGAAGCGCAGGTTGTGCTCCATCAGGGCGTGCTCCTCGTCGCGTTTCAGGTGGTAGCGCAGCCGCTGTTCCGACACCTCGTGCTCCAACTGGGCGTAGAGCTGGCCGTAGTCGATGGGCGTGCGGAAGTCGATGTCGCCCTCGACGGTGACGCAGATGAAGCGGCGGCTGCCGCTGGGGTCAGTCAGGGGCATGCTCTCGTTCGTCGTGCCGATGAACGAGGCGAAGCGGCGGTGGCTGGAGTAGGCCTTGCCGTAGGGTGGGCGGTACTTCAGGTCGCTGGTCGAGACGAGGTATTTCAGCACCACCTGCTGGCGCTGGGTAATCTTGTCGAACTCGTCGAGGTTGATCAGCGCAAACGACGTCAGGCCCAGGTTCAGGTCGTTCTCGTTCTTGAAGTTGATGCGGTCGTTGTAGTACTCGCGCTGTTCACGCGGCAGCAGGATACGGCAGAAACTGGTCTTGCCGCAGCCCTGACGACCTATTAGTATAGGTACGAGCGCGTTGCCGGTGAGCTGGCCCTTGCCTCGCCAGAGGGCTACCATCGAGCGCATCCAGATGTGGAACAGCTGTGGCCACTCGTCGTAGTCGGTCTTCACCCGCCGGGCCAGCGCCTCCACGCGGTCCTGGCCGTCCCACTTCGGCAGGTGGTCCAGGAAGTCGGTCATCGGCTCATACTGGGCAATGTCGTTCGAGTCCACGTAGCGGCGTATGTCCTTGTCCCAGCACTTCACACCCTGCGACAACGCCCTCATGGTGATGGAGTTGCGCGCCTCGTCCGTCAGGTCGCTGAAGTCGAAGCCCAGCCCTGTGCGCTCCCTGTATTCGGCCACGCCGCGCATCACGTTCTTGCGCAGCTCGTAGTTGGCGTTCAGGAATGTGTCGATCTTCATCATCAGCAGCGTCTCGGCCGGCATGTTCTTCAGCGGCTTCGCAATGTTCTTGCGGCGGCGGTACTGCTGCTCGTGCTCCTCACGGTAGGCGTTCTCAAACGTCTTGCGCACCACGTCGGGATGACGGCCCAGCGTGAGGCTGAACAGCACCTGGCGCTGGGCGATGGCCATCGGCAGACCAGCCTCCTGGCAGTAGCCCGCCAGCCGCGTCAGCATCAGCTCCGTGCGGCCCTCTTCCTCGCTGATGCCCTCCACGTCGTCATAGGCCTTCGACAGGCAGAACTGGTAGATGAGCATCATGGCGTGGTAGTTGTCGTAGCCCGGCAGTAGCGACTCCTGCGTGTCGGCATAGAGCTGTACGGGTGCGATGGCCTTCGTCGATGACGTCGCATCGGCATAGAACGGCACCGCCTGCGGATTGTAGAACAGCCCCTCGTCGCTGCTCATGTAGCAGCAGCGGTCCAGCATGGGCTCCAACTTCTCTATTGTCACGCCCAGCTGCATGTTGTAGGCCACGCGTGCCTTCTCGTAGAGGTTCGTGTGGAACAGCCTGACGCTCTCCTCACCAGGCAGTCCGCCCTCAAACAGCTCGCCGCGACAGACAATCTTCACGCTCCTGCCGCTGGCACCAATGAAGGCCAGCAGCGTGTGTGGAATCTGCGCCGCCCCCTTGCGTACGGCCTCGGCCTCCTCGTGGCCAGCCAGGTTGTTCACCTCGAGCAGCACCAGCCCGTTGTAGCTGCGCACCACGCGCCGATGGTTCCTGTTCTCCATCGCCACGGCGAAGCACACCCGAGGCAGGTCCCGCGTGTAGCGCTCCAGCATGCTGTCCGTGACGTCGAACTTTTGCCGCAATTCTGCCACTAAGCAGACGTCGCGCACCTCGCGGCACAGCTCTTCGTACGTCTGCTGCTGAATGAGGCTGACGGCTTCTGCTATTTCCAACTGCTTGAGTGTCTCCGTGTTACGGTAGCGTTTGATGAGTGTAATCTTGTCCATGCTGCAAAGTTACAAAAACCATTTGAAATCACAAAATCTTTTCTCTTCAAATTTCTATATTTCTCTATACATCTATACATTTTTCGTTTTATTCACTAATATTGAGTAGATTATTCGATGTATTCATACTCAAAACTAATCGATAGCTCTACATTTTTAATCTCATTTCAGGCAAATTAGCCCCCAGCCCTCCTTCCTGTCTGCGCCCCTCTCTTCATCATTATCACACGCCACAGATTTGTTTCATATCGAGAAACATTATGTTTCATCAGTGGAAACAAAATTTTCGCGTGCTCATGGTGATGATAGAATAGCCTATAGAACAATAGATTATGCTCATTTCATCCTATTATAAGGCCATATAATCATATCTTTATGTATAGCTTCTATTTCATCCCTTTATCTATACATATTATAACCTACATTAAATCAGTCATATAGCTATCAAATGTAGGAATGTATGCATTATCTATATTTTCTCACTGAAATCTTTGCAAGTATGGCACATTATTATTATCTTTGCACCCGATATGGGTGTCAACATAAACGAAGAAGAGAAAACATGAAAGAAGAAGAGATTGAAGAACGTTTCCGCGAGAAAGCTACTACCTACGTCGTCTGCTACAGCGTCGCCTGTCCACGTCGTGACCATTGTCTGCGCAGCTTCCTGAGCCGCTATGTCGCCCCAGACCGCCGGCTCGTCAGCAGCATCAACCTCTGCAATCCTGCCGTGCAACGTGACGACTGTCCTGAGTACCGCGACGACCAGCTGCGCCGTCTTCCCTATGGTCTCAAGCCACTCTACCACGACATGCCCCGCCTTGTGGAGCGTGCCGTTAAGAACCGCCTCATCAGCCTGTGGTCGCGCAAGCGCTACTACCAATATCATAACGGCACGCGCCCCCTCACACCCGACATCGAGCAGACCCTCCGCGACACCCTCATCTCCGTCGGCTGGCAACACGAACCCACCTTCCTCGGCTACGTCGAAGATTTTCTGTGGTAGTCGGTCACAGCAGGTATCCGTGCTTCTTCAGCTCGTCGGTGAACTTCTTGAGGTCGTCCTTCTTCACTAACAGGAGGTAGCCCTCGGCGCGTGTCACCATCTGGCGCAGCTTTGCATCGGTAGTCAGGAGTTGTATTAGCTCGGTGTTGTTGGGGTCGATGCGGTATTTCTGGAAGTTTGTGTGGTCGGCCCGCAAGGGGTTGCAATGGAGCAGTAGGGAGTCGAAGAAGCGCTTCCAGAGCGGCGGCAGCTCGTGGCTGACGAATTGCTTGAAGATGCCGATTTTCTCCTCCACGTCGTGTTGTGTGTAACAGTTGGCTAAGAAGCTCTCTGCTGAGGTCTCGAAGCGGTTGCGCGAGATGGCCACCGAGGTGTCGAGCAGCAGCTGCGCGTAAGGGTTGGGGTCGGCCAGGGAGCGTATGATGAGCCGGTCGGGGTCAAGTTCGAAATAGGCAATGTCCTCTTGCTGTGGTGCCTCGTAGTCGTCGTCGATGCCGAGCACGTAGCGTCCTAACGGTGTCAGGCGTATGAATTCGGCTCTGGCGTATGGTTGAAGTCGATCATCGTCTTGCGCAGTCCCTTGATGTGTGGCAACAGTACCGATGGCAGGTAGTAACGCAGGGTTCTGATGTTGTCCATCATCATTCGAAGGGTGGCGGGATAGTCGTTGCTGGTCTTGTTTTTCTTGTTGATATAGTAGTAGGTGAGTGTCAGCGACGAGATGTAGAAGTTTGCGTGGATGGCCGACTGCAGGGTGGGCGGCCCGTCGAAGGAGTCGGCTTTGCCGCTTTGCGCCTTGAAGAATTCCGTCATTCCCAGTTGCTTGGCTGTCCGTTTTATGTCGGCCTGTGATACGCCTTTGGCCGTCATGTTCAGCTTGCCTGTCTGTATCAGGCTGGAGAACAGGCTGAACTTCGTGACGCACTCCTCCTCCATGTTGAAATGCAGCAGTTCATCAGGCAGTTCATAGACCGTTGGATCGCCGAATGTCTCTGGATGGAAGATGGGGTAGAACAGTCCTTGCACATTGCTCTTGATGTGAATGAAGTATCTCTCTGCCCGGTAGCCCCACCGTTCTTTTTCGGCCGACAGGCTGCGTTTGAGGTCGAAGAAGTCGAAGCCTCGCCGTTTCCAGCCCACTTCTTCGTAGTAGTAGGAAAAGTGAGGTTGGTTGAAGAGTGTGTCTGTAGTTTTGAGAATCTGATTGGCTTCCTCTTCGGAGCAATAGATGTTGATCAGCATGTGTCGCCAAAGGTCGCGCATCTCCTCGCTTAGCGTGTTGACGTAAGGCTGTAGGTTGCGTATGTCAGCGAGGATATAGGCCAATGCGCGTGCCATCGGCTCCTTGTAGCTGTTCATCGAGAACAGCGGCAACACGTCGTTGGCCGGCACGCGTTTGCCGTTGGCTTTCTGCAAATACAGCAGCCTGTTCTTCAACATGGGGTGAAACATCAGTCCCTGTTTGTAGAGGTCGTTCTTGGTGAAGCGTGATACCAGGGTTCCACAATGTAGACGGTGTCGGCCACCGTCAGGTTCAGTCCCACGCCGCCCGTCTTCAGCGTCATGAGTAGTGCGCGGCAGCCTGGGTCGTTCTGGAATCGCTCTACTACGGCCCGGCGGTCGTGGGTGGAGCCAGTCATGGTGGTATAGTCGATGCCCATCTCCGTCAGCCGTTCGCCGACGAGCTCGATGCCGGCGATGAAGTTGAAGAAGATGACCACCTTATGTCCGCCGGCCACCAGTTCCTCGACCTGCTCAATGAGCAGCGGAATTTTGGGCGAGGCGATGTTGCCGTCGCTCAGCAACTGGAACCGCTGCAGCGGCTGCCCCTCCGTGCGGGCCTTCAAGGTGGGCGAGATGATGGCTCCCTTCCCGTCTCCGGTTTCTTCCTCCATACACAGCACAATCTCCGCCTGCTCGTGGCTCACCGTGACGGGCTGCATCTTGCTGTCTACCAGCCTGTCGCAGTTCAGTAGGGCAAAGAGCAGCGTCGGCTGATAGCGTAGTTCAAAACGCTTGTCGCCGCCACTCCAGTTGATGGAGTAGAGGTCAGCCGTCTTGACGTCGTCGAGTATGCGCAGCACGTTGAACGTACTGCCTGTCTAAGAATCCACTTTTCTCCATGCTTGTGTGTGTACTTTATTCGTTCTTCAGTTTGCAAAGATACTAATAAGCGGTTGAAATGCAAAATTAACGGCGCTATTTTTTGGAGGTCTCGATTCTTTGTCGTACTTTTGCGGCGTCGTAAAGACAAAGGAAGCCCGTGGCTTCGTGAATAGCATTGAGAAGAACTGAAGTAAGAATGGACGTCATACGGTTTATCAAGGACTGGACGCTGCCCGTGGCCATGGGCGCGGGGGCGGTGTTGTATCTGGTGTTTGCCTTCACGCCTCAGCTTGACGAGGCGGCGACGGCGCTTGGACCGTTTTTCGCTGCTATTCTGCCGCTATTCATGTTTCTTGTCCTATTTGTCACTTTCTGCAAGGTCGACTTCCGCCAGCTGCGTCCCGTGGCGTGGCATGGATGGGTGGTGCTGTTTCAAGTGCTGTTCGTCGGGGTGATTATGGCTATACTGGTGTATGGTGAGGGGCTTTCGAAGTGCGACACACTATCCTCGTACCCCCGTACCCCCGCACCTTCGTACCCCCGAGTCACGGGCTGGTACGGCGGCGCGAAGGTGCTGATGGAGGCGCTGCTGATGTGCTGCATCTCGCCCTGCGCGACGGCGGCGGCTGTGGTGACGCAGAAGCTGGGCGGCTCGCTGGAGCAGATGACGACCTACACGTTCCTGTCGAACTTCCTGACGGTGCTGCTGGCGCCCGTCTGCTTCCCGCTCATCGAGAAGGGGGCCGACATCACGTTCATGGCGGCGTTCACGAAGATACTGCACGAGGTGTTCCTGGTGCTGGTCATGCCGATGGCGCTGGCCTACGTCGTGAAGCACTATGTGAAGCCCTTGCACCGCCGCATCGTCAGCGTGCGCGACCTCTCATACTACCTGTGGGCCTGTTCGCTGATGATTGTCACTGGCACCACGGTGAAGAACATCGTCCATGCCCAGGTCTCCGTGTGGCTGCTCTCGGCCATCGCCCTGCTGGGTCTGATTGTCTGTATCGTCCAGTTTGCCGTCGGCCGCTACATAGGCCATTACTTCGGACACACGCAGGAGGCCGGTCAGGCGCTGGGGCAGAAGAATACCGCCTTTGCCATCTGGCTCTCCTCAGCCTATCTCAACCCCCTCTCTTCTGTCGGTCCCGGCTGCTACATCCTGTGGCAGAACATCGTGAACTCGGTGGAGATATGGCAGCAACGCAAACTTGCCCGGCGCTGATGCAGCGGGAACGGTGACTATGTCCGACGGAGCCCCGGCGGTTGTCTCACGATGACCTTGAGCTTTCAGCTCGAGCTCGTTCACGTTCGAACGAACTCAAGCAAGCTCGGTTCGTTGCTCACTTAATCACGACCTTGCGTCCGTTCTTGATGTAGAGACCCTTCTTGGGCGTGTTGACGCGACGGCCGTCGAGCGAGTGGTAGAGGACTGGGGCTTCTGAGGTTTCTGAACCCGCTGGAGAAACGGCGGGCACCTCTGGGATTGCTGTCGGGTCGGTGAAGTCAATCTCGCGGATACCCAAGCTATTGCGGCGGCTCGATGATGCCGGGAACGTGTTCCACAGGGCAACAGGGAGTTGGGCGGTGGGGACGAGCAGATAGGCTGTGTTTGCCGCCATGGTGTTCAGCTCGTCGCAGCGTGCCTGGTCGTAGCTGACACCAGGATCGCTGGTCTTCCAGATATGCAGACGGTGGAATCCTGCAGCATCAGCATTGTCGATGGTCTCCCATGTCTTATTCTCCACTGTTGTGTTGCCATACACCACGTACTTCCAATGTACGTTGGTCAGCATAAAGCGGTTATAGCTGCCATTGTTATCGCCCGTGTCATCAACGGCATCTTCGTTGTCGTCTAATAATCCATTGTCGGCCTCCTTGGTCAGCATACGCGCTTCGAGGTTGGCCATCATCATGTTTCCATCGGCTTTGAACTTCATGTCGTTGTAAGGAATGACCGATGTGCTGACAGCCGGATAGAATAGGGGAACGCGGCGCAGGCTGTTCGTGGTGTTGAGGTTGGCTTTGCCGAGGTTCGACGCGTCGTCGACTTTCAGTACTACACCGGCCTTTGCGGGTACGCCCATATTCTCGGCGACGCGCTGCAGTGCGACGGTAGCCGTCTTCAGGTCATAGCTGTCGTAGCTGACAGTATGGGCGTTGGCATCGTTCACGGTGAAATAGCCCGTCAGCGTGTGGTCGATAGAGTGTCGGCGACTTTCGGTGGCCCAGCCTACGCCGCCCACCTCATGTATGTCCTTCAGAATATGGGTGACGCCAATCTCATAGATGTTCGTACCCTCGGCAAAGGTGACGTCGGCGTTGCCAGGACTTGTCACCTTATATTTATAGATGCCTGTTCGTGCATCGGGACCGTCGTTGTCGCCATTCTCATAGACCTTGGTAGCGTTGGTGATGGCTGTGGGCTCAGTGTCGGCGCTGATGTATATCCAGTCTTGTTTGCGCACGCCATGCTCATCCAGAGCGTTCAGGTCAGGGATGGTCAGTGTTGTGGCCGATGCTGTGAAGAGATTGTGAGTCATGCCTGTGGGCACGGTGCTCTTGGTGATGGTCACGCTGTTTAAGTAACTGGTCAGACCGTTGTTGTAGACGTAGATCTGGTTTAAGCCCTCAATGCCATCGCCCACGGTGACGGTATACTCCAACACATCCTCCTCATTGGTCTTTGTCAGCGACAGCGAAACAATGTTGGTGGCACCAACGGCATTGGTCAGGTTTGTCCAGAAGGCCAGTCCACCGTTCTCGTTGTCCGACCATGCCTTCAGCTGTATGACATCACCGGCCGCAAAGGCACGCTGTGGTTTCAGCAAGACATAACTGCCCGCATTACACTTGTAGGTATAGCCTGTTGCAGACTTGTCGGTGGTGCAGCTTTCAAAGTTGTTTGCGCCGAAATAGATATATCCATTTCCTGCACTAATGTCTGAGCCGACGGCAGTACTCGTACTCGTGACGCTGTATGTCAGCAGGTCGTTCGCGTCGCCGGCAGCGTGCTTAGGACTCTTGACCTTCTGTCGGGTGGCACTTGGCGTAGTGTTGATGGAAAACAGTATCTTGCCGCTCACCCCCAGTCCGTTCAGTTCGTCGAAGCCTCGGCCGCCGATGCGGTTTTCGCCCCTTGCACCCAGTATGCGGTCGGTACTCAGTAGCTCACTGCCTGGCACGTAGAGCGAGGCACCTTTCGAGTCAGTGTTCATCTGGTAGACATCGGCTGCATTGGCAATCTTAATCCAGTTCGGATGATCGCTCTTGATGTTGTTGTAGACGTTGTCGGCCAGTCCCTCTACCTCACCGCTCGATATACTTGTAAAGTTCCAGGTATGGGGGTAGTCCTGATGCGGCTTCACGCCCACATTCAGCGTGTAGTCTGGCGTGTAGCCGATAAGGTAACGGCCCTCCACGGTGTAGTTGTTCATGCGTAGCACCACCTTGCCGTAGCCATTGCCCACGGTGAGCAGACCGTCCTCATACTCCACGCCGCCCTCAGAGAACCATTTCACGTGTTCAAGCGTCATGGTCAGGTTCTTCCTTCCGTCTTTCAGCCTCTGTGTCAGGGCGCTATTCACCCAGTAGCGGCACTCCGTCTTGTTAGCTTCGCTGTAGTCTTCTATAACATCTGGCTGTTCGCCCTTGAACACATACTCGCAGGGACCTGTTGACGTAGACCAAAGAGGGTGACAGTAGCTGAGCAAAATATCCAGCTCTTCATCCTCATCCTTTAGCAGCAAATTGGGCGCCATCGTCTCTTGGTCTTTCAGTTTAATCTCAGTCATGGTGTGCTTGTAGATACCGCCGTCGTATATCTCTATGCTCAGCACGTCTAAGTAGCCCTCGTCCACTAACTCGAAGGTGACGTCGAATTCATTCGGATGGGCTATCTTGTCCGGGTTGTCGTTGGCACGCATGTCATGGGCAATGAAGGTATAGTAGCCGGGGATGAAGCGCGAACCGTCGCTGTTGAGTGCTTCCCATTCCGTCTGCGAACGGGTGATGGTGAACTGCTCCGTCACAGGTTTTCCACGCAGGTCGCTGACGTTGTGGCCTATCAGGATGGCACCGTTGTTTGGAATCACACGGCTCAGGTTCAGGCTTACAAAGTCGCCCTCCTTCAACTTGGGTATGGTGATGGACGCGTTGTTGTGGATGCCTATGTGGTTGTAGGCATATTTGTTGCTGGGGTCACGGGCAGGCTGGTCAACGTAGAATCCCTGGTTGCCCGTCTCTATCTGCAAGCCTGCCGTCTCTTGTACGTAGAAAGCGTTGTCGCCCTTCATGGAACGGTCAGCACCCCAGCGTGGCAGTTCGGCACCCTTACGGAAAATCTGTGACCAGGTGCTGGTGGTAGTCCATGCGTCAGTGCCCCAGGCACCGTTGTAGCCGTTGACGGTCTTTGACACGTTGTTCTTCTTGTTGTTGTAGTCGTTATAGGTGTCTATCTCGCCAATCTCCAGTCCCCATAGACTGTTGTGGTCTTTGAAGCGGAAGAACGACCACTTCTTACGCGACGAGGCTGGGTATGACAGTGTCAGTACGAAACGCGCCGTCTGTCCTCTGGTCGTATTGTTAGCAATGACGCGGATGGCTCCGTGGCCGCTCAGATTGGTCAGTTGCAGACCGTCGGCGGTAGCAGTGGGGGTGTTGCACGTCACGTTATCGCCGTAGGCGCACTTGCTAACGTCGAAGGTGTAGCTGTCGGAGCCGCTCCACCCCGATGGCCAGGGATTGGTGAAGGTATTGCCAGCGGCTGCCAGTTCACTCTCGCTCATCACAGGAGCCACGTAACCAAATGACTGTCCATTCACAGTGACGACACATGACGTGGTGGCATTGCCCGAAGTGGCTGTCACCGTGATGGTGCCAGTGCTATATGCTGTCATCCTGTAGGTGGTCAGTGCCGGGCTCTCGTTGGTGTATTGGATGATACGTCCTCTTGGATTGCCCGCACCCAAGGTCATGGTGTAGTCGATGGGTGTCTTCACTTTGTCGTAGCCAACGGGGCGGCGGTCGAATACGGCCTCACCATTGGCATCGAGGGTAATAGCGTCTGTTGTCGGGTCGAAATGGAAATTCACCGCATAGAGTTTGTATTCACCCTTCTTAGGCTGCACACCCGTTGCCGACGGATCCTCAACATAGATGGTCACCCAGCCCTCGTTGCTGGTCAGGGTGACATCACCGGAGTGTCGCTGTCCATCGCTGATGGTGGCAACATAGCCTGTTGGGGCGTTGGTATCGTCTAGATAGTGGTTCCAATTGTCCTTCACCCAGTAATTCAGCTCATGTCCTTCAATGGCGTTATAGGGCTTATAGTTTACTGTACGCGAGCCGCTGCCAGTCAATTCCGTTACTATCTCTTCTTCGAAGTGCAGCTGAGGCACTTGTAGGGTGATGCTCTTGATGTAGACACCCACCTTGTCGGTGGCATCAAGGGTTACCGCACCATCGGAGGCAGCCAGGAAATAGCCGTTGATGGGGCTGTTCACACCTTCGCGCTCCACATATAGGGTGTTAGTGGTATTGTATGGCGGCTTTACACTCTTGACGTTATGCACAATGTTGGTCACGTCGGCTGCCGATGTAGCCAGCGTGATGACCACCTCCATGTTCTCCTTTACGGGGAACTTGATGTGGGCATTGGCTTTTGTCAGGTTCAGACGCAGGCCGGGCGTGCCGCCGTAGTAGCGCATATCACCATTGACAAGTACACCCACATTGTTGTCCTTCGCCACCTCGCCGTTCTTCAGGATGGGCATATAGCTGTCGAAGTAGGTCTGGTAGTACTTGTCACGGCCAGTGCCAGGATTAGTATATGACCACTGTGCGCCCATCTCGCCTGAAACGCCAGTGTTGTCCACTTGATTCTGGAAGTTCCATACCACGGGGTGGTCGGCATCAAACTGCATGACGGTGACTGTAGATATAGCTTTAAGGTCATCATCGGGATAGCCGTCGGCACTGCCAGTCTTTGTCAGCATTCGTCGTATTTCCGAGGTGCCAGGTGAAACGGCGTAGGCATCGCCAGTTCCAGAATACCATGTTGTGCCTCCCGGAAGTGTTCCGCCAGGATTATCCAATAGGGCATAGTCAGGCTTTGCTTCAATGGCGAACGTACTGCCAACCTTGTAACTATAGGCATCCGTAATGTCAATAGGATTGTTGATATCGCCGAAATCTACTACCTTGAAGCCGGCTATCGGCCCTGTGGGGAAGCCAGTGAACTGTACCTGTGCTGAGAAATTCTCCTCCTGTCCCTCATAGTATAGCCACGCTTTGACGTTAGAGGTGATGATGTCGACAGAATAGACGGTGATACTCTCCGACGTCTGGTTCTTCAGGTTGACACTGGTCGCACTGTTGACGTATGAGTTGCGGCGTTCGCGGGTAGTGCCGTAGGTTAGGTTCGTTGCTGCGTTCTCCATCGTCAGTGTGGTGTTGTCGGCTGAAGCCTGTGCCGTGACGTGGATGAACTGTCCTGTGGTCATTGCCAGTCCGTCGTAGCTCTCACCAGGCAGTAGCGTGTTGCTTACCGTGTAGGTAGCTGTTGACTGTGCGAAATAGTCGGTCTCGTCAAACGTAGCTGTGATGGTGGCCTCGCCGGAACTGATGAGGTGTCCTCCCGTGCCGTCACGGCCGATGGAGGCAATGCCGGTGTTGCTCGATGTATAGGTGAACTCGCTGGCGCGGAAATTCATTGGGTCGGATGATGTAGGCATGTCGTTTTGGAAAGCCCTACCATCGCCCGGAACACGCATATAGTGCTGTGTTGCAAAGCTGAAGTTCGGAGCCACCTTCGTTTCGTCGAGACAGTTGTCTATATAAGTAGCATCACCCCCATAATATACTTTGATGTCACTGATGTCAAACGAGCCTTGGATGGCCGTAATGTGTACAGCTTCGCCATAGATGCCATCAAGTTCCAACACACCATTGGTGACATCCTGTGTAACTATGCTTCCACCCTGATTGAAGCTCACCTTCGGATTGCCTGAGAGGTTTGTAACCGTCATTCTCACCTTTCCTATTCCTGCAAATTTCCCTGGTGCCATACGAGTGCTGAGGTGCATGACACCCTGCGAACCGCTGTAGTTTCTCAGTGTCAGTTTTTCCTCATTGTTGCATTTCACACCCTGACCGCCCTCGAAAGTCAGTGTAAATCCAGGAATCGTACGGTCAAGGCCGTCATTGGCACTCTTTCCATACTCGCCCACTTCGTAGAGCAGTTTCTCCACGTTGATGGTGCGTGTTCGTGTCTGTGCAGAGTTAAGTGCGCTGGCATGAGTGACTTCTATCATCGTTGTTAGTGTGGCAGTTTGATGGGTGGAACTGTTCTTGGGTGCCGCCGTAGCGGTGATAAAGACAACACCTTCTCTCCAGGCAGTGACGTTGCCGCTGGCATCGACAGTGGCTACTTCAGTATTGCTGCTCTTGAAGTTTCCAGGACCATGATAGGCATCCTTGATATCCGCGCCCGTCTCTTCATTGACTATGGTATAGCCCGTTCGAGTTTCCGTCTCGCCAGGGTTCATGATGGTCTTGGCGTATGTTAGCGTTCCTATAGCCCTAATAGGTGAGGAGATTTTGATGGAACGTATGTATGCTGCCGTGGAATTGAAATTCAACAGCATCGTGCCATTGGCAGTGGCAGTCAGCGAGCTGATGCCTTGCCCCAGCTCGCCGGTGCTGACGTCTGCAGCATCGGTCATGGTGAGCTTGGCCGAGCTACGGGTGGCATACCAGTCAACGGTCACTGTCTGTCCTGCTTTCACATCCAATACGTGGATGGTGGTGTTGAGTACCGTCAGATAGTTCGGCGACTCGCCATGGGGAGCTATTTCCAGTCGGTTCGTAGCATTGTTGGTGGTGAACCGCAGTCCTTTCGTCTCAGGCAGTTCGTTGGTGCCGTCTCTGGTCAGGGCTTCGTTGGTTAATCGCCTTGTGAGCTGATAGTGATAGGTGCCGTCGGTATAGTTGTGGGTGTAGTTGGTACGGCCTCCCCAAATGGTATTAAGGTCGCTGCCGGTAGTTGCCCACATATCGTTGTCGTTGAATATCCAAGATGTCTTCGTCAATTGCAGGTTGTAGGTGGCCGTTGCCTCGGGGTAGGTGCTCCATGCATCGGTATGTGCCATCACAGTGATGGTGAGTGGGAAGGTCTGATTAAGCAGCTCGCTCTTCTTGAACGTCACCTTACCCGTTGCAGAATTGATGGTGGCATAGCTGCCGCCAGCCAATATGGAGTAGGTGATGGGCAGCCCCAGGCCCGATACGGCCTCGTTAGTATAGCTGCCCTCGCTCAGATCGACGGAAATGGTAGAGCTGGGATTCTTGAACTTCAGGCTGGTCTTGTCATCGGAAACGAAACGGTAAGAGTGCAGCAGTGGCACGTCGTTGGGGTTATAGAGATAATAGGTTCCTTCGTCCAAATGAAAGGTTTTAGTCGACCAGAAGCCAGTCATCACCGCTGTGCCGTCGCTTTTGTAAAGCGATGCTCCCCAGCAGTTTCCTTCTATGTAGAGAATACCGCCGGTAGTGGTGTTGAATTTATAGAATGTGCCGCCACGGTTGCCCTCGTATGGAATGACGGGGCTCACTGTGAGGTTGGGCTGCGAGTAACCACCCTCGTCAATCACTTTCAGTGCCGTGGTGCCCTCTGCATTCACTACCATAGCCGTCGGACCGCCGTTAATGGTCATGGTGATGCCCTGCACATCAGTAAAGGTGCGTTGTGTGATGATACCGACGGTATTGAATGTGTATTTGTTGGTCGAAGCATCGTAGGAGCCGGTGACGTTAGTGCCTGTCACGTTTAGAGTGTAACTGTAGGTGTTGCCGCCGGCGGAAGCCGTCACCGTACCGCTGCCCGTCGCCTGTAGGCGTAGCGGATAGGAATTACCCCATCCAGCTCCTACCATGGCCGGCCAAGTGAACGTGGCAGAACCTGTTATGTCGGCTCCAGAAGCATCGTAGAGCCTTGGCATGTCAGATAGCTTGTTCTGGTAGTCTGCCGTTGTCAGGTCTGCCGTAAATGTAGAAGCACTCCAGCCTACGTGATAGACCTTGATGTTGTCGAAATGAGCCTCATTTTGATAGCGTGCCGCTTGATAAAACAGGTGTTTGGCCTTGTAGCTTGTGCCAGAGGGAATGGTATAGCTGCCTGTAGTGCCATTGATGTCATACCCCACGGTGTTTGTACTGCCATTAATATACAGACGCACATGATACCATGGGGCACTGCTGCCGGTAGTTATCGTTATATAGTTTGATGTTCCGTTGATATAATAGGTATTGCTTGTGCCACTGTTGTTTTGTAGACTAAACAGGTAGCCCGCATTAGTAGTAGAGTTAGAAGGCGGGGCTACACCATCTGCCAAAACTGCAATCTGCGAGCATTGGGTAGTGCTACCATCTGTACCTGTTTTCACTATGCGGAAATCGAATTCTACAGCATAGTCTGTAATGTCTCCATATGGGGAGGTTGAATAAAACGTAGTATAAAAAGAACGGCCATTTTCGTTGCTGGTAATGGCAGCCTTTATATAATTGCCGTACCCAGTACCACCGTCAGTAGCCAGGCTTAAATAACCTGAGGCATTGGGACTGGACCACGACGACGCATCGGTAGCCGATTCGTAGTTCTGGTTATAAAACATCTGTGCCCACGCCCCGCTGGCCCCTGCCGTCATCATCAGCAGGAGAAACAATAGCCGTTGTAGTATCTTCGTTTTAAGCATCTAATTCGTTCAATTCGTTTAATTCTCTGACCTAAAGGTACAGAGTGTGGCGTTGCATTCGTAATTTAGAGTTCTTCGTTCTGTATCCTTATCGCCCATGAGAGGACGTTGATTCGGATGGTCATGTATTTCCAGGTCTCGCTGCTGCCGCTACCTTCGAAGCCGAAGTCGAGGCGGTAGTCGTACTCGCGATCCAGATATTCCTGCGTGCCGTAGTGCTGTGTCTCGTAGGCGTTGCGTGCCAAGGCCAGGTAGTAGCAGAGGTCGATGTTCACTATCTCGTGGCTGGTCTCGCGGTTACGGATGATGAGGCGCGGGTTGTGCTGTGCATCGTCGGCGTGTACCAGCAGGCGGAAGAGCGACAGGTCGTAGTGGGCGTTGCGCTCGGCGAGGGTGCCGTCGTCGACAGTGGTCTCTGTGGTCCAGGCTGCGAAGGGACGGTAGACGAGTGGGGTGGTGGCGGAGGGCTCGTTGTCGTAGCCCAGCGTCTGGGTCTCGTCGGTGACGCTGACGTCGTAGTGCTCATGGCCGTTATCAAGCGACCCGTCGCGACGGAACACCACGACGTTCAGGTCGTTGGTCAGGCGCATCAGGGGGATGGTTGCCTCGGTGGGCTCGTCCTCCGGCACGGTGATGTCGATGGGTTTCAGCGTGTTCCATAGCGTGTCAAGACGCTGGGTGGCCACGTTGCCCGCTGCATCGGCAGGCACGGTGAACTGCAGTTTGCTGATGGCTTCGGCTATCTGTGGCGTCACGGTGCTGATGGCTGCATCGGCCTTGGAGCGGCCGGTGGCGTAGAGGCGGTAGTTGCCGGGAGCCAGACCCTCGAAGTTGAAGGCGAACGATGGCGAGCGCAGCGGCTGGGTGCTGTCGTTGTTGCAGGCAGTTTGCATGTCAACGATGGCGCTGGTCGTCGGGTCTACCACGTAGACGGTGGCCTCCTCCACATGGTCGCTGAACATGTTGGCCCGCTGTGTGTTGTAGTCGTAGCGCAGCATGATGTGCAGCGTGTTGTGGCAGTCGATACAGTTGCTGCGGTCTTCTTGCATCATGGAGCAGGCAGACAGAAGCAGTGATAACGTCACTGCGTAGAGTCCTGGGGTGATATGTATTCTCATTCGTTTCATATATATATGTCGTAAACTCTCATTACTCATCTCTCACTTCTCACGGTTTGGCTCTTCCGACACCTCCGATACTCTTCTTGGGGTCAACGATGGACTCTGTCTTAGTGAGCTGTCCCTGAATCACAATGTCGGAGAATCCCACCTGTTTGTCATTCTTCAAACCATAGAGCTTTAGTCGTAAGCCGCACACACCGTCGCCGACGCTGCTGGCAGTGACATTGGCGCTCCAGCTGAGTATGCTGGGTGTCTTGCTGTTACGATAAGGCACGATGCCTGTTGCTAACTCGGTCGTGGCTCCACCATGATTCAGCCAGTAGATGTCGATTTTTCCTCCGTCGGTACCAAAGCGGGTGGTGTTGAACGACACCCGTGAGGGCGTAAACGTCCAGCCGTCTACTGGGTCGAACAGGAAGTCGATGTTGTCGGTGTCATAGGGGGAGTCATGTTGTGTCGTGGGGTTGAACTTGGTCTGCTCGAAGTCAGTATCCCGTCCGTAGTAGTTCAGGTTGCTGCCCTTTGTCACGCTACTGCTCGTGAAGAGGCTGGCAGTGCCGTTGCTGAATGTGGCCGTCTGGCCACTGGTGCCCTGATCGAACTTGAATGTCACCGCTACCTGACGTGTGTCAGTGGCTCCTTCCTCTACCAGACTGAGGTTATAGGCGTTGTTGCGTAGTACCTCGGCTAGCGTAAAGGTATAGTACATCTTGCCTTGTTTGAAGCCTATGGTATTATTCTGTAAGAAAGTCTTTAACTCATTCAGTTTGCTTTTCTCTTGTTCATTATAGCCTGACTGGTCCATGGTGAATGTGACGGTGACGGCACCGTTGTCAGCCAACTCCAGCTTCATATGCCCATAGATTTCTTCAGCCGAGTGGCTGTTGAGGACTCCCCAATCCTGACTGTCCCAGCCGTCCTTAAGGAACTTCACAAATTGCTCAGCGCTGGTGTAGAGGTAGTCGGAGAAATAGAACTTATAGCAGTCGTCTAAGAGGAACGAACCATCTTTTAGCTGCAGTTCTACAATGATGTCGGTCGCTGTGCTGGTGTTTTCGGGGATGTAGATGACATCGCCACTCTGGTGCGATTTTTGTTGGTAGAGGCTGAAATTGCCAGAAGCCTCCGATGCCAGTGCCCACGACATACGGTGAATAGTGGGATGACTGTTGTTATCGCCATCCAGCTTAATGGCTTTCAGTGTGGTAGAGATCCCGTTTGTCACACGTATGCGAGCCGCGGCACGCTCCACATTCACCGTAACGCTGGCGGCACTGCCGTCGCGAGCTGCTTCCTCAGTGTCGAAGAGGGCAGTCGCCTCCACCAGTCCATTGCTGTTCGTCATGAAGAATCCCACATGCTTGTCTGTGCTGCCTACGGAGTTGATGGTCAATGCCTGTACGTCGCTGAGGGTTATACTTCCATTACTATCAGCATCGGGAATGTCGTTTCCGTTGAACTTCAATGTTGTGCCGTCGAGAGCGAAGCCCGTTGACGTGGTGTTCAGCAGAGCCAGCACGTATAGATGTTGTCCTGCTGTATATGGATGGGTGCCTGTGGCTAAACGTTGAGTGATATTTATCGACGTAGAGTTGCCAGGATTGTTGATGAGCTGATCGATAACGACGGCGGTCTTCAGGGTAGCCGTAGACTCGTTGGCTCCTTCAAAGATGCAGAGGATACCGTCGTAGATGGCGTTCTCCGCAGCCGTGGCGGCTTCAGTGGTACGGGTTTGAGGTTGTGAGTTGTTCACGATTCGGAGGTTGATATAGCTTTCATTGCTCAAGGCTTCGACCGTGCCATTGTCCGGTGTTTCCTCGGACAAGGCATCGGCACTGCATCCGGCAAGGGTCATTACCCATGCCATCAGCCAGCCAGCCATGATGTAAAGTCTATATCTCTTCATTCAATTCTTTTGCTTGTTATTAATTCGTTGTCGTCATAAATTCTGGTCATGTGCCTCCCAGCCACTGATGCTGAGTGTGGCGTTCAGCAGTTGCTCCACCTTGTCGTCGGCATCCGTTGTGAGCGGCGGGATGATGGGTGAGCCGATGTGGGTGACGCTGGTGATACTGATGTCGTACCAGTTG
The DNA here is from genome assembly GCA_947169245.1 of uncultured Prevotellaceae bacterium. Taxonomy (GTDB): domain Bacteria; phylum Bacteroidota; class Bacteroidia; order Bacteroidales; family Bacteroidaceae; genus Prevotella. The sequence goes on from CAMVPA010000023.1 coordinate 25,160, forward strand.
TTGCGCACCATGCCGTAGCGACCCAGGTAGTCGTTGTTGTAAGTGTCCACGCCGTTGCCGTAGGCCCACAGCGTCGTGTTATTGGCCATCGTGGCGGCCGAGGCCCACGGCGTCTGGGTGTCGTCGAAGTGGCGCACGAGGACGCGGTAGTAGCAGTAGCCGTCCTTATAATATAATAAGGTGAGACCGTTGAGCAGCGATTGCAGGTAGGCCTTCAGCGTCTGTCCGCCAGTCTCGGTGTAGGCGTCGGTGGCTGTCTCAAACTTGTTGTAGCCTGTGCCGCTGGCCTGTGCCGTCTGGCTCAGGGTGGCGGTGGCGCGTCCTGTCGTGGCGTTGTTGGTCATGGTGATGCGCAGGTGTCGTGCGTCGTCGCCGGCATAGTCACGCAGCCACGAGCGCAGAGCTGCCGACTGCTCCACGAGCCATGTACGCAGGTAGTCGTCGATGGTGGCAGTGACCGAGCCGTCGTAGGTCACCACGACAGAGCGGGTAGGAACCTCAGCTCTCCCAGAGGTTCCAGTAGCCTCAGTGGCCCCAGTAGTCCCAGCATCTTCAGCCTTTCTGCTAAACGACGACGAGGCGCTGGTGCCCTCCTCTGATATCTCGTTGCGTGGCGGCTGGAACACGATGTCGCTGCCCGTGACGTTGGTGGTGTAGAAGTCGCCGCCGCCGTTCAGCTGCAGGCGCACCAGTATGGAGGTGGTGCAGTTGTCCTTCATGTTACTGACGTTGAAGGTGTTCTCCGCGCAGTAGGCATTGCTGCCCATGGCGTGCCAGAAGGCGGCCTTTTGTGCGGCGCTGTAGGCCAGATAGGTCGCATGGGACGTATAGGCCAAGCCGCTGTTGCCGCTGTAGTTCACGTCCTCGCCCCAGTAGGTGCGGTAGGCCAGCGGGCTGTGGCCGTCGATGGACGCTGTCTCCACAAAGCGCTGGTAGCTCACCGCTGAGAGGTGGCGGTAGGCGTAGCTCTTGGTGTTGTAGTTGTCGAGGGCAAAGCTGAGGTCGCCGGCGGCGAAGGTGGCGTACTCGTTGCCCAGTATGTAGTGGCTCGTGATGCTGTTGGTCACGGTGGTTTTGGCGGCCAGTCGCTCCACGCTGATGTGGGCGGCGGGGTTGCCTTGCGACTGCGCTTGTGTGGGGAAGAAGTAGCTCGCGCTCATCTCGGGCAGGTGGAACACCGTGGCCGAGGTCGAGCCAGCGTCGGCCAGCGTGGCATTGGTCATCAGGAAGTAGCCGCTGGCGTCCTTGATGTCGGCAATGGTGACGCTGGCCAGGTCGGCGAAGGTCGACGAGCTGGTGAGCACCACCGGCGAGCCACCGTTGGCGAAGGCGACGCTGGTGGCAGGGAACGTTGTCGTAGTGATGGCCGACTCGTTGTTGTTGACCACCACGAAGGGGAACAGCTTGTCGCCTGTGTTCAGGTTGGCGTCGTTGATGGTGATGGTGACAGTCGCCGTCACCTGCTCTAAGGCAGAGATGCTGAGTGTCGGTGAGGTCACTTTGTAGGCACTGGCGAACGTAGCGTCCGATTCGCTGGTGCCTGCAAAGAAGAGGATATAGACATCCTTCAGCTTCCCATCGTCGTCCTTCCACTCGTCTTCGTCTCCGTCGTCAAACTCCGTACGCGTCATCGCCTGTCCGCCCAGAGGAATCTGTAGCGTCAGGTAAGCCTCTCCCTTGGCGTTGAAGCGCGAGAGAATGTCTACCTGCGCCACCTCATCGGGGGTGACGACATCGTTGTAGCACGCTGTCGGCAGGATCAGTGCTAGCAGCGCCGTTGTCAGTAGTTTCAGGCAGTTCGACCTGTGTCTCTTCATTGTCTCCAAGTGATGACATCCTCGCGTTGCTGCTCACTCTGACGTTGCTGGAACAATATGTACTATATGGGGAAATGACCCTCACTTCTTGCACTTCTTGCTTAACTGCTTGTTAGTCAGTACTGTTTGTCGCATTGCTCATTGCACTTCTGCCTGCACTTATCCTGCACCTGGATTTAGGATTCTGCGGCGGCCCCGTAGATTCCTGCGGCGGCCCCTCAGATTCCTGCGGCGGCCCCCCAGACTTCTGCGGCGGCCCCTCAGACTTCTGCGGCGGCCCCCCAGATTTGTCCCAGGGCTTGGGACGAAAATCTTCTCGGGTGTGCCTGTGTCAAGTGCACCTTTCGGTGTGGGCGGAGTGCAACGGGTGTTCCAAAACCCATACTGAAAATCAGTGAGTTAAGCAACAAGTGCGGGAAGTGGGGGTACTTTCCCTTTTCTACAGTATATAGTGTTCCAGCAAGTCAAAGATCGCGTCGAGGTGTGTCGTTACACCTTTCTGTTGTTTGTTATTGGTGGGGGCAGAGCACATCTGCCCCCGCCATTATGAGAGGGTTGTAGGATTAGAGGTCAGCAGCCTGAGTTACGTGCTTAGCCCAACTGAGGATATTAATCTGGAAGGTAATGTAGTTATCCAGCTCATCGTCAGGCGTATCTGTCCATGTCGCTGTGTGAGGAGTAGCCTCTCCAAGGCTCCTAATAGAATTAACTTTCAGGTTATACCAGTTGTTACGCAATACGCCATAGCGGCCAAGGTAGTTGTTGTCAGCATTTGCGGTGGGGTAGATATTACCTGTTGCAGGCTGGGCGGTCTCAAGGTTCTTCCAAGGAGTCAGCAGGTCACCGAAGTGCTTGATACGGATGTTATAATAGCTAATGCCATCTACATATTTGAGGATGTCCCCCGTTTCGCTAAGCACATACGTATAAACGGCATCGGGTAGGGTCTTGTCTGTTCCTGTACCGTCCTTATAGAAATTTGCAGCTTTTACTGTGGCTGATGGGGCGCAAGTCAGTGCAATGGCAGTCACCTTGTTGTCTGCATTAACAGTGAAGTCACCTACATTTATTTCCGTGGACGCGATGGTTCCGTCTGTCACCCATCCCGTCTGAGCCTCGATATACTCAAGCGCCTTGCTTTGAATGAGGGTCTTAAGAGAAGCAAGATTGTAGATAGAACTCTTATTGCCGTTGACTGTATAGAGGTCGGCAGCTACGCCGCCTGCTTTGGCCTGAATAGCAACCTGTACGAGTGTGGTCTTGTTCACGTTCTGATTAGCAACGGAGAACGTGTTTTCAAAACAGTATTGAGGATTGGTGTCACCAAAATCATGAGAGAAAACAGTAGAGGAAGTTACTCTGTTCAGATCCGTGCTTTTGTCATAGTTAGCACTCTTAGCAAAGTAAGTGCGATACTTGTAAGTTGCAGGTGACCCCTCAGTAATAGCAGTGTTACCAATGTAACGATAAACTGCAGCACCAGTTGCTGTGCTATTGCTAATCAGAGGAAGGAAAGAACTGTGACCATCGGTTGAACGCACCAAGAAAGAACTTGGATTGGTGTTGTCAATCGTCCAGCCAGTCACCTCACCGACAAGAGCTGTAGAACCGTCAATCTTCGAGTTACTCAATGTAGGGGTAGTAATGGCCTTATCCATGGTTACCTTTGCCATGCCACGCTCTACATAGATTTGATCGGCTGTGCCGGCAGCAGCGGCAGCCTCAGTCTCATATACGGCGGTAATTGGAACCAATACCTGAACGGCCGCGCCAGCAATGCTAGTTGCTGTTGACCCCTGCTTGTCTGCTAATGGCGCGTTTGCCATATAGAAGCCATTGGTATTCATCGCTCCGCAATCGAGGCCAGCGGTGGTCGCGAAATACTTATTGGATTCTGTGAACAAATCACTATAGTTTCCAGTAAAATCTGCCAGTGCGCCATCCTTCATCACCTGTAAATCTGTGGTTCCTGTAGGAACATTGATCAAACCATTGTTGTTCAGAATGATCAACATCTGGTAGCCTGCTGCAACGCTGCCGCCAACTTTCTGTACAACCTTCGTGGAGACACGTGTTACATGGTCGTCCGTGCTGGAAGTCCAGGGTTTGGTGTCGATGGTTCGTGCTTCTACGAAATTACCACTATTATTAAAGATAATCAGCGTAGCATTCTTAACCTCATACTCTGTAGCCAGTCCGTCATTAAGGTCGACAACATTACCTCCATTGTCGGTTGTTGTACGGGTAATGCTTGTCGGAACGTTCGGCAAGTTGATGCTGATGGCGATATAATTGCCACCTCCATTCTCGATACTACTGTTGTCAGCAACAGCATCATCGCTCGAGCACGCAGTGAATCCGAGTCCAGCTGCAAAGAGTGCTCCTAAGAAAAATAGCTTCTTCATAATTGTAAAGTTTTAAAGGGTTAATAATAAATGAATTGTATATGTTTTTGTTCTATTCTATCGACTGGCGGTAGAGCTCCAGCTCGCGGAGGTTATGGGCGGCCTCGGGCAGGGAGAGCTGACGCAGCAGACGGTCGGCATCGTCGAGTCGGTTCTCGCGGATGGCCACGACGGCACGGGCGTTCTGGGCCGCGGCACTACCGCCGGCCTTCTCCAGATAGCGCTTGGCAGCAGTGAGGTCGTTCTTGTTGAGGGCGATGACGGCGGCGTTGAGGTTGGCGGTCTCGTCGTCGGGATACATGCGGACGGCAATCTCGAACACGTCGTTATAGTCCTGCGAGCCGGGCTCGTAGGTGTTGGCCACGAGGAACATCTCGTTGAGGCTCAGGTGCTGAGGCTTCTCACGGATGATGCGGGAGGCCTCCTCGACGGTGAAGGGGCGCACGGTGTAGCGTACCTCATAGTCGGAGTGGCGCAGGGCGGGGAAGATGCTGTCGAGCATCCAGCGCCACTCGCGCGGGTACTGCTTCTTCAGCAGGCGCTCCTTGGCGTCGGGGTCGTCGTCGGAAGAGGCAATCGCCTTGACCGCCTCAAGGCTCATGGAGCTCATGGGCCCCATAGGACTCATGGACCCTATAGGATTCTTTAGACTGTCGAGGTGGGCGATGAGCCCCTCCCAGTCCTCGGGGGTCGACTTGATGGTGAAGAGGTTCTTAGGCAAGCTGATGAGACCCTGCACGTAGGTGGCAAAGGCTTCGGCACGGGCCTGGGCCAGATAGGCGTTGTGCTGGTAAGGGCTCTCGGGCGAGGCGTAGCCGTGGATGGAGATGTGGGTGATGGTGGTGAAGGTGTCGCGGCGCACCACATCGATGGTCTGCAGCACCTTGGCCAGCTCGGCGGCATTGCCGCGATAGGTGGGACGGATGTCGGTCTTGTCGACCACGAAGTCGAGGAAGGCACGACCGCTGAGATGGCGTGTCTTCTCCTGTTCGGCCTGTGGCGTCACGTAAGCCAGCTGGTAATGGGGCTGGTAGATTTCCTTGACAACGGGTGGGGGCGGCAGCTCCACAGGCTTCTTCTTGCCGATGAGATAGGCAATGTTCAGGGCCAGTTTCGTCGGGCCGACATAGTTCTTGTGGCGGCTGTCTAAAAGTAGGCCGCACTCCTCGTTCTCATATTTGTCGTAGGCTAAGTGGACATAGCCCAAGCCGATGGCGGCCTCCAGATTCCAGTGCTCTGCCAAGCGCCAGGCGTAGCCGTAGGTCAGTCCGCCGCCGACGTACCATCCTTCGTAGTGATAGTCGCGGATGCTGGCCGTGGGGCCTATGCCGGCAATGTTGAACTCGCCGCCCAAGGCATGGATGCCAAAGAAATGACCCAGGAAAGGCTCTTTCAGCCAGCGACGGTACTCGGGCATCAGCGACCAGTGGCGCAGACGCTTCGTGTCGCTCAGCCGCCAAGGGTTCAGACCGTAGAACAGCTGGACCGTCGACAGACTGTCAATCTTCTGTTCGATGCCGATATTGGGTGTCAGCGTGGCATCGTAGAGCAGGTTGTTCTTCAGACTGGTGGTCTGAGAAAATGCTGGTATTGACATGACCGCTAAGATGGCGGCTAATAGATGATATCTTGTCATAAAGAGTTAAGAGTTTTCGGAAACCGCAAAAGTACTCATAATATTTGAGATACGGCCCGCCGGTTTTATCCTTTTAGGGATAATTAACTGAAAAGAGCCGACAACTATCGGCTCTTTTCGGATATGGGTTAATTTTCGTTGCGATTAGAATTACAACTTTGCCAATTCAATGACCTTGTCGACGGCTGCCGACAGTCCGTCGACATTCTTACCGCCTGCCTGGGCGAAGTGGGGCTGACCGCCACCACCACCCTGAATGAGCTTGGCAGCCTCGCGTACCATCTGTCCGGCATTGAGACCGTGGTCGCTCACCATGTCGTCGCTCATCATGATGGAGAGCTGAGGCTTCTTGTCGGCGTGGGTGCCGAGGACGCAGAGCAGCGAGCCCTCGACGGCAGCACGCACCTTGAAGGCAAGGTCCTTGGCTGCGGCAGGGGTCATGGGCAGCACGGCGCTGACGACCTTGATGCCATTGATGTCGCGAGCCTTCTCGACAAGCTGCTTGGCAGCACGCTCGACAGCCTGTGCCTGGAAACCTTCAATCTCCTTCTTCATGGCGTCGTGTTCGTCAACATATTTCCGAATGACGCCCTGCAGGTCCTTGGCGTTGTTGAAGAATGCCTTGACTGCCTTCAGCGTGTCCTCTAACTGGTAGAGCAACTCTTCGCACTCGCGGCCTGTCTTAGCCTCGATACGGCGGATGCCGGCAGCGACAGAGCTCTCGGAGATAATCTTGAAGAAGCCTATCTTACCCGTGGCCTTGGCGTGGATACCACCGCAGAACTCACACGAGGGACCGAAGCGGACGATGCGCACTTTGTCACCATATTTCTCACCGAAGAGGGCAATGGCGCCGAGCTTCTTGGCCTCGTCGAAGGGCACGTCGCGGTGCTCGTCGAGGGGGATGTCCTGACGGATCATGTCGTTGACCATACGCTCCACCTCGCGCAGCTGCTCGTCGCTGACCTTCTCGAAGTGTGAGAAGTCGAAGCGCAGGGTGTCGGGGCTCACGAACGAACCCTTCTGCTCTACGTGGTCGCCGAGCACCTGCTTCAGTGCGTAGTCGAGCAGGTGGGTGGCGGTGTGGTTGGCAGCGCTGGCGTCGCGCTTGTCGGTGTCGACGCAGGCCATGAACTCGGCCGAGGGATCCTTAGGCAGCTGCTTCACGATGTGTACGGTCTGGTTGTTCTCGCGCTTCGAGTCGATGATCTCGACGGTCTCGTTCTCGTTGACGAGGACGCCCTGGTCGCCTACCTGACCGCCCATCTCGCCGTAGAACGGCGTGTAGTCGAGCACGAGCTCGTAGAACTCGTTCTTCTTCTGGGTGACCTTGCGGTAGCGCAGGATGTGACAGGTGTATTCGGTGTAGTCGTAGCCGACAAAGACCTGGGACCCACCCCCATCCCCTCCCGTGCGGGAGGGGTGATCTAATTGTTCATGCGCTTGAGCCTGGCCAGACTCCCCTCCCGTGCGGGAGGGGTCGGGGGTGGGTTGTACCCAATCCCCATTCTCGACGGCGGCGGCATTGCGGGCGCGCTCCTTCTGCTTCTGCATCTCGACGTTGAACTGCTCCTCGTTAACAGTAAAACCGTTCTCGCGGCAGATGAGCTCCGTGAGGTCGAGGGGGAAGCCGTAGGTGTCGAACAGGCGGAAGGCCTGTACACCGTCCAGCTCCTTCTTGCCCTGAGCCTTGAGTTCCTCCATGGCCTTGTCCAGCAGCGAGATACCCTTGTCGAGGGTGCGCAGGAAGGAGTCTTCCTCCTCCTTGATGACACGACCGATGAGCGTCTGCTGGGCCTTCAGCTCGGGGAAGGCGTCGCCCATCTCCTCGACGAGGGTGGGCAGCAGCTTGTAGAGGAAGGCCTCCTTCTGTCCGAGGAACGTGTAGGCATAGCGGACGGCACGGCGCAGGATGCGGCGGATGACGTAGCCGGCCTTGGCGTTAGAGGGCAGCTGACCGTCGGCAATCGAGAACGAGACGGCGCGCAGGTGGTCGGCGCAGACGCGCATGGCGACGTTGACGGCCTCTTGGGACTCATTGGCCTCATTGGCCTCATGGGACTTATGGGCCTCATAGGTCTCATAGGAGAGACCGGTGATCTCCTCTTCCTTCTTGATAATCGGCTGGAAGATGTCGGTGTCGTAGTTGGAGTGCTTGCCCTGCAGCATGCGGACAAGGCGCTCGAAGCCCATGCCGGTGTCGATGACGTTCATCGACAGCTTTTCCAGCGAGCCGTCGGCCTTGCGGTTGTACTGCATGAACACGAGGTTCCAGATCTCGATGACCTGCGGGTCGTCCTGGTTCACCAGCTCGCGGCCGGGGCGGCCGTTCTTCTTCTCGGCCTCGGGACGGCTGTCGACGTGAATCTCGGAGCAGGGACCGCAGGGACCTGTGTCGCCCATCTCCCAGAAGTTGTCGTGCTTGTTGCCGTTGATGATATGGTCGGCGGGCACATGCTTCAGCCAGTAGCCGGCAGCCTCGTCGTCGCGCTCCAGTCCCTCCTTCGGGTCGCCCTCGAAGACGGTGACGTAGAGGTCTTCGGGATTCAGCTTCAGCACGTCGACCAGATACTCCCAGGCCATGTCGATGGCGCCCTCCTTGAAGTAGTCGCCGAACGACCAGTTGCCGAGCATCTCGAACATGGTGTGGTGGTAGGTGTCGTGGCCCACCTCTTCGAGGTCGTTGTGCTTACCGCTGACGCGCAGGCACTTCTGGGTGTCGGCACGACGGCGCGGCTCGGGGTCGCGCGTACCTAAGATAATATCCTTCCACTGGTTCATGCCGGCATTGGTGAACATCAGCGTGGGGTCGTCCTTGATGACCATCGGTGCCGAGGGGACGATGGCGTGCTGTTTCGACTCGAAGAACTGCTTGAACGAGTCGCGAATCTCTTTTGCTGTCATCATGTCTATTTACTTTGACTATTTACTATTTGACTATTGGGGATTGCCCCTTTTTTATGATTTGGCCGCAAAGGTACACATTTTTTCTTAGATTTCTTGCAGATTCTCGATTATTTTGCATATCTTTGCAGTCACAAGTGACCTGATGACAGAAAACTATTAACTAAAATCATAGGATTATGAAACACAGATTGACGTTTTTGCTGAGTTTTCTGCTGACAACCGTTGTGGCTATGGCCGCACAGGTGAGCAGAGAAAAAGCACAGTCGACGGCCGAGCAGTTCATGGCTGCCCGTTATGCCTCCGCCCGCGGTGGCGTCTTCCACAGCCGCGTCCGCATGGTGGTTGCCGAGCGTGCCTACTATGTGTTTAACGTGGGCGAGTCCGAGGGCTTCGTCATCGTCAGCCGCGACGACCGCGCCCCCGCCATCCTCGGCTACAGCGACGAGGGGTTCTACAACCCGCTGGGCTCGCCCGACAACATGGAGGCGTTCCTCCAGGGCTATGCCGACGAGATAGGCCAGCTCCCGGCCACGGCCAACGCCAGGGCCGCAGCGCCCAAGAGGGTCGTGCGCAACAGCATCAGCCCGCTGCTGACCACGCTGTGGAAGCAGGGTTCTCCCTACAACGACCAGTGTCCTACGGTAGGCGGCCAGCGTGCCGTCACCGGCTGTGTGGCCACGGCGCTGGCCCAGGTGATGAACTACCACCAGTACCCGATAGCCGCCACGAAGGCCGTCGGCAGCCTGGCGTCCACAACGTTCGACTGGAACAAGATGCACGACAGCTACAAGGCGGGCGACGACGCCAGCGAGGTGGCCAAGCTGATGCACTACTGCGGTGTGGCGGTCCAGATGAACTATGGCGCCGACGCGTCGAGCGCTGCCAGCGAGAAGACCGTCACGGCGCTGATTGACTATTTCGACTACGACGCCGGAGCCAAGTATGTCAAGCGCAGCGGCTTCGGCTATACCGACTGGGTGGCACTGCTCTACAACGAGCTGGCCAGCCAGCGTCCCGTACTCATGGGCGGCCAGTCGACGGGCGGCGGCCATGCCTTCGTCTGCGACGGCTACGACGAGGAGGACTTCTTCCACATCAACTGGGGATGGGGCGGACTGAGCAACGGCTACTTCCGCCTGTCGAACCTCGCGCCCGACACCCAGGGCACCGGCGGCAGCACCACGTCTGACGGCTACAACCTGGACCTCGGCGCAGCCGTAGGCGTGCAGCCCAACAAGGGCACGGTGCTCGGCACCGTATGCCTGACCACCACCGAGGTCAAGTGGGGTGAGGGCAGCCAGTACTATGCCTGGACGAAGATGTCGAACGGCAACTTCCAGATATTCCCCATCTTCAGCTTCACTAACGACACGGGCCGCGACGGCAGCTTCCGCTACGGCATGCGCCTGCTGAAGGACGACGCCACGGTGGCCGACTTCCTGCTTCAGGACAAGTTCACGACGATCCCGAACGGCACCACGAAGATTACGGGCTCGACCATACAGTTTGGCAACGGTCTGGCCGACGGCACCTACCGTCTGATTGGTATCTACCAGGCCAGCGGGGGCGACTGGACAGCCTGTGAGGATGCCGACAAGCGCTACATCGAGTGCGTCATCAGCGGCAGCGACCTGACGGCGGAAATCAAGAATCTGGGCGGTGAGAAGCCCGTCCTCTCGGTAACCGGCATCACGGGCACCGACGGCCTGTCGTACTACATGCCGCAGGACGTCACCGTGACACTGGCTAACAGCGGCGACGGCGACTTCAACGGCGACATCACCCTGGAGCTGATCAGCGGCTACACCGTCTACCAGAAGCTGGGCGGCGCCGTGGCCGACATCCCTGCCGGCGAGTCGCGCAGCATCACTGTCACCATCAGTCCCGTGCGTACAGGCAGCTTCGAGCTCGCCGTGGTGCAGGGCTTCTTCCTCGATGGCGATGTGCTGGGCACCAAGCCCGTGAGCATCTCAGCCCCGTCGGGCAATGTGAACATCGCCATGTCGGACTACAAGAACAACAATACGGGCAAAATCATCTACGGCAACACGTTCAAGGCAAGCATCACGGCTGCGAACAGCGGCAGCGACTATAAGTACGGCTTCACGGCCAAGCTCTATAAGTCGACAGGCGGCGGCAGCGGTACGCTGGCCTACGAGAAGACCGACAACACGGTGCTTCCCGCCGGCGCTACGCAGACCTACGACTTCGAGTTCCCCGACCTGGAGTATGGCGAGGAGTACTTCTGCTACGTAGGCTACTACACCTTCAGCGGTAACACGCGTACCTATCACAATACCGGCGGCTTTGCCTACACCATGGCCCACGGCTTCGTGACCATCGACGCCGACGGCACCGTGACGGCTGAGGCACCGGCAGCCAGCGTGACCATTCCCGGCAATGCCATTGCCGTCGACCTGCGTGGACAGGATGTCGTCGCCACCGTGACGCCCAACGACAACCCGAACTGCCTCTATCTGCTCGACGAGGGGGCAGCAGTGCCTGCCGGCATCGAGGGCATGAACATTGTCAAGGGCAGCACGGCCGAGACCATCGTCCTGACCGACGGCAAGGACTTCGTGGCGCCCGAGCCGTTCACGGCAGCGACGGTCAGCTACTCGCGCACCTTCGCGACGGGCTCCGATGGCCACGGCGGCTGGACGACACTGGTCGTCCCCTTCGATGTCGACAAGGTGACGGTCGACGGCGTGGAGAAGCAGTGGCTCCAGAGTGCTACCGACACCGGCAAGCACTTCTGGGTGAAGAAGCTGGTCAGCGACGACACGGGCTCGGTGACCTTCGAAGACACTGAGAAGATAGAGGCCAACACACCGTATCTCATCGCCGTGCCCGACAACACGTGGGGCGACGAATGGGACCTGAGCGGCAAGACGCTCGTGTTTACGGGCTACGACAAGACCGTCAGCACGGAGAAAGCCGTCGTTTCGGGCGACTGCTACCGCTTCTCGGGTACGACCAGGAGCCTCGTGCTGACTGCTGCCTACGCCGTCAACGCCGGCGGCACGGCCTTTGAGCGCGGCGACGTGACGGTCGACCCCTTCCGTGCCTGCTTCACGCCTTACTCAGCCACCAACGCCGTTGATGTCCTCCAGATCAATCTGACGGCCAGCATCCCGACGGCAGTCAGCACACTGCCTGCGGAACGGCGTGACGATGCTGTCTACACCCTCGACGGACGCCGCGTGTCAGTAGCCGACATGATGAAGGGTGTCTTTATTAAGAACGGTAAAAAGTTTGTCAGGTAACCCATTGATAGCTTCTGCCGCGGCTCCGTCACGTTTCATCGCCGGGAAAATTTTCCCGGCGATTTTTTTGGTGCTTTGGCGAATAATGTGTAACTTTGCGCTGTCAACAACAATGAGGCTATGGCACTGAACGAGTATAAACCACAGAAGCTGTACTACAGCATCAAGGAGGTGGCCGAGATGTTCGGCCTGAACGAGAGTACGCTGCGCTACTGGGAGACGGAGTTCCCCTTCCTGAAACCCAAGACCAGCGGGCCGGCGAAGATACGCCAGTATCAGGAGAAGGACATTGAGCAGCTGCGCACCATCCACAATCTGGTGAAGGTGCGGGGCTTCAAGCTGGCCGCTGCCAAGAAGATGATCAACGCCAACCGCAAGGGCGTCGACATGAAGACCGAGGTGCTCTCGCGGCTCATCGCCGTGCGCGACGACCTGCAGGCGCTGAGGAAGCAGCTGGACTATGTGTAAGTTTCGAGGAACGTCTCGAGGTGCGAGGTTAGTGATCGCACTGTTGTTGATACTCTTCGCCCCCGCACTATTCTCGTACCTCGTACCTCGCACCTCGCACCTCGAAGCAAATGCGCAGAAGCGGGCGAAGTACGAGTTCCAGCGCAACCTCCCCGTCTATGCCGACTCATTGCTGAAAGACCTCACTTACCCTATGGCTTGGGGCAACAGCCCCATCACCGACTTCGACGAGTGGCGCCAGGCCGCCCGCCAGAAGGTGTTCGACTGTATGCTGACACCGCCACCGGCCCCCTCCAAACCTCTCTTTACGCTACTTGCCGAAGAGCAGCGCGACGGCTACCGGGCGCTGAAGATTGAGATACGCCTGAGCCGCTACTACACGGTGCCGGCCTACGTCCTCATCCCCGACGGCAAGGGGCCTTTCCCTGCCGTCAACGCCCTGCACGACCACGGTGCCCACCTCTTCATCGGTAAGGAGAAGATGATACGTCCGCTGGCCTGCGAGGACACAACGGTCATCAACGATGCCGACAAGTGGGCGGCACAGCTCTACGAGGGCCAGTTTGTGGGCGACTACCTGGCTAAGAATGGTTACGTGGTGTTCTCCGCCGACGCGCCCATGTGGGGCGAGCGCGGACAGAAGGAGGGACCGCGGCGCGACCGCTACGACATGATTGCCGGCAACATGATGATGTACGGCATCGACCTCTCGGCCTATATGACCTACGACGACATCGCTGGTACGGAGTTCCTGGCCTCGCTGCCCGAGGTCAACGCCAGCCGCATCGGCTGCATGGGCTGCTCGATGGGTGCCTACCGCGCGTGGATGCTCTCGGCACTCTCCGACCGCATCAAGGCCGGTGCCGCCATCTGCTGGATGACCACCACGGCCGACCAGATGTCGTTCAAGTACGACAGGACGGAGAATGGCGGCTTTGCCAACTGCTTCCCGGGACTGCGCCGCTGGCTCGACTACCCCCACGTGGCCTCGATGGCCTGTCCCAAGGCCATGCTCTTCATCAACGGCTCGCAGGACAAGCTGTTCCGCGAAGATGGCGTGCGCGATGCCTTTGCCACCATGCACGACGTCTGGCACTCACAGGGTGCCGACTCCATGTTGGAGACGGAGCTGTGGGACATGCCCCACAGCTGTCCGCTCAGGGCGCAGCAGCGCGTGCTGGAGTTCTTTAAGAAAAGGCTCTGAGGGCGCTTTTCGAAATGTCGGGATTTCGAGATGCCGTTATTTCGAGATGCCGTTATTTCGGCATCCACTCACTCTTCTGACTGAACACGCGCTCTTGGGTAACCTGCTGAGCTTCCTTCTTCGTGAGCTGACGGCTCCAGCCGACGCGGGCGTCGGTCTTGGCGCCCTCGCCGCGGTTGTTGTACTCCAGGTAGCGGGCAGTCTGCTCGCGCTCTTTCTGCCAGTGGTGCCAGCCCTCGGGACGAATCTGCTTGGGCAGGTCGCAGTTCATGAAGAGCGTGTAGCCATAGTCGCGCCAAGGGCGACCCAGATAGATTTTATCGGCGCTGGGGGCTGCCGTCACCGTGCAGTTGTTGAAGACGTAGCCGTAGGCGGCGTCCTGCGGTGTTGAGGCGGCAGTGATGTAGCTGTTGATCTTGCAGTAGATGGTGCAGTGCTCGAACCACGCCGTCGACGGGCCGAAGATGAAGTCTGTCGTTCCCTCGATGTAGCAGTCGCGGAACAGCAGGCGGGTGTAGGGCATGCCCGTATAGACGGTGTCCTGATTGCCTAAGAAACGACAGTTGACGAACAGCAGACGGTCGCCCTGCGTGTGGAGCGCCACGGCCTGTCCCAGACGGGCGGCGTTGTTCTCGATGGTGATGTTCTTGAAGGTGATGTCGTTGGCATCGACCCTGACGGTGAACGAGCGGAATGTGCCCAGCTTGGGACGGTCGCCCATGGCCAGCAGCTGCTCTTTCACCTCTTTGGGCCAGAAGCTGCCGTCCATCGTGATGTTGGCATGGTCGTCGTAGGTGATGATGGTCTGGTCGCGGTCCTCACCGCAAATCTCGACGTTCTGGAGCCACTGGGGGACGATGACCTTCTCCTTGTAGGTGCCGCGCTTGACGAAGATGACCTTGTGGTAGTCCATGAAGGCGCGGCACACCTCGATGGCCTCAGTGACGGTACGGAACTGTCCAGTGCCGTCGCGGCTGACGACGATGGTGTCGGGGTTGTCGTAGTTGTTGGCGGCATGGATACCGCAGCACACCCCGCAGAGGGTGATGATAGTAGTAAGTAGTCTGTTCATTGTAGTAGTTTATAGAATTTGTGAAATCTCTTTCAGGTCGGGCACCGTCTTCAGGTTGTCGATGATGGTCTTCACGTCGTCGCGGTCGTGGACACGTATCTCCAGGGTACCTTCGAAAATGTCATCCTCGCAGGTGATGAGCACCTTGTGGATGTTGACATTCATCTGTGACGAGATGACCTGTGTCACCTCGTTGAGCAGGCCTATGCGGTCGATGCCGCTGATGTGGATGGTGGCGTCGAAGAAGAGCCGCTTGTGCATGTCCCACTTCGCGTCGAGGATGCGGTTGCCGTAGCTCGTCTTCAGCTTGGCGGCCACAGGGCAGGAGCGCTTGTGGATCTCTATCTGGTTCTTGTTGTCGATGTAGCCCAGGATGTCGTCGCCGGGTATGGGGTGACAGCACGTCGGGAACTTATACTGGCGGATGGTGTCCTCGCTGATGAAGATGGGTTTCTTGCGATTGAACTTCTCGGGGACGATGAAGAGCTCGGGCTCCTCGTCATCCTTCTTCTTGGCCTTGACGAAAGGCACGTACTTACGCCAGCCGCCGTTGTCGTCCTTCTTCTTGTTCTTGCCCTTCAGCTCGTCGACGTCCTTCTCGCCCAGTAGCACGGTCTTCTCGCCTAAGGCCAGGAAGAACTCGTCGCGGCGATGGTAATCGTGGTACTCGGCCAACTGGTCGATGACAGCCACCGTCGGCTCAAAGCCCTGTTTCTGTAGCCAGGCGTTAAGCAGCTCCTCACCCTGCTTCTGCGACTCACGGTTGGCACGGCGGAGGATGGACTGTATCTTCGACTTGGCCTTGGCTGTGGAGACGAAGTTGACCCAGGCCGGCTGGACGTGCTGCGACTTGGACATGAGAATCTCCACCTGGTCGCCGCTCTGCAGCTTGTGGCTCAGCGGCACCAGCTTGTGGTTGACCTTGGCACCGATACAATGGCTGCCGAGGAAGGTGTGGATGTTGAAGGCGAAGTCGAGGGCCGTACAGCCGGCAGGCATGGTCTTGATCTCGCCTTTCGGGGTGAATACGAATATCTCTGATGCAAAGAGGTTCAGCTTGATGGCGTCGAGGAAGTCCATGGCATCGGGCTGCGGGTCGTCGAGAATCTCCTTGATGGTACGGAGCCACTCGTTCAGCTCGCCTTCGTCCTCGGTGTATTCATCGTCTTCCTCACCCTCCTTGTACTTCCAGTGGGCGGCCAGTCCCTGCTCGGCCACCTCGTCCATGCGGTCGCTGCGTATCTGTACTTCTATCCAGCGCCCCTGCTTTGACATCAGCGTGACGTGCAGCGCCTGATAACCGTTGGCCTTGGGGTGGCTGAGCCAGTCGCGCAGACGGTCGGGGTGGGCTGTGTAGATTTTCGACAGTTCGACGTAGATGTTGAAGCACTCGTTGACCTCCTCATCACGATTCTTGGGGGTGAAGATGATGCGCACGGCAAGGATGTCGTAGATGTCTTCGAACGTCACATGCTTGTTCTGCATCTTGCTCCAGATGGAGTAGGGGGTCTTGACGCGCTCCTTGATGTGGTAGTTGAGGCCAAGACGCTTCAGCGCGTCCTCGATGGGACCCGTGAACTGGTCGAAGAGCTCATGACGGGAGGCTTGTGTCGAAGCCAGCTTCTTCTGGATGGTGGCATACTCCTCAGGGTGCTCGAAGCGGAAGCTGAGGTTCTCGAGTTCCGACTTGATCTTGTTCAGACCCAGGCGGTTAGCCAGCGGTGCGTAGATGTAGAGCGTCTCGCCGGCAATCTTGTACTGCTTGTTGGCGGGCTGCGACTCCAGGGTGCGCATGTTGTGCAGACGGTCGGCAATCTTGATGAGGATGACGCGGATGTCGTCGCTCATCGTCAGCAGCAGTTTCTTGAAGTTCTCGGCCTGGGCCGAGGCCTGCTCGCCGAAGATGCCGCCGGAAATCTTCGTCAGTCCGTCGACAATCTGCGCTATCTTCGGCCCGAAGATGTTCGAGATGTCCTCGACGGTGTAGTCGGTGTCCTCGACGACGTCGTGGAGCAGTGCCGAACAGATGCTCGTCGAGCCGAGGCCAATCTCGGAACAGGCTATCTGGGCGACAGCGATGGGGTGCATGATATAGGGCTCGCCCGACAGTCGGCGCACACCCTTGTGAGCCTGGCGTGCAAAGTTGAACGCCTTGGTAATAAGGTCTACCTTCTTGCGGTGACGTGACGACATGTAGTCGTCGAGAAGATGTTGAAACGCGTCATTGATAAGCTGGTCGTCAGCTTGTTCCTGGGTTCTGAGGTCGTCGTCCATAGTTTGTCCTCCTGTTACACCTTATTAATATATAGACTATCTCCTGCGTCGTGTCGTCTTGCGCTTGGTCGTCTTGCGGCGGGCCGTCGAGGTCTTGCGGCGGGCCGACGACGTGCGGCGACGGACGGTGGACTTGCGGCGTACCGTCTTCTTGCGCTTGCTGGTGAACGTCGGCACATTGTCGTTGATGCTGACCTCCGAACGCTTCGACAACAGCTCGGCGGCGTTGTAGGCATAGATGGAGTCCTGACAGTCGATGAAGCGGCTGACGTCGGCCAGCGGCAGCTTCAGCGTCGAGGGCTTTGTCGTGCCCGGCACAATGTCGCGACGGTACTGAGGGTTCAGCGAACGCAGCATGTCAAGGTCCAGCTCCAGTACACCGGCCACCTGTGCCAGGTGCAGGTCGCGGCTGACGACGATGGTGTCGGTCTTCAGCGGCAGACGGGTGCGCAACGGACAGATATTGTGCAGCGAGTAGTAAGTCATGATGTAGTTGGCGGCGATGAAGGCGGGCACGTAGCCGCGCGTCTCCTTCGGCAGGTAGGGGTAGATGTGCCAGTAGTCCTTGACGTTGGCTGTCGAGTCCTTGCGGGCAGCCTGTGCGCGGTGTATGGCCTTGTCCACATTGCCGGGGCCGCAGTTGTAGGCGGCAATCACCAGGTTCCAGTCGCCGAAGATGCGGTAGAGGTCGCGCAGGTAGCGGGCGGCGGCATAGCTGGCCTTGATGGGGTCGCGGCGCTCGTCGACCAGTGAGTTGACCTCCAGGCCGTACTGGCGGCCGGTGGTGAGCATGAACTGCCAGAGGCCGGTGGCACCGACGCGCGAGACGGCCTTCGGGTTGAGGGCCGACTCGATGATGGGCAGGTACTTCAGCTCCAACGGCATCTCGTAGGCCTCTAGTGCCTCCTCGAAGACGGGCATGTAGAAGTTTGAGGCGCCGAGCATCAGACTGACCGAGCGGCGCAGACGGCCGCTGTAGCGGTCGATGAACTGGCGGACGACGTCGTTATAGACCATCTCCATGACGGTGGGCATGCGGCGCAGGCGCTCAATATACTCCTCGCGGCTGTATTCCGGGTTGACGTCCGACGTCTGGCAGTCGTTGTCCTGGTCCAGATAGGTCTTCGCCATATAGAGGTTCATCAGCGAGTCCAGGTCGTAGGTCATGGCCTCGGGGAAGTCGATGACCTCCTCGTTGCCCTCCTGGTCTGTCACGGTGAACTCGTCGTCCTCGTCGACAACGACCTCTTCCTCCTCCTCGTATTCTTCTTCGTCATCGTCCACGACGACTTGTGCCAGCATGTTCAGCGGGCAGGTCAGCGCCATGGCGAGTATCAGTATATATTTCTTCATGTTCATTTCTCTTTCTTTTTAATCCTATGTCCTCATAGGGCTTTCCTTGTCTTCCTAGGTTCTCCTATGTCCTCATAGGTCTTTCCTAAAAGTTCAGCTGGCAGCTCAGTCCTACGGACGAGGCCTGCAGCGGGTTGTCGTGCGGCGAGCGCGGCGTGCTGATGACACCGGGCGACACCTTCAGACTCAGGTCCTTGGAGATGTCAAACTCCGAGAGCTCGGCGTCGACGTAGGCGTCGATGACCGACAGACCATAGATGCCGACCATGACGAAGAAGCTCATGTCGCGGTAGCGGCGGTAGCGGTCTTTACGTTTCTTGAAGACGGTCTTGTAGCGCTCTTCGTTGTCCTTTGTGATCTGGCGCCCCAGATGCAGGAACTTGTTGTAGCTGGCAGTGCCCGGGTCGTCGTCCATAATATCAAGGTACGCCTGCGCGTAATCCTTATACATCATGTTGTTCCACGTCAGGGCGTAGATGCAGCCCATGAATCCGCCATAGACTATCGGCAGCTTCCAGTATTTGCGGTTGTATATCTGTCCGCCGCCGGGCAGCACCAGGGCCAGCCAGAGTGCGCGCTGTGGGCTGGGACGCCATGTAGACCAGTCGCGGTGCTTCAGCGCACGGCGTATGAGCGTGTCGGCATTCATGGCGGGCTTCTGCAGCTTCAGGGAGTCTTCCCGTCGCACGATGCTGTCAATCTCGTGCAGCTTCTGGATGAGCACCGAGTCGGGGGTGATGGCAAACGTCGTGTCCGTCTCCTCCGTCTGTGCTGTGGCACATGCCAGCCCCGTCACGAACAGAACACTCGCAACGAGCCACCGACGACCTGTTATCCACCATCCATTCACCATACTACAGCGATAGCAATTTCTCACCTCTCACCTCTTACCTCTTACCTCTCACCTCTTCAGTCCGTCCAGCGTCTGCATGATGTGCTCCAACTCCTCTTCGTTGGCGAAGGCGATGCTGATCTTGCCCTTGCCGGTGGGCGAGCAGGTCATCTGTACCTTGGTCTGGAACAGGTCGGCCAGGCGCTGGCGCAGCACGTTGAACTCCTCGGGCAGCACGGCTCTTGAGGCGATCTTCTTAGCGCCTACCTGCACGTCCTCGCCGTTCTTCAGCTGCTGTACCAGCTCCTCCACCTTGCGGACGGAGTAGCCCTGCTTCTGCACTTCCTTGAACAGCTTGATCTGCTGGCTGGGACTCTCGAGCGACAGCAGGGCACGGGCGTGACCCATGTCTATCTCCTTGTCCTTCAGCGCCATCTGCACCTGTGCGGGCAGTTTCAGCAGACGCATGTAGTTGGTGACGGCGGCGCGGCTCTTGCCGACGCGTTCCGAGATGCGGGCCTGTGTCATGCCGGTGGTCTCGGCCAGATGCTGGTAGGCCAGGGCTATCTCGATGGCATTCAGGTCCTCGCGCTGGATGTTCTCCACCAGCGCCATCTCCATGACGTTCTCGTCCTCGACGGTGCGTATGTAGGCGGGTATGGCCTGCAGACCGGCCAGCTGTGAGGCGCGCCAGCGGCGCTCGCCGGCGATGATCTGGTAGCGGTTGTCGGCCACCTGACGCAGCGTGATGGGGGCGATGATGCCCAGGGTCTTGATGCTGCCGGCCAGCTCCTGCAGCGCTTCCGGGTCGAAGTCGCGACGTGGCTGGTCGGGGTTGGGCTCTATCTGACTGATAGGTATCTCGTTGAGGTTCGACGACCCTTCGGTCTTTACGTCGCTCGTATCGATGAGGGCGTCGAGGCCCCGGCCTGTTCCTATGTCGTCGAGGCCGCGGCCCAAAGCATGATTGGCAAATTTCTTCTTGACTGCCATGTCTTAATTCTAAACTCTTAATTCTTAACTCCTTTACTCCTTCCTCTTTCTCTCCCCTCCCTACATGGGGAGGGGCCGGGGGAGAGGCTTTTAATTCTTCGAAATGATCTCCTTCGCCAGCGCCAGGTGGTTCTTCGAACCCGTGGAGTCGGCATCGTAGAGGATGACGGGCAGACCGTGCGAGGGACTCTCAGACAGCTTCACGTTACGCTGGATGACGGTCTTGAACACCAGCTCCTGGAAGTGACGCTTCACCTCGTCGTAAATCTGGTTGGCCAGACGCAGACGCGAGTCGTACATCGTCAGCAGGAAACCCTCAATCTCAAGCTTCGGGTTCAGCTTCGTCTTGATGATCTTGATGGTGTTCAGCAGCTTCGAGATGCCTTCCAGGGCGAAGTATTCGCACTGCACGGGTATGATGACCGAGTCGGCCGCTGTCAGGGCGTTCACCGTGATGAGGCCCAGCGACGGCGAGCAGTCGATCAGTATGAAGTCGTATTCTTTGCGGATGGGCTCCAGCAGCTGCTTGATGACCTTCTCGCGGTTCTCCAGGTTCAGCATCTCTATTTCTGCACCCACCAGGTCGATGTGACTCGGAATGATGTCGAGACCCTCGATGTCGGTGGTGTAGATGGCGTCGCGCACGTCGGCCTTGTCGATGATACATTCGTAGATGGAGCAGTCGACCTCCTGGATATTGACGCCCAGGCCGCTCGACGCGTTGGCCTGCGGGTCGGCATCAATGACGAGCACGGTCTTCTCCAGCGTGGCTAAGGAGGCGGCCAGGTTGATGGTCGTCGTCGTCTTGCCGACGCCGCCCTTTTGGTTTGCTAATGCAATAATCTTTCCCATATTTCTGTTGTTCTTTTCTTCTGCTTGAAAGCGAAATAGGCTGCAAAGTTACGCATTTTCCGTGAAACAGCGGCCGTTTCACACGTTTTTTTGCACTTTTGCCGCGATATTTGCCTTTATTTGCAAAGAATAGATTACCTTTGCATCCGTAGGTAACGTTAGTAACAATAACCATACTGATATGACAATCAAGAAGACTTTGGTGATGGTGTCGGCCATGTTGTGGACGTCGACGGTGCTGTGGGCACAGAGTGAGAACGACATTGCAAGTCCGACGGAGGGTGTGCTGACACAGACGTTTGTGGCAGAGCCCGAGATGAAGGCAGACTTGCTGCAGATGCTGGCGGACTTCTCCAGATACATGAAGGACGACTTCCAGGACTGTGTGGCGCCCAACAGCGCCGGCGAGGTGTGCGGCTGCTTCAAGGGCGAGGCCACGATGAAGAGCAACGAGCAGGGCGTCAGGCCCAACGCCGACCTCTCGATGGTCTGCGCCTTCCTCGTGAAGTACGGCAAGCCGGCGGGCGTGACGCTGCCCGGCGGCGTGACGTGGGACGACCTGGAGACGCTGGCCATGAAGTCGCTGGTCTTTGCCTACAGCACCCACAAGGCCAATAAGCTGAAGGTCTGCAACGGCGGCGACTACTGGGGCTCGACCAGCACCAGCGACCGCGTGTGGGAGTCGAGTCTCTGGGCCATGTCGGTGGCCTACAGCGCCTTCTTCCAGTGGGAGAGGCTGACGGAGACGCAGCGCGGATACATCTATAACCTGCTGAAGGCGGAGTGCAACTACGAGCTCTATCGTACCATCCCCACGGGCTACGCCGGTGACACGAAGGCCGAGGAGAACGGCTGGGAGGTGGATGTGCTGGCGGCGGCGCTGGGCCTCTTCCCCGACGACGAGCTGGCTCCGAAGTGGTTCGAGCGGATGCGCGAGTTCGCCATCAACAGCTATTCCCATCAGGACGACGCCAAGGATGACACCGTCGTCGATCCCGACTATGACAACAAGACCGTGGCACAGCTCTACAAAGGCGCGAACCTCTACAGCGACTATACGCTGCAGAACCACAATATGTTCCACACGTCCTACCAGAACGTGGTGATGCAGGAACTGGGCGAGGCTGCCTTGGCGCTGAAGATGTTCCAGCTCGGCGTGAAAGGCGTAGAGAAGTGGAAGAGCAACGCCCTGATGCACAACAACCAAGCGGTGATGGACGAGGTGATGAACTGGCTGGCCACGGCCGACGGCGAGCTGGCCATGCCCAACGGCAACGACTGGAGCCTGTTTCTCTTCGACCAGATTACCAGCTACTCCACGCAGGCCTGCTTCCAGCGCGATGCCAACGCCCTGCTGCTTGAGAACCTGGCCTATAAGAACATCAAGGCGCGTCAGACCACGACCAGCGACGGCTCCTGGCTGCTACGTGCCGACGTGGGAGCCCGCCGCATGGGTGTCGAAGCCCACCGCGTCATGATGACGTGGCTCATGCACGAGGTGCTGCCAACGGCCGACCTCAAGCCTGTGACGTGGGACGAGTTTCGCCAGCAGTACAGTAAGACCCGATACTTCAAAACGCAGAACATCGTGCGCAGCATGACGAAGGATCGTTTCACCTGCTTCTCGTGGAACGACGGCATCAAGGACTATAGCGGTGTGATTGTGCCCAACAACATCCAGACGGCAAAGATCATGGTGCCCTTCCGTACCCACAACACCGGCAACATCCTGGGAACATACAGCCGGGCCGACAATACCGCCGTCATCAAGGGACGCTACACCTTTTTTGATAACGCATACGCGATGAACGGCAAGCTGATGGCCAATGGCGGACGCATACCGCAGGCCTTCGCCCTCTATTCCACCAGCGGCAACGCCTTCATCCTGATCGACGCTCTCAAGGCCAGCAGCGCCACGACGGTGAGTGCCGAGCAGGGCGGCATGATGGGCATCTCCGTCGACGAGTTCACCAAGTTAAAGCGAACCATCTACTACGAAGGTGGCGTGAAGCAGGTCGACGGTTCGAGCTACGTCACCTGGAAAAGTCCCTGGGCGAACATCGACAACGCCGTGGGCTTCGTCTGCAAGAAGGACGACAACCAGATGGGCTTCGGCGACCGCTCGAACAACAACTCCATCATGACGGCGAAGATCTATCCGTCGTTCAACAATGCGACGAGCAGCGTAGGCACGAAGATGAACCACATCCGCAACTTCGTCTACTACTGCAACGTGACGGCCGAGGAAACCAAGGCCCTCTGCGAGCAGGTGCAGGACCTGACGAAGCTGCCGTCGTGGCCTGAGGGCTGGCACGGTGTCGTGGCTCCCGACCCCGACGGCACTCAATACTTGCTGCTGTCGAACCTCTTCGCCACCGAGAAGACACCCTGGGAGAACCTCAGCATCACCTGCCCCCTGGGCGCTCCCGTCTTCACACAGCCCTGCAAACTGAAAGATGGTATGGCTACGGCAACATTCACCTGTGCCCAGAACATGCACATTGCCAACGAACTGAAGGTCTTTGTGACGGGTGCCGTCAATCTCACTGCCGTGCAGGCAGAGAACGACTCGCGGGCCGTCT
Organism: uncultured Prevotellaceae bacterium; assembly: GCA_947169245.1. Classification (GTDB taxonomy): domain Bacteria; phylum Bacteroidota; class Bacteroidia; order Bacteroidales; family Bacteroidaceae; genus Prevotella. Next base: position 48,821 of record CAMVPA010000023.1, read on the forward strand.
ATCTGAAGAATAACCTTGTCATAGAACAGGATGTTACCATCACCATCATTAATGACTTAGGCGAGCAAGTGACGAGCAAGGTGATGATTCCTGAATTTAAGAGCGTCTTCGTTTCGCTCTCAGACAACAAGATAACCGTTACGAAAGCGGATTTCCCGCAAGGTGACACCGAGGGTGAAGGGACCGGTGTCACCAGCGAATCCCTGAATAACCCTTCGTCCAGCACCACTGCCGTCTATGACCTGACGGGCCGTCGTGTCGCCGCTTCCGCGCCTGTACAACAAGGCATCTACATCGTCGACGGACACAAGAAATATCGTAAATAGCGGCTACCGCCCTGGTCCCGCTGACGGTCAGGAAACCACGGGTGACCCAGTCTCTCTCGCGCGCACGCGCACCTAAGAAAAACGTGACAAAGGGTGTGAGGGTGTGGTATACCCGATGTGCAGGGCGTTTCACCGCAACACCCCAGGGTGTGAAGGGCGTGGTAAGGGTGTGGTCGACGCTTTATGGCAAATGAGGAATGAGGAATGGCAAATGAGGAATGATGAATGAGAAATGAGATATTAAAATGAAGAAATGAAGGAATGACTTCCGGCGCGACTTACAATTCTATGAGCACGACTTACAATTCTACGAACGCGAGTTTCAGTTCTGTAAGCCCGAGTTTCAATCAAATTTACTAGTAAATCTGCCGCTAAAACGCCGCCCTCCAAATCATTTCTCATTTCTCATTACACATTCCTCATTTAAGAAAGGCCACACCCTTACCACACCCTTCACACCCTAGGGTGTGGTGCGCAAACCCTTTGTGGCAGGGGCCTACCACACCCTCACACCCTTTGTTACGTTTTCTTAGGTGCGCGCGTGCGCGATGAACGATGACGGCTGTCAGACAAAAGATGTTTGCATTCTTATTAACGCACGGGTCGTATGGAACAACCATCGAAACGACTAGTGGCGCCCATGTGTGCAGCGTGAGGGGAAAAATACAGATAGTAAGCATATTCTGAAGTGCCCACATTGACGACAGATGAAGACCAGTAGCATCCGCAGTGACCACCAGTACCGAAATCATTAAAGCCTTTCATATTAAAAGATAGCATGATAGCATTGCCGTTTGGTCCTATAAATGTGCCAGAATAATATCCATATCGATCTAAGAGTGGAGTACTGTAATCCAGTAATTCCTGCATTTGAGCCCTTGACGGCATATGCCATGGGGCACCCCAATGGACGGTAGCAGCATCATACTGAGTCCCTGCGATGTCAGTTCCAAGATCCATGCATTTTGAGTGCTGAGAATCATAATACTTGTAATGGCCTTGGTTATACCATGCTTGCGTCTCTGTCATGCCCCAAGCATACCATCTGCCTTCAACATCGCAACATGCCCACTTTGTACTAGAGGGCAATCCAAGATCAATAGCATGAGGATGGTTATCGTCAGGACATATGTTTTCCCGTTGAAAAATACCAATTTCTGCCATTACTGTGTTTCCACTTCTTGTCGTTGCTACAACGGTTATGATATCACTGCGAATCTCTTTCGATGATTCCACCTTCACAACAAAGCCAGTTCCTTCTTTGTTTGCAGAGCACCAGTCGGGCTTGTCACCAATGCTCCACGTCATGCCTTTGCCAACTGTCACCGCTACATTTATTGAACCGCCACTCAGCCCAAATACAAGTTCTGAAGGCGAGACTTTGAGAAGTCCCTCTGTAGTGAAGGTCTTCATCTCACTTGTACGTCGACCGAACATGGTGCCAATGAAGGCCCAAACCTCATAGTCCGTACCGGCCTTCAAACCCGTAATGGTCGTCTCCCTCAAATCCCATACGTTAAACTCGCGTTCGGTGGACGCGTTGCCAGCCTCTCTTACGACAAAGCCCATCTTACTGATGACTGACCCCACCGATCCATAGTCGTCCTGCATGTCATATGAGCCGGCAACAATGGCTTCAGTTTCGGCCACCGACAAGACTTCCACGTTAACTGTATATTTTGCGTCACGACTATTGTCAAAAAAATTGTGCCGCATAGGCTGTGTCGCATGTGCTATATCCGTCAAGCAGCGTATCCTTCGCTGTACCTTGCTGTCTGTCGCCACATCTGGGATGTCATCGTCGGAAATAGCCGCCCCAACCTTGTCCCACAATCTGCCACCATATTCTTTGACAGTGCCGAGTCCACCCATTAATTTGAATCCATACCATATTTTCTTAGGCTTCGTAGATGGGATCATATTCAGTATGATGTCTTCCCCAACGTCTTCTATATATTCTTCCCGAATCTCTCTAAGTCGTTCAGGATTATCCTCCCATAGAGAATAATTTGCGTATGGAATTGCCACCTTCCCCCAAATAAAGGGGATCATGTTTAATCCAGGTAGGTCGAGGATTGATGTAATCCAACCTACACGGTCTGTTGCCCCTTTTATGTTGTTTAGCAGTTTTGTCACGTCCTCACGAGCAAAGTCCAGGTCATGGTCAATGGGCGCGCGTGTAGTCATGTCGTTTACGAAGGTCTGTTCCTCAATGGTGTATGTTCCACTGCTCCAATCTACATTGCATAGTGCCACATGTATTCCCCCATCTATACTGTTGTATATGAGAGCCCTTCTGTCTGGAATTGAAGAATCCGAGAAACATGAACAGATGAGCACAGTACTGTCAGACGCTAGCATGACGTAGGATTCTCCCGTCTCCTGATTAGCCACTAGAAAAATGTCCATATCAGAAATGTCTGCATTGGCAAACTCGGCGATGGCCCATTCATCCACGCAAGCCAACATTCTTGGTACAGTCTCTTCCTGTTCGGATGCCTTCTGAAGGAACAGGATATCGACTTTCGAGCTGTTGCTGATATCTTCTGTAGAGGGATTTTCATCCGAATCGCTTCCGCAGGAGAATATAGTCCCCATTGTCATGGCCAAAAGGGCAAACACAGAGTGTCTCAGTAGAATCATGGGAAAATATTCCCTTTTTTTATCATTGGTAATCATAATGCGTTTTTTTAGTATGTCTTACCATAATAACGGAATACAGTTGCATATTATTGCTGGGACTGTCTGTCAATTATGAGAACTGGCGTACTCTGGGAGTAAGAAAAGGATGTTTTTCTTTGTAGTTCTCTCGTTTTTCACTACCTTTGCAGGCGATTATGGAAACAACGAAAGAAAGACCACTGATTCTGATGTCGAACGACGACGGCTATCAGGCGAAGGGCATTAACAGTCTTATTGATATGGTGGCACCGTTTGGTGACATCGTTGTCTGTGCACCCGACGGAGCACGCTCGGGATTCTCATGTGCCTTTTCGGCGGAGGTTCCGCTGAGGCTGAAACTGCAACGTCGGGAAGAGGGTGTCGAGGTCTGGTCGTGTAACGGCACACCTGTCGACTGCGTGAAGATGGCGCTCGACAACATTGTAGACCGTTGGCCGAGTATTGTCATCGGCGGCATAAACCACGGTGACAACTCGTCGGTCAACAGCCACTATAGTGGTACGATGGGCGTGGTGATGGAGGGTTGTATGAAGTACATTCCTTCGGTAGCCTTCTCGCTCTGCGACCATAGCGAAGATGCCGACTTCGAGCCGATGCGCCCGCTGGTGCAGCGCATGACGGAACGGGTGCTGAAAGAGGGACTGCCACGGGGCGTGTGTCTGAACGTCAACTTCCCGGTGATAGAGGCAGGAAGTGAGAAGCAAGAGGCAAGTGCCTATCGGGGTGTGAAGGTGTGCCGCATGGCCAGAGGACGCTGGGTCAACGAGACGGTGAAGTGTCACAACCAACGGGGATACGACTACTGGTGGATGGCTGGCAACTACGTCAGCGACGAGGCCGATGCCGAGGATACCGACCGCTGGGCGCTGGCACATGGCTATGTGGCCATCACGCCTACGCGTATCGACGTGACGGCTTATGAGATGATGGAACAGTTAAAGACCTGGGAATAACAGTGAAGTACTACCTGATAGCCGGTGAGGCCAGTGGCGACCTGCACGCCTCGCGACTGATGAGGTCGCTGCGGCAGAAAGACCCGGAGGCGGAGTTCCGCTTCTTCGGGGGCGACCTGATGGCTGCCGAGGGCGGCACGCTGGTGAAGCACTACCGCGAGCTGGCTTACATGGGCTTCATTCCCGTGCTGCTGCACCTGAGGACCATCCTCCGCAACATGAAGATGTGTAAGCAGGACATACGCGACTGGCAGCCCGACGTTGTGATCCTCGTGGACTACCCAGGGTTCAACCTCAGCATTGCAAAATATATACGCCGGTGGCGCGATGGCGCGGTGGTACGAGGGGGCGAGGCTAGTTCAAACGCTGAAAGTAATCTCGCACCCCCGCACCCCCGTACTCTCGTACCTCGAGTCTATTACTACATCTCCCCGAAGATTTGGGCGTGGAAGGAGTACCGCATCAAGAATATCAAGCGTGATGTGGACGAGCTCTTCTCCATCCTGCCCTTCGAAGTGGACTTCTTCGAGAAGAAGCATCACTACCCCATACACTACGTCGGCAACCCCACAGCACAGGAGGTGAGGGAATTTTTAGCCTCTCCCCCGACCCCTCCCCAGGTAGGGAGGGGAGGAGGCTGCACATCAGAGTCCCCCCTCTATTTGGAGGGGGATAGGGGGAGGCTTATTGCCCTGCTCGCCGGTTCCCGCAAGCAGGAGATTAAAGACAACCTGCCGGCGATGATTGAAGCTACGCGCCACTTGGCCGACCGCTACGACATCGTGTTGGCGGGGGCACCGTCGATTGACCGCGGGTTCTACGAGCCTTTCCTTCAAGGTTGCAGCGTGCGTCTCGTTTCTGACGAGACGTATCAACTCCTGTCAAAGGCCACGGCCGCTCTGGTCACCAGCGGTACGGCGACGCTGGAGACCTGTATGTTCCGCGTGCCGCAGGTGGTGTGCTACGAGACGCCGCTGCCACGGCTCATTGGATGGCTACGGAGACGGTTGCTGAAGGTGAAGTATATTTCGTTGGTCAACCTCATTGCTGACCGCGAGGTGGTGACCGAACTCGTAGCCGAGACGTTCTCGGTTGAGAACATACGGCGCGAACTGGAAAAGATTCTGCCTGGCGGCGAGGGTCGACAGCCGATGCTTGAAGCCTACGAAGACGTACACCGCCGACTCGGTGAGAGCAACGCTCCCGACTGTGCGGCCGAGCTGATGATAAAGCTTATAAAGGGGGAATCACCTAACACCCATCACCTAACACCCATCACCTAACACCTAAACCAGCGTCAGCGTATAAAGATAAACCACCGCGGCGGGAATAGCCAGTAGCGAGGAGTCGAAACGGTCGAGCATGCCACCGTGACCGGGCAGTATGTTGCCGCTGTCCTTGATGCCGAGGGTGCGCTTGAAGAGACTCTCCACGAGGTCGCCCCACGTGCCGAAGACCACCACCACCAGTCCCAGACCAGCCCACTCGTAGGCTGTCAGTCCAAGGTCGTTGACGCCGTGGAGCGTGGTGAAGTGCCAGATGGCCAGGGCCATGGCCACTACAAACAGGCCGCCGCCAATGCTTCCCTCCCACGACTTTCCCGGAGAGATGCGCGGAAACAGCTTATGACGTCCTAACAGCGAACCGCAGCAGTAGGCACCCGTATCGTTGGTCCACAGGAAGACGAAGATGGACAACGGAGCCAGGTAGCTGTACTCGATGCTGTAGCCGTTGGAACGGAACGCCAGCACGTTGAGCAGCGAGAAGGGTAGGGCGATGTAGACCTGCGACAGCATGGTGTAGGCCCAGTTGTTGATGGGGTCCTTGGCCTGCAGGTAGAGCTCGGCCACCAGCAGGTAGATGATTGAGACCAAATAGGGTATGAACACCGTGGCGGGCGTCAGTCCGCTGTTGTAGCCGGCCATGGCCAGGAACAGGTAGACGCCGGAGACGGTACAGATGAACCGGTTGACGGTGATATACGGGCGGTCGTTGACCAGTCCTGTGAACTCCCAGACGGTGAGGCCGGTGACGAGTGAGAACAGGGCTACCATAGCCTGCGGATTCAGGAATCCTACTACGATGGCGGCGACAAAGAATACGCCGGTGATGGTTCTGACGATGAGATTTTTCATAGTGCTTTATCCTTGGTTTTCGGTATTTCCCGGATTTCCTGGAGATTCTGGAAGTTCTGGCGTCTCTGGCAATAGTCCCAGTTCCTTTGCACGCTCCTCAGCCATGCGCTCGGCGTCGGCACGCATCTGGGCCTCAAGGAGTTCCTCGGCACGGCTGGTCCAGGGGCGGGGACCGAAAATCTTCTCGACGTCTTCGGCGAAGATGACCTCGCGCTCTACCAGTAGCTGTGCCAGCTGGGCGTGACCGTCCTTGTGTTCGGTGAGTATCTGCTTGGCACGCTCGTACTGCTCGTTCACCATCTTCAGCACCTCGTCGTCCATGATCTTGGCCGTCGTCTCGGAGTAGGGACGCTGGAACTGGTACTCCTGGTTGTTGTAGTAGCAGAGGTTAGGCAGCTTGTCGGACATGCCAGCGTATGCCACCATGCCGTAAGCCTGCTTCGTGGTGCGCTCCAAGTCGTTCATGGCTCCCGTGGAGATATGGCCGATGAACAGCTCCTCGGCAGCACGGCCACCCAGCAGCGAGCACATCTCATCGAGCATGGCCTCCTTGGTCTGTAGCACGCGCTCCTCGGGCAGGTACCAGGCGGCGCCGAGAGCCTGACCGCGGGGTACGATGCTGACCTTCACCAGCGGGTTGGCAAACTCCGTGAACCATGAGATGGTGGCATGACCGGCCTCGTGGATGGCGATGGAGCGTTTTTCACTCTCAGTCATCACCTTCGTCTTCTTCTCCAGACCGCCGATGATGCGGTCGACGGCGTCGAGGAAGTCCTGCTTGCCTACCTTCTCGCGGTTGTAGCGGGCAGCTATCAGGGCGGCCTCGTTGCAGACGTTGGCGATGTCGGCACCCGAGAAACCGGGCGTCTGACGGGCCAGGAAGTCCACATCGACGCTCTCGTCGAGCTTCAGCGGCTTCAGGTGAACGTGGAAGACCTCCTTGCGCTCGTTGAGGTCGGGCAGGTCGACGTGTATCTGACGGTCGAAACGGCCTGCACGCAGCAGGGCCGAGTCGAGCATATCGGCACGGTTGGTGGCTGCCAGCGTGATGATGCCGCTGTTGGTGCCGAAGCCGTCCATCTCGGTCAGCAGGGCGTTCAGCGTGTTCTCGCGCTCGTCGTTGCCGCCCATGGCGGGGTTCTTGGAGCGGGCGCGGCCCACGGCGTCAATCTCGTCGATGAAGATGATGCACGGTGCCTTCGTCTTGGCCTGCTGGAACAGGTCGCGCACGCGGCTGGCACCCACACCGACGAACATCTCAACGAAGTCGGAGCCCGACATCGAGAAGAACGGCACGCCGGCCTCGCCGGCAACGGCCTTGGCCAGCAGCGTCTTACCCGTTCCCGGAGGACCCACGAGCAGGGCGCCCTTGGGAATCTTTCCTCCTAACTCAGTATATTTCTGCGGATTCTTCAGGAAGTCCACAATCTCCTGCATCTCCTGCTTGGC
>CAMVPA010000024.1 GCA_947169245.1 uncultured Prevotellaceae bacterium
AAGCCCAGCTGATAGAACGGAAGTTTCCTCATGTGAAAGCAACCACCTCGCTTGATGACATCCTCACCGACGAAACCGTCAAAGGTGTTTTTGTCTCTGCATCTCCTGCTGCCCATTTCTCCATCGCCTTGCGCGTCCTGGAAAGCGGCAAGTCATTGTTCATCGAGAAACCACCCTGCCGGTCATTGCAGGAACTTGATGCCCTCATAGACAAACAGCGACTTTACGGCTCGCCCGTCGCTATGGTCGGCTTGCAAAAACGCTATGCCCCTGCCGTGCAAATCCTATGGAAGCGACTGCGCAATGAGCATCTTGTCAGTTATGACCTCCATTATCTCACTGGCAACTATCCAGAGGGTAATGCCTTGCTCGACCTTTACATCCATCCCCTCGACCTCGTTACTTATCTCTTCAGCAAGCCCGAAATCATCGCCTGCCAGCAAGTCGCCCCTGCGTCCTATATCCTCATGCTGAGTCATCCCCACATCGTCGGCACCCTCGAACTCTCAACCGCCTACACCTGGACTTCTGCCGAAGAATCCCTCAAAGTCTGCACATCGAAGGGCATCTACCGTCTCTCTCAGATGGAAGAATTGACCTTCGAGCCAAAACCTTCGACCATCTTTGGCGTCCCATACGAGAAGATTCATAATCAGAATAAAACAGTCGAATACCTATATGCACGTAACAACTTTACTCCCACACTCCTTAACAACCAAATCTATTTGCAAGGCTATTTCAACGAACTGTCCGCATTCGTTGAAGCTGTGGAGGGAAATAACGCGAACATCGTCACGTCTCTCGAGTCAGTTAGAGATGCTTATCTCCTAATTGAAAAGATAAAGTCGCACTAATCCAAATAGATTTCACTAAAATTAAGTCGAATGATTCAAAAATCGCCCCAAACCCTGAACATTTGTTCAGACTTTCACCCTCGGCATCCACTTTTCCGTCCTCTCCGCACGCTTTCTCCTCCCTTTTCCGTAACTTCGCAGCACGAAATAGCAAATAAAACGAAATGAATATGAACAAAATGAAACACTACAGACGATTCCTGCTCCTGCTGTTGGCAACATTTCTGCTGACGGCTTGCCATGATGACAATGAGCCGACCAGCGATCCAACAGAGCAGACGGTCATTTTCTTTATGCCGTGGTCAACGAATATGACACCGTACTTCGAACAGAACATTGCAGACTTCGAGACCGCCATCAAGGGTGGATTACTGAAGAACGAGCGCGTCATCGTCTGCATATCCTCGACCACAAGCAGGGCGAATGTGATAGAACTACGGCAAGAACAGAACCGATGCGTCCGCGACACGCTGATGTTCTACAGCCAGCCTGATTTCACGCAACGCGAGAACATCACGACGATGCTCAACGACGTGAGAGCCATTGCCCCCGCCCGCCGTTATTCGCTCATTGTCGGCAGTCACGGCATGGGATGGCTCCCCGTCAGCAAAAGCAGGGCGAGAAGCCAATACCACTTTGAGCGCGACGACGTACCGCAGACACGCTGGTTTGGAGGATGGACGAGCGAATATCAGATAGAGACCACGACGCTGGCCGATGCCATCACTGAGGCGGGGATGCGGATGCAGTACGTGATGTTCGACGACTGCTTCATGTCATCCCTTACAGCATCCTCTTCGCCCCCGACGGCACCATCCTCGCCCGTGGGTTGCGCGGTGAGGAAATAGAACGGAAACTTGAAGAAATCTTTAATGACAAATAGACAATGAACAAGAAAACCATCATCACCGCACTGCTAGCCCTCGTCACGATGACTGGGCTGGCGCAGGAAATCAGAATGAACGAGCCGTCAATCAGCGATTATCTGCCATTGCTAAAGGCCAAGGGCTACATCGCCTACAGCTTCGACACAAAGGACTTCAAGGACGCATTGGTCGAGCCAATCGTCATGGAATATGTGAAAGGCAAAGAGCCGAGGGCGGTCGCTGACTTCAGCATTACTATGAGTTTAGACGAGAAACTCATCATTGGCTTCGTGCCGACAGACAATGACTCGACAGCCACCTACGCTTTCCGTTTCTCTGAGAGCAGAGGCTTTAACAGCCGCCTCCCGTTGATGCCGATATGCAATCCAGATAAACCCAACGACAAGTGGTACGTGTATGAATCGCGTCCCTTCGAACTCGTTGCGCCATTCGAGAAGGGGAAGTTCATCCCGCTCGTCCTCTATGGTTCCTATTGGTACGAACCCGAAAATGGCGGCTGCCGTTTCTGCGGTGATAGCACTATTAAGCCCGACCTTTCGTCGGACATCGTGAAATATATTCCGCACTACTATATTCTCGGCATAAAGATAAGATAGAACAGGGCAAGGCCGTATCGACACTCTTGCTTATCACGCTATTACGTATACTTGGTGTGCTTAAGAATCTGGAGACACTGCTTCCTGAACTGGGTATTAGTCCGATACAGTTGCGCAAGATACAAGGCAGAAAAGTGCAACGTATCAGGCATAAGAAAGAAGAATAGTTGACTATGGAGGATTTGATTGTTGATGTCAGAATCTGGGGACGTCTTGTCGGCTCTTTGGTATGGGACTCCGCCTTAGGGATGGCTGTTTTCGAATATGACAATGATTTCAGGAAGACAAGACCATCCTTGATATTCTACGCATAGGAACTTCTGCAGGAGGTGCTAAACCTAAAGCCATCATAGCCTATAACGAGCAGACTAACGACGTGCGCTCTGGACAGGTTTGTGCGGTTTTTTGTCGCTCGACACTTTGTGTCGCTTGCGTTGGCAAGAACTTCGCGGTCTATTAATCATGCTATTGCTGATTTTACCAAATGTCACAAGTCCTTGAGCCATAGTGCGCTGGAGGCATCGCTCGGCATGCGCCAGTCACCACGCGGCGAAAGACTGACGGAGCCGACCTTCGGACCGTCGGGCAGGCAGGAGCGTTTGAACTGCTGACTGAAGAAGCGGCGGCAGAAGGTGTGGAGCCACTTACGGATGACGTCGTCGTCATAAGTGCCGCCAAAGGCTTTCTTGGCGAGCAGCAGAATCTTGGCCGGACGGAAGCCGAAGCGCAAGAAGTAGTAGAGGAAGAAGTCGTGCAGCTCGTAAGGTCCCACAAGGTCTTCGGTCTTCTGTCGGATGTTGCCATCATCGTCAGCTGGTATCAGCTCAGGAGAGATGGGAGTGTCGACGATATCGAGCAGAGTATTCTGCGTAGGAGTACCGCCCACGATGTAGTCAGCATAATAGCGTACCAAATACTGGATGAGGGTCTTGGGCACGCCGGCATTGACACCGTACATCGACATGTGGTCACCGTTGTAGGTAGCCCATCCCAATGCAAGTTCCGACAGGTCGCCCGTACCGACAACAATAGCATTCTGCTGGTTGGCTACATCCATTAATATTTGTGTACGCTCGCGCGCCTGCGAGTTTTCATAGGTGATATCGTGCTTGTTAGGGTCATGACCGATGTCCTCGAAGTGCTGAGTGACGGCCTTGGCAATGCTAATCTCGCGGACGGTGACGCCCAACTGCTTCATCAGCTCAACGGCGTTGTTGTGAGTGCGGTCGGTGGTGCCGAAGCCAGGCATGGTAACGCCGATGATGCCCCGACGGTCGAGTCCCAGCTTGTCGAAGGCGCGGACGGTGACGAGCAGTGCCAGCGTGGAGTCGAGTCCGCCGCTGATGCCGATGACAGCCTTCTCGCCGCCAATGTGGTAGAGGCGTTTGGCCAGTCCTGCCACCTGTATATTGAAAATCTCCTCGCAGTCAGCCTGCATGTTCTCCGACTTCGGAATGAACGGATGGGGCTCCACGTCACGCTGCAGTTCAAACTCCTTACCCGTGACGGGCTTGCAGGCGATGCAGACCACCGACTGGCGCATACGTGCCTGAGCGGTGATGAAGGTGGAGTTCATGCGGCGTTCTGTGCGCAGGCGTTCCACGTCAATCTGTTCTATCTTAATCTGTGGTTGAAACGAGAAGCGATCGCCTTCGGCCAGAAGATGACCATTCTCGAAAATCATGGCATTGCCGCCGTAGACCACGTCCTGCGTGGACTCGCCGAAACCGCAGCTGGCATAGACATAGCCCGACATGGTGCGGGCGCTCTGCTGGCTGAGCAGTGCCTTCAGGTAATTGTGCTTGCCAATGAGCTCGTCGCTGGCCGAGAGGTTCAGCACGATGTCGGCACCCGCCAGCGACAGGCGGTTGCTGGGCGGCGTCGGTGCCCACACGTCCTCACAGATCTCGATGCCGAAGTTCACGCCGTCGGTGGTTGTGAATATCTGTGGGTCGGGTGTGATGCGGATGGGGCTGCCAGCCAGATAGATGTCAGTGGCCGTAAGGTCGTTGGCCGAGGCAAACCATCGCTTCTCGTAGAATTCACCGTAGTTGGGCAGGTAAGTCTTTGGTACTACGCCCAGCAGCTGGCCGCTCTGGATGACTGCTGCGCAGTTGTAGAGCAGCGAGCCCACCTGTACGGGGAGGCCGACAATGCTGATGACATCGAGCTTGCGCGTGATGTCGAGCAGCACCAGCAGCGCCTCCTCGGCCTTGTCGATGAGCAGTTGCTCCTTGAACAGGTCCTGACAACTGTAGCCCGTCAGGCAAAGTTCGGGGAATACCAGCAGCTCGACGCCCTGACCCTCGGCTTGTGCAATGAGGCTCTCTATCTGCTGCACGTTATACTCTGTGTCAGCCACTTTCACAGCAGGCACGGCTGCTGCCACCTTGATAAATCCGTATTTCATAGCTTCACAAATTGTCTGTCGTTCTCAATTATCGTGTAGATCAGCGCCGGCTGCTCGAAGAAGTCGTTCTCCTGGAACGTGTGCAGTTTGTAGAACTTCACGGGGTCGATGTTGATAAGCGCATCGACAGCCGGCTTACGGAGGAAGCGCTTCTCGCGCTTATAGGCCAGCAGCTGAATACACGAGTGTTCGAGCTCGTTCAGCTGGTCGCGTCCGAACTCCTCGATGAAGCACTTGGTGTTGGGTTCTATCTCACCCGTGGAGCGCACCTCCCAGCTCGTGCCCTCAGCCGTCATGTAGACGTAACGCAGGTAGAAGTTGCAGTCGTTGACGATGTATGACTCAAAGCGCGTGTCGGACAACTCCTTCAAGTCCATCGGCACAAAGGCCAGATAGGCCGAGAGCTTGTCGCCGCCACGGCGCTCCTCAACGGGGGCCTTGAAGGTGATGGGCTTGTCGGCTGGCTCCAGCTCCTCTGGCTCAGGCTGTGGCTTGGGCTTCATCTTCGTCTCGACCACATGCGACGTGTCGTAGTTCTCGTCGCCAATGACCACCACCTCGGTAATACGCATGGGCACATCGAAACCATCCTCGTCCTCAACGAGCACGATGTCCTTACCCTGGAAGCCGGACACACGACCGCCTCCCACTTCGTTCAAGAATCTTACCTTGTCTCCAATTTTCATGACTATCCGTATCTATTTTGGCCACAAAGTTACGAACTTTTTTCGTAAATAGCCGAAAAAGATGGATTTTTCTTCGTCAAGTCAGATTTTTCTATTACCTTTGCACCGCCGTTGGAGGAGTCCCCACTCGTTGAGGGGTACCGTCGGCAAGATAAATTGCATAGAAATATGAAAGTAATGAAATTCGGCGGAACGTCCGTAGGTTCCGTAAAAAGCATTCTTAGCTTGAAGAAAATTGTGGAGACAGAGGCTCGGACGCAACCTGTCGTAGTAGTAGTAAGTGCACTTGACGGCATCACCGACCGTCTGATCGCCACATCGAAGATGGCCAAACAGGGCGACGACCGCTATCGTGAGGAATTCGACGCGATGGTGACACGCCACCACCAGATGATTGACGCCATCATTACGGATGACAAGAAGCGCATTGACTTATTTAATAATGTAGACCAACTCTTCGACCAGTTGAAGAGCATCTTCTACGGTGTGTACCTCATTCACGACCTGAGCGAGAAGACGGCTGACACTATCGTCTCGTATGGCGAGCGTCTGAGTTCTCATATCGTTGCTGCGATGATCAAGAACGGTGTTCGCATGAACAGCCGCGACTTCATCCGCACCTGGGACAAGGAAGGCAAGCACGTGATTGATGCCGACCTGACCACTGAGTTGGTGAAGGAGGCTTTCAAGGACATCGACGACAAGCATGTCTACGTCGTCCCCGGCTTCATAGCCCGTGACCGCGACAGCCACGAGACAACCAACCTGGGACGTGGCGGCAGCGACTACACCGCCTCCATCATTGCAGCCGTGCTCAATGCCGACGTACTGGAGATATGGACTGACGTCGACGGATTCATGACAGCCGACCCGAAGGTCATCAAGAGCGCCTACACCATCAACGAGCTCTCCTACGTCGAAGCTATGGAACTCTGTAACTTCGGCGCCAAGGTCATCTATCCCCCGACCATCTATCCCGTCTGCGTAAAGAATATTCCCATCAAGGTGAAGAACACCTTCAACCCCGAGCACCCGGGAACGCTCATCAAGGATAAGATAGAAGACGACAACAAGCCCATCAAGGGTATCTCAAGCATCAAGGGCACCTCACTGATTACAGTGACAGGTCTCTCGATGGTGGGTGTCATTGGTGTGAACCGTCGTATCTTCACCACGCTGGCCAACAAGGGCATTTCGGTGTTCATGGTGTCGCAGGCATCGTCAGAAAACTCAACCTCCATCGGTGTACGCGACGAGGATGCCGCAGCTGCCGCAGAAGTACTGAACGCCGAGTTTGCCAAGGAGATTGAGACGGGCGCCATGTTCCCCATGCAGGTGGAGAGCGGACTGGCTACCATCGCCATCGTGGGCGAGAACATGAAGCAGACACCGGGCATCGCCGGTAAGCTGTTCGGCACGCTGGGACGCTCAGGTATCAGCGTGATTGCCTGTGCCCAGGGCGCCTCGGAGACGAACATCTCGTTCGTCGTCGACGGCCGTTTCCTGCGCAAGTCGCTCAACGTGCTCCACGACTCGTTCTTCCTGTCGGAATACAAGGTGCTGAACATCTTCATCTGCGGTATCGGAACAGTGGGCGGCATGCTGCTTGAGCAGATCCGCACCCAGCAGCAGTTCCTCATGCAGTCGCGTCGTCTGAAGCTGAACGTGGTCGGCATTTCCGATGTCGACAATTTCGTGCTCGACCGCGACGGCATCGACCTCGACAACTACGAGAAGATTCTGCGTGCCGGATTCCCTGCCAATACCGACCATATGCGCGACGAGATTGTGAAGATGAACATCTTCAACAGCGTCTTCGTCGACTGTACGGCCAGCCGTCAGATTGCGACACTCTATCAGACATTCCTGGAACATAACATCTCGGTAGTGGCTGCCAACAAGATTGCCGCTTCGAGCGACTATGACAGCTACATGAAGCTGCGCCAGACAGCCCGCGACCGCGGCGTGTGGTTCCGCTACGAGACCAACGTTGGCGCTGGTCTGCCCATTATCGGCACCATCAACGACTTGTGCAACTCGGGCGACAAGATTCTGAAGATCGAGGCCATCCTCTCGGGTACGCTGAACTTCATCTTCAACGAGATTGCAGCCGATGTGCCCTTCTCGGAGACCGTACGCCGTGCCAAGGAGCAGCGCTACTCAGAGCCCGACCCACGTATCGACCTCAGCGGCACCGACGTCATCCGCAAACTGGTCATCCTGACCCGCGAGGCTGGCTATAAGGTGGAGCAGGACGACGTGGAGAAGCATCTCTTCGTGCCCGACAGCTACTTTGAGGGCAGCATCGACGACTTCTGGAAGCGTCTGCCCGAGCTTGATGCCGACTTTGAGGCCCGTCGCAAGGTGCTGGAGGCTGAAAACAAGCGTTGGCGCTTTGTGGCCACGATGGAAGCCGACGAGACGAATCCATCGTCGTTCAAGACCAGCGTGGCTTTGAAGGAGGTTCCTTATGGCCATCCGTTCTATGGTCTGGAGGGTTCGAACAACATCGTGCTGCTCACCACCGAGCGTTATAAGGAGTACCCCATGCTCATCCAGGGCTATGGTGCCGGCGCAGCAGTAACGGCTGCCGGCGTCTTCGCCAACATCATGTCAATCGCAAACATTTAATAGTGTGCTGGACGGTTCTCCCGTCCAGCCTATTTCACTATGAAACATATCATCATTCTTGGCGACGGCATGGCCGATCATCAAGTTGCTCGTCTTGGAAACAAGACTTTGCTGCAATACGCACGTCCTGAATACATGAACCGCATGGCCCGTGAAGGACGCTGCGGGCGACTGATTACCGTTCCCGAGGGATTCCCGCCCGGCTCCGAGGTGGCAAATACCGCCATCCTTGGCTACGATCTGAACAAGGTGTACGAAGGACGTGGCCCGCTGGAAGCAGCAAGCATTGGCTACGATATGGCGGATGATGACTTTGCCATCCGCTGTAATATCATTACACTTGAAGACGGAAAGATTATCACTCACAATGGCGGCAATCTGGAAACAGAGGATGCGCGCGTGCTTATCGATTATCTCAATGAGAACCTCGCTAAGCCTATCAATAAACGTGAGGGCTGCGAACGTGTGAAGTTCATCACTGGCATACAGTACCGACACCTGCTGGTTATTAAGGGTGGCAACAAACACGTTGTCTGTGCCCCACCCCACGACCACCCAAACGAGGAGTGGAGGTCCCTACTGGTAAAAGCCTCCCCAAGCCCCTCCAAGGGAGGGGATGTTGAGTCACCAGACACCGCAGCATCATCTAATCAGACACCCCCTCCTTCGGAGGGGCATGGCGAGGCTCTGACTCCCCAACAGACAGCCGACCTCATCAACGAACTGATTCTGAAGTCGCAGGAACTGCTGGCCAAGCACCCCTATAATATTAACAAGGTGAAGAACGGCGAACGACCCGCAAACAGCATCTGGCCTTGGAGCGGTGGCTACCGTCCGGACATGCAGACGCTAATGCAGCAATATCCACAGATCAAGAGCGGTGCCGTCATCTCGGCAGTCGACCTCATACAGGGCATAGGCAAGTATGCCGGCCTACGCATCATCAAGGTGCCCGGAGCCACAGGACTGGCCAACACCAATTATGAGGGTAAGGCAGAGGCCGCCATCGAGGCACTGAAGAAGGATGACTTCGTGTTTGTCCACGTAGAAGCAACAGACGAGGCAGGCCACGACGGCGATATTGACCTGAAACTCAAGGCCATCGACTATCTGGACCAGCGACTCATCAAACCCATCGTCGAAGCCATTGAAAAGATGGATGAGCCTGTAGCAGTAGCCATACTGCCCGATCACCCAACGCCAGTGGAGCTTCGCATCCATGTGAACGAGCCCGTACCATTCATCATCTGGTATAAAGGCATCGAAGCTGACGACGTCAAGGAGTATGACGAAGTGTCGTGTGTTAACGGCAGCTACGGCTTACTTCGCCTACAAGAATTCATGCAGGCGTTTGTGGGCGGAAAATAAGCAGAGCTGTTAATGTGAAAACACGGACTGCGTGCTTTAGGGAATCAGCAGCGACGAGTCACCATAGCTCAGAAAACGGAAATCGTGTTGCAGCGCATAGTCATATATGCGCTGCCAATCTCCGTGTACGAAAGCACTGACGAGCAGCAGCAACGTCGACTGCGGCTGGTGGAAATTGGTAACAAGCATCTTGACTATTTTGTAATCGTAGCCAGGCGCTATGATAATCTGCGTTGAAGAGTGAAGCACATTCAGCGCGCGGACATCCATCCAGTGGAGCAGAGCCTGAAGTACAGTCTTCAACGAACAATTCTCATCTGTCATTTGGGTTTCCTTTTGACCATCGGCCAAAGGTTCCTCTTTCCCATTCAGCAAGATGTCATAGGGTTCCCACTGGTTGACATGTAATTGCTCTTCAGTAATGTCTGGATGGCGCAGCACTTTGAACCCCATATAGTAAAGGCTTTCAAGGGTACGCACGCTGGTGGTACCAACGGCTATGGCCTCACAATGATGAGCCAGAAGCTTTTCTATGGTACGGCGATGGACAGCGATATACTCGGTGTGCATGGCATGTTCACCAATGGTCTCGCTTTTGACGGGCTTGAAGGTTCCTGCGCCAACATGCAGTGTCACCTCCTCACGATCAACACCGTGGGCATCGAGAGCTTCAAGGACACGGGATGTAAAATGCAGGCCCGCTGTCGGAGCTGCCACGCTTCCTTTGATTTTTGAGTAAACAGTCTGATAAGTGGTCTTGTCGCTCTCCTGTGTCTCACGATTCAAGTATGGCGGGATGGGGAGCTCACCCATGGCGTCGATAATCTCAGCGAAAGAGAGACCACCTGTCCAGCTGAACTCAATAAGGTGACTCGTTCCCTGTTCACCACAATACTGAGCTGTGACAGTAATAGTCTGTCCGGCAAAAGTGATGTCACGATGCAAAGGACTGCTCTTCCATTTCTTCAGGTTGCCGACAAGACAAAGCCATGAGCAACGGTCACGCTGCTGGAACATCAGCTCATAGTCACGAGGCGCAGCTGGCTCAAGAAGGAAAATTTCAATAAGTGCCCCCACGGGGTCGCCACTTGTATTGGCTTTGCGGAAATGCATGCGGGCCTGAATGACACGCGTATTGTTGAAAACCATCAAAGCACCTTCAGGTAAGTATTGGGGCAGATTACGGAAGATGTCCTCTCCCACTTCACCATGACGGTAGACAAGCAGCTTCGACGAATCGCGCTCTGCTTTTGGAAACTTGGCAATGCGCTCGTCGGGAAGCAGATAATTATAATCGTTGATGTGTATTTGCTTAGTATCCATTATATATTGTCAGACAATGCATGCACGAATGAGTGCATAGGTATATGTGAACATGAGGACAACAAGGACTATGTTGATGTCGTCAGTTTGATAGCCAGTGGATGTGTATTTGGTGGAAATATAGTTCACCGTAGTAGATAAACGGCGGCTGAAATGACGGAAGAACAGATAGACGCAGGTTCCGACAATGCCACCCCATAGGAGCCCGACAAGGATGTCGCCTGGGAAATGTACTCCCAGATAGAGGCGCGTCCAGCAGTTGACAAGCGACCACGTGACGAGAGAGAACGACAGTAGGCGCGAACGTACGAGGAGACTGAAGAACACAGCAATGCTGAACGTGTTGCAGGCATGAGCCGAGAAGAAACCGTAGCGCCCGCCCCGATAGCCGTCAACAATGTCGACCACTGCACCTATCTGAGGGTCGTGGGTCGGACGCCAGCGTGCCACAAGGGGTTTGACGATGGTGTCATCGATGGTACCTGCCAAGACCACGCAAAGTGCTGCACTACCTACGACAAGCAGAATCTTCATGAACGAGTCATTATTCTTCAGAACGAGGAAGAATAGCGACACGTACAATGGAACCCATGTGACGGCAGCCGTCAGTGTGCGTACCAATGTGTCGAGATAGAGCGACTCACTGCCGTTGAGTGCTAACAACAGCTGTCTGTCCAGTTGTATGAGCGTCTCCCAGTCCATGTGTTATATCGTTTCTATTTGTTTGGCTTCTACCCAGCCTTCCTTACCGTCGGCTACACGAACCTGTTTCCACTGTTGCATCTGGTTGTCGATGATGTCAACGCGAGTGCCTTCATGCAGGATGAAGAGGTCGGTACCATTCTGAGCCGGTGTGCTCTTGACGTTGACGGCAGCATCAATGACAATGGCACCACGACGATTGACAAGTTCCTGCTTTTGTAAGACGGCAAAGACATTGCTGAACAGGAAAACCAGCAGCAACAAGCCACCGCCAAAGAAGCCCAACTTGCGCAGCCACACTATATCGGCAAAGAGATAGACAAGTGCCAAGACGATGGCCAAGGCAAGGGCAATGAGTGCCATACGTGCCCAGGCGTCGACACTCATCATATTGACAAGAGCACGCAACCAAGTGACAAAGAAAAACTCCGTCTCGGGCGTAATCTTATCGATGGTCTTCGAACGTGCCATCTGCAGGTTATGGCGTATGTCCTTGTCGCCAGGCGAGAGCAGCAGCGCACGCTCGTAGTTGAGTACTGCATGGGTAATATCCTCTGTGCGATAGTAGGCATTACCAAGATTATAATACAATTCGGCACTGGTGCCACCCTTGAGTAGCGACTCATAGCCGCGAATGGCATCCTGGTAGCGACCTGCAGCGTAAGCGCTGTCGGCATCAGCCTTCGTAATGGCAGCGTCGGCGGCGAGAGGAGAGGCGAATGAGCCGAGAGTAAGGACAAAGAGGAGTAACAGACGGGCATGTGACAGCTGGTCTACATTCACTTTCTGTTTCTTGCCACCCTTCTTCATCGCATCAGCAATCTTTGTAATGGCACTCATGGCCTTATCGTAAACCTTATTCATATTTCCCTTCGGGTCGCCGGGAGCATAGCGTTCAAACTCGCACTCATCAAGAGCGTTGAGGAAGAGTCCAACCGTCTCTCCGTCAACACCACGGCTGCTGAGACGATCAGCAATGTTGTCATGCGACAACTGCTCAACGGGTATGTTAAGTTTGTCACCGACATATCCCCACAACGCACGCAGCACTTCGTCATAGAACTGCGATGGCTGGTTGGCTGTCATCAGGCGTGCAGCTTTCTTCAGACGCTTGGTTGCCACCTTGTTAGCCTTGCCAGCACGCTGTTTCACGATATTGGCGTTCTCAATGGCACGCTGACGGAAGATGATGAATAGCGATACGAAGACTATAAGCAGTAAGCCAAGCGACAGCCAATATGCGGTGCTACCGAAGAAGAAGTCATCGACGGCACGCAGTTTGGTGGAGCCCGTTTTGATATAGCGGATATCCTGATTGAGCAATTCAACGTCTTCTTGTCCACCGCTGTATACGCCTGTCGACTGGCTACCAGCACCCTTGGCTACGTCAAGCGTGAACGACTGAGTCTGCACTGTCTTATAGCTGTTCGACTGTGTGTCATAGTAGGTAAAAGTAACGGCAGGAATTTCAAACTTGCCGGGATGGCGGGGAACAGCCAGGAAGTCGTAAATCATCGAGCCCTCCACACCGTTTATGGTCAGCTTGCTCTTGTCGGTAAGCTTGGCATCGTATTTGTCGAAGTCGGCGGGGAATTTGACAACGGGTTGCTTGATGAGCTTCAAGTTGCCGATGCCACTGACAACGACACGCAGCGTCACGGGGTCGTTGGCCTTCACCTCGGTCTTCATCAGTTGGGCAGAGATATTGAACTTACCGACACCACCCGAAAAGTCGGCTGGACGCTGTGGCAGAGGATCGACCTGTATCTCAACGCCCGGAGCCTGGATCTGCTTCTTCACCTCCACGATACTCGAGCCACCGTTAAAGAACGCTTCAAAGGGATCGATATTGCGGTTCTGCTGCATAACAATACCATTGAAGGTGATACTGGGAATCTTCAGTTTGCCAGTAATCTGCGGGAACATGACATACTGACTCCATGTCACCGTACGGTAGGGGCGTCCGTTGAAGTTTTCAATCTTAAAGCTCTTCTGCTGAGGCAATGGAACCTCCTGAGTATGAAACCCCTGAAGGTCAGGCATTTTTCCCTCGAGCTGCGTCAGGTCGACCAGCGTATATACCTTATACGTCAGCAAGATAGGTTCCTGTTCGTGGACGCGACGCTTATTGGCACTTACTTTGATGAACAAGTCGCTGCCAGAAATCTGACTGCCAGCTGCTCGCATACGTTCCTCTGATGGTTGCTGACGGTTTCCTCCCTGCTGTGGCATAGCATTCTGAGCCGTACCGCTGACAATAATCTTCAGTGGCTGTGAACTAATATTGTTGCCCTCCGCAGTAACTTGAGCAGCAGGAATGGTGAAAGTGCCATTCTTCGTAGCCACCAGAATATAGGTAAAGGTGATGGACGACGACTGACTCGTATGGCCGTTGACAATCTGGAAACTCGACTGCGATGACTGGCTCGGCCCCATCAATACTTCGAAAGCATCAGGAATGTTACCGACACGGAAATTCTTGACGTTCTGGGTGTTCACCTTGAACGACAGGCGAAACTGCTCGCCCACAGCCACATGTGACGGGGCGTTGGCAGTAAGAGTTTGCGCCACTACGGGACTAAATGATAAATGACATATGATGAATGACAACACAATCACCCATCCTCTTGTTCTATCGTTTATCCTGTTAATCATAATTTCAATTCTCAATTATCAATTCTCCATTAATACTTACCAGTTTTTCTGCAACTGACGGCGACGAGGTTGCTGCTGCGCCTTCTTCATGCGGTCTTGAGTTTGCTTCTCCTGTTGCATGGCAGCATTGAGCAACTGTTCAGCATTATCCTTGCTCATTTGTGGCTGTTGTTGCTGTTGTTGCTGCTTTTGCTCTTGTTGCTTCTGGTCTTGCTTCTGCTGGTCCTGCTTCTGCTGGTCCTGTTTCTGCTGATCCTGTTTCTGTTGCTGGTCCTTCTTGTCCTGCTGTTGTTTCTTCAGCTGGTGTTTGCAAAGTTGCAGGTTGTAGCGAGTCTCGTCGTCGTGAGGGTTCAGACGCAGCGATTGCTTATAGGCCTCAATGGCCTCGCTGAACATCTCGTGTTTCTGACAGACGACGCCCATGTTATGGAACGACTGCGACTTCATCAGCGGGTCGGTCTCTATCTTACTGGCGGTCTCGAACTCGGCCACAGCGGCTGAGTCTTTGTTCTGCTTCAGCAACGAATTGCCCAGATTGTAGTGTGCCTGCGGGTTGCGGTCATTCTTCTCCAAGGCCTTACGATAGCTCACCTCAGCATCGGCAAAGTTGCTGGCACGGAATTGTTTATTTCCCTGACGGATATACGTACGATCAGTCTGTGCCGATGCGCTTATAGCCACCAGTACAAGCAGAAGTGCAACAGCTCGTTTCTTCGAGCCAAACAATGACACGTTCTTCAGCAGAGGATTCTTGCTTTCGAGGATACACACTTCCAAGATGAGGAGTAGCAACGCCAAAATAGCAAAAGCAATGAACTGCTCGTCAAAGTCGCTATAGACGGTGCTGTCAATCTCCTTCTTCGACAGTTTGTCAAGCTCGGCGTCCAGCTGATCCTGAGCACGGCTATTATTCTCGACGTGGATGAAAGCGCCACCACCAGCCTGTGCTATCTCACGACACATCTGCTCGTTAAGAGCCGACATAACGGTGTTGCCAGTATTGTCGCGCATATAGTCATTAGTACCAGGAACGGGGATGGGGGCTCCTTGTGTGGAACCGACACCCAGCATATAGACATGCATGCCTGCAGCCTTCGCAGCCTTGGCCGCTTCCATTGCCCCACCCTCATGGTCTTCACCATCGGTAATGATGACAATAGCTTTTCCGACCTCTGTGTCCTGTGTAAAACTATGGGTTGCCATGTTGATGGCAGTAGCAATATCGGTACCTTGCGTTGCCATCATCGAGGGGTCAATGTTAGAGAGGAACATCTTTGCCGACACGTAGTCGCTGGTGATAGGCAACTGTACAAAGGCGTCGCCGGCAAAGACGATGAGACCAATCTTATCGTTGGAGAACTTGTCAACCAGGTTCTCGACAATCATCTTCGAACGGTCAAGTCGGCTTGGCGCCACATCCTCAGCAAGCATGGAGTTCGATATATCCATAGCAATGATGGTCTCAATGCCGGTACGCTTCTCATGACTGATTTTCGTACCCATCTGCGGACGGGCCAGCATGATGATGAGCAAAGCCAGAGCAGCCTGTAGCAACCAGAACTTCACTGCCGGACGCCATCGTGAGACGTCGGGCATTAACTCTTTCAGTAACGTGGGGTTGCCGAACTTGCGCAGACGTTTCCGGCGGCTGCGGTAGCCCACAAAACGGATGATTGCCAATACAGGTATCAGCAACAGCAAGTATAGATAGGCGGGATCTTCAAATCTGAACACGGCGATAATATGTATTTATAGATTATCGAATAACTATTTATGGAATACGGCGGAAAACGGTGATGCGCAGAAGTAGTTCGAGGAGCAGTGCCAACACAGCACCAAGAGCAAAAGGCTGGTAAGCCTCATACTTCTTACTGAACTTCTTGACATTGAGCTTAGTCTTCTCCAGCTGATCAATCTCCTTGTAAATCTGGTGCAGCTCCTTGGTGTTTGTGGCACGATAGAAATCAGCATCAGTGGCCTGAGCAATCTTACGTAACGTCTCGTTGTCAATCTCAACAGGGATGTTGACGTACTGGACGCCACCAGCCACGGGCATAGGATAAGGTGCAACCTTATTAGTACCCACACCGATAGTGTACACACGGATACCGAGGCTCTTGGCTATCTCAGCAGCTGTCAGCGGAGAGATGTCGCCACGGTTATTGGAGCCGTCGGTCAACAGGATGACAACACGGCTCTTGGCTTTCGAGTCTTTCAGACGGCTGACAGCATTGGCCAGTCCCATACCAATGGCAGTGCCATCCTCAATGAGTCCCCGGGCGGCAATATCGGTACGAACATTCTGCAGCAGACTGAGCAACGAGGCGTGGTCTGTAGTCATCGGACACTGAGTGAACGATTCACCTGCGAAGATAGTCAGGCCGATGTTATCGTCGGGGCGCCCGCTGACGAACTCTGCCGCTACCTGCTTGGCAGCCTCAATACGGTTAGGCTTCAAGTCCTCGGCAAGCATGGATGTCGACACGTCCATAGCCAGCATGATATCAATGCCTTCTACGGTGCGGTGTTTCCATGAGTTGTGGGTTTGCGGACGTGCCAGCACGATAACCAACAATGTAAACGTCAGCAGACGCAAGATGAGCTGCAACGGCATGAGCCGCACACGCCAGCTCTTCGGTGCATCGCGGAAGGCGAAGGTGTCGCCCATGCGCAGTGTCGGCTCGCTCTTCTTCCTGTACTTCAGATACCACACGATGTAGGGTATCATCAGCAGGAGCAGCAACAGATATTCTTTATTGGCAAGTTCCATGTTCCTAAATTAATAATAGACATACACCATAGACCACATAGACCAACAGGCCGATGCAGACGGCGGCAATAACAGCAATGACAGCCTTCAGCACCTTACGCGTCTTCAGGTTGCGCTCGTCCTCGGCAGAGAGCTGCGGCTTGACCGTCTCCTCCTGCGGCAGGTTCTCAAGCTTCGTCTGGTTGATGAAGTCGATCGCATTGACGAGGTTGGCGTCGTTCTCGTTGATAAGAGTGGAGTACTTGGCAAACTTCACGAGGTCGGCCGTGGTGAAAAGCTGGCGCAGCTCGTCGAGCATCGTCTGGTCACTCTCAGCGGTCAGACGCTGGATAATCTCAGTGCTCGTCATCTCCATGGCGTTGAAGCCATAGCGTTCCTCGATGTACTTACGCAGCGTCTCGGTGAGTTTCGTGTAGTACTCCTTCTGGTTCTCAGACATCACCATCTTGTCGGCCTTGATCTGCTCTATCTCCTTCATGGCCTTCTGGTGAGGCAGCAGTCGTTTCACCACACGGATAGCGGTGATAATCGGCTTACCTGAACGCAGACGGTAGTAGAGATAGCCACCCAGTGCCATCAGTACCAACATCAATACGAAGAGGAGTATCAGCGGACGCCACTCACTCCACAGGAAGGGATTGTCCTGAACGTCCTTAGGTCCGAAATACTTCTCGACATGAAGGGTATCGACCTCGACGGGCAGTACCTTCAGAGCCAATGACTTGCTCTTGTAGGACTTACCATCGACCTTCACGACAAACGGTGGCAGATAGTACAGCGTGTCGTCGAACGACGTCAGTGTATAAACCACCGTACGTTCGACAAAACCGTTGTCTTTACCCTTGACGCCTTCCTCCTTACTACCAAGCACCTCAACACCTGGAGTCACCATCTCGCTGGCCTTGAAAACCGGGAATTCGGCAGTAGCGCCTTCGGGCATCGATGCCTTGAGCGTGACGTGTGCCTGCTCGCCAATAAAGATCTGTATGGAGTCTATCTCTGCCTCAACAGATACTTGCGCCACAGACGGCAAAAGGCTCAGCGACAGGAGAATAATTGACAGTAGTTTCTTCATTCTGTTAAGCACGTTGTTTAAAGAGCCCGAGCAGCGACTTCACAAAGTCGTCGTTGGTGGCTATGCTGACGCTGTCGACATTGCTCTTCGTAAATGTTTCTTCCAACTCCTTCTGACGCGTCATCCAATAGCGGGTGTAAGCTTGGCGCAGACGCTTCGAACTCGTATCGACATACTGTTCGTGGCCGGTCTCGGCGTCAACCAGCTTCATCAGTCCCACATCAGGCAACTCACGGGCACGAGGGTCATAGACCTGTATGGCCACGACATCGTGCTTGCGGTTGGCTATCTGGAGTGACTGCAGAAAGTCGTTGCGCACATAGAAGTCGCTCAGGATAAAAGCCGTAGAGCGGCGTTTCTGCACACTCGACAGGAACTCGATGGCCTGACGGACGTCCGTTTTCTTGGATTCGGCCTTGAAGTCAAGCATCTCGCGAATGATATACAGGATGTGTTTGCGGCCTTTCTTTGGCGGGATGTACTTCTCCACCTTGTCCGAGAAGAAGACGACACCTATCTTATCGTTGTTCTGAATAGCCGAGAAGGCGATGGTAGCAGCGATCTCCGTCACCATGTCGCGCTTCATCTGTACCTGTGTGCCGAAGTCGAGCGAACCACTGACATCGACAAGGAGCATGACAGTGAGCTCGCGTTCCTCCTCAAACACCTTCACGTAGGGACGGTGGAAGCGGGCAGTCACATTCCAGTCAATGTCGCGCACGTCATCGCCATACTGATACTCGCGCACCTCGCTGAACGCCATTCCCCTACCCTTGAAGGCAGAGTGGTATTGTCCGGCAAAGACCTGCGAGCTCAGGCCACGCGTCTTGATTTCTATCTTGCGTACCTTCTTAAGAATTTCCGATGTTTCCATCTCTTAACTCTTAATTCTTTACTCTTAATTCTTAATTACATCAAGGCACTTCTACCTTATTAACTACCTTGGAGATAATTTCCTCGCTCGTGATATTAGATGCCTCAGCCTCGTAGGTCAGACCGATGCGGTGACGCAGCACGTCGTGGGCAACGGCACGCACATCCTCAGGCACCACATAGCCACGGCGCTTGATGAAAGCGTAGGCACGGGCTGCCTTGGCCAGATTGATGCTGGCACGTGGTGAACCACCAAACTGAATCATGTCCTTCAGCTCCTTCAGACCGTAGCGGTCAGGATAACGGGTAGCGAAGACGATGTCGGCAATGTACTGCTCTATCTTCTCGTCGATATAGACCTCGCGTACAACGGCACGGGCCTTGAGAATCTCCTGACCAGTGGTCACGGGTTTGACCTCGGGAAGACTCTCTGCGATGTTCTCGCGGATGATGCGCTTCTCCTCGTCGATTGTCGGATAGTCGATGATGACCTTCAGCATGAAACGGTCCATCTGTGCCTCGGGCAGCGGATAGGTACCCTCCTGCTCAATGGGGTTCTGCGTAGCCATCACCAAGAAGGGGGTGGGCAGGTTGAAGGTATCGCTGCCGATGGTCACCTGCTTCTCCTGCATGGCTTCGAGCAGAGCACTCTGCACTTTGGCCGGAGCACGGTTAATCTCGTCGGCCAGCACGAAGTTGGCAAAGACGGGGCCTTGCTTCACCAGGAAGCGCTCATCTTTCTGACTGTAGATCATCGTACCTGTAACGTCGGCCGGCAACAGGTCTGGCGTGAACTGTATACGACTGTACTTTGCGTCGATGAGCTGCGACAGGGTCTTGATGGCCAGTGTCTTGGCCAGACCAGGCACACCTTCGAGAAGGATGTTGCCGTCGCTCAGCAGACCGATGAGCAGGGAGTCGACAAGATGTTTCTGTCCTACGATGACGCGGTCCATGCCCGTCACCAGATTTGTCACAAATGCGCTTTGTTGTTCTATCCGGATATTCAGTTCGCGGATATCAATTGATTCTGCCATAATTGTGTGTATGTTTTTAATTGTTAGCTTTCTTCTTTTTCTTCAGCTCCAGCTTAGGTATCTGCAACGTCTGTCCCTCCTTGAGTTCGTCGGTCGACTTCAAGCCATTGAACACCTGAATGTAGCACTCCATGTCGGGGCCCAGTGTGCGACGGGCAATCTTGGCGAACGTGTCGCCGGCCTTCACCTTCACCGAGTGGTCTTTTCCAACGATACGGTAGGCGCCTGTACGCACACGGACGTCCATCTGCTCGTACTTGTCAGACTCAACGGCGGGCTTAGCCTCTTCCTTCGATGCAGGCTTCTGTTCGGACTTAGCCTCAGGCTTGGACTCAGGATTAACCTCAGGTTTAGGTTCTTGCTTAACCTCGGGCTTGGCCCCAGTTTCCTGTTCTGACAAGTCAATAGTATCGGCCTTTGCGCTGTCGGCGACGAGACTGTCAGCGGGAACAGCTTTCTTGACAGGCTCAGCTATCACTTCCTCATTCTCTACAGTCTTTGCGACGTTGCCTCGGTAGTAGTAGCCGGCAGCAAAGCTGAGAATGCATGCCAGTATAGCCACTACGAGTGAAATATAAGTCATTTTCTTACTCATATACTCTTCTTCTGGTTCTTCTATAACGGTTTCGGGGTCTGATATCTTTTCTTCTTCCGTTTGTTCAACGGTCTCATCCTCTACAAGCTGCAACTCTGACTCTGGCTCCAATTCTGGTTCAGGCTCAGGTTCGGGCTCTGGTTCCAGTTGAGGTTCCGGTTCGGGCTCTGGTTCCAGTTGAGGTTCCGGTTCGGGCTCTGGTTCTGCTGCAACAGGCTCAGCAACAGCAGCAAAGGTAGCCACGATAGGCTCTTGGGGAATCTCTGATTCCACGGGAGTATCCACTTCCACGGTAGCCTCTGCAGCCTCGGGAATCTCTCCTTCCTCGGAGGTCTCTGGCATATCCTCGAAGGTTACACCCTCGTTCAGCACGACAGTTTCAAACTGCGAGAACGGTTTGTTGACCAGTTCCTTCATCGTAGCGTCAGGCATGAACGTAATCTTGTCGTGACCTTCAATCAGCACGCGCTGGCCCGTGTTTACGTTAACGCTCTCGCGTGCCTCTATGTCGATGACCTTGAACGTTCCCAAACCTTTTACCTTCACGATGCGCTCTGCTGGCAAGGTCTCCTTAATCAGCTCGAACATGGTCGTGACGAACAGCTCGGCTTCTTTACGTTTCAGCCCATTCTTCTCTATCAGAATGGTGGCAATCTCTTGTATGGATATTTTCTCCATCATTCGGTTCCTCCATTCTTTATCTGCTCCTTCCACTTGGGGCTGACCTTGAAGCCCAGCACCAGCTTCGGCGGGACGAGCATACGCTGGCCTGTCGTCGGACTGACCATGATGCGCTCCATCTTCTTTTTCACTTCGAAGCAGCCGAAGTTCGGCACGTTGACCGCATTACCTTCCTGGAAGGAGTCAGCCATCGCGTCGACCACCTGATAGACCATCGACTGGGTATCTTTGGCGCTGTAACCCAGTCGTTGGGCCAGTTCGGCTATGAAGAGTTTATTATTTATCATGTTCTATATTTTTGTTGTACCATAAAGGTCAAATTCCTCAGCGTCGGTCATTCTCACGTCGTAGAAACGGCCAATCTCCAACTTAGCCTCGTCGGCGGGGATGAGCACCTCTGGGTCTACCTCGGGTGAACAATACTCCGTACGTCCCACGTAGTAGTCGCCCTCCCGACGGTCGATGATGACACGCATCGTGCGTCCCACCTTCTCTGCCTCCAGCTCGGCGCTGATATTCTGCTGTACGCGCATCAGCTTGTCCAGTCGTGCCTGCTTCACGTCCTCGGGCACATCGTCCTCGTAGTGCTCTGCCGAGTAGGTACCCTCTTCCTCGGAGTAGGCAAAGGCGCCCATGCGGTCGAAGCGTGCCCAACGTGTAAACTCTAACAACTCGCGGAAGTCCTCGTCGGTCTCGCCGGGGAAGCCCACCATCAGCGTCGTGCGCAGGCAGATGCCAGGCACCTCGCGGCGGATGCGCTCCACCAGTTCGTAGGTCTCCTGCTTCGTCACGTTGCGACGCATGCGTGTCAGCATGTTGTCACTGATGTGCTGCAAGGCTATGTCGAGGTATTTGCAGACATTTTTCTTCTCACGGATCACGGTCAGCAGCTCCCACGGGAAGTGGGTCGGGTAGGCATAGTGCAGACGTATCCACTCCACGCCCTCGATGTCGGACATCTTGTCGATGAGCTCGGCAATATGCTGACGGCCGTCTATGTCAATGCCGTAGTATGTCAGCTCCTGCGCAATAATCTGGAACTCCTTCGTGCCGCCAGCGACCAGCTGTCGCACCTCGTCCAGAATCTCATCCATCGGACGGCTCTGGTGACGGCCCGTAATAAGCGGAATGGCGCAATAGGCACAATGGCGGTCGCAGCCTTCGCTAATCTTGATGTAAGCGTAGTGGCGAGGCGTGGTGAGGTGGCGAGCCCACCCAGGCTCTCCCAAGGGGAGGGATGCTTGATTACTTGAAGATGCTGAAATATGTATTCCAACATCCCTCCCTTTGGGAGGGCTTGGGGGGGCTTTCAAGTCTTCCAACAATGCCCTGTAGTTAAACTTTCCGTACCAGCCGTCAACCTCGGGAATCTCGGCCTCGAGGTCAGCCAGATAGCGCTCCGACAGACAGCCCATGACATAGAGACGTTCGATGCGTCCCTCAGTCTTGGCCTGTGCAAACTCCAAGATGGTGTTGATGCTCTCCTCCTTGGCGTCGGCAATGAAGCCGCAGGTATTGATGACGACAATTTCGCCCTGAGGGTCGTCGCTATCGTGGGTACACTTATAGCCGTTGGCCTCCATCAGTCCCATCAGCATCTCGCTGTCAACGAGATTCTTGGAACAACCGAGCGAAATAAAGTCTATCGTCTTCATTTCTCCATTTTGAACAGCGAGTCCACGAACTCGCGCTTGTTGAACAACTGCAGGTCCTCCATGCCCTCGCCCAGACCGATGTACTTCACGGGTACCTTCAGCTGGTCGCTGATGCCGATGACCACACCGCCCTTAGCCGTACCGTCTAGTTTTGTGACTGCCAACGACGTCACTTCGGTTACGGCAGCAAACTGGCGGGCCTGCTCGAAGGCGTTCTGACCGGTAGAGCCGTCGAGCACCAACAGCACTTCGTCGGGAGCCTCGGGCAGCACCTTCTTCATGACATCCTTGATTTTCTTCAACTCGTTCATCAGACCCACCTTATTGTGCAGACGGCCGGCCGTATCAATCAGCACCACGTCGGCACCATTGGCCTTGGCACTCTGCAACGTGTCGAACGCCACAGAGGCAGGGTCGCTGCCCATTTGCTGCTTCACCACAGGCACGCCCACGCGCTCGCCCCAGATGCAAAGCTGCTCAACGGCAGCGGCACGGAACGTGTCGGCAGCGCCCAGATACACATTCTTGCCGGCCTGCTTGAACTGCCAGGCCAGTTTTCCTATTGTCGTTGTCTTACCCACGCCGTTGACGCCCACGACCAGGACGACGTAAGGCTTGTGGTCGCCGGGCAGGTCCCAGTTGTCCTGGTCCTCGGCGTTGTTCTCAGCCAGCAGCGAGGCTATCTCGTCGCGCAGGATGGCGTTCAGCTCACTGGTGCTTACGTACTTGTCGCGGCTGACGCGTTCCTCAATGCGCTCAATAATCTTCAGTGTTGTGTCAACGCCGACGTCCGACGTAATAAGTACCTCCTCGAGATTGTCCAGCACATCGTCGTCGACCTTCGACTTTCCGGCCACGGCACGTGCCAGCTTATCGAACACCGACGTCTTGGTCTTCTCCAATCCGCGGTCGAGCGTCTCCTTATTCTTCTTACCAAAAAAACCAAAAATTCCCATAACGTTATCAAGTTTCGAACTGCAAAGGTACGTCAAAAACAGGAAACAGCCAAACGCCGCCCCCCGTTTTTTCCCTAATTACATAAACTTTCACAGTTTTTCAATATTTCCCCATTCCATCGGCATACAATCAACGGGAAAAGAGTCTATGGGGACAGCATCAAGAAGCTGACTCCAGATATGCGGCACACATCTCTGCACAGCGTTCGCCATCGACGCCTGCGGAGACGATGCCCCCCGCATAGCCGGCACCCTCGCCGCAGGGGAAGAGGCCCTGGATGCGGACGTGCTGTAACGTCGACGGGTCGCGGACAATACGGACAGGCGACGATGTACGTGTCTCGGTGGCTATAAGGACGGCCTCGTTGGTGAGGAAGCCGTGAGCCTGACGCCCGAAGGTCTTGAAACCTTCCTGCAGTCGGTGGCTGACGGGCTTCGGTAGCCAGAAGTGCAGAGGGCTGGAGATGAGACCAGGAGCATAGCTCGACTTAGGCAGGTCAAAGCTCAGGCGGTTGTTCACGAAGTCAGCCATGCGCTGTGCCGGTGCAGTCTGCTTCATGTTGCCCTGTTGCCAGCACATGCGCTCCAGATCTTCCTGGTAGTGCATGACGCGCAGCACATCGTCGCCCGGAATGTCCTCGGGGCGCGTCTCGACAACCATTCCCGAGTTCGACCACTGAGTGCCTCGACTGGCGGGACTCATGCCGTTGACCACAATCTGTTCCTTGTCAGTGGCAGCAGGAATGACGAAGCCGCCCGGACACATACAGAAGGAGTAAACACCGCGTCCGTCAACCTGAGTAACGAAGGCGTATTCGGCTGCTGGCAAGTACTTTCCGCGTCCTTGCTTCGAGTGATACTGTATCTGGTCAATGAGCTGCGACGGATGCTCCAATCGAACGCCCACGGCAATGCCTTTGGCCTCAATCTCAATCTTCGCCTCAGCCAAGTAGCGATAGACGTCGCGGGCGCTGTGACCAGTGGCCAAAATGACTGGGCCGAGGAATGAAGCCTCCCCCGACCCCTCCGAAAGGAGGGGAGATGTAGAAACTGCTTCAACACCAATTATCCTGCTATCACCTCCCATCCCCTTGGAGGGTCCGGGGGAGGCTATCAATCGCGTCATCTTGGTCTGGAAGTGTACCTCGCCGCCACAGCGGATGATGGTATTGCGCATGTTCTCAATGACTTGCGGCAGGCGGTCAGTGCCAATGTGCGGATGAGCATCGGCAAGGATGGCCGTCGAGGCGCCGTGCTGACAGAAGACGTTAAGAATCTTGTCGGTGTTGCCGCGTTTCTTCGAGCGGGTGTAGAGCTTGCCGTCGGAGTAGGCTCCTGCCCCACCCTCGCCGAAGCAGTAGTTGCTCTCAGCGTCTACCTGTTGTGTGCGGCTGATGTTGGCCAGGTCCTTCTTGCGTTCGTGCACGTCTTTGCCACGCTCCAACACAATAGGCCGCAGTCCAAGCTCTATCAGCCTGAGGGCTGCGAAGAGTCCGCCGGGACCGGCACCTACGACAACGACCTGCCGGGCGTTGCTGACGTCGGGATAGTCCGTGTGCCGGTACTCGTCGTCGGCAGGCTGCTCGTCGACGTAGACGCGCACTTTCAGGTTGACGAAGATGGTACGCTGGCGGGCGTCGATGCTGCGCTTCAGTATGCGCACAGCCGTCAGAGTCCGAGCGTCGTGTCCGTACTCGTCGGCCACATAGGTCTTCAGAGCCTGTTCGTCGGCAGCCACCTGTGGCAGCACGCGGAGTTGGTACTCGTGGATCATGTCCGAAACCGTTTTTTCTGTTTTTACTTATTGCATGATGTAAAGATAGTAGATGGCGACGAGCACGGCAATGACAATGAGTATCACCACCGACTTAATCATGCACGAGGCCACCTTTTTGACTACCAGGAAGGCTACGATAATGGCAGCCAGCGCAAAGAGATAGTATCCAAAGTTGTTTTCCATACTACTTGAACAGACGTTTGAACGATGTAGGGACGGGGGTTTCGAATTCCATGGGCTGTCCCGTCATGGGATGGGTGAAGCAGAGCAGCCAGGCGTGCAGACACAGGCGGTGCAGCGGGTCGTCGCCGTTGCCGTACTTCGGGTCGCCGCAGACGGGATGACCCATGTCGGCCGAGTGGACGCGAATCTGGTTCTTGCGTCCCGTCTCCAGCTTGAACTCCACCAGCGAGTGCTCCGTCGTGCGGTCGAGCACGTGCCAATGGGTGATGGCCAGCTTGCCGCCGTTGTCGACGGGCGACGAGTAGGTGACATAGGCCTTGTTGTCCTTCAGCCAGTTCTGTATGGTGCCGTCGTCCTCGACCATCTCGCCCGAGCAGACGGCCACGTAGCGACGGTCGTAGACGATGTCGTGCCAGTTGTGCTCCAGAATCTGCTCCGTCTCCATGTCCTTGGCATAGACCATCAGTCCGCTGGTGTCGCGGTCCAGTCGGTGGACGACGTGGGCTGTGCACTTCTGGCGCGACTTCTTGAAGTAGTCGTCGAGCACCGTCTTCACGTTCAGCGTCGAGTGTCCGGCAGCCATCGAGAGGATGCCCTCGGCCTTCTCCACCACAATCAGCCATTTGTCCTCGTATACAATCTTCACCCAGCGGCTCTTGAAGCCCTGCTGGTTGCGCTTCGTCTTCGACACGGCCACCTTCATGCCAGGCTCCAGCTGGAAGTCGAACTGCGTCACCGTCTTGCCGTTCACCTTGATGCCTTGTCCCTGCAGCGTGGCCTTGATCTTCGTCTTCGTCTGCGACACGTTCTTCAGCAACCACTCCAGCAGCGGCATCGACTCGCTCACCGTGTAATGTTCATAGTCGCCCGGGCGACCGTTTCCTGCGTTATATTTCATATTAATTTCTCATTACTCATTTCTCATCACTCATTTCTCATCACCTCACCGTCATGTGGAAGCACCCCTGCTTCACCTCATATTTAATGTAGCAGCGTCCCTGCTCGCGCATGTCGCGCAGCACCTCCGAGAGCACGTACTTCAGCGAGTCGTTGCGTACCTCGCGGCGCTTCGGACCGTCGGGGTCTTCCACCGTCTTGTAGCGGTTGTAGCAAATGTCGAACGTCGTGCCGTAGAGGTGGCAAGAGTTCTCCGTCGCGTTCTGGTTGAAGCCACGCAGCCGCGCCACGTCCTCCTCCGTACGCAGCACACTGGTCACGATGAAGCGGTGCAGGGGAATGCCCTTCACGTGCAGACTGTCGAAGAACGCCTGGCCAATGTCCTGCAGCAGAATGGCCGCCCGCGGCACCAGGTAAGGGATGCTCTGGTGCAGACGGTCCACATAATAATAAGGTGACGCGTCAATGTAGACGAGCTCCTTCTTACGCGCCTCGGCGTCCTCGCGGTTGCGCACGGGCGTCACGCCCCACTTCGCTGCCGCCGTCAGCTGGACCACATTCGAGTCGGGGAAACAACCCTTGAAGCTCGGAACGCTCAGTATGCGGTGAGGCCGAGGTGCTCCTTCTGCCTTCTCAACAGTCTCCGAAGACCTCTCAGCGTCCTCCGAAGACCTCTCAGCAATCTCCGAAGACTCCGAAAGCATTGAGGACTCCGACAGTTCCGAAGATTCCAAACACTCCGCACTCTCCGAAGCTCCAGCTTGCGCTACACCCGGGAACGCCCAACGCACTGCAGCCAGTACAAAGACCACGGCGACGAAGGCCTGCAGAAATCTCTTTTTTGTCAATTTCATATTTCGGGCGCAAAGGTAGTGCAAACCGAGCGAAATACAAAATAAAAACGAATTTATTTTTATTTCCGAGACACAGGCTGCCTTCGTCCAAAGGCCATGATCCGCTATAATAGTTGTTAAACGCGGAAACAACCCGCACTTCTTGCACTTCTTGCACTGACGCCAAGTGCAGGAAGTGGGGGAAGTGAGGGTAAAAAGGGCGTTTAACAACTATATATATAAAGGGGAGAATCGTTGCCTTACAGAGTATCTTCTTGCACTTTCTCCTTCTGTATCTGTAGTGGCCCCGAAGAGTTCTGCGGCGGCCCCTGGGAAGTCTGCGGCGGCCCCTGGGAAGTCTGCGGCGGCCCCGGAGAAGTCTGCGGCGGCCCCGGAGAAGTCTGCGGCGGCCCCGGAGCAGCCACGCCCCCTCACCGTCAGCTACCGATTCAGTCATAAACCGAAGAAGACCGACCCTTTACGAGCTACTGAATAGCCTCATTATGAAGCTGTTATTGTGTAGGAGCGGGATACCGAACTTACTTTGCACTCAGAAAAGCTCAAATAAATTTGGCTTTTCATTCATTTATTCGTACCTTTGCAGGCAAATAACAAATTTGTTGCAAGATTGATAGAGAAGCATATTGTTTTAGAGGATATTGACCCCGTAGTGTTCTATGGTGTCGGCAACAATCATCTACAGATGATTCGCTCGCTCTTCCCGAAGCTCCGTGTTGTGGCTCGCGACAACGTGATACGCGTGCTGGGCGACGAAGAGCAGATGGCTGTGTTCGAGGAGAACATTGAGGCCATGCGCCGACATATACTGAAGTTCAACAGCATCAAGGAGGAGGACATCCTCGACATTGTGAAGGGCGGCCGGCAGAAGGACGTGCCCGAGGGTGTGGTGGTCTACTCGATGTCGGGACGCCCCATCAAGGCGCGCTCTGAGAACCAGCAGCGGCTCATCGAGGCCTACCAGCAGAACGACATGGTGTTTGCCGTGGGCCCGGCGGGTACGGGCAAGACCTATCTCTCGATAGCCCTGGCCGTGAAGGCGCTGAAGGACAAGACGGCCAAGAAGATCATACTGAGCCGTCCGGCGGTGGAGGCAGGAGAAAAGCTGGGTTTCCTGCCCGGCGACATGAAGGACAAGATTGACCCCTACCTGCAGCCCCTGTACGACGCGCTGGAGGACATGCTGCCGCAGGTGAAGCTGCAGGACATGATGGAGAAGCACATCATCCAGATAGCGCCGCTGGCCTTCATGCGCGGCCGCACGCTGAGCGACGCGGTGGTGATACTGGACGAGGCGCAGAACACGACGCCGGCGCAGATTCGCATGTTCCTGACCCGCATGGGATGGAACACGAAGATGATTATCACGGGCGACATGACGCAGATTGACCTGCCACGCTCGCAGAAGAGCGGACTCATCGAGGCCCTGCATATATTAAATAATGTGGAAGGCATCGGCGTGGTCAATCTGGACCGTCGCGACATCGTGCGCCACAAGCTGGTGACGCGCATTGTCAACGCCTACGAGCAATACGACAAGGAAGTGAAGATTGAAGAGTGAAGAGTGAAGAGTGAAGAATTAAGAGTTAAAATAACAATGAAAGCATTAACAAAGACAGACTTCAAGTTTGAAGGACAGAAGAGCGTGTACCACGGAAAGGTACGCGATGTGTACAACATTAACGACGACCTGATGGTGATGGTCGCCACCGACCGCATCTCGGCGTTCGACGTGGTGCTGCCCAAGGGTATTCCCTTCAAGGGACAGGTGCTGAACCAGATTGCGGCCAAGTTCCTGGACGCCACCACCGACATCTGCCCGAACTGGAAGCTGGCAACGCCCGACCCCATGGTGACCGTCGGTCTGAAGTGCGAGGGCTTCCGCGTGGAGATGATTATCCGCTCCATCCTCACCGGCTCTGCCTGGCGTGAGTACAAGAACGGCTGCCGCGAACTCTGCGGTGTTCGTCTGCCCGACGGCATGAAGGAGAACGAGCGTTTCCCCGAGCCCATCATCACCCCGACGACGAAGGCCGACGAGGGTCACGACATGAACATCTCGAAGGAAGAAATCATCGCCCAGGGCATTGTCTCGGCCGAGGACTACGCCGTGATGGAGGACTACACGCGCAAGATTTTTGCCCGCGGTCAGGAGATTGCCGCCAAGCGCGGACTCATCCTCGTCGACACGAAGTACGAGTTCGGCAAGCGCGACGGCAAGGTGTACCTCATCGACGAGATTCACACGCCCGACTCCAGCCGCTACTTCTATGCCGACGGCTACGAGGAGAAGCTGGCCAAGGGCGAGCCCCAGCGCCAGTTGTCGAAGGAGTTCGTACGTCAGTGGCTCATTGAGCACGACTTCATGAACGAGCCCGGACAGGTGATGCCCGAGATTACCGACGAGTACGCCGAGAGCGTCTCGGAGCGCTACATCGAGCTCTACGAGCACATCGTGGGCGAGAAATTTGACAAGGCCACCGAGGAAGGCGACATTGCGGAGCGCATCGAGAAGAACGTGAGCGAGTGGCTGAAGACCCACCGTTAAACCAGTGTGCTTGGCGGTTCTGCCGCCAAGAATAGAAAGGATATACCGCCAGGAATAGACAGAATGTACCGTCAGGAAGAGATAACCCCCTACCACGAAGGCGAGAAAGCCCGTCAGGTGGAGCAGATGTTCGACAACATCGCCCCTACTTACGACACGCTGAACCACCGCCTGTCGTGGGACATCGACCGCGGGTGGCGAAAGAAAGCCATCCGTGAGCTGGTGCCTCACGCCCCGAAGACGGTGCTCGACATAGCCACGGGGACTGGCGACTTCGCCATTCTGGCTGCCCAGATGCTGCGGCCCGACCGGCTCGTTGGAGCCGACATCAGCGAGGGGATGATGGAGATAGGCCGGCAGAAGGTGAAGCAACTGAGACTGCAGGACGTCATCTCCTTTGCCAAGGAGGACTGCTTGCGCCTGAGCTACGAGGCCGCGACGTTCGACGCCGTGACGGCCGCCTTCGGCATACGCAACTTCGCCGACCTCGACCAGGGGCTGCGCGAGATGTGCCGCGTGCTGAAGCCCGGAGGCCACCTGAGCATCGTCGAGCTGACCACGCCGCCGCGCTTCCCCATGAAGCAGCTCTTCCACGTCTACTCGCACACCATACTGCCCGTCTACGGACGGCTCATATCGAAGGACACCAGCGCCTACTCCTATCTGACGAAGACCATCGAGGCATTCCCGCAAGGCGAACGGATGATGGAAATTCTGAAGAAAGCCGGATTCAAGGAAGCCGCCTTCAAGCGACTCACATTCGGCATCTGCACGCTTTATACAGCAACCAAATAACACAACACAGCTATGGATAAGTACGGACTGATAGGCTACCCCCTGGGACATTCGTTCTCCATCAGCTACTTCAACCAGAAGTTTGCCGACGAGGGGATCAACGCCAAATACGAGAACTTTGAGATTGCCAGCATCGACCAACTGGAAGAGGTGCTGGCCACGAACCCGACTCTGAAAGGGCTGAACGTCACCATACCCTATAAGGAAAAGGTGATGAACTACCTTGACAGCATCTCGCCCGAGGCTCAGGCCATAGGAGCCGTGAATGTCATCAGGGTGACTCACGAAGGCAACAACATGAAGCTGAAGGGATTCAACAGCGACGTCATCGGATTCACACAGAGCATAGAGCCGATGATTGACCGCCACTGGCACAAGAAAGCCCTCATACTCGGAACGGGCGGCGCCTCCAAGGCCATCAACTATGGTCTGAAGTCGCTGGGACTGGAGACCGTCTTTGTCAGCCGGTACGAGCGCCCTGGAACCATACAGTATCAGAGTATCACGCCCGACGTTGTCAAGGAGTATAACATCATCGTCAACTGCACGCCCCTCGGCATGTACCCCCGCACCGAGGAGTGTCCGCTACTGCCCTACGAGGCCATGGACAGCCACACCATTCTCTACGACCTCATCTACAACCCCGACGAGACGCTCTTCATGAAACGCGGAAAAGAGTACGGCGCCGAGGTGAAGAACGGCCTCGAGATGCTGCTGCTGCAGGCCTTCGCCTCATGGGAGTTCTGGCACAGTAATAAATAACAGAGGCTTATGACGACACTGACTGAAGAGATCAACGAACTTACCAATCAGTATAATCGTTACATCCACTCGCTGGAGAACAGTTACGACCTGCAGTGCTCATGCATGAACATGAAGCGCTCAAAGCAGCGTGAACTGAAGCGTGACTACTCGTCGCGCTACGACGCCCTGGCAAAGGAATACATGGAGAAGCGGCGACAAGTCTTCGACGACTACAAGGTGCAGAATCCCGAGTGGACCAAGTCGCGACGCCTATGGGGCTGGATTTTTGCCATCGGCTCCATGCTGGCCGTCGTCTGCTGTGGCGCCTCGCTGCCTGCCGACGAGACGCCCGCCCAGAATGTATCGACGCTGACGGCCAACACCGAGACCGTCTACTGGAACGCCGAGAACATTCCCATCCCTTACCTGCAGGACTCCACACAGTATGTGTCGAACCCCGACCACGTCCTGACGCAGAACGCTGTCGACACCATCAACTACTACATGAAGCGCGTTGAGCAAGACTTTGACGTACAGTCGGTTATCATTATCGTAAACCACATTGAGAACGACGATCCCTTCCGCATGGCGCAGGACGTGGGCAACCGCTACGGCGTTGGCCGCAAAGACCGCGGACTCATGGTTGTCGTGGGCTATCTGGACCATAAAATCAACATCTCGCCAGGACGTTCGCTGGAGGCCGACCTCACCGACGCCGAGTGTCTGCATCTGCAGCGCCAGTACGTCATTCCGGGCATGAAAGCCGAGAAGCCCGACAGCGCCATGGTGTATCTGGCCGAGGCCATCTACAACCACCTGAAGGGCAAGGAACTGCCGCAGATGTCGTCGCTGCTCGACAGCAACAACGAGAACGACGCCATCTTCACCAGCATCGGACTGACAACCTGCTTCCTCATCGTGTGGTTCATCTTCTTCACCTATAAGAACAAGAAATACCAGTGGGTGAAGAGTGCCGGCCTGTTGGGTCTTGCTGCCAATCCGTTCTACGAGGCAGTAGCCGTCAGTAGCGGTACTGGCTTTGGCGGAGGCGGCTTCAGAGGCGGCGGAAGCTTTGGCGGCGGAGGCGGAGGCTTCGGCGGTGGCAGCTTTGGTGGAGGCAGCTTCGGCGGAGGAGGAGCCACGTCGAGCTGGTGAGAATCATGAGAAATGAGAAATGAGAAATGATAATATAAAAACCAGAAGATTATGAAGATTTCAAAAGGAACCATCGGAATTATCGCAGCTGTCGTCATCATCGGCGCATGGGCTGCAAGTGCTTACAACTCAATGGTCGGCGAACAGGAGAAAGCCACCACCGCTCTGGCCAACGTGCAGTCGGCCTACCAGCGTCGTGCCGACCTCATCCCCAATCTGGTGGAGGTGGTGAAAGGCTATGCCGCACATGAGAAGGGTACCTTCGAGGCTGTGGTCAACGCCCGCGCCAAGGCAACCCAGATAACGCTCGACCCCACAAACCTGACGCCCGAGAAGCTGAAGGAGTACCAGCAGGCTCAGGGCGAACTCGGCTCGGCACTGGGAAGACTCATCGCCGTGCAGGAGAACTATCCCGACCTGAAGGCCAACGAGAACTTCAAGGACCTGCAGGTGCAGCTCGAGGGAACGGAGAACCGCATCAACGAAGCCCGCAACACCTTCAACAAAGTAGTGCAGGAGTACAACGTCGTCATCCGCTCGTTCCCCAAGAACCTGCTGGCCGGCATCTTCGGCTTCAATAAGATGGATAAGTTCGAGGCTGACGCCGACGCACAGAAAGCACCGAAAGTGTCATTCTAATGGACAACTGATAATTGATAATTGACAATCGAGAATGAGTGACAACCGTTACATGCAGCGTGGCGTCAGTGCCGCCAAGGAGGACGTCCATGCTGCTATCAAGAACATCGACAAAGGCCTCTATCCGCAGGCTTTCTGCAAGATCATCCCCGACATCCTGGGCGGCGACCCGGAGTACTGTAACATCATGCACGCCGACGGCGCCGGTACCAAGTCGAGCCTGGCCTACATGTACTGGAAGGAGACGGGCGACCTCAGCGTCTGGAAAGGCATTGCACAGGATGCCATCGTCATGAACACCGACGACCTGCTGTGCGTGGGCGCCGTCGACAACATCCTGGTATCCAGCACCATTGGGCGCAACAAGATGCTCGTGCCAGGCGAGGTCATCTCGGCCATCATCAACGGCACCGACGAACTGCTCGCCGAACTACGCGAGATGGGCATCGGCATCTGGCCTACAGGTGGCGAGACTGCCGACGTAGGCGACCTCGTGCGCACGATTATCGTAGATAGCACGGTGACCTGCCGCATGCGCCGCGCCGATGTCATCGACAATGCCAACATCCGGCCGGGCGACGTCATCGTAGGCCTCTCGTCTACGGGTCAGGCCACCTATGAACAGCGCTACAACGGCGGCATGGGCTCCAACGGACTCACCTCAGCACGCCACGATGTCTTCGCCAAGTATCTGGCCGAGCGCTATCCTGAGAGCTACGACCACGCCGTACCCGATGAGCTGGTCTACTCAGGGAAGTACCGTCTGACCGACGCCGTACCCTATGCTGCGACAGAATCGCAGCAAACAGTACTGCCCGATATGGGCCAGCTCGTCCTCTCCCCTACCCGTACCTATGCCCCTGTCATCAAGCGCCTGCTCGACGAGCTGCGCCCCGAGATTCACGGTATGGTACACTGCACAGGCGGCGCCCAAACCAAGGTGCTCCACTTCGTGGGCGATAACTGCCGCGTGGTGAAGGACAACATGTTCCCAGTGCCGACGCTGTTCCGCGCCATCCACGAGTGCTCAGGTACCGACTGGCGCGAGATGTACCAGGTGTTCAACATGGGTCACCGCATGGAAATCTACGTTCGCCCGGAGATTGCCGACCAGGTCATTGCCGTCTCGAAGTCCTTCAACATCGATGCACAGATTGTAGGCCATATCAAGGAAGGCCCGCGCTCACTGACCATCAAGTCGGAGTTCGGAACATTCGACTATTAAGCATCAAACATTAGAACTATGGAGTCTTTGGATCACTATCTCGACGAGATAGGCCGTGAGCAGCTACTGACGGCCGAACAGGAGCGCAAGCTATCGGAGCGCATCAAGGCGGGCGACAGCCGTGCGCTGCAACAGCTGGTCGAGGCCAATCTCCGCTTTGTGGTGAAGATAGCCACGCAGTATCGCGGACGAGGACTGGCACTCGACGACCTCATCAGCGAGGGTAACATCGGGCTGATGAAAGCCGCT
Organism: uncultured Prevotellaceae bacterium; assembly: GCA_947169245.1. GTDB lineage: Bacteria > Bacteroidota > Bacteroidia > Bacteroidales > Bacteroidaceae > Prevotella. The sequence continues at coordinate 34,818 of CAMVPA010000024.1, forward strand.
ACGAAGTTCGACGCCTCTCACGGCACGCCTTTCGTCAACTATGCTGTGATTCAGATTCGCCAAGCCATTGAGCGCGCCATCGACAAGGAGACCGGACGGTCAGGCAGCAAAGAGACTGGCCGTCCGACAGCCGGCAGTCCGTCGCGCCGCCCGTTGTCTGTCGACGCCCCCATGAACGGCCGCACCAACATGAGCCTGCTCTCGGTGCTCGTCAACCCCAACTCGCCGACGGCTGACGGCCGCGTCTACTCCGAGGCTGTCGAGAACGCCATTGAGTTTGCGCTACTGTCGCTGACCGAGCGCGAACGCCGCGTCGTGGGTGCCTTCTTCGGGCTTGACCGCGAGCACGAGACGCTGGCCGAGATTGCCGAGGACATGGAGCTGAAGCGTGAGCGTGTGCGACAGATACGCAACCGAGCCATCCGCCGCCTGCGCAAGACGTACAAGCACAAGCTGGCAGAGCTCAAAGGAAAAGAATAAAAGAAGAAACAAATGAAGAACAGACATATCATTGCCCTGTTGGCTGGTGTAACGATGCTGGCAGGCTGTCAGGAGTCGCTCAGCGAGAAGTGTGCCCGCGAGTGCCGCTTATATACGCAGAAGAACTGTCCCGCACAGATTGACAACCACACCATACTCGACAGCATGACATTCGAGGCAGAGAGCAATACCATTCATTACTATTATACGCTTACGGGCGTCGCCGACAGTGTAGGACTGCTGACGCGTGAGACCGTGCGTAATGCCCTGAAAGAACAGATACGCAACACCACGATGTTGCAAGCCTATAAAGAGGAAGGCTACAACTTTGCCTATACCTACCACTCCCAGCGACGTCCGCAGCTGGTACTCATCGACGAGACAATGACACCGAAGGACTATTAAACTTCCTATTACTCCTCCATCAGTTTCCTGTACCGTGCGCGCTTCGGCTCGTCAAGTCCGAGACGCTGGGCCTTGTTGGCCTCATACTCCGAATAGTTACCCTCAAAGTAGAAGACATTGCCCTCTCCCGTCCCCGACGTTCCGTTGCCTGCACCCTGACCTTCAAACGCGAGGATATGGGTACAGATACGGTCGAGGAACCAACGGTCGTGGCTGATGATGACGGCACAGCCTGCGAAGGCTTCAAGGCCTTCCTCCAGGGCGCGTAACGTGTTGACATCTATATCATTAGTAGGCTCGTCTAAAAGTAACACATTACCCTCCTGCTTCAGGGCTATGGCCAGATGCAGGCGGTTACGCTCACCACCGGAGAGCACAGCGCACTTCTTCTCTTGGTCGGCACCGTTGAAGTTGAAGCGGCTCAGGTAGCCACGCACATTGACGTCCTTACCCCCCATGCGGATGGTCTCGTTGCCCTGGCTGACCACCTGATAGACGGTCTTGTCGGGGTCTATGTCCTTGTGCTGCTGGTCAACGTAGGAGAGCTTAACCGTCTCGCCCACCGAGAAGGAGCCTGCATCGGGCTGCTCCATGCCCATAATGAGGCGGAAGAGCGTGGTCTTACCGGCACCGTTGGGACCAATGACACCCACAATACCATTTGGCGGCAGCACGAAGTTCAGGTCCTTGAACAGTTCCTTCTCCGGATAGGACTTCGCCACGTGCTCGGCCTCGATGACCTTGTTGCCCAGGCGCGGGCCGTTGGGGATGAATATCTCCAACTTCTCCTCCTTCTGCTTCTGCTCCTCGTTCAACATCTTGTCGTAGGAGTTCAGACGGGCCTTGCCCTTGGCGTGGCGGGCCTTCGGTGCCATACGTACCCACTCGAGCTCGCGCTCCAGCGTCTTACGGCGCTTCGAGGCGGTCTTCTCCTCCAGTGCCAGACGCTGCGACTTCTGCTCCAGCCACGAGGAGTAGTTGCCCTTCCAGGGAATACCCTCGCCGCGGTCGAGCTCCAGAATCCACTCCGCCACGTCGTCGAGGAAGTAGCGGTCGTGGGTGACGGCGATGACCGTTCCCTCGTACTGCTGCAGGTGCTGCTCCAACCAGTCAATGGACTCAGCGTCGAGATGGTTGGTAGGCTCATCAAGCAGCAGCACGTCGGGCTTCTGCAACAGCAGGCGACACAGGGCCACGCGACGGCGCTCACCGCCCGAGAGGTTCTTCACTGACCAGTCGCCGGGAGGACAGTTCAGTGCCGCCATGGCGCGGTCGAGCTTCGAGTCCATGTTCCACGCATCGGTAGCGTCGATAATGTCCTGCAGCTCAGCCTGACGCTGCATCAGCTTGTCCATCTTATCGGGGTCCTCATAGTACTCCGGCAGTCCGAACTTCACGTTGATGTCGTCGTACTCGGCCAGCGCATCATAGACGTGCTGCACGCCCTCCATGACGTTCTCCTTAACAGTCTTCCCCTCGTTCAGCGGCGGGTCTTGCGGCAGATAGCCCACGGAGTAGCCCGGACTCCACACCACCTGTCCCTGGAACTGCTCGTCCAGTCCGGCAATAATCTTCATGAGCGTCGACTTACCAGCGCCATTCAGACCGATGATGCCAATCTTCGCCCCATAGAAGAACGAGAGATAGATATTCTTGAGTACCTGCTTCTGGTTCTGCTGGATGGTCTTGCTGACGCCGACCATCGAGAAAATCACTTTCTTGTCGTCTACTGTTGCCATTGCCTGTTCGTTAGATGAGTGAGAAGGCTACGTCCATCATGTGTGTGAAGGTGGTCTGACGCTCTTCGGCAGTAGTAACCTCTCCCGTCAGGATGTGGTCTGACACGGTCAGGATAACCAGTGCACGCTTACCGGCGCGGGCGGCGTTCATGTAGAGAGCAGATGCTTCCATCTCGACGGCCAGCACACCCATCGACATCCATTTGTCGTTATGGGCGTTCTCAGAATAGAACGTGTCCGACGACAGCACATTGCCCACCTTATAGTTGTAGCCAAACTTCTCGCAGGCCTCCACGGCACCGCGCACCAGACTGAAGTCGGCTATCGGCGCAAACGTGCCTGGCAGTTCGTACTGGCAACCGTAGTTGGAATTGGTGCAAGCACCCTGAGCCACCACGAGGTCGCCCACGTGCAGGTCCATATTAATGGAGCCGGCAGAGCCCACGCGGATAATGGTCTTCACATCGTAGAAGTTGTAAAGCTCGTAAGTGTAGATGCCGATGGACGGTATGCCCATGCCATGACCCATCACGCTGACACGTTTGCCCTGATGGGTGCCTGTGAAGCCGAGCATGCCTCGGACATTATTGAACTGCACTGGATTCTCCAGGAATTTCTCTGCCATGAACTTAGCGCGCAAGGGGTCGCCTGCCATGATAACAGTCTCGGCGATTTCGCCTAACTGTGCCCCGATGTGAGGAGTTGGAGTCTTAGCCATAATTGTACGTGTTTTAGTTAGTATTGAAAAGAGGAAACCACACATGGTTTCCTCTTCTTGTGATTCCGGCGGGATTCAAACCCACAACCTTCTGATCCGTAGTCAGATGCTCTATTCAGTTGAGCTACGGAACCTCCGTTCCTTATTTGCGGTTGCAAAGGTACTAACTTTTTGGCAACCCACCAAACTTTTCGGTAACTTTTTTCAAAAAAAGTATGTTTTTCCCCGTTTTCTTAGTAATTTTGCACACCGTATGAAGGCAAAGACGCTCTTTTTCGCGATGACACTGCTGTTTGCGGGGTGCCAGCGACACCTCTCGACCACCCCTCAGACAGCCGACAACGACACAACGCTACAGGTGTTTGTGCCGAAGCTGCCACTTGACGATATCGTAACGACAGCCAACAGCAGCATTACAACGGCAGACAGCAGCAGCGCTACACCCGTCGATTCTGCAGACGCCATGCTACAGGCCGAGCTCGACTACTATCTGGAGCGCCACAACGTGCAGGACGAGGGCTACGAGATGGTGGCAGCTTACTCGCAGCGCCGCGACACCATGCTCGCGCTGATGCCCACCGAGCCGGCAACACTGCTCGGGATAGGGCGATGGACAAACATCATCCGCCAAGGCACTGTTATTGAGTGCGACAGCGCCGATAATATATATATAGGTACGTGCGCGTGCGACACCATCAACAACGGCTTCCGCCTCGACTCCACCAGTGTCTACGCAGGCCACTTCAGTAGTGGCATGGCCGACGGCCACGGCTTCAGCCTGAGCGACGGCCGGCTCTACTACGAGGGCCAGTGGCAGCACAACAGCCGTCACGGCTTCGGTTTCTCCGTAGCGCCCGACAGCCACGTCAGAGTTGGCCAGTGGCAGGACGACCGCTACCTGGGCGAACGCATGCGCTATTCCAGCGAACGCATCTACGGCATCGACATTTCACGCTATCAGCACGGCAAGGGGCGCAAGAAGTATCCCATCTACTGGGACCGCCTGCGCATCACCCACCTGGGCAAGAACCAAAAGCACGCCACCGGGACGGTCGACTACCCCGTGTCGTTCATCTTCATCAAGTCGACCGAGAGCACCCGCATCCACAACCCCTACTACGCCAAAGACTACCAGCAGGCTCGCCGCCGGGGCATACCCATCGGCGCCTACCACTTCTTCTCCTGTCGCACCAGCGGCGCTGCCCAGGCGCAATACTTCCTGCGCAACACGCAGTTCCGCCACGGCGACCTGCCACCCGTTCTCGACATTGAGCCCACACAGCGACAGGTAGCCTCGATAGGGGGCACGGCAACGCTGTTCCGTCAGGTGCGGGCGTGGCTTAACGCCGTTGAGCGCGCCACCCACGTACGCCCAATACTCTACATCAGCCAGCAGTTCGTGAACCGCTATTTCGGCGAGGCACCCGACCTGAAGCGAAAATACCCTGTGTGGATAGCCCGCTACGGTGAGTACAAGCCCGACGTGAAGCTGACCGTCTGGCAGCTGTCGCCCAACGGACGCGTCAACGGCATACACGGCGAAGTTGACATCAACGTGTTCAACGGCTACAGCGCACAATTTGAAGAGTTCTTGAAAGAAGAGACCATCAAGTAGCACATATACAAGCACATATCCGTCATACGCAACAAACACTGACAAAGTCAATGAAAACGTTCCTCATACTGGTGGGCAAGACCACCGACCGCCACTTTCAGGCGGGAATCGACGACTATGTAGGCCGCATCGCCCACTACATGCCGTTCGAGCTGACCGTCATACCCGAGTTGAAGAACACCAAGAGTCTGACTGAAGACCAGCAGAAGAACGCCGAGGGTGAGCTGATACTCAAACAGCTGCAACCGTCGGACACCGTCGTACTGCTCGACGAGCGCGGACGCCAGCTACGCAGCGTGGAGTTCGCCCGCTGGTTGGAGCAGAAACGCAATACGGCCCGCCGACTGGTCTTCATTATCGGCGGACCGTATGGATTCTCGGAGGCTGTCTACAGGCGGGCTGACGAACAACTGTCACTATCGCCAATGACCTTCTCCCACCAAATGATTCGCCTCGTCTTCACCGAGCAGGTCTATCGTGCCTGCACCATCATACGCGGCGAGCCGTATCATCATGAGTAATGAGAAATCATTCTCTTCTCATTTTGTCATGCGCTCTTACAAATCCTCATAGTTCTGCACGGCAAAGGTCGTGGTGCTCATGTCGCCCGTCTGGTAGCCGCGCTTCAGCCAGCGCTTACGCTGGTCACTGGTACCGTGGGTGAACGACTCGGGCGTAGCCCTGCCCTGAGCCTTCTTCTGCAGCCAGTCGTCGCCAATGGCCTTAGCCAGCTCCAGTCCTTTCTCCAGGTCACCATACTCCATCGAGTGGTTCATGGCATCCTCATAGTGCGCCCACACACCAGCATAGTAGTCGGCCAGCAGCTCCAAGCGCACACTGATCTTGTTGCCCTCGGTCTTACTTGTTTGGCTCATGGCCTGATGAGCCTTGTTCAGCGTGCCTGTCAGATACTCCACGTGGTGGCCTATCTCATGGGCTATAACATAGGCATAGGCAAACGTGTTACCCTCGACACCCAGCTGGCGCTTCATCTCGGTGAAGAACGACAAGTCAACATACAGCTTCTGGTCGCCTGAGCAGTAGAAAGGCCCCACGGCAGCCGTTGCCGAGCCGCAGGCAGAGTTCACCTGGTTCGAGAAGAGCACCAACGTGGGGTACTGATACTCGCCCCAGCCGTTGTCCTGGAACACCTTTGTCCACACATCCTCTGTCGAGGCCATAATCTTCTTGCAGTCCTCAGCCAGAGCCTGCTCCTCTTCGGTAAACTCCTGTTCGCCAACGGTCTCCGTCTTGGCCTGCATCTGCTGCTGCACGCCCTCTACAAGTGCTGCCGTGGGGTCGCCGCCCGTGAAATAGGCTATGGCTACAGCCACAATAACACCCAGAATACCACCGCCACCAATCTTGGCGCTCGTGCTCATGCCGCGGCGATCTTCCACGTTCGAGCTAACTCTTCTTCCGTCTAATTTCATAATTCTACAGTTTTAAGTTGTTATTGGCCACAAAATTACAAATAAATCTTTAACAGCGCAAACATTCCGCTGTTTTTTCGCACGAAAGTCATTGGGTTTTTCCAGAAACTCATGGAGATTTTCTAAAAACTCGTGGAGTTTTTCCAAAAGCTCATGCGAATAAGACTTAATCACATTAAGGACAAAAACCTCGATACGTGATTATTGGAAGAACAGCTTGATTATTTGGCGTTTTCTTTGCCATATGGTATTTATTTTGTAAATTTGCAGGCTGAATGAAGAAACAGACAAAATGAAAAAGCTACTAATGATGATGGCCTTCGTGCCAACGATGGTTTGGGGACAGACGTTTGATTTCGACATGACCAAGCCGCAGCCAGTCTACACTAACGAAAATGGTGCTGGCTATGACATTGTGCCGGCTCCCGGCACGAAAGCCGTGAGCAAGGGCCAGAAGACGCTGGCGGAACCCTTCTACTTCTCAGTGAAGGTGGCAGACGGTAACTACAAAGTACGCGTAGTGCTGGGGGCAAAAAAGAAGGCTGGCGAGACAACCGTGCGTGCCGAGGGACGTCGACTGATGGTGCACAATGTGGCTACGAAGAAGGGCGAACTGAAGACCTACGAGTTTGTAGTGAACAAGCGCTCGCCGCAGATTGACGACAAGACACGGGTGCGCATCAAGGACCGCGAGAAGGATTATCTGGCATGGGACGACAAGCTGACGCTGGAGTTCAACGGCGACCAGCCCCAGGTACAGTCGATACACATTGAACGCAACGACGAGGTACCCACCGTCTACCTGTGCGGCAACTCAACCGTGGTAGACCAGAACAACGAGCCGTGGGCCTCGTGGGGACAGATGATTACGCGCTGGTTCGGACCAGAGGTGGCCATCTCAAACCACGCCGAGAGCGGACTGACGGCACGCACCTTCATAGCAGCTGGTCGTCTGGACAAAATTCTCAGCACGCTGAAACCCGGCGATATCGTCGTGGCGGAGTTCGGCCATAACGACGAGAAGGAGAAGAAGGCGGGCGACGGTGCCTGGTACCACTACACATACCAGCTGAAGATATTCGTTGACCAGGTGCGTGCAAAGGGGGCTGACATCGTGTTCTGCACACCCACGCAGCGACGCGCCTTCAACGACGACAAGAAGACGATACGCAACACGCACGGCGACTTCCCCGCCGCCATGAAGGCTGTGGCTGAGCGCGAGAAGGTGGCCTTGATAGACCTGAACCAGATGACGAAGACATTGTTTGAGACTCTGGGCTTTGAGGACTCCAAGCGGGCGCTGGTACACTATCCGGCCGAGATGTACGGCCGGAAGCTGGAAGACAACACCCACTTCAATCCCTACGGTGCCTACGAGGTGGCCAAGTGTGTGGTCATGGGCATGAAGCAGCTGCAACTGCCCATCGTCAAGTACCTGCGTCCTGAGTGGCAGGACTTCGACCCCGCACAGCCCGACGACTGGCGCACGTTCAAGTGGGCGCCGGCACCACTGAAGGATATTGTGAAACCTGACGGAAACTAATGCGGAGAGCCTACCCAAGTCCTCCCAAAGGGAGGGATGTTGAAATAGACAATACAGATTATTATACTTATGAATAAAATTGAAAATGTAGCTAAACATCCCTCCCTTTGGGAGGGCTTGGGTAGGCTATTCCTTATATTCCTACTCATTCATTTATCATTTTGCCCCGCAGGGGCACAGTCGTGGCCAGAGGCGACACGCGAGGCGAAGCCGGGCGTAAGATGGTGGTGGCTGGGCTCCGCTGTCGACAAGAAGAACCTGCAGTGGTCAATGCGACAGTATGCAGAGCACGGCATCGGTGCCGTTGAGATAACGCCCATCTACGGTGTGCAAGGCAACCAGCAGACAGGCGACCGCTTCGTGCCGGGCAAGAACATCGACTACCTCTCTGACCGCTGGATGGACATGCTGCGTTTCACACAGAGCCAGGGCGAGCTGCAGAACATCGAGATAGACATGGCCACGGGCACGGGCTGGCCCTTCGGCGGCCCCTGGGTACCGCTGGAGGAGAGCGCATGCAAAGTACTGTTCGTCGACACCACGCTGACGGGTAAGAAGGTAGAGCATCTGGAGCTTCTGGCTCCAGAGCGTGACCGCAAGTACAGCCGCCTGCAGAAGGTGATGGCCTACACCCGCACCGGCGCTTACGACGTTACAGCGGCCATGAAGGACGGCGAGCTGACGTGGGCTGCACCGAAGGGACAACTGAAGAAGGACGAGTTGCGTGTCATCGCCGTCTACGTGAGATACGGCGTGATGAAGGTGAAACGTGCAGCGCCAGGTGGCGAGGGACTGGTCATCGACCACTTCGACAAGCAAGCTGTTGCCAACTATCTGAAGCATATCGAAGAGGCTTTTGAGCGCACGGGCACCCCCTACCCTCACACGTTCTTCAACGACTCCTACGAGGTATCGGAAGCCACGTGGACGCCGAAGTTCTTCGAGGAGTTTGAGAAGCGTCGTGGCTACAAGCTGGAGGAACATCTCTGGAAGTTGCTCGACGGAATCAGATTAACGAAGTGGAACATCAAGGAACTGAAAGAGAAAAGCAAGAACAACCCAGCTGACCTGTCGCATTTCGTTATAGGCATTGGGCAAAAAGAACTCATCGATTACCGCGAGACGCTCAGTGACCTGCTGCTCGAGAACTTCACCGAGCAATGGACGGCGTGGGCACACAAGCACGCTGCCATCACCCGCAATCAGGCCCACGGATCGCCCGCCAACCTCATTGACTGCTACGCCGCCGTCGACATTCCCGAGATTGAGGGCTTCGGGCTCTCGGAGCTGGGCATCAAGGGACTGCGCACTGACCCTGGCAAGACGCGCAAGAACGACTCCGACTACTCAATGTTCAAATACGCCCCGTCAGCAGCCCATGTCTGCGGTAAGCCCTATACTTCGAGCGAGACGTTCACATGGCTGACGGAGCACTTCCGCACCTCGCTGTCGCAGCTGAAGCCCGACCTCGACCTGATGTTCTGCGCAGGCGTCAACCACATGTTCTTCCACGGCACATGCTACTCGCCTCAGGACGCCCCGTGGCCGGGCTGGAAGTTCTACGCCTCGATAGACATGTCACCTACGAATTCCATCTGGCGCGACGCCCCCTATTTTATGAAGTATGTGGAGCGCTGCCAGAGTTTCCTGCAGTGGGGCCAGCCCGACAACGACTTCCTCGTGCTGCTACCCGTGCGCGACATGTGGCAACACCAGCAGGACAAGTTGCTAATGCAGTTCTCAATTCACGCCATGGGCAAGCTGGCGCCAGACTTCATCAAGACCATCCTTGCCATCGACAAAGCCGGCTATGACTGCGACTACATCTCAGAGCGTCTGCTGATGGGAGTCACGTATAAGAACGGCATGCTGGAGACAGCGGCTGGCACCCGCTACAAAGGGCTGATTATTTCTGGAAGCGGCAATATGCCGGAAAGCGTGAAGCAGCACGTAGAGCAGCTGAAGGCTCAGGGCGCACACATCTTCAATAATATAGACGCCGCAACCCTGAAGACAGCTGCCAAGCCCGAGACCATGAAGACGGAGTACGGGCTGAAGGCCATACGCCGCAAGAACGACAAGGGCTATCACTACTTCATAGCCAACCTGACACCCGACGACATACAAGAGATGATCAAGCTGACTGTGCCGTTCAAGGATGCTTTGTGGTTTGACCCGCTGACGGGCAACCGCTATCAGGCTGCTATAAATGGCGACGAGATAGAGCTGACGCTGCGTAGCGGACAGTCAATGATTCTCGAGACCTTCGACCGTGAGACGTCTTTACCCTCAGACCTCCCTATTATGCCTGACACAACGACCATGATACAGTTTTATGCCCTCAACGGGCCGTGGACGCTCTCTTTCGTGGACGAGGCACCGCGCGTGGCCAAATGTTTCGCTCTTGACAAGCTGCAGGCATGGGAAACTCTCGACGATGACTCCGTGAAGGTGACGATGGGCACTGGTGTGTATACCACCAACTTGCAGCTGACCAGACAGGACGTGAAGGATGCCGTCAGGTGGCAGATAGACCTCGGCGACGTCCGCGAGTCGGCCCGCGTCTACATCAACGGCCAGTTCATTGGCTGCGCCTGGAGCGTGCCCTTCGTGCTCGACTGTCAGCAGACGCTGAAGGCCGGCAACAACGAGCTGCGCATCGAAGTGACCAACCTGCCCGCCAACCGCATTGCCGACCTCGACCGCCAGGGTGTGAAGTGGCGCAAGATGGAGGAAATCAACGTCGTCGACATCAACTACAAGAAGACCACTTACGACCAGTGGGAGCCCGTGCCCAGCGGCCTGAACTCGAACGTGAAACTTATTAAATATATCAACTAATTATGTCACAATCAGAACATCATCACCACCATCATCACCGGTTAGACTCAGCAAGCCGATGGAAACGCAAGAGCTTGCTTAACATCGAACGTCGGAAGAAACTAAAGAAATGGCTGTTCCGACTACTCGTAGTCGTAGCCATATTCATGGCCATAGCCGTTGTCTATGTCTATTCAGTAACATAAGAAAGGAAGCCCATTGGCTTCCTTTCTTTATCTGATTCTCAGTTTGTAGACATTTTCGTTGAATTCAATACGCATAACGCGACGAATATCGTCATCGCCGGGTGACAATGCCAAAGCAACATGGCCCATCGTCCGTCGGAGATTAATCTCGACACACGGATGAAGGTAGAATCGTTTATCGCTGATGCTTTCACCACCGTCATTGAGTGCTGCACAAATCATCATGTCGACACCGAAGGGACCACGATAACGTCCATTGAACAGCGAGCCGAGCCTTATGCATATCTCTTCACGAACGGTCTGCAGAAGACAGGGCGGAATGTAGCGGCATAACGTTGCCGACTTAGCAGCCTCCGTCGCCAGGATGTTACCAGTGTAGGCGCCATTCTGGGTGTGGAAGAGCGAAAGCCCCAAATAGCGCACCGTCCCAATTCCGTCGGACTCAAACTCCATACCGAAATCTTTCACCTTATTATAATAGGGCTCCACCATGACACTTCCTTGAGTAGCCAGCAGATTGTGCAACCAGCCACTCACGTGCTGTGTAAGGCCTTCGCTGTCAAGACGCTCAACATCACAGAAGCGCAAACCGCGACCGCTCGACGACCAGGGAGCTTTCAGCACAGCACGGCCATAGTTTCGGATAGCTGTTTCTGTTTCTTCCACTGTTGAGCACTCGTAACTTTCGCCAACCGTACCATCATAGCGTAACTGACCCAACAGGTTAGCGGCAACACGACGGTGCGACAATGCGCGAATGGTATCCAGCTCTTGAAGAGTTGGCAACTGTGACTCAATCAAACCGCTACGCAACAGCAGAGCGCGTAGCGCACTGTTCCATCCCCATGGCTCAATGGTAACATCGGTAAGCGATGAAAGCTGTTTCCATGTGAGAAACTTTCGGGTTCCCTTTGAGATAGGCATAGCATCGCCTGCATAAACGAATCGAGGAACCAGCCGTTTCCAGCAGCGTGCGGCATACTCCGGGTCGTCAACAACGACGATATCGTCATCGCCAGCCCAGATTGCCGGCAAGAACCCCAAATCATGTCGCAGCTGTCGACCAGCATGCGGCGCAGTGAAGTTTGAAAGGCCGCTGGCTAAAGCAATATCATGCTCAGGATTGAAGATATGTAGCTTCATTTGCTCTTTTTGCGTGCAAAGTTAGGAAAATATTTGCGAATATGAAATAAAATGTGTACTTTTGCACGTAGATTAAACCAAAAACCAAAAGAGACATGATTATTCCATCCGTTTTCTGGCTTGTGCCCGTCGCTTCTGTCGTGGCATTGAGCATGGCGTATTTCTTCTTCCGCCAAATGATGAAGGCCGACGAAGGTACCCCTCGTATGAAAGAGATTGCGCTCTACGTGCGCAAAGGAGCCATGGCCTACCTCTGGCAACAGTACAAAATCGTACTCATTGTATTTGCAGTGCTGTGCGCCTTGTTTGCATTTATGGCATTCGGCTTAAACGTGCAGAACCATTGGGTGCCGTTCGCATTCCTTACAGGAGGTTTGTTCTCAGGACTCGCAGGTTTCTTTGGCATGAAGACCGCCACCTACGCATCGGCTCGCACAGCCAACGCTGCGCGTGAGAGTCTGGATGCAGGTCTTAAGATTGCCTTCCGCTCAGGTGCTGTCATGGGACTCACCGTGGTCGGACTCGGCCTGCTTGACATTGCCATCTGGTTTGTTGTGCTGAACCGTTTCGATCCCGATGGACTCATCTCAATCACCACCACAATGCTGACATTCGGCATGGGTGCGTCGACACAGGCGCTGTTTGCCCGTGTCGGTGGTGGTATCTACACCAAAGCAGCCGACGTGGGTGCCGACATCGTGGGTAAGGTGGAGGCCGACATTCCCGAGGACGATCCTCGTAACCCTGCTACCATTGCCGATAACGTAGGTGACAATGTGGGCGACGTCGCTGGCATGGGTGCCGATCTATACGAGAGCTATTGCGGTTCTATCCTGTCTACAGCGGCTCTCGGTGCAGCCGCCTTTGCCATTGCAGGCACCGAAATTCAGCTTAAGGCTGTCATTGCCCCGATGCTGATTGCTGCCGTAGGCGTGTTCCTCTCGCTGCTCGGTATTTTCCTCGTACGTACTAAAGAGGGTGCCACAATGAAGAATTTGCTGCGTTCGCTGTCGCTTGGCACAAACGTCAGCGCAGTGCTCATCGCTGGAGCATCGTTCGCCATTCTCTACCTTCTGGGTATTGAGAACTGGCTCGGACTCTCCTTCTCTGTCATCACCGGTCTGGCTGCCGGTGTGATTATTGGTCAGGCTACAGAGTACTATACATCCCACAGCTACAAACCCACTCAGAAAATATCAGAAGCAGGCCAGACTGGTGCCGCTACCGTTATTATTAAAGGTATAGGCACGGGCATGATTTCGACATGCATCCCCGTTATCACCATCGGTGTGGCTATCATGCTGAGCTATCTCTGTGCTAATGGTTTCGACCTCTCAATGTCGTCCAGCTCATTGGCACACGGTCTCTACGGCATCGGCATCGCTGCTGTTGGTATGCTCTCGACACTGGGCATCACACTGGCTACCGACGCCTACGGCCCCATTGCCGACAACGCCGGTGGCAACGCCGAGATGTCGCAGCTGGGCGAAGAGGTGCGCCACCGTACAGACGCACTCGATGCACTCGGAAACACCACCGCTGCTACTGGCAAGGGCTTTGCCATCGGCTCTGCAGCTCTCACAGCACTCGCTCTGCTGGCATCATATATTGAGGAAATCAAGATTGCCATGACACGTGCCGGACAGACACTGACCAACGTAGCTGGTGATGTCATCGCAGCAACAGACGCCACCATCCCCGACTTCATGAACTATTTCCAGGTTAACCTGATGAACCCGAAGGTGCTCGTCGGTGCCTTCATCGGTGCTATGGCCGCCTTCCTCTTCTGCGGTATGACGATGGAGGCTGTTGGCCGCGCTGCCGAGAAGATGGTGCAGGAGGTACGCCGTCAGTTCCGTGAGATTGCCGGCATCCTCGAAGGTACGGGTACGCCCGACTACGGCCGTTGTGTGGAGATATCCACGCGTGCCGCCCAGCATGAGATGGTGATACCCTCGGTTCTCGCCATCATCATCCCTATCGTCGTAGGTATCATCCTTGGTGTGGCTGGCGTTCTCGGACTGCTCGTCGGTGGCCTGGCTGGCGGATTCACACTTGCCGTCTTCATGGCAAATGCCGGAGGCGCTTGGGACAACGCCAAGAAGAACATCGAAGAGGGCAACTTTGGCGGCAAGGGAAGCTTTGCCCATAAGGCCTGTATCGTTGGTGACACAGTCGGCGACCCGTTCAAAGACACCAGCGGTCCTTCGCTGAATATCCTTATTAAACTGATGTCTATGGTCAGCATTGTTATGGCGGGACTGACCGTCGCATTTGGATAAACGTTATTTAGAATACAGACAAATAAGCCGAGATTGTGAGATTTTGCAATCTCGGCTTTGCAATTTCAGGATTTATTCGTAACTTTGCAGTCGTTATTTAAACACTTCGCAGAGAATGGAAGCTTTCTTCAGAACACATCGATACCTTGTGGAGCATGTGAATGCACCAGTCCGCCGCACCCTAATGGATGAGATTGACTGGAAAGATCGCATGATTGGCATCAAAGGAACACGAGGTGTAGGCAAGACGACATTCCTGCTTCAGTATGCAAGAGAGAAGTTTGATGTAGGCGATAAGCAGTGTCTGTACATCAACATGAACAACTTCTATTTTCAGGGACGCGGCATTGCCGACTTTGCTGGAGAATTCTACCATCACGGTGGAAGGGTGCTGCTTATTGACCAAGTCTTTAAGCAGGACAACTGGTCGAAGGAGTTGCGTAAGTGCTACGACCTTTACCCAGGGTTGAAAATTGTGTTCACTGGCAGTAGTGTCATGCGACTCAAAGACGAGAACCCCGAGTTGAACGGCATTGTCAAATCCTACAATTTGAGAGGTTTATCATTCCGAGAGTTTCTGAACCTTCTCACAGGCAATGATTTCCGTCCCTACACATTAGATGAGATACTCAAGAATCACGAGCGCATTATCAAGCAGATTCTGCCTAAGGTGTCTCCTACCCGCTACTTCCAGGACTATATACACCATGGCTTCTATCCTTTCTTTCAGGAGCATCGCAACTATAGCGAAAACCTGCTGAAAACCATGAACATGATGACCGAGGTCGATATCCTGCTCATCAAACAGATTGAACTAAAGTATCTTCCTAAAATCAAGAAGCTCTTCTACAAGCTAGCTGAAGAAGGTCCCAAGGCGCCCAACGTGTCGAAGCTGGCACAGGATATAGAGACCAGCCGAGCCACGGTGATGAACTACATCAAATACCTTACCGATGCCCGCCTGCTCAACATGATCTATCCGTATGGAGAGAGTTTCCCGAAGAAACCATCAAAGGTTATGCTTCACAACTCAAACCTTCTTTATGCCATCTACCCCATCCACGTGGAGAAACAGACGGCCATGGAGACATTCTTCGTCAACTCGCTGTGGAAGGACCACAAGGTGAACCAGACGGGACGCGACCCCTACTACCTTGTGGACGGAAAACTGAAATTCCGTATATGCGATGCTGACTCACATAACAAAATCAGGTACGTACCTGACACCATCTATGCGCGTTACAACACCGAAATAGGCAAAGACAACCAAATTCCCCTTTGGTTGCTTGGTTTTCTTTATTAAGTGGACCTCCCAGCTATCTTACTGCTATGACAATCAACGACGTGTTTGGCCTGCGCAACCAGGGACGTGCCGAAGAAGCTTACGAGGCAGCGAGGTCTATCTATGCCGTCGACAAAAGATCTTACTCTGCCACTGCGATGTTCTGGACGGCCGTCGACGTCCTGAAGTTGCGAGTCAGCGAGAATCGCATGGAAGAAGCCAGGAAGATTTACTTAGCCCTAGAACGGCTGCTGAACGGTCTGAAGGATGAAAAGGGCTGGATGCGCGATGCCATGAAAAAATGCCAGGCACTGCTGGAAAAAGGTAACAACAGGGAGAGATTACTAGAGGAAGGCCCGGAGCACTTGCGGACGGGCATCTGGGGGGAGGAGCTGGCTGCTGCTTATCTGCGCGAGAAAGGCTACGTCATCTTGGAGCGCGACTGGCACTCGAAGCATCGCGACATCGACATTATTGCCCAAAACGACGGATACATCGTCTTCGTGGAGGTGAAGACGCGCCGTAACTGCGACTACGCTGACCCTGTAGAGGCCGTCAACTACCAGAAACTCAAGAACCTTCGCCTGGCCATCAACCACTACCTAAACTATCGGAAGACCGACAGCCCTTGGCGTTTCGACGTCATCACCATCATTGGCTCCATAGGCGATTTGACGCCCGAAATCAACCACATCGAAGAATTTTCCTTGATTTAGACATATCAAGAACGCAAACGTTTTAGGAATATTTTGCGAACTCCGCTTTGCATTTTGGGATTTTCTTTGTACCTTTGCAGGCGTTTATAAACACGTCATCATTTTTAGGTATTAATAGGCAATAGTTATACATTTTATATTCATAACAAAAATGGCTAAAGAAAAGAAATTTATTACCTGTGATGGTAACGAGGCTGCGGCTCACGTGAGCTATATGTTCTCGGAGGTAGCTGCTATCTACCCCATCACCCCGAGCTCACCTATGGCTGAGCACGTTGACGAGTGGGCTGCCCGTGGTCGTAAGAACCTTTGGGGTCAGACCGTAAGTGTACAGGAAATGCAGTCTGAGGCTGGTGCTGCCGGTGCCGTTCACGGTTCGCTGCAGGCTGGTGCCCTCACCACTACATTCACCGCTTCTCAGGGTCTGTTGCTTATGATTCCAAACATGTACAAGATTGCTGGTGAGCTGATTCCTTGCGTATTCGACGTTTCTGCCCGTACGCTGGCTTCTCACTCTCTCTGTATCTTCGGTGACCACCAGGACGTGATGGCTTGCCGTCAGACTGGTTTCGCCATGCTCTGCGAGGGTTCTGTACAGGAGGTTATGGACATGACTGCTGCTGCCCACCTGGCATCGCTCGAGACCTGCGTGCCGTTCGTCAACTTCTTCGACGGTTTCCGTACCTCTCACGAGTATCACAAGATTGAGCTGCTCGACCAGGAGGATGTTCGTCCGCTCGTAAAGGAAGAGTACATCAAGCGCTTCCGTGACCGCGCTATGTCGCCTGAGCGTCCTATCACTCGTGGTACCGCCGAGAACCCCGAGACCTTCTTCACTCACCGTGAGGCTTGCAACCCCTACTACGATGCAGTGCCCGAGGTCGTTGAAAAGTATCTGGGCGAGCTGTCTAAGATTACCGGTCGTGAGTATCACCTGTTCTCTTACTATGGAGCCGAGGATGCTGACCGCATGATTATCCTGATGGGTTCTGCTACCGACGCTGCCCGCGAGGCTATCGACTACCTGAACGCCAACGGCCAGAAGGTGGGTATGATCTCGGTTCACCTCTATCGTCCGTTCAGCGTGAAGCACCTGCTGGCTGCTGTTCCCAAGACGGTGAAGAAGATTGCCGTCCTGGACCGCACGAAGGAGCCCGGTGCCAACGGCGAGCCTCTGTATATGGACGTGAAGGATGCCTTCTACGAAGTAGAAAATCGTCCTCTTATCGTGGGTGGCCGCTACGGTCTTGGTTCTCACGACACTACCCCAGCCCAGATCATCAGCGTGTTCAACAACCTCGCTATGCCCGAGCCTAAGAACCACTTCACCATCGGTATCGTAGATGACGTGACCTTCACTTCTCTGCCCGAGGTTGAGGAGATTGCTCTTGGTGGTAAGGGTATGTTCCAGGCTAAGTTCTATGGTCTGGGTGCTGACGGTACCGTAGGTGCTAACAAGAACTCAGTTAAGATTATTGGTGACAACACCGACAAGTACTGCCAGGCTTACTTCTCTTACGACTCTAAGAAGTCGGGAGGTTTCACCTGCTCTCACCTGCGTTTCGGTGACACGCCTATCCGCTCTACCTATCTGGTGACCACACCTAACTTCGTAGCTTGCCACGTTCAGGCTTACCTGCACATGTACGACGTGACACGTGGTCTGCAGAAGAACGGCACGTTCCTGCTGAACACCATCTTCGACGATGCCGAGCTGGAGAAGTTCATGCCTAACAAGGTGAAGCGCTACTTCGCTCAGAACAACATCACCGTATATACCATCAACGCTACCAAGATTGCACAGGAGATCGGTCTGGGCAACCGCACCAACACCATCCTGCAGTCAGCATTCTTCCGCATCACTGAGGTGATTCCCGTAGAGCTGGCTGTTGAGAAGATGAAGGCTGCTGCCCTGAAGTCTTACGGTGCCAAGGGTCAGGACGTGGTTGACAAGAACTACGCTGCCATCGACCGCGGTGGCGAGTACAAGAAGTTTGAGGTGAAGCCCGAGTGGGCAAACCTCGCTGACGACGCTGAGAAGCAGGACGATGCTCCCGCATTCGTTAAGGAGCTCGTTCGTCCTATCAACGCTCAGGCCGGTGACCTGCTGAAGGTCAGCGACTTCGTAAAGCACGGCACAGTTGACGGTTCTTGGGAGGTTGGTACTGCCGCCTACGAGAAGCGCGGTGTAGAGGCCTTCGT
>CAMVPA010000025.1 GCA_947169245.1 uncultured Prevotellaceae bacterium
AGTGCCCTGAAGCAGCTCATTGCCGATGCCGACTGGGGCGAGCTCGACTACTTCATCCTCGACACGCCGCCAGGCACCAGCGACATTCACCTGACGTTGCTGCAGACGCTGCCCATCACGGGGGCAGTCATTGTCTCAACGCCCCAGCAGGTGGCTCTGGCCGATGCACGCAAAGGCATTGACATGTACCGCAATGAGAAGGTGAACGTGCCCATCCTCGGACTGATTGAAAACATGGCCTGGTTCACGCCAGCCGAACTGCCTGAGAACCGCTACTACATTTTCGGTCGCGAAGGCTGCAAGCAGCTGGCCGAGGAGATGAACGTCCCACTGCTGGCACAGATTCCGCTCGTCCAGAGCATCTGCGACGGTGGAGACGCCGGAGAGCCTGCCGCCCTCAACAGCGACACCGCCACGGGGCTGGCCTTCATCAATCTGGCGCAAGCCGTTGTGACCGTCGTCAACCGACGGAACAAGGAGCAGCCCAAGACAAAGATTGTGGGAATGAAATAACTGAGTAACCTCAACCACCTCAATAAGGTTGGAAGCTTAAAGACGGCTTCCAACCTTCTTTTTTTCCAGGAGCTGGCGTACGGCACGCTTCTTGCGCAAGTAGTCAAGCCGTTCATGGACATGACGATGCGACAGGCGGAGCTGATGACCATAGACAAGACAGGCCAGGCCAAAGTAGGCAGCAACCTGAATCCAGAGGTAACGCAGCTCGGGATAGACATCGCTCAACGTGGCTCCCATACTGTTGAGACGTATGTAGGCACGAGCACCGAAGGTGCTGGGGAAAAGCCAGGAGATGCCCTGCCAAGCAGCAGGAATATTGGACTGTGGCCACGAAATGCCTGTCAGGAAAAGCAGCGGCAGGGAGACGAACACCATGATCAGCATGACGTTCTCACGATAGCGCACCAGACAGCTGACGGACATGCCGAAGAAGACACAGGCCAGCACGTAGGGTATCATCATGAGCAGCAGGTCGCGGCCTGAGGACAATTGCAGGAAGTTGAACAAATGGGGCACGACCGTAGTGAGGTAAACACCCATGACAGCATAGACCAACAGGTAACAAAGCCCCTTGCCAAAGACAATACGTCCCACACTGTTGTAGCACTTATGAATGGGCACAAGGTCTCCATAGCGGTTGCGTTCGCGGGCAGTACCTGCAGCCAGGCCAATGCCAAGAACCAGTGTCTGCTGAAGTATCAAGATGAGCACGGCAGGCAGTATGGAAGTACCATAGCCGCCCTGCGGATTGAAGATGGCCACGTCCTCGTAGGCCAACGGTTGCGTGGTTATGATGTCCTCCCGGTTGGTATAGTTGCCCGACAGCTTCGTCTGGATCCCGGCGCCCAGCTTCTGGCTGACAGCCATGGCGGTTTGGAAGACTGCCTTGTAAGTCATCATGAGGGCCATGTCGCAATAGACGCTGACTGTAGCCTGCTGCATGCGGTTGATGTTAGCGGCGAAGTCCTCAGGGATAAGATAAATACCCTTGACAACCTGACGGCTGACAAGCGACTGGGCATCGTCGAGGTCTTCGGCATAGTAGGCCACACGTACGTCGGGCGATGCATCACACATTCGTATGAACTGCCGGGAAAGCTGCGAGTGCGACTGGTCGATGACAACGACGGGCACCTCGTGAATGGTCTCGTTGTTGTAGACCCACGAGTAGAGCAGTGGATAGAGCAGCGGCACAATGATAAAAAAGATGAGCACGCCCTCGTCGCGGAACACCTGCTTCATTTCCTGCCACCACACGTAGGCGGCGTCCGACAGCCACTTATATATATCAGGGAATGTAAACATAGGTGAGCATGGCGTTTTTAATCTTACGGAGAACGAACCAAGGCAGCAGCGTGAAGGCTACGAGGCCAACGAGGTGGAACCAGGCATCAATGAGCGGATAGCCGTTGAAGACGACAATCTGGTAGAGCATGTAGTAATGGCGCAGGGGGAAGAGCCACGACAGCGCCTGAATAGGCTCGTCCATGCCCATAAGGGGGAAAGTGGAGCCAGCCAACGAGAAACCAAGCATGGCCCAAAGCGAACATATACTCATCGACATACGCAACGACGGCATCAGGCCAAAGACGAAAATGCCGAAGCCGATGGAGGCAAAGACCTGCAGCACGGCAAGCAGCGCAACCATCCCCACACTGCCCAGACGTGGGAACTCGAGCATCTCATAGATGTAGAACTCGTAGGAGAAGATGAGTGCCAGGAAGAGGATGGCCTGAGGCAGGAACTTGCCAAGGATGGCTACCACAATATTACCACCGGCCTTGGAAATCCACTCCCTGCCGCGGTCGAACTTCAGTTCCATGCCCAGGGAATAGGCAGATATAAGGAACATGAACAGCATCATGATGCCTGGAACAAGGACAGCAGAGAGATAGATATTGTAGTTAGACCAAGGGTTGGCAATCTGGTGCAGGTCGACACTGATGGGCTGAAGGAAAAACTGTATCTGACTGTCAGTAAAGCCCTTGGCACGCATCGTAGCCTGCCCGACACCAGCCGAGCCGAGGGTTGCTATGGTCTTCATGTCCTTCATGACCAACGAACCGCCAGTAAGCGATGTCAGCGTGTAGTAGTAGGAGATCTTAGGACGACGGGCAGAGAGAAGCTGGGCGGTGGTGCCACTCGGAATGTAGAGGAAGGCGTAAATCTCGTTCTCCTGCATGGCGCGACGAGCATCGGCCACCGACGGGTAGTGAGCCACAACCTTGGAGTTCTGGAAAGCGTCCAGACGGCGTACGAGGCCACGTGTTGTCGAGGTGTTATCCAGGTCGACAATGCCGACAGGCATATCCTCGGGAACCCCTTCGTTCATCAGCGACGTAAAAAACAGCAAGGTGAACAGCGGCAGCAGTACCATGCAGAAACCGTAAATGGGATTCTTGTACAGAATCTTACACTCACGCTTCAATATGACCCATATATTAATAAGGTACTTCATGACACTGCTCTCACCTCTCAGCCCTCACCTTTCTCTTACTCTTTTATTACCAGCGTCATTCCCGGACGCAGACCCTCGAGCGTATCGACAGGACGAGCCTTCACCTCGAAGGTTTTAAGGTCATACTGGCCATTGGCCTTCGTGGCTTTCCACACTGCGTAGGAGCCCAGGTCCTTGATGAAGTAGACACGCATCTTGATCTCCTTGTTGAATGCAGGGACAAAGGCCGTGAGCTCGGAGCCGACCTTCATGCCCTCAAGACGGTCCTCGCGGATATTGAACGTACCCCAGAGGTCGTCCATCATGGCAATCGACATGATGGGGCTGCCCGTACCGACGAGCTCGCCGACCTTCGGATAAATCTCGCTGACCTCGCCGTCCTTCTGGGCTATCTGCACCGTCTCGCGAATGTAGCTGTTAACCTCCTGAACGGCACCACGGGCACGGGCTGTCTGAGCCTGAGCGGCCAGCTTGTCTTCGCGGCGGGCTCCGTTGAGAGCCATTTCATACTGGCTCTGGGCTGCCATCATCTGGGCTTCCATGGCCTTGAAGTTAGCGTAGGCCTCATCACGCTTCTGAGCACTCATGACGCCCTCGTCGTAGAGACGCTGCACGCGGTTGTACGACTTCTCTGCAATCTCCTTGCCGGCAGTAGCCTGCTGAAGCACCTGATAGGCACCCTGTATCTGCTCCTTGCGGGCACCGTTCTCTGCCTTCAGTTCGACGGCAGAAGCAGCAGCCTCAGCACCACGAGCCTGCTCCATCTTGGCACGCACTTCGGGGGCATCGATAATGGCCAACGTATCGCCGGCCCTCACATAGTCGCCTTCCTTCACACGTATCTCAAGAATACGACCAGGCACCTTGCTCGACACACGATACTCACCCACTTCAACCTGTCCCTGGATAGTGTCAGGGTCACGGTCAAGGGCCAACACGCCGATAACGGCAACGATGATAACGACTGCCACGAATCCTGCAATAGCAATCAGAATGTTCTTATGTTGTGATTTTGCACTCATGTTCTTATTATTTTCGATGTTTCGGTATTTCGATGTTTCGATGTTACGATGTTTCGATATTTCGGGGGGGGGCGATGTTTCGAGGTTACTTCTCGTTGTTAAGCCCAACGGCTTTCTCTGGGGTCGACCGTAGCAAGCCGAGAGACTTCTGCAGTTCCACCTGGGAAAGACGCACCTCAATCTCAGCGTCAATCTTCTGCGTCTGAGCCTGCAGCCATGCTGTCTGGGCCTCCATGACGGTGGTTGGGGTAATGACACCCTCCTGGAAACCGACATTCGCCATGCGGAGGTTCTCGTCGGCACGACGGACGCTTGACTGGGCCAGTACCAGACGCTTATTGGCTTCATTGACTTTATAGGTCATTTGACTCACCTGAAGCTCTATCTTCTCACGGGCTTCATTATACTCCAACGAGGCAATGGCCGTGGCACCCTTCGAGGCACGGACCTTATACTTGACGTCGCCCCAGTTCCATATAGGGACACGCATCAGCACGCCAACGTGCCAGAAGCCGCCAAACTTCTTCTCAAAGCCATTCAGCACATTGGGGTTGGAGACGGCATAACCACCTGTAAGCGCCACCTGCGGCAAGTTGCCTGCCTTCAGGATGTTAGTGGTCTGGCGGCTCATCTCGATGACATCATTCAGCAGACGTAGTTCTGGGCGGAACCAGTGGGCGTACTTGACTTCGGCATTGGTCGTCAGGCTAACAGTGGCAATATTCTCAGCATCCTCATCGGCCAACGTCACCTGCTCATTGACAGGCAAACCGATGGTCTGGCAGAGCAACATCTTCGACAGCGTCACACCGTCGTTGACACGCATCAACGCCATCTCGGCCTCGTTCACCTTGACGTCGACAGTCAGGCCGTCGCTTCTGGTGGCAACACCCTCTTCGATCATCTTGTGGACGTCGTCGTCGAGTTTCTTCACCACGTCCAGATACGACTGCGCCAGCTTCTGCTTGTGCTTCAGCGAGACCACCTGCCAGTAAATTTGATCGGTCTGATAGAGTGTGCTCTGCTCGCGGGCATCGGTGCTGTGCTTCATCATCTGCTCATTGATGTCGGCTATGCGGTTGGCAGCGATGATGGCACCACCCATGAACAGCGGCTGTGTCAGCAGTATAGAGCCAGCCCAGATGTTTCGGGTGTCGGTGCGGAAAGCGTCGATGATGCGCTGTCCCTCCTGATTCAGTCCCGCTTCCAACTGCTGGGTGCTCTGTCCCATCTGCTGCTGCAGTTCGCCCGACATCTGCTGGAAATACTCGGTAGGCAAGCCCTGTTGGGCCATCACAGCCCCCAAGTTTCCAAGATTCTCCGTCAGCGACGTCATGCCAGGCTCCATAGCACTGACAGCTGTTGTGCCGAGACTGCCCAGCGAGGTCTTCTGTCCGTCATTAAGAATTGACACTTCCTTCGACGTATGCTCGTAACTGCCAACGGCACTGACATGAGGCAGATATTTTGTACGGGCCGATTTCCGAAGGTTGACGGCGATACCTTCCTTCACCTTCGAGACACTGAGCTGCTTATTGTTACGCAGTGCCATTGCCCGACAGCTGTCGAGTGTCAGAAGCCTTTGGGCCTCTACAGGCAGAAAGCCAAAAGCCAAAAGCCAAAAGCCAAAAGCTAATTCCCTTCTCATATCATTTACTTTACTACTTGCTTCCTCTACTACTTACCCCCCTCTACTACTCAAAAGCAAAGGTGCGCGTACCAATCATGTTGCCGTCGACAAAGATGCTGACACGGTACTGACCGCCCTCCAACATCTGCGACACGGGCCAGTATGTAGCAACCGTGGTCTCCTCACCCGTGTATTCCACCACCTTCTTCATGGTGTATTCCAACGAGCGGTTCTCATAGCTGAACGAGCCGCCGCCGTTGAGCGTATTTCCGCCAGGGTTCTGCACTCGCACGTAGACGGTGCGGTTGCCGTTGGAGGCAGTGACATTACGCGTAATGGTGAAGTTCACCTGCACGGTCTTACAGTCCTTGATGCGCTTCGTTGGCTTGTCGCGCTTGTTGATCAGCTGCATAACGATATTGGTAGCATCGAGCTGTGAGGCAATGGCCACCTTTTGGCTCAGTGAGGCCTTCTCACTGCTCAGACCGGCAATCTCTGTCTCGCGGTTCGACAGCTCGGCCTTCACGCGGTTGTTTTCAGCCTGCAGGCGTTCGTTCTGACGGTTCAGCGAGTCAATCTGCATCACATAGTCGCGCAGCACGGCACGCACCGTTGCCAGTTCCTTCTTCAGTCGGGTAATCTCGCGGGCATCGTTGGCCTTCGTCTGCTTCAGCTCCTCCAGCAGTTTCTGTGTCTTCAGCTGTTCTTCTGTCAGCTGGGCGATGATGGAGTCGTTGTTAATCTTCGTTTTCATCTCGCTGTACTGCAAGGTGAAACGCTCATACTCGTCCTCCATCTCCTGCTTGTCCAAACGTGCCAATTCCTGCATGTCCTCGTTCACCTGCTTTTGTTCCTGAAGGTTCAAAAACAGATAAGCCACCCCACCAAGCAGGGCAAGGATCACGACAATCAGTGGTATCAATATTATCTTTTTCATTACCTTTATTATGTAAAACGGGTGCAAAGTTAGATAATTTTAGCCGAAAAGGATACAATTTTAGCAAATAATTTGGAAGGTTCAAGCTTTTTAGCTATATTTGCAGAGCTAAAAGCCTATTGACGTATGAAAAAGGACAACATCCTCCATCGCGTCTACCACCTCTATTATGACGGATTCCGTTCCATGACCCTGGGTCGGACACTATGGGCTATCATCCTCATCAAGCTGTTCATTATTTTCGTCGTCCTGAAACTGTTTTTCTTCCCCGACTTCCTGAAACAACATGCCGACGGCGACAAGGCCGGCTACGTGGCGACTGAACTCACTGACCGCGCATCCAAATAAAACCGCTCCCCGAAATCCCGAAATAACGACATCCCGAAACACCGAATTATCAACATTCACAAATAACATGATTATGCTACAACACCTGTTCTTAGACATTGATGCCGGGACCATCGACTGGTCGAGAGCGCAGTTCGCCCTCACGGCAATCTATCACTGGCTCTTCGTGCCCCTGACCCTCGGACTGGCGGTCATCATGGGTATCGTCGAGACCAAGTACTATCGCACGAACCTGGCCTTCGAAAAAGGTCAAGTTGACGACATCTCTGTCGTCGACTTCTGGAAGAATGCTGCGAAGTTTTGGCAAAAGCTCTTTGGCGTAAACTTCGCCATGGGTGTCGCTACGGGCATCATCCTCGAGTTCGAGTTCGGCACCAACTGGAGTAACTACTCATGGTTCGTGGGCGACATCTTCGGCGCCCCGCTGGCCGTCGAGGGCATCGTCGCGTTCTTCATGGAGTCGACCTTCGTTGCCGTCATGTTCTTCGGTTGGAACAAGGTGTCGAAAGGATTCCACCTCGCCTCCACCTGGCTCACAGGCCTGGGCGCCACCATCTCGGCGTGGTGGATTCTCGTGGCCAACGCGTGGATGCAGTATCCCGTGGGCTGCGAGTTCAACCCCGACACCATGCGCAACGAGATGGTATCGTTCTTCGACGTCGCCCTCTCTCCCTTTGCCGTCTCCAAGTTCTGCCACACCGTCACCTCCGCCTGGATCATCGGCGCCATCTTCTGCGTTGGCGTCTGTGGCTGGTATCTCATGAAGAAGCGCCACACGAAGCTGGCTGTCGAGAGCATGAAGATCGGTGCGTCTGTAGGTCTCGTCGCCGCCCTGCTGGCAGGCCTCACAGGCCACAAGTCGGCTCAGGACGTGGCTGAGGTACAGCCCATGAAGCTCGCCGCCATGGAGGCACTCTACAACGGTGGCACAGACGTTGGCCTGACAGCCGTTGCCTGGGTGAACCCCTTCTGCCAGCCCGACTACGAGAACGAGGCCGAGGCACCGCTGAAGCTGGAGATGCCCTACGCCCTGTCGTTCATGGCCACCAACGACATCCACGGCTACGTGCCTGGCATCAACGACATCCTGAACGGCTACACAACGCCCGACGGCAAGGTGGAGCCCAGCGTCGAAGAGAAGATTGAGCGCGGCCAGCAGGCCATCGCTGCCCTCGCCGCCTATCGCAAGGCTAAGGCCGAGGGTGCCGACGAGGCCACTCTCACGTCTCACCTCTCACTTCTCACCAC
Organism: uncultured Prevotellaceae bacterium; assembly: GCA_947169245.1. Lineage (GTDB taxonomy): Bacteria > Bacteroidota > Bacteroidia > Bacteroidales > Bacteroidaceae > Prevotella. The sequence continues at coordinate 8,160 of CAMVPA010000025.1, forward strand.
CAATATGAAGTACTTCGGTTACGGCTACATCAAGGATCGCAATGACATTGTGCCTTTCATTCCCGTTAACTTCTGGGCGTTCCGCATCATGGTCGTCATGGGCTGCGTCTTCATTCTGTTCTTCGCACTTATCGTGGTGCTGAGCTACAAGATTCCGTTCCTCTCCATCTTCACGCGCCGTCTGCTGGCATCCATCGGACTGCTGCCTGAGACCGAGGCCGACGGCTACGACATCACCCGTCTGCCAGCCTGGCACTACTGGCTGGCCATCATCCTCATCCCCCTGGCCTACATCGCCTCAGAGAGCGGCTGGCTCGTGGCTGAGTTCGGACGCCAGCCCTGGACCATCCAGGACATGCTGCCCACATGGGCTGCCGTCAGCGACCTCAATGCCGGCAGCGTCGCCCTGACGTTCATCCTCTTCCTCATCCTCTTCACCACAATGCTCGCCGTCGAAATCAGCATCCTGCTGAAGCAGATTGCCAAGGGACCGGACGCATTACAAAATGAGAAATGAGAAGTGAGAAATGAGAAGTGAGAAATGAGAGATTAAAATGAATAATGTGAAATGTAAATGATACAGCTATGACATACGAATTCTTGCAGCATTATTGGTGGTTCATCGTGTCGCTACTGGGCGCACTCCTCGTGTTCCTGCTCTTCGTACAAGGTGCCAACTCCGTGGCCCGCACCCTGGGCTACACGGAAGAAGGACGCCGCCTGGTCTACAACTCCACAGGCCGTAAGTGGGAGTTCACCTTCACCACCCTCGTCACCTTCGGAGGAGCGTTCTTCGCCTCCTTCCCCCTGTTCTACTCCACCAGCTTCGGCAGTGCCTACTGGCTTTGGATGATTATCCTCTTCACCTTCGTGCTACAGGCCGTCAGCTACGAGTTCCAGAACAAGATAGGCAACTTCCTCGGCCCTCGCACGTTCCAGTTCTTCCTGACACTTAACGGCATCCTCGGCCCGCTGCTGCTTGGCGGCGCTGTCGCTACGTTCTTCGAGGGAAGCAACTTCCTCGTGGCCAAGGACAACCTCGTTTCAGCTCTCCCATCCGTCGAGGAGGGTTTGGGGCTGGGGTCTCCCGTCATCAGCTCCTGGGCCAACGCCTCGCACGGCCTCGATGCCCTGCTCAATCCCTGGGTGCTCGTATTCGGCTTTGCTGTGGTATTCCTGGCACGCGTCCTTGGCATCCTGTACGTCATGAATAACGTCGACGACGAGGACATCCGTTCACGTGGTTCCGTACGACTGATTGGCGCAGCCATACCTTTCCTCGTGCTCTTCGTGGCCTATCTCGTCCATCTGTTGCTGAAGGACGGCTATGCCGTCGACGAGACAGGCGCCATCGTCATGGAGCCCTACAAGTACCTCACGAACTTCCTGTCCATGTGGTACCTGCTCATCCTATTATTAATAGGTGTGGTGCTGGTGCTCTTCGGCATCGGCAAAAGTGTCTTCTCGAAGGAATACAACTGCGGCATCTGGCCTGCCGGTATCGGCACCGTACTCGTGGTGCTCGCCCTGCTGCTCTGTGCAGGCTGGAACGGCACGGCCTACTATCCGTCAACGGCCGACCTGCAGTCGTCATTGACGATTCAGAACTCCTGCTCCAGCGAGTTCACGCTCCGCACGATGTTCTGGGTGTCGCTGCTCGTGCCCTTCGTACTGGCCTACATCGTCTACGCCTGGCGCGCCATCGACAGCAAAAAGCTGACACGCGACGAGCTCGACGACGAGCACGCCTACTAACGGCGACGCGTCAGATACTCAGTTCGCCGAGCACGCCTACTAACGGCGACGTGTCAGATACTCAGTTCGTCGAGCACCGTTATCAGCCGTTTGTCAAAGCGCTTGTCTGTGCGTATGCACTCGCTGAAGGGAACATAGACCACCTCGTTGTTGCGAATGCCTACCATGATGTTGCGCTGCCCCTGCTTGATGGCCTTGACCGCTCCCACACCAGTACAGCTGGCCAGGATGCGGTCGCGGGCCGACGGGGTACCGCCACGCTGCAGGTGACCGAGAATTGACACACGCACGTCGAAGCCCGGGAACTCCTTCTTCACACGGTCGGCATAGTAGAGGGCGCCACACTTAGGGCTCTCCGATACAATGACGATGCACGACTTCTTCGACTTGCGGATGCCACGATGCATGAACTCTGCCAGCTGGTCTTCGTTGGTCACCTCCTCAGGCACGATGGCTGCCTCGGCACCACAGGCAATGGCTGAATTCTGTGCCAGGAAGCCGGCGTCGCGTCCCATCACCTCAATAAAGAAGATACGCTCGTGCGAGTTGGCCGTATCACGGATGCGGTCTACGCACTCCATGATGGTGTTCATCGTCGTGTCGTAGCCGATGGTGGCGTCCGTACCGTACAGATCGTTGTCGATGGTGCCCGGCAGTCCGATGCACGGGAAATCATACTCCATACCGAAGTCCCGGGCACCTGTCAGCGAGCCGTTGCCGCCAATGACCACCAGCGCGTCAATGGCCTCGCGCTGACAAGTCTCGTAGGCTTTCTGCATGCCCTCGGGCGTCATGAACTCCTTGCTTCGCGCCGTCTTCAGGATGGTGCCGCCACGAGTGATGATGCCGCTGACATCCTCTGTTGTAAAGGCCTTCACCTCGCCCTTGATCAGTCCGTCGTAGCCTCGGTAGACACCCTTGATGTTGAACCCGTTATAAATGCCTGCACGTGTCACGGCACGAATAGCTGCATTCATGCCAGGCGCATCGCCGCCCGACGTCAGAATGCCGATAGTCTTAATCTTACTCATAATCTTCTACTGTTTTAACGTACATAACTGATTTCGCCTGCAAAGATAGTTCAAACCGAGTTAATTTCCAAATTTTGCAACGGCAAAGTGCATGAGTTTCGCACGAAACTCATGGAGATTTTTTCAGAACTCATGGAGTTTCACAGAACAAATCCACATCCCCATTAAACCTTTTCACACTTTCTTCGTCTAAACAGAGAAAACTCATAACATTATTATCAACTTTATTAACAACTAAAAGCTTTATCAGCAATGAAAAAGGTATTTATGATGATGGCCATGCTGGCCGTTTCGTTTGCCATGCAGGCACAGACAAAGTTCCACGACGTAGAAGCCAATGAGGCAACAGGTCCCGTCAAGTCAATCACCATGAACATGATGGGCCGTGAGCAGGTGGTCACGTTCACCAAGGAAGGCAAAATGCAGAGCGAGGGCATGACAGACATCGTCTACGACGCCAACGGCTACATACAGTCGGCTAAGCGCTCCATGATGCAGGGTCAGTCTGTCGAGGTGAAGTACAAGTGGGAGAACGGTCGTATTGTCAGCCAGTCGATGAACATGATGGGCAACGACATGGTGATGAAGTACACCTACAACGACAAGGGTGCCATTGCCTCGCAGTCTATGGACATGGGTGGCCAGCAGATGGAAACGCCCTACACCGACTACAAGTATGACGATCACGGTAACTGGATCAGCCGCAAGTCTTCGATGATGGGACGCGAGATGGAGCAGACCCGCAAGATCGAGTACTACGAGTAACATTTGATAGTGGGGACGAATCAGGAAGTCAACTTGATTCACACCACATCTAAACCGATTCAGGTGCCTAACCCGCCCAGCTGCGACAGGTTAGGCACCTTTTTTTGTGCCTATTTGTTAAATAGACATAATTCTTGGCAAAAACTTAGTACTTTGTATTGCAAGGTACTAAAGTTTTACCTATCTTTGCACCCGGAAACCAATCCTTCGAACTATGTTCCTCTTCCGGAGGGGGAACTGGAGGATGAAAAAAGAATGTATTATGAACATTGAGAATGCAAAGTCACAAATGCGGAAAGGGATGCTGGAGTACTGCGTACTGCTACTGCTGAAGCACCGACCCTCCTACGCCAGCGACATCATCCAGCAACTGAAGCAGGCGGAGCTGCTCGTGGTGGAGGGAACGCTCTACCCGCTACTGACCCGCCTGAAGAACGACGGGCTGCTACGCTACGAATGGCAGGAGTCAACGCAGGGGCCGCCCCGCAAGTACTACGCCCTCAGCGACGAGGGCGAACAATTCCTCGAAGGGCTCGACACAGCCTGGACGGAACTCTCTAACACCATCAATTACCTCAAAACCATTACCCCAAAACTATTAGAAGCAAAATGAAGAAGAATATTACCATCAACCTGTGCGGGCGGCTCTTCCAGATTGACGAGGACGCCTACGAGCTGTTGCAGCAGTATATAGAGTCGCTCCGTTCGTCGTTCGGCAAACAGGAGGGCGGCGAAGAGATAGTCGACGACATCGAGGCGCGCATTGCCGAGCTGTTCGACGAGCTGCGCCAGCAAGGCATCGAGGCCATCACCATCGGCCACGTGAAGGACATCATCACCCGCATTGGCAAGCCCGAGGAGCTGGCTGGCAATGAGGAGGAGAAGCAGGACGACAAGAAAGAAGGCCATCGTTACGATTCCTTCCAGTCGGCTGCCAACGGATTCCGTGAGCAGATGCGTGCAAGGACAAAGGGCAAGCGACTTTTCCGCAACCCCAACGACAAGATGCTGGCAGGTGTACTCTCAGGCTTCGCCACCTACACGGGAACCGATGCCACATGGTGGCGCATCGGCTATGCCCTGCTATTCCTCTGCTCCAACTTCTTCATCTTCCCCATTTTCAGGCTGTTCCACTTGGGTGGTTTCTTCTTCCACGTCAACCTCGCCTTTGTGGTTTTCTATCTTGTGCTGGCCATCGCCATGCCTGAGGCCAAGAAGCCCAAGGAGATGCTGGAGATGGAAGGCAAGGACGTGACGCCGCAGAATCTGGCCGACGTCGTGGTAGAAGACAAAGACAGACGACAGCCTAGGCAACAGGGACGCATGCGAGGTTGCCTATCCGTGCTGCTGAAGATGCTGGTGGGACTCTTCGTGGCTATTGCAGCCATCTTCGGACTGGTGCTGCTGGGCTGTTTCCTGGTCATTGCGGGCACACTGATCTTCATATTCCTGGTGCCTGGAGATTTCCGGCATAGTCTGCCCTTCGACCTGGGCTATCTGAACCTTGCCGAGACCTTCTACATACATCCCTGGGCGGTGGCCATCTTCGTTGTCAGTCTGCTGCTGGCGCTGTTTATCCCCCTCTATGCCATTGCCCACATGCTGCTTGCAAAGGCTAGCAAGGTGCAACCTATGGGCACTGCCCAGCGCGTCGGGTGGATTGTCGTCTGGCTGGCGGCTTTGCTCGCCATCTTCCCCAGCATCGGCGTCATCCAGACGTTCAACAAATGGCAGCGGGATGAGGTGATGGCCGAAGAACAGGGTTGGATGACGGATTGGGACCGCGACTATCTGAACGAGCACGACCTGCGGATAGAAAAACGCCACCACTGCTTTGACGGCTTCGTGAAGAGCGGCGAATACTTTACGGGCGACACCACGGTTACCTATATCGACGTACAGATGTGGGGCCCTGAGGAGAGCCGCTACATGCAACTCTCGTCGTTGGAGCAGGTGGTGGATTCCGGCACCTACATCGTCAGCTGCAACGCCCGTGCCGACCGCGACGGCGTGTTCCTCTATGCCACAGCCTTCGATGGAAGCTATAAGTCCATCAAGACGATACCCGCCTCAGGCAAGGAGGGTGGTCTGGGCAACGGCTGGAACACCGTTGAGATGGAGGTCGAGATTTACGGCCCCACCACGCTCCGCTACGGCATCAGCGCCTATCCGGTGTTTACGCAAAGGCCCTGCCACGCCACCTGGTTCTCCGCCGCCGACTTCACTATAAGAAAGGTGGAGGAAGAGTCCGAGTAAAGTGAGATTGCATTTTTCTCTTTTTTCATGTCACAAAACAGGCTCTCCGCTGTCATATAGATAAAAGAACAACAAAAAAGGAGTATGACGACAGAGACATTCATGGTCGAAGCAAAGGCTATGCGCCCCATGCTGCTAAACGTTGCCAGAGACATTCTGGACGACGACGAAGAGGCAGAGGACGTTGTACAGGATGCTCTGCTCCGATTGTGGCAGTTGCACGACGAACCCATTCGCAACATTCGCGGATTCGCAAGAATCGTCGTTCGCAATCTTTGTCTGAGCAAAGTCAGGCGAAAACCACAGACTGTCGACGTCAGGCAGGCCGACTTCGCCAGCGACGACGAGGCGGCAATGGAGAAAAACGAACAGATAGACCGCATGATGGCACTGATCGACGCCCTGCCGACGATGCAACAAACCGTACTTCGCCTGCGTCACATGCAGGACATGACGATGGCCGACATTGCCAACCTCGTCGGGACCAGTGAGGCCGCCGTCCGCCAGTCGCTCAGCAGAGCACGAAGAAGCATCATAGAACAACTCAAATCCACAAGATGATGAACGAGAACAACATACACCAGCTGTTGGAGCGCTTTCTCAATGCTGAAACGACATTAGAGGAAGAACAGACACTCTATCAGTATTTCCAAAGCAGCGATGTGGCCGATGAATTGGAGCCTTACCGAGAGGTCTTCCTGGGTTTCGCCGCCGTTAAGGGCATCGACAAGCCTAAACCTGAGCCTGCGCCCCGCACATCAGCATGGATCGTTGCCATACGGACCATCATGTCATCAGCAGCAGTCTTTCTGGTGGGCCTGTTCGTATTTCTACAGATGGAGCCCATGACCTCCCCCACCCCCTCCAACGGAGAGGAGAACGGTTCCTCTACTTCGGAGAGGTTAGGAGAGGTTATCGAGCAACAGCCTTCGACACAACCCACATACTGCACAGAAGGAACGCCCCAGGAAATCCTGATGTGCTACCTGGAGCGCCGAAAGGAGCAACCGTCAACCTATAGTTTAATCAAACAGAAGATTTATGAAAGCCAACATTAAGATGATAACCACGATGATGCTGGTACTCATCATGGCATCGTGCAAGAACAAGGACGACCGCATGCTGACCGTCATCAACGCCGACGGCACCTGCAGCCGTGAGTACACCTTCCACACTACGCAGCAGTGGTTGGGCATTCCACCCGAGGAGGACTACGATAGCATCGTCGACAAGACGTGGGAGCGCAGCTGGTCGGTGCTCGGTGCCGACTCCGTGCGTTATCCCGTGCCCCTGACGGAAGCTCAGTTGGACAGCATGCAGGCGCTGGACCTCAGCCGGCCATTAGGAAACATGCTGATGGTACACGCGAAGAAGAATTACAAGAGCGTGGAGGAGATGAGTGCCGAGATCTACACGGCGGAACGCTCGCACCTGATCAAGGCGGAAGGCATCAAGGCCAGCAGCAAACTGGAGAAGCGCTTCAAGTGGTTCTATACCGACTACACCTTCAGCGAGACGTTCGCTCGCGAAGATACGACGCTGTTCCCCATTCCCCTCAGCCAGTTCGTCAGTGCCGACACGGCTTCCTATTGGTTTACCGGCCATCCCGACCTAACGCAGGGTCTTTGCGGCGCCGAACAGAAAGAAATGCTGGACGGAATCGAGAAGAAGGTCGGCCAGTGGACCAATGCAAACTGGTTCTACGAGATTTGCAACGTCATCCTCGAGAATTACGACAAGGTGCAGAACCCGCCCGTCAGCAAAGAGCGCTTCGCCAGTGTCCGCGATTCGCTGGTTATGCTTCCCTGCGTCCTCAATGCCGATGAAGAGGGCTTTATAATGGAAGGAGTCCACTCTCCGTTTGAAAAGATTTTTCAGACTGATGCCTATACACAGTTTCTTCATTCGTACGAAGGTGGTCTCGGACAGTACAAACAACTCTTGTCATTTGGCACAAGCTACGACCTCGTGATGCCAGGCCGCGTGCTGGACGTCGGCATGGGCCAGTACGACGGCGAGGTGATTCACTACCGTTTGGGAGACGAGCGCATGATTCCTGGCGACTATACCATCACGGCCACCTCGCGTGTTACCAACGTCTGGGCTTTTATCGTCACCTTCCTTGTCATCGTCCTCGCCATTGGCAGTTTCTTCGTACAGAGAATACACTTAAAGTGATGTGCAGGTGTCGAAAATGAGCCACTTTGCACTGTCATTCGTGAAAATAATTGCAAAAGAGGCGGGATAGTTTTTGCTTTCGTTCGTATAACAAGTAGAAACAGTAAAAGAAACAACGAAAGTGAAAACCGACAAACAGATAGTAGAAGCCCTGAAAGCCGGTCGGCGCAAGGGGCAGGACCTGATGGTCGGTCGCTACGGGCAGGAAGTCTTCAGCATAATTGCAAGGCATGTGACAGACCTGATGGATGCCGAGGAGCTGACGCAAGACACCTTCCTACGGGGTTTCAGTCACATCGGCAGCTACGACCCGCAACGGGCGTCGCTCGGCACATGGCTATGCCGCATTGCCTACCGCCTGACACTCGACTTCCTGAAACGCCGCCGTCCCGCGATTGTCTCCATAGAGGACAGCAGCGTCTGGCAGACAGACATCAGCGACGAACAGCTGGAGGCAGAGCTGTCGACTGGTAATGAGGAGCGCATCAAGAGGCTGGAACTGCTGATGGACGACTTGCCGCCCGACGAACGCCTGCTGCTGACACTCCACTATTTCGAGAACCGACAGCTCGACGAATGTGCGTTCATCATGGACGCGACCCCTCACGCTCTGGCAAACCGCCTTTACCGAATACGCAAGAAACTGTACAAACAACTTCAGAAGACATGACAACAATGAAAGATACCGACATCCGCGAAGCCCTACGACGTAAATACGCCGAGACACCGCAACTGCCTGCTGACTTCACGCAGCGGATGCACAAGGCTACTGGGAAGAAGGAGGGAAAGCGTGCGCATTTCCTCTGGCTCTACCCCGCCCTTGCCGTAGCTGCCAGCGTCGTCCTGCTGTTCTCCGTAGGCATCATTCGCAACTTCAGGGATAGCAAGCAGTCTGACCTCGTGGCACAGACGGACACCCTGAAGAGGACGCCGCAGGCGGAAATCAAGAAGGTGAAGAAACAGCCTCTGCAGAAAGTAAAGAACACGGAGGCAACGGACACGGTGAAAATGATGAAAGAACGATACCGGGCACCCCGACCACCCAGGCACTACATGGCAAAGGTGGAGACAGCAGAAAACGCACCGGAGCCAGAAGTCATAGATGCTGAGCTTGTGGCAAAAGCCATGATAGAGGAAGAAAGACAGGCCATGATGGAGATGATAGCTAATAGCCAGACCAATAGTAGTCTCCATACCGACTTTGAATCTATGACAAAAGAGATTCGCAGACGGGGCGAGCACATGAGTCAACACGTGGTGATGGCTATGAGCAATGAGGAGGAATGAACAATTGAAAGATTGAATAATTAAAGACTAACCGGATATGAAAAGAATAGCATTTGCACTTTGTGCCACCTGTTTTTCCCTCTGCACGACGGCTCAGGGAACCCTCCTGAAGCGGCTGCAGGGCAATCCAATGATTGACAGCCTCGCCATCTACGCATATAACATAGGAACTTCTGTTCCCGAGTGGACATATAGTTATGACGGAAAGTACCATAAAACGGTAAACATTCTATGCACGTTGACGAACGACTTCCAGCCGACACCGCCAACAGGTGACCCTAAAAAGGATTTGCGAAACCAGAAGAATGACAGCATCCGGCAGGATAAGATTAACCGCGAACATCAGGTGTATGAAGCGATACGCAACACCTGCAAGGCGCTTACCGATAATGCCTTGGAGAGCTATGTCTGGGAATACCATCGGGGGGGCGTTGACAGCGTGCGCTATGCCATTGTCATAGGGGAATATGAGAATGGCGACACCTTGACGACCTACCGACACCAAAGGGATGTGTATTATGAGCGTGCACCCGAACTCGTCTCATTCAACTATGATTCATATCCCTATAATAACAAATCACCGTGGAGTCCGAAGGGATTTGGCCACTTCAGATATGAATACACCCCCGACAGCGTGTACAAACCGAATAAGGACATCGTGCCTTTCGACAAGGAGGCCTACACCCGTCTGATTCAGCCCATTCTGAAGCAGGAGGGCATCACCAGCCGCCAGTTCTACGTCTATCACGACAGCACCTACACCATCGTGAGGAAAAGCCGAAAAGAGGATGACTTCGTGCTGAGGGTGCAAACGGTCGAGCCCAAGCAGACAAAGAGTGAGACGCGCGGCACCGTCTATACCATACACTCACGGAAACAGGCCACTGCCGTGATGGAGCAAATCACAAGGGCCACTTTGAATTATCTGGAGGACAACACCGGCTTCTGGTTCACTTTCCGCCCCAATCCTCCCTTTATTGACGGGAACCGGAAATTGTCGGATTTCTTCGGGAGTAAGTACCTGTCAAGAGTCCCCGATTTCTATCACATCTACATTCACTGCTTTGGTGAGGAATTCAACATCATCATCGTTGAAGGTCAGGGCGACATGATGATACCCGCCGAGTGGGCCGTCCTGAAGAGCTGGAAGAACGGCAAGACGACCTATGACAAGAAGGCGTTGAAGACACAGACGCCCCAGCAGGCCCGTGAAAAGACTATGGGGCATACCTCTCTCACCACAAGAAGTTTCGAGCCGTTTAATTAAGAACATTTAACGCTCACGGTGTCATTTTTTCATGTCGAATGAGCGTATATATGAAAGAACGCCCAAATAACGTTAAACGGCTCTGCGCGATGAGGTTTTGTGCGGAAATAGTCGTAACTTTGCAGGCATCAATCATCGTCAAGTAAACCTAAACGAAATATGAAGTCAACTATCATCACCGCAATGCTGGCCCTCGTCGCGCTGACGAGCTGGGCACAGAAAAACGAGAGAGTTTGGAATAACGTGGTCATCGGCTATACCAATGTGGCGTGGAGCGAAGTCACGAAAGTGGGAATGTACGCCGATCGCACGGAAGTGGGCCTACGTATTAAATATCGAGGCGGGTCTTGGATATCGATTGCAAAAGCCACCTATATAGAGGCTGACGGCAAACGGTATCCCATCAAGGAGGCCACCATCATAGGCCTCGACAACCAATATACGCTGACTACCGATGTGTTTGACTTTATGTTAGTCTTCGAGCCTGTGCCGCAGCGCACGAAGCTGTTTGACGTGATAGAGCCGGGTGGCTGGGAGTACCGCCATCTGCGCAGTGCCAGCGACCTGCCCGACGGCATCACCGACACCTACTGGCGCAACGAGGCCACAGGCGACTGGCTCATCGGCTTTGCACCCCAGCACGTCGTCTATAATAATAAGGTGTGGGACATCGCCAGCCAGACGGAGAAGAAGGGCGCCTATACCTTGACGCTCGCTGGCGGCCCCACCATTATGGTCAGCAAGATGAAGAAGGGCAAGCGCAGCATCACCATCGGTAACGAGAAGCCTGTCTCGTGCAGCCCCATTACGACAACGGCTCTGCCCGACTATCCTACGAAGGACCAGCGCACAAGCTTTATCGACAACGGCTACAATAACGACAGCGTGTCCATCATCGGCTGGCTGAAGGATATGCCTGAGCAAGCCTGGAAACACAGCCGCGAGTTTGAGGTCAGCATTGAGAATGTGATGATGGACGACACGCAACATTTCTCCGGCAAGATGGACTCGCTGGGACGCTTCTCTCTCCGTCTGCCCGTGATGAACTCTACACAGGCCTATCTCGACTGGGGACGCTCGTCTGTGAGCACGGTCCTGGAGCCGGGCAAAACCTATTTCTTCCTTAACGACTTCAAGACGGGACAGAAACTCATGATGGGCGACGATGCCCGTGTGCAGAACGAACTCCTGACCTATCCCGACCAATGGAACTATCAGCGCATTGAGAACGCTATGGGCGCCATGCAGTTCAAGGCCCAGATGGATAGCATCTGCCATGCGTTGAGGGCTGAGCTCGAGGAGCGCATCGTCCAGCACCCCAACCTCTCGCAGCGCTATATCGACTATCTCAAAGGCAGTTACATCGTGGGGCAGGGCGAGTCGATGATGCAGGCCCGCTTCGACTTAAAGCGCCAGCTGCCCCAGGAGTACATGGACTTCGTGACCACGGAGCTGTGGCAGAAAGTGCCGCAGCCCTATACGCTCTTCCGCCCCCTCTCGATCTTCATTCGCGACTATATCGACCAGACGGCCCAGGCTGACTATGCCGTCCCTGTCGGCGGATATACGCTGTTCGTCAGCGACGCCCTCTTCTCGTCTGTACTTCGCAAGAACAGAGATGAAGGCAAGGTTTCTATCACCGATGACGAGCTGGCCTTGTTGGACCGCTATGCCGCCAGCTATAAAGCGTTCTTGACCGCCCAGTTCATGGAACGTGCGGAACGTGTGAAGGCTGGCGCTGCGAGTGACGATGACATTTTCAACATCGACAGCGTGGCGGAACAGCAGTTCAGCCAGCAGGACTTTGTCCTGAAACGTAACGCCCTCTTGGTGCGCGAAGACGTGGCCAAGGTGCTGCAAGATGAGGCGCCGTTCTTTGATTTCTACAAGATTCAGCGCGTGTTCGACGCGACGGGTACCAACCAAACCCTGCGCGACATCGTGATGGCGCAGCAGTTCTACCGTCAGATTGACCAGACGCGCAAGCCGCTCGCACCTGCCATGAAGGCCTTCTTCGAGCAACAGGTCAAGTTGCCCGCAGCCCTTGCCGTCGTGAACGAAATCAACGACAAGTACGTCGCCCTCGAACGTTCCGACTTCGCCAATGCCGCCAGTCTGCGTCCGTCAACCGATGTGGAGGGCATGAGCGACGGCGAGAAGATATTCCGCAAGATTATCGAGCCCTATAAGGGTCGCATCATCTATCTCGACATCTGGGGCACGTGGTGTAGCCCTTGCAAGCGCAACCTCAAGGAGTCGTGGAAGGTGAAGGAGGCTCTGAAGGACTACGACATTGTCTACCTGTATCTGGCCAACCGCAGTAGCGATGAGTCGTGGAAGAACGTCATCAAGGAGTACAACCTCACTGGCCCCAATTGCGTCCACTACAACCTGCCTGAAGACCAGCAGGCTGCCATTGAGAACTACGTTGGCATCAGCGGCTATCCCACCTACAAGCTCATCGATAAGCAGGGCAACATCCACGACCTCCACTGGCTGCACCACGAGGACATGAACAGCTTCCTCGACACCATTGACAAAATGAGTAAACAATGAAGAAGACTATCATCACCGCATTCCTCGCCCTCGTCACGATGACAGCCACAGCCGATATTGTCAAGGGGCGCGTGGTGGATGCCGAGACGAAGGAGCCGCTACCCGAAGCACAGATACAATTTGTGCAGAACAACGATAATGGCTGGTGGGTCATGAATACGACTGCCGACTCATTAGGCTGTTTCAACATCTTTTCCTCCGGGCGAGGCAGCTTGGAGGTGTCAATGCTGGGCTATTATTCGAAGTCGAAGCCCGTGCTGGCTTTCAGCGATAGCCGCAAGGACACGCTCGACATCGGCGATATCGAATTGAAGATGTCGCCGCAGATGCTGAAGATGGTTGAGGTGACAGGCCGTGCACGGCGTTTCACCGTCAAGGGCGATACGATTGTCTTCCATCCCGAGGCATTCCACTTGCAGGAGGGTGCGAGGCTTGACGAACTGATTAAGCAACTGCCGGGTGTTCAGGTGAATGACGATGGTAGTCTGTCATGGAACGGTAAGCCCATCCGCATCACGATGGACGGCGAAAGTCTGATGGGAGGCGATGCGCTGGTAAAACAGTTACCCGCAGAGGCTGTGGAGAACATCAAGGCATACAACCGCCAGTCGGAGTTCAGCGAGCGCACGGGCAGGGATGACGGTTCAGAGGACATGGTGCTCGACCTGACCATAAAGCCCGGCTTTCTCGACCGCTGGTATGGCGACGTGACGGCTGGCTATCAGACGCCGAAATACTACGAGGGCGAACTCTCGATGAACCGTCTGTCAAAGACTGACCCCGTGATGGTGTATGCCAATGCCAATAACATCGACAAGCGTTGGCGGCGCAATATGAACCAGAGCACGGCATCGTGGGGCAACGGTTTCGGGCAGGAGCAGGGCGCGTCAGCAGGCTATCAGCACAATTGGCAGCGCAAGGAAGGCAAACACGACCTGAAGAGCAACTACAGCTTTACGGGTGGCATTGCACACGACTTACCGATAGGAAATAGCTCAAGACCAGTACAAGTCTCTGCTCGACTATTTCAAGATTACGCACAAATAATCACTGAATTGTTTGGCGGTTCGGAGAATTATTCATATCTTTGCACGTAATATTTGATGCATTAAACCGCAAATACGGGAATTATACACAATATATGAGGCAGAACGGATACGTATTCGACCCATATCCGCTACAAGTGACGATGCAGCGGTTGGCAGAGAACCTAAAGGCTCGCAGGTTGGAGAGAAAGATTTCCACCAAGAGCCTTTCGGAGATGAGTGGTGTGCCGGCTTCGAGCATCCAGCGCTTCGAACTGAAGCACTCCATTTCTTTGGAGTCGTATGTCAAGTTGGCAAAGGCACTTGGCTATTCGGAGGACATCATGCAGCTGCTCTCTGAGCCGAAGTACGACACTATGGAAGAACTGTTGGAGATTCAAAAGAACAAAACCAGGAAGCGCGGCGTATGATAACAGATGTACAATCAGTAAGTGTGACTTATCATGGCAGGAAAGTGGGAACGCTCTCTATGGGCAACAAGCACGTCTGCCAGTTTGAGTACGACAAGGATTGGGTGGTTAACGGCTTTTCTATTTCACCTCTGAAGCTACCCTTGAAGACAGGCATCGTAACAGCCGATTATTCCCCCTTCAACGGTAACTTCGGTGTGTTCGAGGACAGTCTGCCTGGTGGCTATGGCGAGTATCTGCTGCGTAAAGTGCTTAGCAAGTCGGGCGTTAACTATGGTGCACTTACACCTGTTCAGCGACTGAGTCTCGTAGGCTGTTCTGGTATGGGTGCATTGTGTTATGAGCCTGAGACTAAGATGCCGCAGAGCGACTGGTTGGGCTCGTTTGATGAGATGCAGCAGATGGCACTCGAGGTGTTGTCAGAAAAGTCGGACGACAACGCCGATGTTCTCTTCTACAGAAGCGGCAACTCAGGTGGTGTGCGTCCCAAATGCATCTTTACGGATACTGAAGGTCATTGGCTCGTAAAGTTCCGTCACACATACGACCCCAAGAACATGGGAGAGATAGAGTACCAATATAATAAGGTGGCGCGTCAGTGTGGCGTCATCGTGCCTGACTTCAAGCTGATAGAGGGCCGGTACTTCGCCAGTCGTCGTTTTGATATCGAGGACGGCCAGCGGTTGCATGTGGCGACGGCCAGCGGTCTGCTGAACGAGCCTATCAGACCTCCTAAGATGGACTACCATAGTCTGCTACAGCTGACGGGCTATCTGACGCAGTCGCCCATTGAGGTAGAACAGCAGTTCCGCCGCATGGCTTTCAATGTCTTTGCCCGTAATCACGATGACCATGCCCGCAATTTCAGTTTCATCTGTCGTGACGGACAGTGGACGCTGGCACCCGCCTACGACCTCACCAATGACAATACACTTGGCGAGCATGCTTCGACAATCAACTTCAAGGGACTTCCCACTGACGAGGACATGATAACCGTTGGAACCAACATCCGCATCACCCGTGCCCGCTGTCTGGAAATCATTGAAGAAGTAAGAGAAGGAACGAAAGCTCTGCAAAGCACCTGAGCACCACTGAAGAGAAACAATGTGCGAAGAACTTAAACCATTCATAAACCAATGAAGAAACAATTATTATCAGTCATCCTCCTCGCCCTGCTCCTCGCACCTATAGGCATGGAGGCGCGAAAGAAAGTGAAGGAGCAGGAGGTGCCGCAGTTACTGAACTATCCCAGCGCAGAGATTGACAAGAACCTGCTGCACGGTGGCGATGTAGTGATTCTGGGGCGCTTGGTCACACCGGAAGAAGCGAAAGGCGAGAAGATTCCTCAGGATGTTCTTGACAAGATTAACGGTCGCTTCACCGTCATCATGCGCGACTACCTCGTCAACAAGGAGAAGACCTCGGTTATCGAGTTCAAGAATGACGGCACGTTCTCGATGAACCTCCATGTGCCCTACCCCATGTTTGTGCTCGTCTATCCCTTGGCAGATGTCTATGCCTGCCCGGGTGATACAGTCGATGTGACCATTGACACCACAAAGCCTACGCGTGAAGAGGGACTCATCATTGGCGGCACAGGCGTCAGCGGTGAGGTAAGCAAGCTGACGTATAAGATTGGAATGAGATTCTTCCCTCCCCAGCGGAGCCTCAACATACAGAACCCAGACTCCTTAATGAAGTGGAAAGACGAACAGGTAGAGAAGCTGGACGACTTGGTGCGCCAAATGAATACAGGCTTGCCTGAACTCGAAGGCTGCTCACCTTTGGCTTCCGACATTCTGCGCACTTACATCCTTTGGCGTCGCCTGTATAACATCTGCCATGAATACGACCTGTTTGTGGATGGTAACGACAGCATCGACAGGGAAGCCTTTTGGCAGCAGTACTTTAGTTTTGTGACACCTCGTGAGAAGTACCTGCTTGACAATCCGTTGCTGATGATTGCCGGCGACGACTTCTTCTTCAACAGGATGGAGTTCACCCTCATGTGCCCCTTCGATCCACACTTCATGTCAACGCATGACATCTGGGGAAAGAACAAGGAACTGTTGCTGGGCAAGCTGCACCTCAGTCCCACGAACTTCAGCTGGCAGGTCTGCAGGCTTCGCGACATCTTCACCGTACTGAAATGGTACAAGACCGACTTTGACGCCGCTGCCGAAGACATAGCCCAAGCCTTGCCCAGCATCACCCACCCCGAACTGATTCGCCGTGCCGTGCTGACCTATCGCGACTATGTGAAAGAGAACGAGGTGCAGGTGGTGGAGCAGAAGCCGATGACCAAGGGCGACAGTATTTTCCAGCGCATCATTGAGCCCTACAAGGGTAACGTGCTCTACGTCGATTTCTGGGAGATGTCGTGCGGTCCCTGCCGTGCCACCATGCTCCATATGCGTGACCAAGTAGAGGCGCACAAAGACAAGCCTATCAAGTATCTCTACATCACCGACGATACGCCCGAGCATTGCAAATCGTTCCTGGAGCCCAACAACATCAAGGGCGAGCATATTCACATCACCCGCTCTGAGTGGGGCTATCTGCAGGAGAAGTTCCAGTTCACTGGTATCCCCTTCATTGTGCTCTTCGACAAGCAGGGCAAGCAGCGCAAGGATGTAACGGTGGAACAACTATTGAACGAATAATATAGTAAGACTTATGAATAAAAAAATCATCATCACCACATTGCTCGCCCTCGTCACACTGACGGGCTGGGCACAGAAACAAAACAAGTACACCATCAGCGGCGACCTGTCTGTCATGACCAGCAAGATTGCCATCCCCGTAAAGGCCGATACCGTGTATGTCCTCAACGACTCCACGATGGTGACGCCCGCAGGACAGCAACAGAAGAAATACGCTGTGAAGGACGGGAAGTTCGAGATTAGCGGCAGCGTCAGCCGGCCCATCTATTCGAACCTCATGGTGCAACTGGAGATTGACTATCAGGGGAAGAAGCGCAAGACGATGCAGCCTATTCCATTTATCCTTGAGCCCGGCAACATCGTGCTGGACAGCGAATGGGTAGTGTTTAAGGGGACACCGCTCAACGATGCAAGCATTACGGCGTGTGAAAAACTGAACAAGCTGGCAGAGTCCAATGAGAACGACAAGCTGAAGCAGGAGGCCAGCAGCTTCGTCAAGCAGCATGCCGCCGACCCTGCCTCCATCTTCGTCATCATGCAGGCTACAAACTTCATGAACGCGAAGGACCTCCTGGAGTTGCTGGCAATGTGCAGCGAAGACATGCAGCACACCAACACCGACCTCTCTCTGATCAGGGAGCGTCTGTTGAAAGAAGCCAATTCACCACAGGCGGGTGACAAGTTCACGGACTTCGCCGTAGAGTATGAGGGCAAGACCACCCGCTTCAGCGACTATGTAGGCAAGGGCCAGTATGTGCTCGTCGATTTCTGGGCGTCGTGGTGCGGTCCCTGCCGCCGCGAGATTCCCAACCTCATCGCTGCCTACAACAAATACAAGGACAAGGGACTGCAGGTGCTTGGCGTCGCTGCCTGGGACAAGCCCGAGGACACCAAGAAAGCCATCGCTGAGGACAAGATTCCCTATCCGCAGATTCTCAACTCGCAGAAGATTGCCACCGACATCTACGGCATCGACGGCATCCCCCACATTATCCTCTTCAGCCCCGACGGCACCATCGTCGCCCGTGGACTGCGCGGCGAGAACATCGAGAAGAAGCTTGCGGAAGTATACAAGTAAGAATCATGAGCAAGAAAGCCATTATCACCTGTTGATGGATAAGTTGAAATAAAAAACAGAGGTTGCGGTGTCACAAAATCGCAGCCTCTTCGTATTATAGGTAAAGAGACGGTCTGAATGACGCAGGAAGGATACAAGGAAGAAGCGCGACGGCTGCGGCCACGACTGCTGCTGACGGCACAGCGATACCTAAGCGATGACGACGCTGAAGACACGGTGCAGGACGTGCTGCTGCGCCTCTGGCAGATGGTCGACACGCTCCGCATGCCCATCGACACGCTGGCACAGGTACTTGTCCGCAACTTCTGCGTCGACCGGCTGAGGCGGTCAAGGCCATCGCTGACGCTGACAGACAATTGCGAACAGGCTGAGGAGACTGAGACCGACGAGCGCATAGAGCGAGTGCTGGCAATAATCGACACACTGCCCACCCTGCAACAGACCATACTGCGACTTCGACACATCGAAGGAATGGAGATGAAGCAGATTGCCGAACTAACAGGCAGCAGCGAAGTGGCCATACGCAAGACGCTAAGCCGGGCACGACTATCATTGAAACGACAATACGAGAAACGATATGAACGATAACTTGCTGAGAATAAGGACTCTGACCGATAAGTTCTTCGATGGCGACACCACGCCAGAGGAGGAGCAGGAACTGTACGCGTATTATCGGCAGCCAAGGGAGCAGATGCCCGACGACTTGCGTTCCAACTGTGACCTGTTCAGGGACCTGGCGGCACTCACCGCCCTTAGCCCGACGAAACAGCAGACAGCGCCACAGCACCGACAACGCACTTGGTGGTTAGCCGCTGCGGCAGTGGTCCTCATACTGATAGTAGGCGGCACCACCCTCTATCACTATCGGCAAGCTGACGAGTGCGTAGCTTACATCTATGGAGAACGGGTGACTGATCGCGACGTAGTGCTTGGCGAGATGCAGAAGACGATGACGGCCATGACTGCCGATGGCAGCGACGTGGTGGAGGAGCAGCTGAAGTCGATGTTTGGCGATAATGATTGAAGAATGTAAATTGAAGATTGAATATGAAGAAAGTAATCATGATGTTTCTGATGCTCGCTGTCAGCTTTTCGGCATCAGCGCAGTCAGGGCTGAAAATCAACGACCTGTTTGAGGGGCGCATCATTCCGCAGGAAAAGATGGTGGAAACCCGCGTGCGGGGGAAGTCACTGGCCAAGTATCAGCTGACCTACTATCGCAGCGTGCGCCTCGTCGTTGCGAAAGAGGAGGCCGAACGACTGCTGCAACTCGTGGAGACCGACGCCAAGGGGCACTTTGCCAGCGGCAGCGACAAGTCCCAGAAAACCGTGTTCGGCAAGGAGCACAACATTACTTTCAAGACCCAGGTACGGAAACAGGGCGACAAGAACTGCTTCCTGTGCTATCAGTCATTCTGGAGAGGCAACACGACGGAGCGCGAGGTGACCGTCATCTACATGGAAGGCCCCGTCAGAAGCCTGGAGCAATTGGAAGAACTCATGAAGAATTGAAGAATTAAAAACATTAGAAGATATGAAACGCATACTTAATCTATCATTTATCCTTTCCCTGCTATCAGTTAGCCCTGTAGCAGCACAAAACGACACGGTAGTCATCCGCAACCCCCAGAAGGTGACCATTGTGACAGGTGACTCGCTGCAGAAGATCATCGTCCAAGGAAAAGAGGGCGACGACAAGTTCATGTATCAGAACACCATCCAGCTGGTAGACTCCAACTACGTTAGTACCACTCGCATCGGTCGCGACCGCTGGGAGCTGATTCCCAGCGTGAAGGTAGACAAGAAGGACGACGCGAATCGTCGCAATTCCAGCAACGTGCTGACAGCCCACCTCGGCCTTGGCTTCACCGCCCCCACCAAGGCCGACTCACGTACAGACTTCTCCACGTTCAAGTCGTGGGAAATCTTTGCAACCCTGTTGCAGTGGGACCACCACTTCGACCGCAGGGAGCGTAATACCATGTCGTTGGGACTCGGCATCGACTGGAAAAACTACCGCATGACTGGCGACACACGCTTCACCAAGGCTCCCGATGGCAATGTCGTCATCGATAAGTATCCCTTACAGGTGTCACCCGATTTCTCGCGCATCAAGATTTTCTCGCTTACTACAAACTTAGAGGTCAACCATAGCTTCGACGACGACTTCTGGATTGGCTTCGGTCCTGTGGTGAACTTCAACGTCTACGGCAGCATCCTGACCAAGTACTCAATGTATGGCGACGAAATCAAGAAGCGCGAAAAGAACATACGCCAGCGTCCCATCACCATCGACTGGATGCTACGCGTTGGCCTCTTCGGCGTTCCCTTCTACTTGAAGTATAGCCCCGACAACGTGCTGAAGGACGGCGGCGTCAAGTTCCGTTCTCTCTCGTTCGGACTTTACCTGTAGTACTCAGGTTACACATCGCCTGCATTGGGCGGTGCTGCAGCAGAAGCGACAGCGATTTCGAATAATTAACTTAACGGCTCTTGACAAAGACTAAATAGCTCAAAAACATTTGGGCGCTATACGGCTTTTCCATACCTTTGCAGGCAATGACAATGATACGGACCATACTCCTTGCCTCCACGCTACTGTGCAGTCTGATGGCTTCATCCCAGCGGCGGCTCACGGTGGTTGACGTCGAGACGCTCTTCCCCATCGGCGGAGCTAACGTCGTCGGCAAGGGTGTGACGACACAGACAGACTCATTGGGACATGTCACGGTAACGGACAGTTGCAAGAGTCTGATCTTTTCGCATGTCAACTACGAAAACCGCATCATCAACGTGGAGGAGGTGCGCGACACCGTGTTCCTCATCTCGAAGTTGCTGAACCTGAAGGAGGTGGTGGTGTTGGGAAAGGGGAAACCTCGCGACGAGCTGAAAGAGTTGAACAGCCGATTGCATCTCAGCAAGGAGGAGATTCAGGCTATCAAGGCTGCCCAAGGCTCGGGTGTCAATGTGCTGGCGCTCATCAACTATGTCATTCCCAAGAGATGGAAGGAGTACTGGAGGAAAAACACCAAGGAGGGGCGTCGTGAACGCCTGAAAAAGATTCTTCAGGACTACTGACAAAGAGAAACTGAGATGGAACGGAACAAGGAGATATACAAGGTGACGCTGGTAGGCGGAGTGGTGAACGTGGTGCTGCTCGTCTTCAAGTTTGCGGCAGGCATCCTCGGCCATAGTGCCGCCATGGTGGCCGACGCCGTCCACTCGCTCAGCGACTTCGTCACCGATGTTGTCGTCATCGCCTTCGTCCACATCAGCGGCAAGCCTAAGGACAAGTCGCACGACTACGGTCACGCCAAGTACGAGACGCTGGCGATGACCATCATCGGCATAGCGCTGCTCGCGGTGGCCTTTGGCATTCTCTACAGCGGCGTGGTGAAGATTGTGGCGTGGGCAGGCGGCGCGCAGTTGACGGCGCCGGGCATGCTGGCGCTGTGGGCCGCCCTGCTGTCGGTGGTGCTGAAGGAGGCCGTCTATCACTACTCGATGGTGAAGGCGCGCCAGCTACAGTCACAAGCCGTCGAGGCCAACGCGTGGCATCATCGCAGCGACGCCCTCTCGTCCATAGGCACAGCCGTCGGCATCGGCGGTGCCATCTTCTTAGGTCAGCGCTGGACGGTGCTCGACCCCGTGGCTTCTGTCATCGTAGGCCTGTTCATTGTCAAGGTCAGCGTCGAACTGCTGCGGCGCGGCATCGGCGACCTCATGGAGCAGTCGCTGCCCGACGAGGTGGAGGATGAGATACTGCGCTTGGCGGGCTCCGTCGACGGCGTCACCCTGCCTCACGACCTGCGCACGCGCCGTCTGGGCAATCACTACGCCATTGAGCTACACATCCTCATGGATCCCGATATCACACTGCGCGAAGCCCACGACAAAGCCTCAGAAGTAGAGGCACTCCTGAGGCTTCATTATGGTCGCGAGACGCACATCGCCGTGCATGTAGAGCCGAGATAGTCTCGACGGCAGAACCGTCGAGCACACTAACGACCGCTATTTCACTTCTTCCCACATCAGCACCGAGCCGTTGCGGCGGGCGGGGTCGGAACCGGCATAGTCACATGAGTAGGGACTGCCCGTGGTGGGACTCTTACCCAGGTACTTGTGATTCTTCAGCGACAGCAACATGAAGTCGTGGTCCAGATAGTCCTGCCACAGGAACGTCGAGGCCTTGAAATCATCTTCAGAAAGACGGGTTGCTCCGCCGGCAAAGGGTGCATCATCGGTTAAGAAGCGTACGTCGCCGGGCAGTCCGTCGCCATAGACCTTCACATAGCGGCCATCAGCACACTGCAAAGCGACCATGCCCTGTCCACGGTCAATCACCCTGAAGTGTGTCAGCTCGCTCTTGTCGCCAGCGTGGGTGTCGTGGAGCATACCGTGCTTCAGGGCAATCATCGGACGGCCCGTCGCCCTGTTGATGATGCGGATGGTCTTGCCGTGGGCGTAGGGAATATTTTGACTGCGGTCGGCACAAGGCTCCTCAACGGTGAAGTTGTCGAACTCGGCATAGCCACCCTGCTGCCCCTTCACGTTGAAGGCAAAGAGCGCATGGCGTGAGCCCTGGAAGGTGATGAGCTGATAGGTCAGTGGCATCATACGGCCCAGCGTCTGAAAGTTCACGCCGTCCGTCGAGTAGGCGTACTGCATCTGGTTGTTATCATAGTCGCCGATGCAGCGGAGGAAGAATTTCCCGTTGGCAAAACCAACGGGCACACTGACGGTGTCGTTGGTCATCTGCTCGAAGCAACGGAGGGTGAGAATGTTGCCTTCCTTTACGACGCCAATCCACGAGCACGGCACGTTGATGTTACCCAGACCGCAGACATCGCCGTCCTTCATACCTTTAATATATAGTTCGACGGTGGCTATCGACTTGGGGCCGATAACGCGCTGCGTCAGCGTATTGCGTGCCCACATCAGCTGCTCAGCGGGCTGCGACTGGATGCGCAACTTTCCACCCTTCAGGCTCCACAGCTTATCATCGGGATTGTGGTTCCACTGCCAGACGGGCTTCAGCGTCTTTCCGTTGAAGTCGTCCGAACGGTCGTAGGGGGCACGCATGGGCTGCGGCTCCTCGCCGATGCCGTAGCAGCCCAACTTTGTGTCGGGTTTGAACCACGTGCGGGGCGCACGGCCCAGGTTGCCTTTCAGTCCCACCATCGGCCAGCCGTCCTCCCACGTCAGAGGCATCAGGCAGACGGTGCGACCTATGGAGTGGAAGTCCTGCATCAGGAGCGCCCACCACGAGCCGTCCTTGGCCTGTACGATACCGCCCTGATGGGCGTTGTCGCAGCCCGTAGCGTCGGGACTGGCTGGCGACACGCCAAACTTCGTGCCGTCCTCGCCGATACGGTATTTCGTGCCACGAGGTACCGTCGTGCGGCCCACGCCGTGATAGCCGTAAGTCTCGTCGGCCTCGATGACGCGTGTCTCGTAAGGCCCCCAGATGTTCTTGGAGCGCGAGCAGACCGTGCGGCCGTTGGGCGAATAGTCGGTTGAGATGAGGTAGTACATGCCGTTGATCTTATACATGTGGTGTCCCTCGCCAATACCGTTGCCTTCAGGAATGATAACGCGGTCGGAGCCCTCTACGGGGCCGCTCATGTCGGCCTTCAGCTCTGTGCAGTGCACCTCGCCATACTTGTGGATGGCATATATCTTGCCGTCGTCGTCGAAGAGCACGCCGAGGTCGTAGATATTGCCCTGCATGTTGTGGTGCGTCCACGGGCCGTGTATGTCCTTCGCCGTGTAGCACTGCAGCCCCTTGCCGTTGATATTCGAGAAGACGTAGAATTGGCCGTTGGCATAGCGGATGCACGGCGCCCAGATGCCCTGGCCGTAAACTTCCTGATGGTTCTTCAGGGCAAAGCGATCCTCAGGGAAGTCAAAGCGGTCGAAGCAATAGCTGATGTTCTCCCAGTTCACGAGGTCCTTTGAATGAAGGATGACCAGACCCGGCACCGAGTGCATCGTCGTACCAGCGAGGTAATAGTCGTCGCCCACACGGATGACGTCGGGGTCAGAGAACTCGTCGTAGAACAAAGGGTTGGTAAACGTTCCGTTGCCGTTGTCGGCAGTCCAGGATTTCGGTTGAGCCGTAGCGCTCATGGCGGCACAAGCCAAGAGGCTGGCGCACCAGAATTTCAGGTTTCTCATTTCTGTCATGTTTCAGTTATTAGTTTTATGGTTGCAAAATTACGCAAAGTCGGAGACATAACAAAGACTTTCAGAAAAAAACACTATCTTTGCAGTCAGATTCACCCATTATCAATTATGAAATTTCTTACAAAGATGTGCACAGTCACACTATTAGCAGGCTGCACGGCAGCCACCACAGACTTGGAGCAGCGCGTGGACGAGCTCTATAACAAGATGTCGCAAGAAGAGCGCATTGCCCAGCTGCGCAGTATGTATATGGACGAACTCTTCGACGAGGACGGACACCTGGACACGGCGAAGTGCCGAGAACTGATACCCAACGGCATCGGACACTTCTCGCAGTTCTGCATGCAGAAGCCACGCGACCCCAACGATCTGCGCGACCGCGTAGCTGCCGTACAGGACTGGCTCATACACAACACGCCCAACGGCATTCCGGCGCTGATGCATGAGGAGGTGCTGTCGGGCATCAACACCCGCGGCGCCACCATCTATCCGCAGCAGATAGGACAGGCCTGTTCGTTCAACACAGAGCTGGCCGAGCTGAAGACGCTACAGACAAGCACGGCCCTGCGCAAGATGGGTGGCGTGCTGTCGCTCTCGCCGATGGTCGATGTCTGCCGCGTTCCGTCGTTCAACCGTCTGGAAGAGTCCTACGGCGAGGACGGCTACCTGTCGGCGGCTATGGGCGTGGCCTTTGTCAAGGGTCTGCAGCAGGGCGACCTGAAGAAGGGCGTCGGTGCCTGCTCCAAGCACTACCTGGGCTACGGCGGCGGTGGCGATGCCGACGAGAAAGAACTGATGGAAGAGATTCTGATGCCCCACGAGACCATGATACGTGTGGCGGGGAGCAAGGCGCTGATGCCGGGCTACCACGCCATGAAGACCTCCC
This sequence comes from uncultured Prevotellaceae bacterium, assembly GCA_947169245.1. GTDB lineage: Bacteria > Bacteroidota > Bacteroidia > Bacteroidales > Bacteroidaceae > Prevotella. The sequence goes on from CAMVPA010000025.1 coordinate 33,524, forward strand.
CCTCCAAAGGAGATGAGAACGGCGACAACGTAAACTGCGTGGCCAACAGCTGGATTCTGACCGACATCCTGCGCGACTACCTGGGCTTCGACGGTATGGTAGTCAGCGACTATACGGCCATCGACCAGCTGCCGGTAGTCTCCGAAACGACTGGGAATTCCGAAGACTCCGAAAAAACCGAAAAGGCACTCATCGAACAGGCGGCGGCTGCCATCAATGCCGGCAACGACGTTGACTTCCCCTTCGGTGCCAACTACCAATACCTGCAGCAGGGCCTCGACAGCGGACTGGTGAAGCCCGAGGCCTTCGAGCGTGCCGTGAAGGACGTGCTGCGCTACAAGCTGCGTGCCGGTCTGCTGGACGAGGACGCATACCTCTATAGTAAGGAGCAGATAGTGCTCGACACCCTCGAGGAGCGCCAGACGGCCTACCAGATAGCCACGCAGTCGGTGGTACTGCTGGAGAATCCCAAGCAGATCTTACCGCTGGACACATATCTCGGCACTTGCTCTGCCTTATCGAAGCAACCGACGATTCTGCTCACTGGTCCTAACGCCAACTCCATGTGGGCGATGTGCGGCGACTACTCGTTCCCTGCCATGTCATACTTCTGGAAGAAAGTAGAGCAAGACCTTGACCACCCACATGTGGTGACGCTGCTTGAGGGCATGAAGAAAACAATCTCGTCACTCCCCTCGCCGCTCTCCACCACCAAGCTTCTCTACTCACGTGGCTGCGACTGGACGGAGGAGATTGAGACTGACTTCATAAAGGGTGGCGACGCACGTGCCTGGGAGTACGAGATTCTGCACCGTAAAGTGGACTCGGGCGAGAAGGCCGACCGTCAGGAGGCGCTCAAGATGGCTCAGGAAGCCGACATCATCGTGGCTGCCGTGGGCGAGAACGTCATGCTCTGCGGCGAGAACCGCGATCGCAAGGGTCTGCGTCTGCCCGGTCGTCAGGAGCAGTATGTAGAGGAACTCATTGCCACCGGCAAGCCCGTGGTGCTCGTCGTCTTCGGCGGCAGGGCACAGGTCATCAGCGGACTGGCTGAGAAGTGTGCCGCCGTCATTCAGGCGTGGTATCCCGGCGAGGAAGGCGGCAATGCCGTTGCCGACATTCTGTTTGGAAAGGTATCACCATCGGCCAAGCTTGCCGTCAGCTACCCCGACAAGGAGCTGCATGAGCCCCTGTGCTACAACAATCCAGTGAAAGTCAACGTTCACCCCTCGTTAAACGCTCCCGCCCCCATCTACAAGACGCCCAACACCAAGTGGCCTTTCGGCTACGGACTGAGCTACACGACGTTCGAATATAGCAACCTGCAGATGGACGAGAGTCTGCAGCTGACGGCTGACAGCTACGTCACGCTCTCGTTCGACATCAAGAACATTGGCAAAATGGCTGCCGACGAGATAGCACAGATCTACCTGACGCCCACCAAGGACGACCAGAACATCCGCCCCATCCAGCTGCAGGGTTTCGCCCGCGTCAGCCTGAAACCCGGCGAATCTAAGAAGGTCAGTGTGAAACTCTATACCGACCAGTTCGGCTACTACCAGAACAGCGGCGGACGGCGTCTGTGGAGCGTCGAGCCTGGCACCTACGCCGTCAAGGTGGGCGCCTCGTCGGCCGACTTCCGTCTGCAGCAGCAGGTCACGCTCACGGGGCACACTGTCAGCAAGCCGCTGCGCGACCACTACTTCTCGGAGACGACCATCCAGTAAAAGAGCATATACAGAAGAAGGGGCTTACACAACGTAAGCCCCTTCTTCTGTTTCGCACCCTTTCAGTTACTTGAACAGATTCAGGTCAATCGAGTTGCCCATGGTCTCATAGCCTTGGGCGTTCAGATGCAGCCAGTCGTTCTCAAACAAGAACGCGCGCTGCAGAGCCTCGGGATCTTCAGGATTGCGCACTGCTTTATCGAAGTCAATCACGCCGTCGAGCATGTCCGTGGTGCGTATCCACTCGTTAAGCGTCGAACGGCCCTTCTCGTGGTCTTCCGAGTAGTAGTTGTTGCCTTTGAATGGAGTGATGGTGGCGCCAAAGACGCGGATACCCTTCTCGTGAGCTTCAGCAATAATCCGCTTGTAGACCTCGATGACGCGCTCGGCCGTCTGCACACCGTTGCGCGAACCGCCCAAGTCGTTGACCGCCTCGAAGAGAATCATCCACTTAACACCCTCCTGACCAAAGAGGTCGCGAGGGTAACGCTGTTCGCCCGTGGGGCCTAAGCCGCCGCGCAGCACGCAGTTGCCGCCAATACCCATATTGAGCACACCCACCTGACTGGTGGCCTTGTTGGCCAGCAGCCGACGCGACAGCACGTCGGCCCAGCGGTTCTGCTCATTGGTGGTCGACCCGCGGCCGTCGGTGATGGAGTTGCCCAGGATGGCAATGGCTCCCGCCTTTTTCGGAGCCTCCACCTCCAGTGTCTGGATGCTGTACCAGTGGTCGGTCCTGATGGCATCAGTGAAGTCGCGTGTGTCACCCTCTTTCAGATACGACGTGGTGCGCGAGCCGGGATGGCCGCTGACGGTCTGCGATGCAGCACCATAGTGGATGGTGATAGCCACGTTCTCGCGCGGCCCCATCTTGAAGCCGACGGGGTCGGACATTACCGAGCCGCCCGCAGGAATAATCACCGACGACTTGCCGTCGAAGGTCAGGCTGACGGTCGTCTTTTCGTCAACCTCGCTACTGCTGCCCGCCGTCTTGGCTATCGACAGTTCTATGGCCTTGATCTCCGTGGGTTCTTTGCTGAACTCGTTGGTCAGCTTCAGGCGCACCTTCTTGCCGCCTATCGACACCTGCACAATCTCGCGCAGCGAGTTATTGGCCAATCCTGGAGCCGGCGGATTATTATGGCGTTCAACCAACTGCGGAGCCGTGCCCCACGTTCCTACCCAATGGCCACCGGCCTGGGCAATGCCTGCTGTAAGCAAACTTACAAGAAAAAATGCAATCCTTTTCATCTCCGTTATAGTTTTTGGTCTTTCTGTTCTCACCTCTTACTTCTCACCTCTTACCTCTTACCTTTTACTTCTCCTCATACTCCGTCGGGTCGTCGATGCCGGCATCATGCAGCGCCTCCTTGCGCTCCACGCAAGTACCGCACTTACCACAATGCATCTCGCCGCCACGATAGCACGACCACGTCTCCGAGTAGTCGATGCCCAGCTCCTTGCCGCGCGCCGCTATCTGCCCCTTCGTCATGTTGGTGAACGGACAGAGTAGCGTGATACCGGGGAACGTGCCCGTGCGGGCCGCCTCACTCATGGCGCTGACGAACTCAGGCCGGCAGTCGGGATAAATGGTGTGGTCGCCGCCGTGGTTGGCCATCATCACGTGCTTCAGTCCGCACGACTCCGCCATGCCGACAGCTATCGACAGCATGATACCGTTGCGGAAGGGCACCACCGTCGACCGCATGTTCTCGTCGGCATAGTGGCCCTCGGGTATGGCGTCGTCGCCCTCGAGCAGCGAGCTCTTGAAGTACTGGTGCATGAAGTCTAAGGGAATCACCACGTGGCGAATCTTCAGCCGCTCGCAGTGCAGCCGTGCAAAGGGAATCTCACGTGCGTTGTGGTTCGAGCCGTAGTCGAACGATATGGCCAGCGCTATACGCTCCTGCTGGTCATAGAGCAAGGTGGTGGAATCCATCCCACCACTCAGGATAATCACCGAATCTTTCATAACTGGGGACAAAGTTACGAAAAGTTGAGCGAAGAACAAAAGAAATGCCTTTCTTTTTTCTTCCGAAACGTAGTACCTTCGCGACTTTTGTCGCAAAGGTAGTGCAAACCGAGCGAAATACAAAATAAATTTATTTCCGAGGCGAAGCTAAACACAGGGATTCCGAAAGGGGCCGACTTTTGCGCAAAACTCATGGAGTATTTTTCAAAACTCATGGAGTATTTTCAAAAACTCAAGCCCTTTTGAAAGTATGAATAAAAAGGAGGTGAAAGGTGAAAATTAGTCTTTTACTATGGCAGAAAGGAAATTGAATGGTATTTGATTTCCTCACCCCTTCCGATACTCCTTCGGACTCACGCCCTTCAGCCTTGAGAAGAATTTGCTGAACGACGGGGTGTCGGCGAAATGGAGGTGGTCGGCTATCTGGGTGATGCTCAGTTGAGAGGTTTGCAACAGGAAGGAGGCCTCCATCAGGAGCATCTGGTTGATGTAGTCGATGACGGTGCGGCCCGTGACCTGACGGACCACGCGTCAAGTTGATGCGAAGGATAGCGAAATCGGTGCATCTTCGCCTGCTTTCGTAAGATTTAACGCCCGAAACGATACAAGATTGCGAAAAAATGATTATCTTTGCACCATAATTCTAAACACATACGCCTATGAGCACCCAAGCAATGAAGGAACGGAGCAGCGAGAGCCGCCAAGCTTGTTTGGATGGCCGAGTCGTGACGGATCTCGACATCGTCAGCAACGCCATTGCCGACTACTTCAAGACGCAGCCCGTCCTGAAGGCATGGCTCTTCGGTTCCTTCGCCCGCGGCGAGGAGACGCCAAGAAGCGACGTGGACATCCTTTTCGTTCCCGACTATTCCGGCAAGCCCTTCACGCTCTTCACCCATGGCGGTATGCTCATGGACTTGCAGGAACTGCTGGGCCGGGAAGTAGATTTAGTAGTGGAAGGCACTCTCCGCCCATACGCCGCAGAAACCGCTAACCGTGATAAAATTCTGATTTATGAGAGAAAGAGCGAGGGATAAAGGACGATTGGAGGACATCGTAGAGTATTCCGCCAATGTCATGATGCTCATTAAGGGCTATACATTCGAGGCTCTTGTCAGCGATAAGCGTACCTACTATTCCGTCATAAAGAATGTGGAGGTGGTGGGCGAAGCAGCCTATATGCTTACCAAAGCTTTCAAGAAAGCACATCCGGCAACGCCTTGGAAAGTTGTGCAGGGCATGCGTCACGTATTGGTTCACGACTATGCCACAATCGACGACAGAGAACTCTACAACACAGCCGTCAATGACATCCCCGTATTGCAGAAGCAGGTGGAGCGTTATCTCGCCGAGACCGACTGGGACGAGTGGAATTCTCAGCCCGATGAATTCGATGACGCCAACAAGGAGGACATCGTAAAGGCAGCCCGCAAGATGAAGGCCAAGGGTTATGCCGTCGAGGACATTGCCGAGATTACTGGCCTGACGACGGAGGAAATCGAGGGGCTGTAAGATATATAATAATGTAGAGAAACGCAAGGGCGGGAAACCGAGGCCGAGAATGTCGGTACGGTTTCCCGCCTGTTTTAACCATAGCATTTATTCGCTCCTTATTAAGCTATGGCATGAGAGTAACTATTTAACGTCAGCGTACTTTTCGTAGTTCAATGTCTTTCCGCTATCATCCTTCATGACTAGTTTCTTTCCGTCACAAGACTGGATGGTATATACTACGGTTTTTGATTTCCCGTCACTGAATCCATGATAGGTATATGAATTCCAATTTGCATCCTTGCATTGAACATCATTATAAGTGGCAGTCAACTTGTTCCCACTCAGAGTGTAATTGCCAAAGGCCATAACTCCATATTGATCGTCATCTGTGTTTATCAAGTCATAGAAACAGATAGTGCCTGCACCTTTGTAATTGATGCTAAGAGTTACAGTGTAGTCATCCTCATTAACATCAGAATTTGCCCAATGACCGGGGATAACACTTGAATAGTCAGTCTCAACGGGCGTGGGCTCGTCATCATCGTCATCATCACAACTTGTAAAACCAAAGCTAAGAGCCGAGGCGATGAAAAGCATGGATAAAAATTTCACTGTTTTCATTTTTCTTCTTTTTTTATGATTAATATTTGAGCGAATTTACAATCCTAATCTAAGTCCAACAGATAATTTACTTTCTATTTGTTTTGGGAATTGAATGAAATCTTACAATACCATACTCACTTATTTGTTTAAAGTTAATTTTCGGCTTTGAATATCATACCACTGTCCATCTTTTGAGTTATAATATTCCAATTCGTAGTTGAACGTAATCTTCGTATCTTTCGACTGAACAAAAATCCAATCATACCAATCTCTCTCCGTAGAAGAAAGATATAAGGTATATGTCTTTTTCTTTCCGTAATTTGATGTCTTGTATGATGTGTCTAAGCATCCATTGTCTGCCCATACGGTAAGCCTCATCTGCGTCATTCCTTTCCTATAGGCATCGTCACTGTTTGCACCAAATCCGAACTGCAAGACATAGCTATACCATCCATTGCCCAAGTCATTTACACCTTTGAGAATCTCATTATCATTGATGATGTAAACCTCTGTGTCAATTTTACCTTCGGTTCCGTGGTAGCCCTCTTTGTGCTCTTGCAAATAGGTGTAGTCAGAAGAAGTCATTACGCTTGGCTCAAAGATGTCATCACCTTCCATCATATAACTACCATAATAGTCAAAGACAAAATTGCTTCCACCATAAAGACGGATTTTATTCCCATCGACAGAATATGAGAAATCAATATGCTCTTCACTTCTGCTTGTTCCTAAGGAACTGTCACGGTCTACTATTCTAACATGCATAACGCCTTCATGGTCACTGGTGAAATATACCGTCCATGTCTGAGTATAAGTTGCAGCTCCATAAGAATAGACGTCATAGTCTGTAGAATAACCTGTCCATTTGTGGCTCATCAAGTTCTGGATAATCTCACTTTGATTTCCTCCCGACTGATTGTCGTCGTCATCGTCGCCACATGATGAAAGACTCATACAAACCATTGCCGCCATTATGATGGCCAGCAAATTCCAAAGATTTTTCTTTTTAACCATAAGCATTGTTTTTTAAATTGTTAATACTGTTTCGTATCTCTCTTTTAGAGGTCAGCACTAACATTCGGGCAGAAAGAAAGCGCAGACCCATCCATTACCGTGAACAGGCCTGCGACAGCCTCTATTATCTAACGGAGTAGTCTGCGCTGTAGGCGCATACTCCTTCGATAATAGGTTTGCTCGTTTATTCTCCTTGTTCGAGGTCGCAGTTCGTTCACAGAAAGATGAGCAAATATAGTCGTGTCTCTTGAGAAACACGTTGCAAAAGTAGTCAAAAAACTTCATATTGCCACCCTATTTATATAAAAAAGTGCTAAATTTTATGTGATTTTAGCAGAAAAGTGTTCGTGTTGGCTCTGAAACGGACGGTTTCTAACGCTCGAAAAAATTCCTTCACCCCTTCCGATACTCCTTCGGACTCACCCCTTTCAGCCTTGAGAAGAACTTGCTGAAAGAGGGAGTGTCGGCGAAATGGAGGCGGTCGGCAATCTGGGTGATGCTCATCGGGGAGGTTTGCAGCAGGAAAGAGGCCTCCATCAGCAGCATCTGGTTGATATAATCTACAACAGTGCGGCCGGTGACCTGACGGACGACGCGGGAGAGATAGACTGTTGAGATATGGAGCTGGTCGGCATAGAACGGGATGTCGTGGTGCTCCATAAAGTGGCGGGGCAGCAGACGGATGAAGCCGATGAAGATTTCCTCGACGCGCTGGGGCGTCTGGCGGTGCACGATGGCGCGCTGCTGGGCGTTCTGCAGGTCGAGTAGGAAGATGGAATAGAGCATGCGCAGCACCTCGCCCTTGTAGATGTGGTCGGAGTGCAGGTAGCCGATGATTTCGCGCATCTTCGCGGCCAGGTGTTGGGCGGCGTCCGGGGCCAGCGTCTGCTTCGGCTCGTGTAGCTGCACGATGGGCAGGTAGGCCAGGTGTACGAGGTCGTGGACGGACGGCGCCTCGATGGTGACATGCTCGTCGGCCATCAGGCAGAGGCCGTGGAAGTCGCGCGAGGTGGCGACGACGGTGACGGGGAGCCCCGGCGAATAGGTGTACAGGTCGTTGGGTCGCAGCGTCAGTTCGCGGCCGCTGGCTTTGCCTTCGTCCGTCACGACTCGGCCATCTTCGAGCAAGCTTGGACGGCTCTCGCTGCTCCGTCCGTTGTAGCGAATCGTCATCCAGCCTTTGTCAACCAGCACAAAAGCGAAGCAGGCAACGAATCCGTGCAGCAGGTTGGTACGAAGGATTTTCGCTGCATCTGTTTCCAAGCAGTACATCCCGTCATCCCAGCCCTTCTCCGGCAGTCCGTCGCCCACAAATATCGGCAAGTATTCATTCAGCGTGTACATATCGGGTGCAAAGGTACAAAAATATTTATCGCAACGGCGCGTTCATCCGCTCGGCCTCTGCGTCTAAGAAGCTGCTCAGGCATTTAGCCACTTCTGGATAGAAGCTGTTGAGCGTGGGGTATTGGTCGCGGTTGCTGACATAACGGCGAAGGGCTGTGACGAGTTCCGGCATCCAGCGGAAGTCACGGCATACTTGGTCGAACATCTCTTGCTGAAGCTGCTCGGCAGAATAGCCATTGTCAAGCATATAGATGATGACGGCTGCGCGGACGACGCTCTCATTGAGCACGATGTTCCACTGTGCATAGTTCTGTCGTTTCATGCCTAAGGGCGAAAGCATCAGCAGATTCCTACCGACGTCTTTCAGCAGCGCGGCGTTGGCTTCGTCTTCGATCAAGGGGTTGACGAAGGAGTGGTTGAACTCGTAAATGAGGGTTGAGGCGTAGCTCATTCCGTCCTCGTAGGCTTTGCCCGTCTGCGGGCCGACGTAATAGCCGACAATGGCGAATGCCTCTCTGGGCAGTCCTTTCAATTGGCGGCTGGGGCCGTAGTTACCGCCGCCGTTGGTGAAGCCAATGATAACACGGAACTTCTCCGTTGGCTCCGTACCGTAGAAGCGGGCGTACCAGTCCTGATGGAAATACTGCATCACATTGGCCTCGTAGGTGCGCATGACTTCCTCGTAGAACGGTTGGTGCTGCTGGTAGAAATCATGGAATCGGGTGTCGGCATAGAACTGATTGAGGCGGACGACGAAAGAATCGACATCCACGCTCCTCCAACGGTCCAATGAGCCTGCCTCATCGGCCTGCATCTTCAGCTTGCCGCCATCGATGGCGAGATGAATGGCCATCGTCATCACTGCATCATGGCTGATGCCGTATTTGGCTCTGAGGTCTTGATAGTATTTGACGATGGAGTGGCCTTTGTATGGAGCGAACCAAGCCTCCGTATCTTTTGTGTACTGCCCACCCATATCCATGCAGTACTCCTGAAAACCTGCCGTGCGCGAGAGGATGCCCATCAGTTCGACGGTTTCAGAAACTTCCACTTTGATTTGGGCTTTCGCTCCCAGTGTCAGGATGAGGAGCAGTGCGGTGATGATGGTTTTCTTCATGTTCTTTGTTTGTCCTTATGAAAGCGGATAGTCCCGAATGTCCGTCGGTCTATCCGCTCATTGTTGTCGTTTTCGTTTGTGAATACTTCCGCTACCGTGCCCAACCCTCATTCGGGCCTTCTCAAAACTGTGTATGTACGTGAGCGGTAGCATAAGCATGATGGGGGGATTATTCCGGTTTATTGGTCAGTATGCTGATGGTCTCGTCGAACTCGGAGAGGATTTCCTTGAGGCGAGGGTTGGACTTCTGCACGATGAGGGCGGCGAAGTTCTTGGTCTTGCCCTCCTGCACCTCGGCGGTCTGAAGGACGTAGGCGTCGCGGCCTGCGTAGTTGTTGAACCAGCGGATGAACAAACGGCTGCGGAATGCCTGCCGGCCGTCGCCCGTCTCGCAGATGTAGAGCAGGATGTCGGGGTTGGCTGCGAAGAAGGCCTCGATAATGCGGAAGACGGTGGCCTTCAGCTTCTCGTCGTTGGGCGAGGGACGATGACTTTCGTTGTTGATGTAAAACTGGTAGGCACCGCTCTGCCAGATGGAGTAATCGTCCATGAAACCAATCTTGAACAGCAGGTCGTAATTGGTTTCAATGAGGTAGTCGCAGCCGTTCTCCGTCCAAACCTTATAGGGGGCAAGGCGGTTGATGTATGCCAGGTCGAGCGGATTCATAGAGCCAGTTGTCTGCGTTCTTCGCGGATTCTCTTAAACTCCTCGTCCGACTGCTTTATCCACTCTTGCTTCTTGCGGATGGACTCGCGGAATGCAGCAATGATTTCGTCGCGTGTGCGGTTCTTGATTGCTACTGATACCATAATTATGCGCATTAAAGTGTTATAACGGTTGCAAAGTTACAACTTTTTTCTGAATAATAGCGCGTTTCGGGCGTTAAAAGTACGAAATATTCTCATGGTCGTGTCGTTTCAGACAAATTTTGTGTTGTCTCAGATTTGGATTTGTGGGAAAAACAATGTACCTTTGCGGTCGAAACCACAATAAAAACAGCAATATGGAAATAAAAGCAGTAAAATTCAGACGCGACGGGTTCTATACCCAGCCCTTCGTCTTCGGTGGTGAAAGGCTACGGGTAGGCGCGTCAGCGGGAATGGAGGGTCCAGACAAATTCGACCACAACATCCGCTATCGTGGCAGCTTGCAGAACTACCTCATCGATACGGGCTAGGAGGTGATATTGGTTGATACGGGCATCCCCGCCGGCACACCGAAAGAGGTGCCCGACGAGAATTCAAAAATCTTTACAGGGAAGGACATCTGCACCTACATGGAGGCATTCGCCGCCCTCGGCTACAAGCCCGAGCAGGTGACCAAGATTCTCCTGACCCACCGCCACGCCGACCACTCGGGCGAACTGCGCTCGTTCCCCAACGCGAAGGTGTATGTGAACAAGGACGAGATGGATGCCGACGAGTTGCAGGGCCTCACGAACCTCGTGCCGGTGAGCTACACCGACGGGCCGTACTACAATTTCCCCGAGTGCCAGAAGATTCAGGACGGCATCTACCTCATCAAGGCGAAGGGTCACACCAAGGGCAACAGCATCATCGTGGTGGAAGAACCCCTCAGTCCTTCGGACAGCTCCCCTAAAACAAGGGAGCAGCCGCGGCTGTTCTACATGCTGCACGGCGACATCACCTACTGTGACGAGGCGCTGTACGAGAACAAGCTCTCCGTGGTATTCGACGACCAGCCCGCAGCCCGCGAGACGCTGGACCGAGTGCGCGAGTTCGTCCGCAACCATCCCACGGTGTATTGCAGCACCCACACCCCGCAGGGCTACGAGAATCTGGAGGCCAAGCGCGTGATGGACCTCGACAATCCCGTGCCGACCGTCCTTGCCGAAGTCGATTTCACCAAGCAGGAAGCCAGCGGCAAGTATGTCTGCTCCGTCTGCGGCTACGTCTATGACCCGGCTGAGCACGACGGCGTGGCCTTCGAAGACCTGCCCGACGACTGGCGCTGTCCCCGCTGTAAGCAGCCCAAGGAGAAGTTCAATAGAGCGTAATGACAGTCATTATCAGCTTCATCCGAAACAATTTCGTCCCGTCGGCTACGACCAATGATTACGAAGATATGAAAAGAGTGTTTTTTAGCCTCATGGCAATGGTTTGTGTGCTGACCCTTTCAGCACAGAGTATCTATGATTTCAAGGTGAAGGACGATGTAGGTCAGGATGTGTCGCTCTCTGACTACAAGGGTAAGATGCTGCTGATTGTGAACACTGCCACCCGATGCGGATTCACGCCCCAGTACAAGGAACTGGAGGCACTGTATGAGAAGTACCGCAGCGAGGGACTGGAGATTCTTGACTTCCCTTGCAACCAGTTCGGACAGCAGGCTCCAGGTACGATTCAGGAGATTCACCAGTTCTGCTCGGCCAACTTCGACATCCAGTTCCCGCAGTTCGACAAGATCGAGGTGAACGGTGCGAATGAACATCCGCTTTACACCTGGCTGAAGGCACAAAAGGGATTCAGCGGCTTCGATGTCAACGACCAACGGGGAAAGATGATGGACGGAATGCTCCGCAAGCAGGATGCCGACTATGACAAGAAGAGCGACATCAAATGGAACTTCACAAAGTTCCTCGTATCGCGTGGCGGACGTGTATTGAAGCGGTATGAGCCGACGGATCAGATAACCGACATCGAGGCTGATATCTGCATGGAAGTGAATCCTGTGCTAAGCAGCATCATGGCGCGCCGCTCCATCCGCAAATACCTCGACAAGCCTGTGGAGCACGAGAAACTGGAGGTCATCGTTCGTGCGGGTATCAATGCGCCCAGCGGCATGAACCGCCAGCCGTGGATTGTTCGCGTAGTGGAAGACCAGAAACTGATTGCAGACGTGACGGAGGTCTATAAACAGGCCCATGCCGAACAAGTAAAGCGCGACAAGGACTTCAAGAACATGTTCCGCAATGCTCCGAATCTCATCTGCGTCTGCACCCCTGCCAATGGTGGTGGCGAATTGGATGCCGGTCTTCTGGGCGAGAACATCATGCTGGCAGCGCAGTCCATGGGGCTCGGCACTTGCTGTCTGGGCGGCCCCGTACGCTTCCTGCTGTCAAACGAGAAGTGCAAATTCTTCCTCGACCGTCTCGACATCCCTGCCGATTACAAGCTGAACTATATCATCGCCATCGGCTATCCCGACGAGCTGCCCGATGCCAAGCCCCGTGATGCCTCGAAGGTGAAGTACATCAAGTAAATACCTACTTTTTGCTAATCGCGTTTCATTAGAGGCCCTGCATATCCCGACGGCAGAACACTCAGTTTTGAGTATTGTGCCGTCGGGATTTTCGTCGTACCTTTGCAGCGTGAATTTGATCACACTGCGAAGCCAGGCAGCGCCCAGAATTTTTAACCATTTTATATAAGATAAAAATGAACGCGACAATTGTAATTTACGGTTCCTCGACAGGAACGTGCGAGGCTATCGCAGAGAAGATAGCCCAGAAGTTGGGTTGTGAGACCATCAACGTACAGGACCTCACAGCCGATGTAGTGAAGAACAACCTGAACCTAATCCTCGGCACCTCGACATGGGGCGCTGGCGAGTTGCAGGATGACTGGTACGACGGTCTGAAGGTGCTGCAGGGTGCTGACCTCTCAGGCAAGACCATCGCTCTCTTCGGCTGTGGCGACTGCGAGAGTTATAGTGACACCTTCGTAGGCGGCATCGGTGAGTTGTATAATGGAATCAAGGCCAGCGGTGCCAACTTCGTGGGAGCCGTAGAAACTGACGGCTATACCTTCGATGACTCTGAGGCCGTTATTGACGGCAAGTTCATCGGTCTGCCCCTCGACGACGTGAACGAGGATGACAAGACCGACACGCGCATTGATGCGTGGATTGCAGCGATTTCACCAAGCCTCTAAATCAGTTGCCAAGCGCGTGTTCTTGCATAAGGGTTTCGCCAAGGCTTCTATGCGTGATATTGCCAAGGGGGCTAGCATCGGATTGAGCAACATCTACAATTACTTCAATAGCAAAGACGAGATCTTCCGTCATATCGTGGCGCCGCTGATGGCGAAGACAATAGAAAAATGAAGATTGAAAGGATTAACGAGCTGTTTGCGCGATATGCCGAACAGCTGCTGAGGGTTCGCTGGTGGACGCTCGGTGCATTTGTACTGGTAATTGTACTTTCTGTGATTGGTATGAACCGTATGGTGAAGGAGACGTCGTTTGATGACTATTTCATCGAGGACGGCCCCATGCTGGTGAAGACCGAGGAGTTTAAGTCGCACTTCGGCAACGACTACTATGTGGGCGTGCTGACGCAGTGTGACAACCACTTTACGAAGGAGCACCTGACAACGCTCAGGGCACTGTCGAACGAACTGCTGGACAGTCTGTCGTATGCCGACAAGGTGACGTCGTTGACGGATATTGAGTTTATGGTGGGCAGTGAGGACGGCATGACCATCGAGCAGATAGTGCCCGATGAGATTCCTGCCGACGGTACAGCGGCGATGGACAGCATCAAGGCCAGAGCCTACAGCAAGCCTCATGTGGCCCGCAAACTCATCTCCGAGAAGGGCGACCTGTCGTGGATCATGGTGAAGTTGCGTACCTTCCCCAAGGACAGCGTGTGGAAGAAGACCAGCACCGTGGCACCCGATATCATTACGGGACAGGAGGTGGAGCGCATCATCAAGAAACCCGCGTATGCCTCGCTGCACCCCAAAGGAACCGGCATGCCTTACGTGACCAACTGCAAGACGGTGTATATCGGCCAGGAGATGGGTCGCCTGATGATGATTGCCACGCTGATCTGCATGGTGGTGATGCTCTGCATGACGCGCTCGCTGCGAGGTGTCGTGGCCCCTATCATCTCCGTCATTGGCGGCCTGTTCATCACCTACGGCATTGCTGGCTACACACAGATGTATGTCGATTCGACGGTGCTGATGATTCCCGCCATCCTGTCGTTTGCCGTAGCCATCGCCTACAACATCCACATCTTCTCTTATTTCAGAGGTAGGATGCGCATCCACGGCGAACGGCGCAAGGCCGTTGTCGAGACCATCAAGGAGATTGGCTGGTCAGTGTTCTTCTGCGGATTCACCACGCTGGTGTCGCTGCTGTCGTTCCTGGTCATCCCCATCCGTCCGATGCATTGCGTGGGTATCATCAGTTCCATGAGTGTGCTGTTTGTGCTGCTTACTTCGCTGATTGTAACACCCGTATTGCTGTCGTTTGGCAAAAACAAACGCCCAATCGAGGGCTTTACAGAGGATAGCGATACCCGTTGGACAAAAGCGATGGTACAACTCTGCGACAAGGTGCTACGCAACCCCAAGAAGATAGGCTATTCCTTCCTCGTCATCTGTCTGCTGCTGTGCGTCGGCCTGTGGAAGATTGAGGCCGCCTTCGACATCGAGCGCACGATGGGAACCAAGGTCGATTACGTAAAAGAGGTGATGGATGTAGGTCGCTCAGAGTTGGGCTCACTCTATTCCTACGACCTGATAGTAGAACTGCCCAACGACGACGAGGCCAAGGAGCCCGCGAACCTGCAGCATCTCGACAAGTTGCAACAAAAGGTGAACACCTACGACCTGACCAAACGCACCACCTCGATTCTCGACATACTGAAAGACCTGAACCAGACGCTCAACGACGGCGACAGTGCCTTCTATCGCATCCCCGATTCAGAGGAAGAGGTGGCGCAGATGATTCTGCTCTACGAGAATGCGGGCGGCACGGAGTCGGAATATTGGGTGGACTACGACTATCGCCGTCTGCGCCTGATGGTGGAGATTTCCGACTTCAACTCGGCACAGGTGGAGCGTGAACTGGCTCGTATTCAGGCGGATGCCAATCAGCTGTTCCCTGAGGCGAAGATTACCGTGGTGGGCAACATCCCGCAGTATGTCACCATGATGCAGTATCTCGTAAGAGGACAGATGCTGTCGTTCGTCATCTCCATATTCATCATCGGTGTCATTCTGATGATTGCCTTCCAGAGCATCCGCGTGAGCTTGATAGGATTGATTCCCAACATGATGCCTGCCGTCTTCGTGGGCGGCTATATGGGATGGATGGGCATTCGAGTGCCGTCAGGTTTAGAGCCCCTTGACAAGGGGCGGCTATAATGCAGGGTTATAGCCTATGCAGGATACGGTTCCCATCGCTGTCAGTATTGCTGTTGCAATCGATGCGATAATCTGCACAATCCACTTGAAGGTTTCTTTCTTTGTCATAGTCAGTTCTTGTGTTTAGTTAGTGTGTTGGTTTGTTGTCTCATGGGCGGGAGGGGAAGTAAGAGCCGAAGCCCACACTCGCATCACATCTTGAATGTGATGCAAAGGTACGAATAATTCAAAGGCAAATCAAGGCTTCCCCGATTTATCTTGAATTTATTCTGAAATGTTATAATCTGGAGCAGCGAGCGCAAACAAGTGTACTTGATTTGCCGAGTCGTGACGGAATTCGACGAAGTCAAATGACGCGCTGCCGCGCCGATGCGGCGACGCGCCATGTTTGTCTGATGGGGAGTTGTGTCTCATTCAAACAGCCTGCCTATATCCCATGTAAGGAACTCTTCTATGGGAATACCCCCAGAACCTACTACGAAAGAATGAACAGGGTGAAACTGCTCGCCAAACAACGCCAGACCATTATTGGTGGTTCGGCGGCCACTCTTAACCTCAATGGCAATAAGTTGTTTGTCGAACTCTATGACGAAATCCACCTCGTCGTCCTTCTCGCGCCAGAAGTAGAGCTTGTAGTCGTACTCATCAGCCTGATTCAGCAGATGTGCCCCCACCGCACTCTCCACCCAGCGTCCCCAGAGATTAGGCGTTGTAAATGCCTTATTGAAAGTCATGCCACTCTGTACTGAGAAGAGTGCCGTGTTGTAAACCATCAACTTTGGCACGGAATTGTATTTGCGTGCGTTGTCCGCCGCATATTTCTGCAGTCCACATAGCAGTCGCGACTCGTCAAGAGTAGTCAGATAACCTGCTAACGTCGTCACATTGCCTGCATCCTGCAACTGGCCTAACATCTTGTTAAGCGACAGTTCTTTGCTGGAATAAGCACATCCCAGTTCAAACAGCTGCTTCATCAAGGCCGGCTTATAGATAAGCCTCGTCCTCAACACATCTTTCTCTATTGCAGGAGCCACAATGCTGTCCTTGATATACCTGCGCCATCGCCACTCGTCCTTAACATACATGGCACCTCCAGGATAACCGCCAAAATAGATGTATTGGTCAACATCCATACTGAATGCCTCGTGCATTTCTGCATAACTCCAATGTGGCATTCTAATCAGTTCGTACCTGCCAGCCAGCGATTCCGTCAGACCGTCTTTCAGAAGTAGCCTGGATGAACCGAGGATCACTACTTTCATGTTGAGGTCCTTGAACGTATCCTCATCCCACTCTTTCTTGACGGCCTCGCTCCAGTTGTCTATCTTGTGTACCTCGTCAATCACGAGCAGGTATTCCTTAGCCTGTGCCACCTTCATACGTGCACGTGCCGTAGCCCACATCTCGCCAATCCAAGCCGTGTTGGCATGGTCTATATTGTCGGCACTGACCAGCATATAGGGAATGTCTGTTTCCTGAAGCACCTGCTTCACCATCGTAGATTTACCCACTTGACGAGGCCCAGAGATAACTTGAATTTTGCTTCTTGGCTCAGGAATCCTCGACTTCAATTCTCGAAATTGCGCTCTTTTGAACATAACCACTTGATTTTCTGCTGCAAAGATAAACAAAATTCTCAAATCTACAAAGTAAAATTCTCAAAAGTTACTCACAAAATTCTCAAAATACAAAGATTTCTCCATTTTCAATTATGCCTAATAATAAAAGTCGTAATTATTTTGTTTTAACTTGGTAGTTTCAAAAATTGTTCGTACCTTTGCAACCGAATTCTAACAGGAACTAATTCGATACGCATAGTTCAAAAATTAGGATTGAACACTCGTCGGTCTGAAAACCGACCACCAGAGACGGATAGCCACCAGCTGCCGTCTCTCTTTTTTACTCCTTTACTTCCTCATACACAAAGGTAAGTGGTACGCATAATTAAAACTAAAGCCGCGGGTACTCGACCAACGGCTTTGTATAAAGGGAACGGTTGCGGAGCTTGATGTCATCGCGCCTATATGCCGCTCGGCTTGGTTATCCAAGATATACGGCGAACGATTACTGATAAGCGTTCGAGCAGACCAAACAGAGTTGGATGACAATATCCGTGTGGCGAGGGTACTGCTCAGTTGCTTCGCTGATATGTACATCATTATCAACGAACACTTGCTGACGATTGGCCACAAGAATCCAGAATACACAATCAATGGTAAGTTAGGTGACCGCAAGGGCGTTGAAAGCGAGAACGGCATCAAGTCTGCTTTTCGTAAGGCCAAGCAGCAGGGCTGCAAGGTGGTGGTTCTTGATTTTGATATGCACATGTCCGAAAGCATTCTGAAGACCAAGAAGATAGTATCTGGTCTCTTTGGTCGCCATGAGGACTTCAGTCAGGGGACGCTTGATGAGTGTTATGTAGTCCATAATAGCAAGGCTGTAGTTATCAAGGCAGACGCTTTTGCTGCACCAGACAAGGAGACCATCAAGCAGATTATCAATGATGTGATAGAAAAACTGAGGACATAACCTTGTGGGCTATGTCCTCGTATGGTAGTCAGAAAGGTCCAGCTTGAATTATGCTCTGAAAGCAAATCGTTCGCGCCCTCTGACGACATTCTGACGCTGCAAAGATAGACATTTTTTTGATAACTTCCAAATTTTCGAGCAGCGAATGCATAGAAAATTATATTTTTTTTGCTGAGTCGCGAGAAAATTCAGCCAAAAGCTAAATTTTTAAGGCAAAATTTTGTCTTTTGCTGTTCTTTTCTTATTAGAATACAATACGCACTTTTTTTTTATGTCCCCACCGCCTCGCGCATTTCCCTTGCTGGTACCACAGCAGCGCATCGGCATAGACGGAGAAATACAGGTTGTCCGCTCCTCACTCATGGCCAACTCTCTGTGAAGCATTACCAGATGATATTTCCCATAGGCATGCGTCAACTTACAAACCGTGTCACATCCTGCACCCGCCGCTGGTACCGTTCTGACAATCCCTGTTGTGGCTTCAGGTAACTGAGCGTTTCTTCTGAGAAATAGTTGTTTGGTGATTTCATTTCACGACTGCATTTCTATCTTTTGCTTTTTGAAAATTTGAGAATTTCCTCCAATATTTTTTTCTTAGAAGTAATAATTGGCTCTAGGTACTCTTTTGGCAAGTAATTAGCAGCATTCGCATAGTAAATGATTCTTATGCCGTGTTCTTTACATAGTTTGTGTTTTACCATGTCTCTTTCTTTTTGAGCCTGTAAAGCCTCTGTTCCTCCAAAGACAGGTCTATCTATAAAATGTTGTTCTCCTTGGCACTCTATTGCAATCTTGTATTCTGGAAGATAAACATCTAAAGCCAACTGCTGTTTTATTCTTAGCCAGGTAAAATGTTTCTGAAGATCCATAGGTGTTGACAGGTGTGATTGCAGAAAAGCGACAATCTCTAGTTCCATTTTTGATGTCTGGCATTGCGGACAGCCCTCACCTCGTAAATGTTTTACTGGTCGCATACTAAAGTCGCCATGAATTCTGCATGTAATTGTTACAGGTGTTTCAGGATTAACGTATTTGACTTTATCATAGGTGTAATGTCCTTTGTGAACTTCCAAGGCTTCCTCTATAAAAGATTCCGTCGTTCTCATTCGTCCTATACATCGTGAACATCCTTGCCCCATCAAATGCTTTCTTGGTTTTTGTAGGAATGCGCCATGACGCTTGCAGATAATTGTGACAGGAGTGAGGGTGTTAACAAACTCCTTTTCTACTAACTGGTAATCATACTCATCGCCATGAATAAGTTTAGCGATATGGACGAACACGTCCCATGTGTAATTTTTGAGGGTCGTCCCTGTATAAGCTCTTTGCTGCGTTTCCTTTTCTCTTCTTGTATTTTTCTTCTATGTTGCTATCCAAATAATTGGAAAATATTTATTGTTTATTAATTCAAGTTTCGCAAGTTAAAAAATAATTGAGATAGGATAGCAAAAAAGAGCACA
>CAMVPA010000026.1 GCA_947169245.1 uncultured Prevotellaceae bacterium
AGCAAAATTCCCTCGGCCAACGTCAAGACCGTGAACAAGACCGTGAGCGGACAGAGACTGACACACATCATGCCCAAGAGCCTCTGCACCAATCAGGAGCACATGCAGAACCTGGCCGAGACGCTCTATGCCATGCTCTTCCCCCAGCAGTGGGCACAGAATCTGGAGACGAACAATGGCTACAAGACGCTGAAGTACTTCAAGGACTTCGACTACAAGAAACTCTACCAGTACAACAACCGCAACTTCTTCGAGAACGTGACCGCCAACTGGACCGACCAGACCTTCCTGCAAATCTTCGGCCTCACCGCCGAGCAGATGCGCCAGGAACTCACGGCCAACGGCCTGAATCTCATCTACGGTACGGCCACCATGAGCAGCAACAACATCTCGCTGCCGATGGTTTCGTTCAGCGGCACCAATCTCAAGACCAAGTTGCTGACAAAGAAGACCAGCACCTGGGACAAACAGAGTTTCAACATCTACGACCAGACGAAGAAGGGCTACGCCGAGTTTACCAACGCGGCGGGCGGCACCGAGAAGGCCTGGGTCGTCCGCTACGCCACCGGTGCCACGCTGGCTAAGGGAAGTGCCGAGAATCCCGTCTTCGACAAGCAGAAGAAGCTGCCCAACTGCAGCGACGTGAAAGTGTATAACCGCGACGTAGACCACCTCGACATGAGCCTTGACAACCTGAAGAAGACCGAACCGCGCGTGACCGGGGCTGGCATCGACGAGCCTACCTACTACCACTGCGGCGACATCGTGCGCTATCAGAACCGCTACTACGTCTGCGTCTCCAAACACTCTGTGAACGGCACCGCCCGCTTCATCACCCTCAACGACCAGGAAACCCACACCACTGGCACGTGCAACTGGAGCGGCTATGGCGATGACGTTGTCTATAACGACGACATGGCCTCCAGCGAGACGCTGGCCGCATGGATACAGAACATACTGATGGACGATACCCGCTGGACAGAAATCTGCGGCATCATGCAGAACCGCGGTCTTAGCAATTACACGCTTCAGCTCGTGCCACAGAATGAGGTGCTCCGCAAGGACTTTGTCTCTGGCCTTTTCTATCCTCAGAACGTCATACCCGAATGCTTCAAGGAAGACCCGCTGAACAATTACACCATCCCCATCACGGCTTACAGGTTCGACTACCTGCCATCGATAGACGGCAACAGCGGTCTGCTTTGTGGCGTTGCCGAGAAACTACTGGCCGACAAGTTCCGCTGGGCGTTCTTCGCCATCGGCAGCAACGAGTACTGGGTGCCCTACGTCGTGTGCATCACTGACAATAATTACGAAGAAATAACGAAATATATTTCTGAGTGCGCATCGCAGTCAGACAGCCACTTCCAATGGAAGACCCTGGCACGCAGCATACCCAACACGAGCAATGTCACCAAGAAGACCAATTACAACATAGTGCTTCTGGCCATGCATTGGGAGCACACGACCTTCTTCGAGGTGAATTCCAACTACTATGCCTTGCTCGACTTCACGAAGGACTGGCTCAACCACCCCGAATCAATGCCTCGTAAACGCTACGAGGAGAATCCCGACCTATGGGGACGCCGCTGCATCACCAGCCGCGAACTGACTTTCACCGACAACGGGCAGCAGCAGTACCAGTTGCAAAGCATCTGGGTGGCCAAGGAACGCTGATAAAGCATAACAATCAAGAATAGTGTTTCACTCTTTTAATAATAAAATTCAAACAACAATGAACAAGACAATCAAGAAACTCTCGATGCTCATGGCCGCAGCGGCCATCGGCGTCACGTTCGTCGCCTGCTCCGACGACGACAAGTACAGCATTTCAAAGGCTGAGATCGATCTCGACCGCACCGAGGTGGGCCAGCTCTCGCCCAGCAGCAGCGTCACGCCCTTCAACCTCGTGACCGACCAGGATGCCGAGTGGGAGGCCACCGTGGAGTGGGACGAGGATGCCAACGACCAGCCCGCCTACGTCTATCCCAAGAAGGGCGTGGGTCCGGCCACGCTGAAGATTGCCACGCTGGACAACATGACCCAGCAGACGCGCAAGGCCAACCTCGTCATCCGCTTCCCCAAGGACGAGTCGAAGAACATCACCGTGCCCCTGACGCAGCAGCGCGCCGTGGTGGTGAACGGCGAGGAACTGCGCAGCGGCAACATCGTCTGCGGCGTGGGCTACGGCTACAACGCCTTCCTGGGCTATGCCGAGGAAAAGTGCGTGAGAAGCCCCATCCTGCGCGTCGACGAGATGCGCGATGACGATGCCCTGGCCTACACCTTCAACACCCTGCGCATTGACCGCCGCGAGGAGAGCGGCGCCAGCGTGGAGGAGCTGGCCCGCAAGCTCAACGCCACCGCCCATGCCTCTACCGAGTTCGCCGGCTTCAGTGGCTCGGTGGATGCCGCGTTCAACATCGGCCAGAAGCAGACCAGCAGCAACGAGTTCGCCTGGATGGACATCAACGTGCGCAGCGGCCGCGCTCAGTTGCACGGCGCACAGGAAGACCTCATCCTGGAGTACATGACCGACGAGGCCTACTTCAACATCAACGGCATGCCGAAGACGGTGCGCGGCAAGCAGCGCGTCACCTATCCCAGCACCCCCGAGGGCTTCCGCAAGCTGGTGCTGGCCTACGGCACGCACCTCTGCGTGGGCGCCGTGCTGGGCGGACAGATGCGCACCAGCGTGGTGGCCAACACCTCGAAAATCAACACCGCCTACAACGCCAGCGTGGCTCTGGAGGCTGCCTACAACTCGTCGTTTGCCAACATCGACCTGAATGCCACCGCCAAGGCCCAGCAGTCAAGCGCCGTGTCGTCGAACCACTCGGGATTCTACTTCGATGCCACCGTGCGCGGCGGCAACCGCGACGACGGCTCGCTCTCGGCCCTCAGTGCCGTGCTCAGCAAGATGAGCAAGGCCCGCCAGGGCACCGGTACGCAGGACGACCTGACCGACGACTCGGACACGAAGGTCACCATCAGCGACGACAGCGAGGAGTTTGAACTGGCCGGACAGGAGTGGATGAACTCGCTCACCGTGGCCAACGGACTCTCGCAGGAGGACGTGCTGCGCAACCTCGTCATGGTCGACTTCGACAGCGATGCCGACCTGGTGCCCCTCTACGAACTGGTGGACCGCGAACTGACCGAGGACGAGGACGGTGTGGACGGCGAGGCCCGCTACCAGGCCTTCAAGCAGTGGTACGAGACCGAGCTGATGAACGACCCGGAGATTCTGAAGCTGCGCCCCAACCTGGGCAGCTACATCACCATCCCGCCCACGAAGGTGGACCCCATGCCCGACATGACCAAGGCCGGTGATGCTGAGTCGCTCATCCAGGACATCTATCTGACCAACGGCCAGCACGTGGCACGCGTCTGCTCGGAGTTCATACCCATCATCAACCCCTCGAAGCGCATCAGCGTCATCTACCCCGTCGTCAACGGCAAGACCCGCTACAACCTCGGCATCTTCTGCGGCGACGAGGCCAGCTATCCCGCACAGGTGAGCTGGGGATGGGAGGATGCTCCCGACGTGCCCGTGGTCACCACCATCAAGGGCAGCACCCTGGGTGCACACCGCGTGGCCTATCTGCGCGGTAACCACCTCACGCTGGAGGCCGACCCGAAGTTCAGCGACAGCGAGTACCTCACCACCACCGCCAAGCCCTACACCATGGAGAGTGGCGGTAAGACCTATCCGCTGGTGAAAATCAACGACTACATCTATACCCGCGACGTGTGGGACGGCAACGCCTTCAACAACGGCACGACGTTTGCCAGCGTCGACGGAAAGCACCAGCAAAAGTATTTAGTGGTATTTTACACGACGTACCAGGCAGCCTACGGCGGCTTTGCCCCGCAGGGATGGTCGGTGCCCTGGAACAAGCAGTGGCGCAAGATGATTAGCAATATCACGGACATCGCCGGCTCGAAGCCCGACGGCTCCATCGGCGCATCGTTCCTCAAGGGTGGCGTCTATGGCCTGAACCTTGAGGCAAACGGATTCCTCTGGTACGAGAACGGCGTTGCCCACCGCTTCAACGGAAACAACTGCTACGTGGGCGCACTGGCCGACCTCGACATGAACTTCTGGAATGGTGCCTACATGCCCAAGACCGGGTCGGTGACCTCAAAGGTGGGCAGCGGACTTGCCATTTCTCCAGCCGAAGGAACGGTGGCGCTCTTCAACTTCGAGAACCAGCCGCCTCGTATCACGGCCTCAGAACCAGCATACTATGGCGGAACCAAGGATCCTAACAGTATAGTTCAATCCATGGTTGGCCTTGGCTTTGATCTCAGCATCGCTGTCGGCTACAATCTCATTCTCAGCCAGCAGGTGGTGAAGTAGACAACGCCCGCATCGGCGAGTTGCGCCAGCAGTTCCACCAGAGCGTGCTGCGCTACGACGTGGCCTACAAGCAGAGCACCAAGTCGTTCCCCACCGAGACCATCGGCGCGAAGGACACGGCACGCGACAAAATCACGAAGGTCATCGAGTGGGTGGCACGCTACTGGACGGAACTGCTCGACGAGGAGGACGCCCTGCGCGGCCGCCGCATCTACCAGCCCTTCAAGGACTTCGATTACCGCCGCGACGAGGCCCTCATGGCCCAGAACGGCAAGTGGCAGAACATTGCACAGGTCTTTGCACAGGCCGACCGCCTGGCCGACCTGCAGGCCATGGGCCTCGCCGCCCTCGTCACGAAGGCCAACACGCTGACTGCCGAGATTCAGCAACTGATGCAGCAGCGACAGACCGACCAGTTGTACTACATGAAGGGCGAGATGGCCGCTGCCCGTCAGGAGAGCGAGCAGTTGCTGGCCCAGGTCGTCCAGTACGTCAACGCCCTGCTCGTGGTCAGCCCCGACCAGGCCGTGGAGCAGATGGCGCAGTACATGCAGCAGGACTTCAACAAGACCGAACAGCAGTATCAGCAGGGCCGCAAGCACGGCAAGAAGGACGACGAGGGCGACGTGACACCCGTGGAGCCAGAGGCCAACGCCTGAGCCGCAGGGCACTCCCCTCCCATGTAGGGGAGGGGCAGGGGTGGGGTCAGTATCGTCCTCAACGCCGTTGGCACCCCCGCCGAGGCCCCGGAACGAGCGCCAACGCCGTTGGATCATACTTCGCGCTCCTCGTCGGCACCCTCAACGCCGTTGGCACCCGCACCCGAGACTCCGGAACCCCTCTCAACGCCGTTGGCACTCACTCCTGAGACCTCGGCGAAAATCTCAACGCCGTTGGCACTCACTCCCGAGACCTCGGCGAAACTATCAACCCCATTGGCGGCGAAACTATCTCATAAGAAACTACGACGTGCGGCGGCGAGCCGTCTGAAACAAAAGCCCCGCACGTTTTTCAACAAAGCAGAATATTCAAACAAAACATCATATCAAGCAAATGAAAAAGATTCTAATGTTGGCAGCAGTCGCCATGATGACTGCAACGAACCTCTCGGCACAGGAGGAAGAAGCAGTTAACGCGTATTTCACTACGGACGAGATGCCCGACATGATGGTGTTCCTGCCCGGGCCGCCCGACAGCACCTCGATGGCGTTTATGAACGACGTGGCCCGCTACTACTGGGGCAAGGAGATGCGCAAAGACCCCGAGCGCGCCGCCCAGGCCACCCGCGACGCCGTCTATGGTCTGGAAACCATACTCACCGAGTTTGAGGAGGCCTTCGGCATGAAGGTCACCAAGGAGGACACGCCCGAAATCTACAAGGTGCTGCTCGAAGGCACCGCCACGTGCGACTCAATCTGCACCCGTCCCAAGCGCGAGTACATGCGCCGCCGCCCCTTCATGGTGTTCAACGAGCCGACGCTCTATCCCGAGGACGAGCCGTCGCTGCGGCTGAACGGATCCTTCCCTTCCGGCCACACCCTCTTAGGCTGGAGTTCGGCACTGCTGATGATGGAGATTAACCCTGACCGTGCCACCGAAATCCTGACCCGCGGCTACCGCTATGGCGAGAACCGCCTCGTCGTTGGTGCCCACTGGCAGAGCGACACCGATGCCGCCCGTCTGGCTGCCTCTGCCGCCTACGCCCGTCTGCACACCAGCGAGCGTTTCCTGGAGCAGATGAAGAAGGCCCGCGAGGAGTACCAGCGGCTGAAGGGCGAGACCGTCGGCATCCGCTCTACACGGGTCGTGGAGCATCCCGCCTCCACCCGTGCCTACACCCTGCAAGGCCCCCCTGCCACCGACTCTACCCGCGGCATCGTCATCAAGGATGGCACAAAGGTCGTGAGAAAGTAATGAGTCCTATGCAAGAAGAATGAAAGTACGACGGGCAAGTCTCGAAATATTTTTGTAACCCGACTACGAACTGCGCAACACCATCAACGGCCCAGCATGGCGAGTGCATAGTGTGATGAAGAACGACGGCACGTGGTACAGCCTATACCATCAAGGATGCAAGCATCATAGAGGCTACGGTTGATGGAAAGCCATACTTCCGCATCACCCTGAAGGAAAAGGTTACATCGACCATGCACTGCGACCTCTACTTCTACAACAATAACAAGACGTATGAAGTGAAGATGTGGCGCTAAATAGATAACAAACATAAAGATATGCAAATGAGAAAGTTTTTAGCATTGGCCGCAGTCACCATGATGACTGCCACGGGCGCAATGGCGCAGAAAAGTCAGCCCGCCGGGATGCGGGTAGAAGTGTGCGATGCCGAGACCGACCATGGCGAGTACAGTATCTTCACCTATCAGGACACGGATTCGGTCAGCACCTTCGGCTACTACCTCAGTCTGGGGCGCACAGCCGACTTCCTCGGGGCTGACGAAATCCTCGGCATACAGGTGCAGAACATCCACGAGGTGACCATCCGCCTCGGCAGTACCACCGACGAGGCCCTGTCCGCCATTGCCTCCATCCTCGACCTCTACGACAAGGACGTGGACACGACAGTAGAGTTCGCGGGCCGCGCCGCCACCAGCGGCTTCCGCCTCGGCGGCCCCGTGACGGCTACCTGCACGGTGGTGAAAAAGACGCTCGGCGGCAAGCGCCTGCAGTTCCTCTTCCCCGAAGGCAAGCGGCAGGCCCGCGCCTATCTGTCGAAATCTACGCTCAAGGAACTCCGCACGGGCTTCAAGATAGATGTCAGACTACATCCAAGACAACATCGTAAACAATGAAAAATTCGATTAAGAGAGTGCAGAAAGAGCTTGCTCATTCTGCCGAACGTGAGAATTTTCGCACATGGGGCAAAAGGGTTTTCCTATTGGCTACAGTCGCCTTAATGACCGCTGTGAGCGTAACGACTTTAAGGATGAGGAGGAGGTGGAGAATCGCACCAAGTGCCACGTGTACGACGAGGCGGCATGGACGGCGAAGTTCGGCGCCAGCGTCAACCTCGACTTCACGGGCGACCTGCTGAAGGGCAAGGCCTACGACGGCAACTACTGAACGACATTCTACGATGCTGCCTATGGCTACGAGATAAACGCTGCCACCACCGTCCCCGCCCGCAAGGCATTCCTCGCGCTTGACGACAGCGGCGCGGCCCATGCCCGCAGCCTGACGATGGTGTTCGACGACGTGCAGACGGGAATTAGCGGCCTCACCCTCGACCTCTCTCCAAAGGGCGAGGGGAGGAGTTACTTCAGCCTCGACGGTCGTAAGTTCGACGGCAAGCCCAACAAGGCCGGAATCTACGTAAATAGTGGTAAAAAGACAGTGATTAAATAAGAAAGACAGCACTATGAGGAAGCAATCATACGAGAAGCCCGCCATGCGCGTGGTCGAGATTCGGCTGCACGACATCATCTGCACCAGTCCGGCCAGCATGGAAGGCCAGTCACTTGGCAAATACAGCGGCGGCGATGACACCGTCACCGAAGATAATGACATTTGGTAAATCAACGGGCCTCAGTCGCTCCACAATGTCCGACAGGTCCGAACAAGACACTTGATAGTTCTAAATAATACTGGAGTATATGAGAAAAATATTACTGATGGTCGCAGCCGCCATGATGGCTGCAATGAGTATGAGCATGACGAGTTGCTCAGATGCCGAAGATGGTGAAGACTGGGCAACATGGGAGATGCGTAATATGCTGGATAGCCGATGGTCGATCGACCGGGTTATGGCCGATGGAGAATGGTCTTTCGGCGTGTTCTCTATGGACATGAGACTGAAGGCCGAGGGCCGTACTTTCGAGGCCACTCGTTTCTTTTACAAGAATGACGAGAAAGACGATGCCACCGAAGTCAGGAAGACCGGCACCTACACCATCGACCAGAAGAACAACATCGTGGAAGCCACCGACAGCGATGGCAAGAAGTTCTTCCGTCTGTCGGACATCGAGTTCGGAACAGGAAGCATGATGTGTACCCTTCACTTCTACGACTTGAACAAGACCTACGAAGTGATGTTCGCACGTTCATATTGACAGTTACGATGGTATCCTATTTCACCAGAATAGTAAGGATGAAACCTACGCGACATCCTGGAAACGGTTTTTCTGCAAGATCGAGCATACCTCCCTGTTGCACCATCATACGGCGACTGAGGGAAAGACCGATGCCATTGCCGCTTCGTTTCGTGGTAAAGAAAGGAACAAAAAGCGACTGGCGGTTCTCGGCCGGGATGGGCAGACCGTCGTTGCCTATATAGAGCATCAAAGAATCGTGGGGACTGGTTGCATGACCCAGAGCCGGATCAGGAACCTGTCCCCATGATTCTTGGACAACGACCATCTTCCTGGCTTCTGCTTCTGCTGCATTCTTGGCAAGGTTCATCAGCACCTGTCGCAGCATGCCGGCATCTGCACGGACGACAATGTCTTGGGCGACGTTTACTTCCCAGGTCAGTTCCGGGTAGGCTTTGCAGACATCGTCAAGTAGTGGGCGGAGAGTGACGTCAGCCATTACAGGCTTCTCCAGTTCTGACATCTTGCGATAGTTGGATACGAAGTCGCTCAGATGACGGCTGGTGTCGTAGATGGCTTGAATGCCAGGTTCAAGCGAGGTGCCTTTTACATCCTCATGACCCAGCATCGACTGGCTGATGCTGGTGATGGGGGCTGTGGCGTTCATCATCTCATGGGTCAGTACACGGGTCAGGCGTTCCCATGATTCCACCTCGTTCTGGTTCACCTGCTGGCGGATGGTCTCGCCCAACTGGTTGAGTGTCTCCTGCATGGCCCGCTCACCCGGCAGCAGTCCGTCGGTAGGCAGGCGGAACGTGAAGTCGCGGTTGCGTATGGCCTCCTGCATCAGATGGGCACGCAGTCGAAGTCTCCGCTGATGCCGCACGAACCACACGACGAGCGCGACGACGATAATACCTATTATAACATATAGCCACATAAAGGAAGTGTCTATTTACTCCCCTCTCTGCCGTAGGCTTCCCCCTCGCCTTTTGGAGAGGGGGATAGGGGGTGAGGCTTGGGGTAGGGAGTGAGGCTTCTTATCTTATTATATAGTGTCTGGCGGGTGATGCCAAGCAGTTCTGCGGCCTGAGTGAGATTGCCGTGGCAATGGTCAATGGTACGGCGGATATGCTCCTTCTCCATCTCGTCGAGACTGACGATCTCGTTCTGCATGTCGAGCACGTCCTTCAGCTTGCGCACCAGTTCGTCGTTGTCCCAGGGCTTGGTGACGAAGTCGGCGGCACCGCTCTTCAGGCCTTTAACAGCCAAGGAGACATCGGCGTAGGCCGTCAGCAATACAACTGGCGTCTGCGGATGCTGCTTGCGGATGGTGCGGAGCCAGAACAGCCCCTCGCTGCCACTGTTCACGCCAAGTGTGAAGTTCATGTCCAATAGTACCATGTCAATAGTCTCCTGCGCCATCGTCTTCAGAATATCATCGGGTCTTTCAAGCGTCAAGATGCGCTCGAAGGTTGTATCCAGACAATAGCGTAAGGCCGTCAATATGGCCGGATTGTCATCGACTATTAATACTGTTCCGTAACTGTTCATGGTGCAAAAGTACAAATAATCCGTCTAAAAATCATACAATGGGGTGTATAAAAATTAGACAATCTGCATCTCGTCGTCTTAATATGCTTGCAAGGACAGATATAATCACCTAACTTTGCATCGTCGGAAGACAAAAGGAAATAAGAATATTAGAATATGCGACGGACTATTATTTATTGGTTATTGATTCTTGGTGGTTCTCCTGCAGGGGCGCAGGAATGGACGATGCAGCAGTGCATGCAGTATGCCGTGGAGCATAACCACGAGGTGAGGCAGGCAGAACTGGAGCTTGACAACTATAAGGCCCAAGAGACTGGAGCCATCGGTCGTTTCCTGCCTGCTGTGGATGCAGGCATCGGGGCACAGTACAACTTCGGACGCGCCATCGACCCTGAGACCAACACGTATACGGATGTGAGTACCTTCTATAATGGCTACTCCTTAGGTGCCTCGCTGCCAGTGTTCGACGGGTTCAGCCGTCTGCATGCGCTGAAGGCGGCCAAGGCGAGCGTGCTGATGGGGCGCGAGGCGCTGCGTCAGCGGCAGGATCAGACAGCCCTCGGCGTCATGCAGGCTTTTGCCAACGTAGCCTATTACGAGGGGCTGGTCCGAATGGCTGAAGAGAAAGTGCAGGAGACGACCCTGCTGCTGAAACAGACGCAGGTGCTGGAGGAGGTAGGCCGTAAGAGTGCTGCCGACGTGGCGCAGGTGGAGTCGCAGAAGGCCGAGGCCGACTACGAGCTGATTCGTCAGCAGAACCTCTATGCCTCTGCATTGTTAGAACTGAAGAAGGAGATGGCCTTCCCTATAAGTGAAAGCCTCACCCCCAAAAGCCTCACCCCCGCCCCCTCCCCTTCTTGCGTCCCGCTGGTAGCAAGCGTCCAAAGGCCGAGCGGGAGAGGGGGCGGGGGTGAGGCTGTATTCCGCTACCAAATGGAAGTTGCCAAACATGAGTGGCGTCAGGCCCGTGCCGCGCTGTTACCTGCTCTCTCGTTGAGTGCGGGCCTGAACACCACTTACTATAAGACCCTGCACTCCCAGACGGCATCCTCGTTCAGCAACCAGTTTAAGAACAATATGGGTGAGTACGTAGGTGCTACATTGAGTATTCCGCTCTTCAACCGTCTGCAGACTGTCACCAGCATCCGCAGGGCCAAGAACAACTACCAGATAACCCGTGAGGCTTACGAGCAGAAACGGTTGGAGCTGGAAAAACTGAGTCGCGAGGCGTGGCAGGACTGGCAGGGCTATCTGAAACAGACGGAGCAGATGCAGAAAAAGGTGGAGGCCGACTCGCTGGCCTATCAGCTGACCCGCCGTCAGTATGAGGAAGGACTCTCGACGGCCATCGACTTGCGTACCACCTCGGCGCAACTGTTGCAGTCAAAAGCTACACTGCTTCAGTGTCAGCTGATGGCGATGGTCAAGGAACAATTAGTGAGATATTATAACGGAGAACAGATATGGACAGAGTAATTGAGAAGACTAAGACACAGAAGTTGATGAAGCATTGGCCGTGGTTGGGTGTTGGGTGTTTGGTGTTGGCTGTTGGCTGCTGGCTGGTGTTTGGCAATCATGCCTCGACCCTGCGAGTCAGCCGCGACGAGATAACTGTTAGCGACGTGCAGCGGGCAGAGTTCAAGGACTATGTGCGTACCAACGGACAGGTGCTGCCCATCCAGGTGGTGCAGATTTCGCCCGAGGAAGGCGGCATCGTGATGGAGAAGGTCGTCGAAGAGGGTACTCACGTTAAGAAAGGCGACGTGATCGTCCGACTGAGCAACAGCAACCTTGACCTCCAGATTCTGAACGCCGAGGCCGAGTTGGCTGAGAAGCAGAACCTGTTAAGGAATACCCAGGTGGCCATGCAGCAAGACCGACTGAACAACCAGACGGAACAGGCTCAACTCGATATGGACACCCAGCGCAAGCAGCGTACCTTCGAGCAAAACAAACGGCTCTATTCAGAGAAGCTCATCAGCAAGGAGGACTACCTGCAGTCGCAGGAGGACTACCAACTCTCGGCCAAGAAGCGCTCATTGGTTTCGAAGCGCCTGAAGCAGGACTCCATCTACCGTACCGTCCAGATGGATCAGATGGAGGACAACCTGCAAAATATGCGTCGCAACGTAGTGCTCGTCCGTCAGCGTAAAGACAAACTCGAGGTGCGCTCTGCCATCGACGGCGAGCTGGGTTTGCTCGATGTGGAGTTGGGTCAGAGCATTCAGCCTGGCCAGAAGATCGGACAACTGAACGACCTCAGCGACTATAAGGTGCAGGCGCAGATCGACGAGCACTATATCGATCGTGTGCGTCAAGGACTGTCGGCAACCTTTACCCGTGGCGACAAGCAGTACCAGTTGCAGGTGCGCAAGGTCTATCCCGAGGTTCGTGAGGGCAAGTTCCGTTGCGACTTCATCTTCAAGGGCGAGCGCCCAGAGAACATCCGTACGGGTCAGACGTATTACATTGACCTTGAACTGGGACAGCCCGAGCAGGCTATCCTTATTCCTCGCGGCACGTTCTTCCAGACCACAGGCGGCCAGTGGATCTTTGTCATGGATAAGAATGGTCAGAAAGCCTATCGCCGCAACATCCGCATAGGTCGCCAGAACCCACAGCACTACGAGGTGCTTGAGGGCTTGGAGCCGGGTGAACGTGTCGTCACCTCAGGCTATGAAGCCTTCAAAGACAATGAAGTATTAGTCATCAAGTAAGAATTATATGAATACATTTAGAAACATGCTTTATATGGCACGCCGCTTCAAGACGGCAACGGTGCTGAACTTCGTAGGACTCACGGTAGCTTTCGCTGCCTTCTACCTGTTCCTGACGCAGGTGACGTATAACCATTCTTATAATAAAGGACTGGCCGATTACGAGCAACTCTATCGGGTGGAGTTGCCTTCCTTGATGGATAACAGCAAGTGGCAGTCAAATGTAAGCCGATTCCTGGCTGACCAGCTCGATTCCCTTCCACAAGTAGAGAGTATGGCTCTGCTACAATGTTGGAATTGGAATGGGAGATTTATGAAGGATAATTCGGAGTTTGAATTTCAAGGCTGCAACGTAAGCAACGATGCGCTGACGACGCTTGCTCCCCGCGTGCTGGACGGAAAGATCGGCTGGGCAGACGAAGACCATAGAGGACTCGTCTTACCCGCCTCCATCGCTTTGAAGTATTTCGAAACAACTCAGGCTGCAGGCCGCTCGATGTGGAACGGAAAGGACAGTATTCTGGTGAGAGGTGTCTTTGAGGATTTCCCTGATAACTGTCTGGCAAGGAACTGCATCTATGGTTCCATTGGCGATGAGAACATGGGCAACTTCCAGAACTACAATTATAATTGCTATTTGCGCCTGCGCCAGCCATTGGATACTACGCAAATCAGGCAGACCATCTTCGAACCACTGCTTGAAAGGATTCACCAGATATACATGGAGAATGGTATGGAAGATCAGTGGAACGAAAGTGAAATGCGAGTGCGAGACGGTCTCAATATGCGACTCACACCCGTCACTGAGACTTGGTTCTCTGGTGTAGACCCAGAACAAGACCGTGGCAACAAGGCCGTAGACCTGATTCTGCAGTTGTCGTGCCTGCTGGTCATCATCATTGCCGCCATCAACTTCCTAAACTTCACGCTGGCCGAGAGTCCGATGCGTATCAAAAGCATCAATACGCGGCGCGTATTGGGTAGCACTCTCACTTCGCTGCGCATTGGACTTGTGGCGGAGACGGTGTTGACCTCACTGTTGGCTTTCTGCCTGGCAGTCTTCGTGTGCTACCTGCTGTCCGAGTGGCCGCTCATCAACGAACTAACCGTAGGCGGCATCGCACTGGGCGAACACGGCTGGCTGATTGCTGCCCTTGCCATTGGCGCGCTCGTTGTAGGTATCGTGGCAGGTCTCTATCCTGCCTTCTATACCACCTCGTTCCAACCTGCAATGGTTCTGAAAGGCTCGCTCGGACTGACACCCAAAGGTCGCCATCTACGCACAGTATTGCTCTGTCTGCAGTTCCTCATCACCAGCATTATGGTGGTCTACATCGCCATCCTCTATCTGCAGAGCCACTACATCTTCAAGTCCGACTATGGCTACGCGAAGGACGAGATACTCTATTGCAACACGTGGGAGATTCTCGACAAGCAAGAGACACTGCGCTCCGAACTGCTGCAACAGTCGGGCATCGTCGACGTAGCCTATTCGCAATTTTCTTTAGGGAGCGCCGACAGATATATGGGCTGGGGACGTGGCGACAAAGACCATCAGATACAGTTTGTGGCGTTGCCCGTCGACTGGCACTACCTGCGAACCATGGGCATCAAGGTCACAGAAGGCCACGACTTTACGGAACACGATGGCGACTGCTATATCATCAATGAGGCAGCCCGCAAGAAATGGGACTGGGTGGAGATGGACAAAAAACTCTTAGAGGAAGACCTGCCGGTCATCGGCGTATGCCAGAATGTGCGCTTCGCTTCTACCCGCATTGATAACAACGACTCACCAATGGCCTTCATTGTCTATGGTCCTATCTACAAGGAACGCGGATGGACGAACAATCTGGGCGTGATGAACGTCCGAGTGGCGGCTGGCGTTGATAAGGTGCAGATGCGCAAGACCATCAAGAGTATCTGCATGAAGTTGGGGGCAAAGCACGAACCGGAAGTCAAGTTCCTCGACCAAATGTTGGAGCAGACCTATCAAGAAGAGTTCCGTTTCGTGCGTCAGGTATTCATCTTCTCACTCATTTGCCTCGTCATCACCCTCATCGGTGTATTCTGCATGACGATGTTCGAGACGGAGTATCGCCGCAAGGAGATAGGCATCCGCAAGGTGATGGGAAGCTCTACTGGCGAAATCCTGACCATGCTCAGTCGCCGTTATGTGTGGCTGCTCGTAGGTAGTTTCGTCATTGCCGCCCCTGTGGCTTGGTTTATCGGCATGATGTGGTTGATGGGCTTCGCCGAGCGCACGCCCATCTACTGGTGGCTCTTCCCCTTGGCCCTGTTCGCCGTCGCTGCCGTCACCCTCGCCACTGTCATCATCCAGAGTTGGCGCACCGCCAATGAGAATCCCGTCAACAGCATCAAAAACGAATAGAGCAGCGAGTGCCGTCCGAGCTTGCTCGAAGATGGCCGAGTCGTGATATTCGAAGACAAAGTCAACGAATAATCTCAAGAAAACAATTGGTCCATAACAACTTCTGACTGCACAATCCCACTATGGATGTTTTGAGAAACGCCGTATGTAGTGATGAATGTATGATATAAAGCTTTCTTCGTCTTGGTTACGTTACGGAATAGGCTCGCCCTGTTTCGAAGGCGTTCTTCATAGTCTGCATCAATTTCGTATTTATCCGATACGTATTTGATCTCACAGATGTTGATAACCTCGTCGGCACGATCTATCAAGAGGTCGATTTGTGCCCCTTTCCATTTTGTCCCGTTCTTGTCTGTAAATGGCTTGCAACTCCACGAATGTACATTGCTGATGACACCGCCAATGCTGAGAGCCGTCTTAATCTGTGCGATATGGTGAAGGCATACTTGTTCGAATGCATATCCGCTCCAGGATGTCATTTGACCTTTGCCGGCAAGTTTGCTCCAAAGATGTTCGTCTTGTCCGTTATTATCTGCCACGAACTTAATGTGGAAAAGGCTGAAAAGGTCTGTCAACTGGTACATTGTATCGCGCTCTGTCTTACCAATGGCTGTATATTTGCGGATGAAGTCGCACTTCACGAGATTGTCGAGTACTTCCGTCAAATCACCACCTTCCCCGAGTTTTAGAGCTTCAAGAATTTCCTGCCTTGTCATCCCTTTCAGTTTTGTGGCCAGCAATTCCACAATGTTCCTGTATATTTTGGAGTCTTTAAATAGTGAACGAAACAAGAAATCAAACTCAGTACGTAAAGGTGCCCCTTGTCTGAAGAAGAGATCATCAACACAAACAGCAAGTGGAATACCTTTTATCAGCATGTCCAGATAATAAGGAATACCCCCCATAATCATATAAGCCTGAAGAAGTTGGTGGCGGCTCATCTCTATACCTTTTATTTCCTTAAGGAATCGTTCTGTTTCGCCTAAAGTGAAAGGTGCAAGCCATATAGGACGGCATACCCTACCATAGATACCGCCTTTGTCTCCGATGAACTTAGACAGCATCCATGTGGTAGCCGAGCCACAGACAAACAGTTTGATGTTTTGTAAAGTAGAGGCCCTGTCGTTCCAGAATCTGCTGAATGCAGCCAAGAAATTGCTTTTAGGAGTGTCCATCCACGGAATTTCGTCCAAGAATACGATAATCTTGTCTTTTTGAAGCGTTTCCAGATAGTCAGACAGCGCATCGAAAGCCTCAAACCAGTCCTTTGGCCGTTTTACGTGCTTGCCGGAATACTTTTCCAAAGATTTTTGAAACTGTGCCAAGTGTACAGCACGGGTAACATTATACATACCTGTGAATGAGAAATCAAACTGATTCTCAAAGATGCTCTTCACCAGATAGGTTTTCCCTACACGGCGGCGTCCATATACTGCTATCAGTTCTGCTTTGTCACTTGCCAGATAATTTCTGATGAGTGACTGCTCATATTCGCGACCAATAATCTTGTTTTTTTCCATATTCGACACTTTTAAACGGTGCAAAGATAAACATTTTCTTTCTAAAAAGCAAACGATAGAGTCTCCGTAACTACAAATTTAGATATATTTAAGGATAAACTATCGCTAATATTAACTCCGTAATTATATATTTTCATGGGCTTACGGAGGAACTATCTTACTTTGTGTCGTGGAATCCCGTCAACAGCATCATAAACGAATGAAAGCAGCGAGTGCCATCCGAGCTTGCTCGAAGATGGCCGAGTCGCGATATTCGAAGACAAAGTCAACGAATAGAGCAGCGAGTGCCATCCGAGCTTGCTTGAAAGGCAACGGGTAGGCGAGGCGACTGTTTCTGTTCCTGCGCCATTCAAGAAAGAATATTCCCTCAAGCAGTTCGTAGTCGTAACGCCAGACAACTATTTAGACTGGATTGTCTAATAATCATACGCCGAACCGTCTAATTATTAGACAATCTGCATCCGCCGGGGCTAAATGCCTTGGCGGATTCGTTTTATTGGCGTACTTTTGCAAGTGAAATCGTAAAATAGTCAAATAGTAAACGATGAAGAGTTATTTCAAATTCCTGTCGAGAAACAAGGTTTATACGTTCATCGAGGCGTTCGGGATTGCGTTTGCGCTGGGATTCATCATCCTGCTACTGTCCTACGCCAAGACGGAATACAGCGTGGGCAAAAACATCAGGGGTGCCGACAATATCTATGTGCTGGGCACCGGCGACATGTTTGGCATGACGCTCGACACGCCGGTGGAGTTCTTTGCAGAGCAAAGCGGCGAAGCCGAGCGCTTCCACCAGTTTCCAGAGATTGGCACTTGGACGCGCATCGTCAACGGCGTGGAAGAGGATGTCACGATGGGGGACGATTACTTCAAGGTGACGTCTGTGTTTATCGACTCCACTTTCTTCCAGCTGTTCGACTACGGGCTGACGGGATGCCCGCGGGAACGGGTGCTGACGAACGAGGACGAGGTCATCGTCTCCGAGTCGTTTGCCCGCAAGGCCTTCGCTGGCGAAGAGCCTGTGGGCAAGCGGTTGAAGGTGGGCGACAAGTTCTTCACCGTCTGCGGCGTCGTGGAGGACTTCGGGCGCAAGGATCTGTTCATGCACATCGACCTGTTCTTCAGCATCAAGCGGGCCTACAACTACTATCAGCGCATGGACAACTTCGGCAATACGCTGACCTTCCTGACGCTACGGCCTGGTACGGACAGCGGGGTGCTGGCTGGCAAACTGCTCAAGAAGTATGTAGAGTACTGGCCGGCCTTCTATGCCGAGGACTGCAGTACGGGCACCATGCTATGGGGCTCGACGCTGACGCGCTTCGACAAGGCGTATTTCTCATCCAACAAGAGCTATAGCATCATCAAAAGCGGCAACCGAACGCTGGTCGATGTGCTGCTGCTCGTGGCCTTCGTCCTTTTGGCTTCTGCCTGCTTCAACTACGTGAACCTCACCGTCGCCCTGACGGGCAAGCGTGCCAAGGAGATGACCATGCGGCGCGTACTGGGCGAACAGGTGGTGGGCATCCGCTTCCGCTATTTCAAGGAGGCACTATTGTTCACCTTAGGATGTTTCCTCTTGGGCGTCCTCGTGGCCTGTCTGTTCCACTCGCTGTTCGAGGAATGGCTGGCGACGAGCATCCCGCTCATCCCCGACGGGCAGATGGTAGTGACGGGCATCGGGCTTCTGCTGGTACTGGCCTTGGTGTCCAGCGTCCTGCCATCGGCACTCGTGCTTCAGTTCAAACCTTTAGATGTGGTGAAAGGCACCTTCCAACTCAAAAACAAGATGGTGTTCAGCAAGGTCTTCATCATCGTGCAAAATATCATCAGCATGACCTTGATAGCGGTGGCTATCACAATGACCCTGCAGATGCACCACCTGCTAACGCTGCCCATGGGCTATGAGACTGAGGGACTCATATACGTCGAGGCCTGGGACATCGGCTATAAGCCTGAACGACAGGAGATTCTTCGGCAGCGTCTGCTCGCGTTGCCCCAGGTGGAGACCGTGGGAATGGCGGGCAGCATACCCTTCGGTCCATCGTACAACGGCCTGATTGATGCCGAGGGCAACAGGTCGTGGATTTGCTATTCGAGCATGGACACCACGACGTTCCGCCTGCTGGGCTTCAAGGTCGTAGAACAATATTCCGCTCCGACGGACAGCCTCTGCTGGATAGACCGCAATACGAAAGCGCGTTACGGCATCACGGATGCCCATCCCTGCATCGACTGGAACGACGGGGGAACGACGGGGGAAATCGTCATGCGACCCAAATACAAGGTGTGTGGCATCGTCGAGAACTATCGTGCCGGCATGGCGAACGATGTTCCAAAGTTTGAGGACGGACACAACGTGATTCAACTGATGGGCCCCCGCGACTGGGCATGGAGACAAATCGTGAAGGTCAAGGGTGACCGTGCGGAAGCATTGGCCGCCGTCAGGAGGGTTTGTCAGGAAACGACAAAGGAAGTCACCGGCTATCCCAAGGAACTCAGTTGTACCTACTTGGACGACCTCTTCAAAGACGCCTTGAGCAAGGAACGCCACACCATGCAGCTCGTCCTGTGCTTCATGTTCATCTCCATCCTCATCTCTGCCCTCGGCCTCTTCGCCATGTCCATCAACTATTGCGAACAGCACAGTAAGGAAATAGCCCTTCGCAAGATTATGGGTGCCACCGTGCGCGAATCTGCATGGAAACTGTCGTGGCCGTTCATCGCCCTGTCGCTGATTGCCATTGTCGTAGCTGTTCCCCTGTGTGTAAAGGTGATGAGATACTATCTGCAGGACTTCTATTACCAGATAGCCTTCCCTTGGCTGGTCATTCCCTTAGCCGCCTGTATCGCCGTCCTCATCATTGTCTTGTCCGTCATAGGACAAACCGTGCGGATAGCCACCAGGAATCCAATCGAAGGAATCAAGAACGAATAGAGCAGCGAGTGCCATCCGAGCTTGCTCGAAGATGGCCGAGTCGCGATATTCGAAGACAAAGTCAACGAATAGAGCAGCGAGTGCCATCCGAGCTTGCTTGAAAGGCAACGGGTAGGCGAGGCGACTGTTTCTGTTCCTGCGCCATTCAAGAAAGAATATTCCCTCAAGCAGTTCGTAGTCGTAACGCCAGACAACTATTTAGACTGGATTGTCTAATAATCATACGCTGAACCGTCTAATTATTAGACAATCTGCATCCGCTGGGGCTAAATGCCTTGGCGGATTCGTTTTATTGGCGTAACTTTGCAACAAAAAGAAATGGAAATGTTTAGTATTATCAAATCATTAAACAAGCGCGGACAGCATAACTGGACGAAGATCGTCTGTCTGGCCGTGGGACTGGCAGCAGGTGTCGTACTGTTGGGCAAGGTCGGCTTCGAACATTCGTGGGATGACTTCTTCCCTACGAGCAACCGCATCTATGTGGTGTGTGAGGATATCATCATGGATGGTGAGTACAAACACTTTCCGCAAACGGCAGGTGCCATTGCCCCAGCTCTGAAGCGCTATTGTCCACAGGTAGAAGCAGCTACCCGTTACACCGCTTTTGCCTCGGACATGCCTATCGTGACCGATGACGACAAACGGGTGCGTACCAACTATGCCCTTGTTGACAGTTGCTTCTTCGATGTGTTCCCTTTCCATGTTTTGGCTGGCAATCCCAAAAAGACGCTCAGTCAGGTGGACTATTGTATGATTCCCCGTTCGCTGGCCGAGAAACTTGGTGGCGATGTCGTAGGGAAGAAAGTCTATTACAACAAGCGTGGCGGATGGGAACTCACTGTTGGCGGCATCTATGAGGATATTCCCCTGAACTCCAAGCTTCACGGTATGGAGGTGATGGTGGCGATGCCGACAATCACCAAGATTATGTTTGATGGTCGCAACAACTGGGTAGGTAACGACCGCTATGAAGGGTATGTGCGTCTGGCAGAAGGCATCGGTCCCGACGACCTGAAACCGCAGATAGAGAAGATGAAACGGGAGAACCTGCCTCTGGAGGAATTGAAAAAGGCCGGTGTGGATATGGGATTCTCTGTGCAGGCATTGGAGGATTATCATTCCAAGGACGAAGGTACGCGACGTATGACTTGGATTCTCTCGCTGTTAGCAGCAGTGCTGATTGGCTGTGCCGTGATGAATTACCTGCTTCTCGTCATTGGCGGTATCAGCCGGCGTGCCCGTGAGATGGCTGTGCATCAGTGTTATGGCGCCGAGGCCCGCCATATATATAAAAAGGTGATGGCCGAAAGCGTCGTTCATCTGTTGTTGTCGTTGGCACTGGCGGCCCTGCTGCTCTTTGCGGTGAAGGACACCGTAGAGGAACTCACGGGTGCACCGCTGCTGACCCTGCTGACGGTGGGCAGCAATGTGGGGATGATTGTGGTGACTTGTATCGTCGTACTTCTTATCACTGGTCTTGTGCCCAGCTATATCTATACCCATATCCCCCTGGCTGCCGCCTTCAAGAACTACAACCAGAGTCATCGCCTGTGGAAACTCTTGTTGTTAGGTCTGCAGTTTGCCTCGGCCACGTTCCTCATCGTGTTGCTGATGGTCGTGGGCCGTCAGTACCGGATGATGGTACATGATGATGTGGGCTATGACTACTCCACCTTAGGCTCTGTCTTAGTAGATGGCGTTTCTACAGAACAGCGTCAGTTGACAATCGATGAACTGCGTAAAATGTCGTCTGTGAAGGGTGTGACAATGGCGTATGCCAACCTGACCGAACATCAGAGCGGCGACAATATCTATCTGCCTGGTGACGACCGTGAATATATGAATATTGCCGATCTCTATTTTGTCGGCGACGGCTATTTCGATGTGATGGGCATCCCCGTGGTCTCTGGCCGCTACTTTACGGAGCAGACCGACACTTTGAACGAGGTGATGGTAAGCCGGAAGTTCGAGGAGCGCATGAAGGAACTGGCTGGGTGGGACCAGGCTGTAGGTAAACAGGTCAAGGTGACATCATTCGATAAACCTCATACCATCGTCGGCATCTTTGAGGATACCCGCATCGGCAGCATCACCAATCCCGACACCCGTCCTGCTGTCTGCTTCTATAGCCGCAAACCGGATCGGATGCATTATATCCTCATCCGTTTCCACGACATGAACGGTCTGGAGGCTGCCAACAAGCGCGTCAAGGAATTGATGACAGACAATCCTGACATCTCTATCACGCCCTATAATCAGATGGTGACAGAACTCTATACCGATGCCCATCGTTTCCGTACGACGGTGATGATTGGCGGACTGGTAGCATTGGTTATTGCCCTCATCGGACTCATTGGCTATCTGGCAGGTGAGATAGGTCGCCGGCAGAAGGAGATAGCCATCCGCAAGGTGAACGGTGCCAAAATCGCTGACGTACTCAAGCTGTTCCAGACAGACGTCTTGCGTGTCGCATTGCCAGCTACGGTGATAGGTGCTGTCGGTGCCTGGTATGTCGCCCGTCTGTGGTTGGAGCAGTTCAGTGAGAAGGCTCTGCTTTCATCCCTCATCTTTGTGGGCGGTGCATTGGTGGTGATTATCGTCATCCTTAGCGTTGTTTGCCTGGGCTGCTATCGCGTGGCTACCAGTAATCCCGTTGATTATTTAAAGAACGAATAAGAAAAGAGAAATTATGATTAAGTTAGAAAACATTCAGAAGGTGTTCCGCACGGAAGAGGTGGAGACCGTTGCCCTCGGGGGCGTGTCGTTTGAAGTAAAGAAAGGTGAGTTCGTGGCCATCATGGGGCCGTCGGGCTGTGGTAAGTCAACATTGCTCAACATCCTGGGCTTGTTGGACAATCCCACCAGCGGTAAATACTGGCTCGACGGTGAAAATGTGGGCAGTCTGAAGGAGAGCCAGCGCACCAAGGTTCGCAAGGGACAGATTGGCTTCGTGTTCCAGAGCTTCAACCTGATTGACGAGCTCAATGTGGAAGAGAATGTAGAGTTGCCTTTGACCTACCTCGGTGTGCCGAAGAAGGAGCGCAAGCAGCGCGTGGAAGAGGTGCTGCGCCGCATGGCCATCTCGCATCGTGCCCACCACTTCCCCCAGCAACTCAGCGGCGGACAGCAGCAGCGTGTGGCTATTGCCCGTGCCGTGGTGATGAATCCCAAACTGATCCTCGCCGATGAGCCGACGGGTAACCTCGACTCGAAGAACGGCCTGGAGGTGATGCAGCTGCTCACCCAACTGAATCAGGAAGGCACCACCGTGCTGATGGTGACCCACTCAGAGCGCGATGCCGGCTATGCCCAGCGCATCATCAACATGCTCGACGGTCAGGTGGTGCCGGAAGTAAGTCTTTAATATCTGAACAAAAAAGCAAAAGTGGGCGAATTCACCCACTTTTGCTTTTTTCCTGTCGGGATGAGGCGACTCGAACGCCCGACCCCTACGTCCCGAACGTAGTGCGCTACCAACTGCGCTACATCCCGATACAGTGGTTTTTTGGAAACCGGCTGCAAAGGTACGGCATTTTTTTGAATTACGCGCACTTTTTGGGAAAAAAATTTGCTGTAATGGCAAAAAAGACCTACCTTTGCAACCAAATGACTAAAAACCGTCTACTAATCGTTGCATTCACGCTGTTTTCCACGGCTCTGCTGATGGCAAAGCCGCGATGTCTTGTTGTGAAAGCTGGCGATGCCGAGAGTTTCCTGGCTGTTCTTGAGGAGGCTGGGCGTCTGAATGCAGATTCGGCCTCGGAGCGCCTGTTCATTCTTATTCCCAACGGCTATTATGACTTGGGCGACCGGGTGCTGACACCTATCCTGGGCCATAACCTTGCGCTGGTGGGCGAGAGCATGGAGGGGACTATTATCCGTAATGCGCCGCTTGTGGAGAACGAGGGTATTAGCAAAACGGCTACGCTGCTGAACCGTGGTGTCAACACCTATCTGCTCGACCTGACGCTGAAGAACGACCTGGACTACTACCATAGCGGCCCTGCGGGGCGTGCCGTGTGTTGGCAGGACAAGGGCTATCGCGCCATCTTCAAGCGCGTGCGCATGCTGTCCTATCAGGACACTTACTACAGCCATAGTGAGGAGTGCCAGCACTATTTTGAGGACAGCGAGATTCACGGTACGGTAGACTTTATTTGCGGAGCGGGCGACGTTTTCTTCAACCGCTGTCTCATTGTTACTGAGAAGTGTATTGAGTCTGCCCACAATGTGATTGCCGCTCCCCGTACGTCGACATCCAAGTGGGGCTTCGTGTTCAACGAGTGTACCATCCGTAACCTTGTGTCGCCCTTCCACTTTGCCCGTGGCTGGCACACACATCCGCGTTGCGTCTGGCTACACACGCGTTTGGAGACTCCCGAAATGTTGCAGCCAGAGCGTTACGACCCCTACGGCATACGGTCGGTCGAGAACGACTTCTTCGAGTTCCACACAATGGACGCTCAGGGACGTGACATCACGCCGAAGTCGAATCGCGTGACTTTCGTTCACGGCAACGACACTAATACCGTTGAGACGATAATTCCTGCCGATGAGGCCGCCCGCTTCACGCTCAGGAACGTGTTCCCCGACTGGAAACCCGACGAGGTGAGCCGGCGG
Organism: uncultured Prevotellaceae bacterium; assembly: GCA_947169245.1. GTDB lineage: Bacteria > Bacteroidota > Bacteroidia > Bacteroidales > Bacteroidaceae > Prevotella. The sequence goes on from CAMVPA010000026.1 coordinate 24,151, forward strand.
CTGGAGCGTAAGGCGCTGAAGTTGCGCCGGCGCTACTTGCGGTAGTGCTTGAGGAACTGTCGATATTCATCACAACGCGATACGTAACCGCTGGTTCGTGTCGCGTTTTGCTGTTCAAACGCGGCCAGCGTGGTAAAGGCGCGCCACTGTGATGACTGGCGGCGGGGCTTGCGCACAATGGTGGCGGCATTGCCGTCCCACTCCTCCTCGTACCAGAGCGAGGGGTTCAGGTAGCCATAGCTCAGGGCGAAGAGCGAGCGCTCCTTCAGGTTGAAGTCTACGGTTTCGCTGGCCTTGCGTAGCAGGCTGACGGCGCGTGCTGCCAGGTCGGTCTCGTTGCTGCGCAGGGTGTCGCCGACGCTCTTTCCGTTGCGCATCAGGAACCAGCAGTCGCCCGTATAGTGGGCTTGGGCATAGCGCACGGCCTGATCGTAGTAGCACTGTAAGAGAGCCTTGCCCGTGAGTATTTTCTCGTTGACCTCCAGTTGCATCATGTCGCAGGCGAAATCCAGTTTGGGGTTGGTCTTCAGCTTCCATTTGGTGTGGCCGTAGACGAGTTCGTCAGCCACCCACTGGCGTTTGATCCAGGGCTCGATGGTCCACTGGCGCTTGGCGGCGTAGGCGGCATAGCCTTGGTTGTTGTAGAACGTGGCAGGCACCTTTTGCAGCCAGGTGGCGGCCTTGTCCCACTGGCACAACCGCAGGTACTTGGTGCCAACGAGGTCGTTGATGGCCGACAGGCAGTCTTCCTCCTGTGTCAGGTTCTTCAGCCCTTTTTTTAGGTATTTGTCAAGAGTGTTCTGTGCGGGTGCCTCCATGTAGGCTATATATTTCAGCAGCGACTCCACCTTGATGGTGTCGATGCATGTGGTGTACTCCGTACAGTTGGCCACCTTCTCGATGGCCAGCAGGCGGGCTGGCTGGCTCTTGTAGCGCTCCATGAGTATCTGGTGGGCTATGCGTGCCTGAGCGCGGCTGAAAAAGTCGTCGTCCTTGACCTTCGTGTCGAGCCACTGCATCTCCTCAGCCACGTAGTCGTCCATGGCCTTGCCGTTGCGCATCTGCGAGGCGGTGATGTAGAAGCGGAGCACGCGGGCGTTGTCCTTCATGCGCTCAGTGCCGTCGAGGCCCATTGCCGCCTTGATGTCGCTGACGCTCTGCTGACGGCTGCCGAAGAGATACTCCAGCCACGCCTTGGCCGACTGCCACATTACGGGGACGGGCGTTTTGCCCTCGCTGACCACTTGGCGGCACAGTTGGCACATCTGCTGAGCCTCCTGTCGGGTGATGTCGCGGATGAAGAGCTTGCCGCCGATGGCATATTCGTCGCCGGCGGCGTCGATGGCCTCCTGGGCGTTGCTCACGAAGTCCTTCAGCAGGAAGGGCAGCACCGGCGAGTCGGGCTCGCGCAGGTACTCCTGGCGGATGGCGGCATAAGAACGCCGCTTGTAGTACAGCGTCATGAGGCTCTCCCAGTCGCCCTGCTCGGCAAAGACCTTGGCTCCGACGGCCTTGCTGCCCGTCTTGCAGAGTGCGCCGGCATAGATGTTGCGCATCATGTCGCGGTAGACGCTCTCAATCATCTTCGAGCCCGTGGTGTTCCAGAAGGTGACGTTCTGGGCGTGCTCGCCCAGCAGCATGTTGCAGCGCATCACCAGCAGGGCGTGCTGCGAGCGCAGGCGTGTCGTCAGCTTGCTTTGGGCATAGGTGCGCACGGCCTGTAGCGTCTGGCGGCGCTTGGCCAGCTGCTCCTTCGTGGGATAGTCCCACTGCTCCTGGCGCTTTTCGTCAGAGCACTGCAGGTACTTCTGCAGGTTCTGTATGTAACTGACCATCAGCAGGTCTTTCTTCCGACGTGCCGTAGCTATGGCCTCGTCGGCGTCGAACCAGTAGTACTCCTTTTCAATTCCCAAGTAGGCTTTCCAGTTGTTGTCGCACGTCTGCTCCACACGGCTGCGGAACTCGTGCGGGTCGTAGGGACTAAACAAGTAGCTGTTGTATGTGTCGAACCACATGCAGGCTGCCGCCGGTATCGTGATGGCGGCCAGCAGACTAATGATGATAAATCGCTTCATACGTTTCAGGTTGATATCTGTTAATGTTTTCTTGATCCAAGTGGTAGGTGACGATGTGGCGACGCAACTCCTGCCGCTTTGCCTCGACGGCCTCCTTCACCCGCAGAATCTCGTCGGCTTTTACGGTGTGCTCAATGCGTACGCCATGAATCTGCCGCTGCCAGCTGTAGACGGGATAGGCCGCCGCCAGGGGCAGGTCGTAGCCGTTGAGCCAGCGCAGGTAGGGCGCCACGTCGCGCAGGTCGAGTATGGGGTTGCGCTCCATGAACCGTTGTGGGTCGCCCGTGTTGTAGAGCATCAGTACGCCGTAGTCGGCCGGCGGTGCCGGCATCTGCAGCTGATGCAGGCGGATGGTGGTAGAAATGAGAGATGAGGAATGAGAAGTGAGAGATGACCTAACTTCCTCAAGGAAGTCGTAGTACACCTGTCGGCTGCGGGCCGTGTAGTCGCAGTCAATCTGTATCTCGCGCACGCCGCGGATGTCATTAGTCTCGTTCATCTGGCAGATGCGGCGCACCAGCTTTTCGGCCAGCCCCGGGTGCGGCTTGTGCATGCAGTCCTCGGTGATGAAGATGGTAGGCACCAGCTCTACCCCCTCGGGCAGCGTGTCGCTGAACGTCAGCGTGGCGTTGGGCATAGGCTCCGGTTCGCTGCCACCCGGCTTGGAATCGCCGTCCTCCAGACTCCCGTCGCCAGGCGTCTTCATCACCACGTCGAAGTAGCGGCAGTACACCTTATTAATATTATGCGCACGCAGGAACGCCCGTTCAGCAGAATCGAGACTCAGGTCCGTGCGCCAGTAGTACACGGACTGACTCTCTCCGGGCATCTCTGTCTCCCGGAGAGTCGGCCGCTGGCATCCCGTGATGGCCAGCAGTCCGCCCAGTAGCCACACTGCAATCTTCTTCATGACCGTGCAAAGATAATCATTATTTCTGATTATCAGTCAAAAAATTTGGAGAACTGAATAAAATTGCCTATCTTTGCGCCGTAAAACTGTCTGTTAAACTTGAGCAAAAGCATAATAAAACGTTTTAGCTATGAAAAGATGCCTTATTTGTGGATGGGTCAATGCCGACGATGCAAAGACCTGCCTCCAGTGTCATCATCCTTTTGAGGGTGAGAAGAATGGTAGTGATGAAGCCAAGTCGCTGAAAGACTCCAAGGCCATACTCAGCGGAACCGTGGGACTGCAGCGCGGTACCCTGCCTCCGCGCAAGGGGCACAGCGCAGCCGACGGTGAGCCCGTCTATGTCGATGAGAATACCCGTGGCGGATTCTCGCTGATGATGATTCCCGAGAGTAATGAGGACATCATGCCCTACGCTGAACGCTACGAGGGCCACGAGGTGAAGCTCAACCGCAGCAACACCGACCGCACCAACAAGACCATCACCAGCAAGGAGCAGGCACGCCTTGTGAACATCGACAACCGCTGGTACATTGAGGACCACAGCGACATGAAGTCGACCTTCGTCCGCGCCAGCCGTCCCATCGAGCTCCACTCGGGCGATGTCATCCTGCTGGGCGACCGCCTCTTCCGTTTCGACGACCTCAACGAGGAACCCGCATTATAGCAGCTCGGGAAGCTGGAAGAGACGGGTGCTGTTGGAGCCCTTGATGAGAATGTAGTAGCCCTGGGGCTGCTCGGCCTGGATGGCGGCCTTCACCTCTTCTACATCGTTGAAGAGTCTGTAAGCGGTGAGGAGTGAGGGCTGGGACGTGAGCAGGTCGGCGTATTCGTCGCCGACAAGCCACACTTGGTCGAGACCGCTCTCGGCCAGTTGTGTTATGATCTTCTGGTGCTCCTTGTGGCTGCTGTTGCCCAGTTCGCGCATCTCGCCGAGTATGGCCATCTTGGGCTTGACGTCCATGAGGCGGAAGTTGTCGAGGGCGGCGCGCATCGACGACGGGTTGGCATTATAGGCATCGACGACCAGGTGGTTCTTTTCTGTTACCGTCAGCTGTGAGCGGTTATTCGAGGGCTTGTAGGCCTCGAGAGCTTTGTTGATGAGCTCGGGCTCTACACCAAAATTCAGACCTACGGCGATGGCAGCCATCATGTTGTCGATGTTGTAGGCGCCGATGAGTTGCGTCTGCACCTCGTACCATATTGGGTGTTGGGTGTTGGGTATCGGGTGTTGGGTGTTGGCGTCAGCCGATTCTTCATTCTCTACTCTTCGTTCTTCATTCTTCTCTTCGAGGTTGGTGTCAGACTCACGCCAGCGGAACTTGAGGAACGGGGCGCAGCTGACGACCTGCCCCACGGTGCAGCCCTCGACGTTGTCAAGATTGGTGGAGTAGGGTGCCACCCATACGTTGTCGGGCAGGATGTCGACCAGACGCTCGTTGTCGGCATTGAGAAAGACGAGACTCTCGCCGCGACGGCCCAGGAAGTCGTAGAGCTCGCCCTTGGTCTTGACAACGTTCTTGAACGAGCCGAAGCCCTGCAGGTGGGCACGCCCTACATTGGTGATGAGGCCGCAAGTGGGCTCGGCCGTCTCGGCCAGCGTCTTGATGTCGCCGGGGTGGCTGGCCCCCATCTCAATGACGGCGATGTCGTGGTCAGCGGTCAGCCGGAACAGCGTCTTGGGCACGCCGACGTCGTTATTGAAGTTGCCCTGGGTGAAGAGCACGTTGTACTTCTGTTGCAGCACGGCGGCAATGAGCTCCTTGGTGGTCGTCTTGCCGTTGGTGCCGGTGATGCCGATGACGGGAATGTGGAACTGGCGGCGGTGCTCGCGGGCCAGGTCCTTGAAGGTTTGGAGGCAGTCGTTGACAACAATAAAGCCTCCCTCAGTCCCCCCCAGGGGGGGGAGATTGTCAAGGGTGTAAACGGGGTATTGTTTCCCTCCTTCGGGGGGGGTAAGGGGGGCTTCATCTACTATGGCATAGGCACAGCCCTTTTCCAGAGCCTGTGCTGCATATTGGTTACCGTTGAATTTCTCGCCTTTGAGTGCCAGGAAGATGCTTCCCGGAGGGCAGTCACGGCTGTCGGTCGTGATGCAGGGGTGCTCCTGATAGAGCTTGTAGAGTTCCTTGATGTTCATTGTCTTCATGTATTTGGCCGTCAAAGGTACAAAAAAAGGAGCAGAAAAGCAAGAATATCCGCCATTTTTTCACCAGTTTGTTAATTGCCTGACGGTGATTGTGTCACGAAGTAGGTCCGCACGGACTGGAATAGTACGGCCGAACGTGAAACTATGTTAAATCTACACTGCCTTTGTGCAGTTTTTCCTCACTTGTGCGATTATATATATGTAGAAAGATGAAGAAAAGAAACGCTTGTAAAAACAGCATAGCGAATAAACGTAAAGACGTGAAAAAGTATTTGGTGGTATTTGTCTGTATGATGGCTTTCGTACAGAATAATGTGGCGCAGGAGTATGTCAATCACGAAGTGCGGTTGCCCGCCCGTAATCTCACTCCTGCTGCTTCCGACTTTGCCCGGCTGTATGTAGGACCGATAGAACCGCAGTACCAGAAGTCGGTGTGGCATGATTCTCCGTATTATAAAGGTAATACGAATGTATATAAGGGCCGTGTCAGCTATTATGGTGTGGTCTACGACAATGTATTGCTTCGCTATGACCAGTTGAAGCAGAGGGTTATTGTCCTGTCTCCCGTGGGACAGTATTACTGTCTGCCTCAGCAGGAGCATATTGACTGGTTTGAGATGGATGGCTACAGATATGTGCACGATCCTGAGAACAGCCTGCGATATGCGGCTCTGCTGTATGACGGGGAGGGAGCTTCGGGCGTCCGGCTCTACCACAGTGTGTGGAAGGCAGATACCGGCGAGAAAATCGTTGAGAAGCAGAAACACCTGAAGATTCTTTATACCGAAGAGCACTACACGCTCGTTACTCCCGACGGTGAAGCGCATCGTGTGAAGCATGCGTCGGACGTGGCCAAGCTCTTTCCTGAACAGAAGAAGCAGATCAAGCAGTTTGCGAAGGAGAATGGTCTCTCCTTTTCGAGGAGTGACCGGGAGAGCAGCCTGGTGCAGTTAATTCAGAGTGTCTCGGTAAATCAGGAGGACGGGGGAATGGAAGTACGTGGACGCGAGAATACTCCTTCCACAGACATGTCTCGTCCCCCCGCACCCCCGTCCCCTCGTACCTCCGACACTCGAACCCCCGAATCACACCTCTTGAAGCTTCTTCCCGGCATTCCTGTTCTTGACAATGATTCTGTCCGTATGGCAATTGCCACGTCAAGGGCAAGGGTCTATGTGGTGCCGGGTGTGAAGAAAGCCAAGGCGAGTATTGCCGATGACCAGGAACTGGCCGAGATTGTTGTTGTCGGTGGTCGTCCGTCGGCTGTGAACAACATGATGATGGGTTCCGAGAAATTCAATCCCCAGGTATTGAAGAACATCCCATCGGCCTTAGGTGAGGCCGACATTGTGAAGATAGTGCTTTCGCTGCCTGGTGTCACTACCGTTGGAGAGGCTTCGAGTGGCTACAACGTGCGGGGAGGCGCCACTGACCAAAACCTGATATTATACAATGGTGGCACCGTCTATAACCCGTCACACCTGTTCGGACTGTTTACGTCGTTCAACTCTGATGCTGTGGGTGATGTGGAGTTGTTCAAGTCGAGTGTTCCCGTGGAATATGGAGGCAGAATCAGCAGTGTTCTAAAGGTGACCTCGAAAGAGGGCAACATGCAGAAGTTCACCGGACAGGCAAGCATCGGCGTGCTTACCAGCAAGGCAAATCTCGAGATACCTATCGTCAAGAATCATGTGTCGCTGCTGCTGAACGGCCGTACTACCTACAGCGACTGGATTCTCAAAAAACTGCCGGAGGACAGCGGCTATAAGGACGGCGCTGCCAACTTTTACGATTACGGTGGCGTACTGACATGGAAGTTGAGCGACATGCACCGTCTCAAGGTCTACGGCTACTTGAGCAATGACAAGTTCTCGTTCAGCTCGGAGGATAACTACGGCTATCAGAACCGTAACGTCTCTGCTGAGTGGCGCTCTCTCCTGAACGAGAAGCTGACAGCTACGCTGACAGCCGGACTCGACCACTACGACTATTTCAACGAGGACAGGAACAATTCCTACATGGCGGCGCGGCTGAGTTGCGGTATTGACCAGGTGTGGGGCAAGGTGCATCTTCGTCAGCGTCTGACGGAAAAGCAGGTCCTTTCATACGGACTCTCCGTGCTGCATTACAATGTGTTGGGTGGCAAGTATGAGCCCGTGGGTGAGAAATCGGTTGTAACGTCAGACCGGATAGAACGGGAGAAGGCGCTGGAGAGTGCTGTCTATATTGACTATGAGCGTCAGTTCGCCGACGTGCTGTCGGTGTCTGCCGGATTGCGTTGCACGATGTTCAATGCGCTTGGTCCCCGCGACGTGAACTGTTATATGGACGGCGATTTGCCGTCGGAGAACACGCTGGTTGAGACACACCATGAGACGGGTATCGTCAAGACCTATCACGGGCCTGAGCTGCGCTTGTCGGCCCGCTATGCTCTCAAGGAGAACCTTTCGTTGAAGGCAGGTTTCAACACCATGCACCAGTATATCCATAAGGTGTCGAACACAACTATCATGTCGCCCACTGACGTATGGAAACTTTCCGACCCCAACATCAAGCCTCAGAAAGGCTGGCAGCTGGCTGCGGGCATCTATCATGAAACGGCCGACAAGCATTACGAGCTCTCGGCAGAGGTGTACTACAGGCGTGTCAGCGACTATCTCAACTATCGCAGTTCGGCAGTCCTGCTGATGAACCACCACCTTGAGACCGACGTCATACAGACAAAGGGACAAGCCTACGGCATAGAGTTTCAGGCAAAGAAACCCATCGGGAAGCTGAACGGATGGGTAAGCTATACATTCGCACGCTCGCTGCTCCGCCAGGACGACAAGCGGGTGGCCATGCCTCTGAATAATGGCGACTGGTATCCGGCAGAGTATGACCGGCCCCATGAAGTGAAAGCCGTGCTCAACTATAAGTTTACCGAACGGTATAGCTTTTCAAGCTACTTCAACTATGCCACAGGCCGTCCGACGACGGTGCCTGCCGGCAAGTATTACGACTCGTACTATCATAAATACATGCCCTACTACACCGGCCGCAACACATACCGCATACCTGACTATATGCGGCTGGACGTTGCGTTCAACATAGAGCCGACCCACAAGTTGACAAGCTTTCTCCACACGTCGTTCTCCATAGGTGTTTATAATGCCCTTGCACGCAAGAATGTCTACAACATCTATTACGTCAACAAGTGGGAGGATATACAGGGCTATAAAATCTCCGTGTTTGGCACTGCCATTCCATACGTTTCACTTAACATGCGATTCAACTAAGTTATGTCCTATTACCGTTTCACCTTTTTACTTTTCGTCGTGTGCACACTGTCGGGGTGCATTGAGGAATATGATGCCGACATTCCAGACGATGATACCAACCTGTTCGTTGTTGAAGGTACGATATGTTCCGGAGAAATGAGTAAGTTCGTGCTGTCGCGTTCGCTGCCCATCCGAAACAGCCAAGCGGATATATGGAGCGACTATGCCAGCACAGGGTTCGACACCGGGCTGTATCAAACCTTCACGTCCACACCTCTGGTCAGGGGGGCCAACGTCTCTGTCCGCGGAACCGACGGCTCCGAGTACACGGCGGAGTATGGCGGCGACTGTTACTACTGCCAGATAGGCCAGCTCTCGCCTGACGCAGAATATTATCTGCATATTGAGACCGAAGGCGAGGTCTACGAATCGGAACCACAGAAGCCTCTTCCCACCGAGAAGATAGCAGAAGTAACCGGGGCGCAGGACACTCGCCAGAGCAATATCGACGTGCTCGTCACGCCCGACGCCCCGACGGAGACGGACAAGGCGAAATACTATTCGTGGACGTACGACGAGACATGGGAAGTGCGCCCGGAGCACACCACCAATATCTATTTCGACATTGATTCCATGAAAGCAATCCCTAAGAAAAACCAGTTTCCGCCATGCGGCTGGAAGTATGCGGTAAACAATACAATCCATGTCGGCGCAAGCACAAACTATCAGGGACAGCACATCAAGAGGCTCAAGCTCTACGAAATCGACCGTACCGACGAGCGTCTGTTTTACAAGTATAGCGGCATGGTGCATCAGCGCGCCATCACAAAGGCCGAGTACGAGTATGAGCTGGCACGCCGCCAGGCCAGTTCGGAGATGGGAGGTCTGTTCACTCCGCAGCCGTCGGCGCTGCCCACCAACATCCGTTGCCTCACCTCACAAAAACGAGTCATCGGGTTCGTGGGATGCTCGTTGAACAAGAGCGAACACAGGTTCTTCTTCCACGACTATGACTTCTTCGTCGTCCGTCCTCCGCAGAAAGACGACCTCATCTGGCTCTATGGCTGTGACGAGAATGATTGCCGCAGAATGGTAGAAAAACACATGTTCCTGTGCGAATGGATAGACAACAGGAAATTCCACGGCAGGTTGTCAACGTCGTGGGCATACGAACGACAGCTCAACGTTTGCAAAACAGGCGCTTTTGCCGAAGAGCCCGATTTCTGGAGGCTGGATGAAGACAACGACGATAACGATGATGATAATGATGATGATGATGATGAAAATGACGATAGCGATGATGGTCAAGAAGATGAATAGCAGAGTGCTGTCACTGATGGCTGCGACGGCGCTTGCCCATAGCGCCTTTGCCGCGACTTTTGAGACCGACCGTACATGGTATCTTGCAGGAGAGCCGATGCTGGTCAGTGTGACTGACGACACCCCTCAACCCCACAACTCCGCACCCACGCACCAAATAGCCTACGCCGAGCTGTGTGATACGCACGACTTGGCTGCCGGCGTTATCATAAGCCTCCATGCAGGGCGGGGAACGGGCACTATCGAGCTGCCTGCCGACCTCCACAGCGGATACTATCAGTTGTCGGTATATATGCGTAACGACGCCCAAGTGTCTCACCGGCTGGTCGCAGTCATCAACCCTCTTCACCGAAGCGAGGACGACGACATCGAATGGGTGAATATAGCACATCCCGACTCGTTGAGCTATCCCGCGACAGACAATGCTCCGGGGCAAAGCTTGCCTATCCGTAGCCTTTCTACCCTCCGCCTTCCACCCTCTGCCATTCCTGTCGATGAGCGAGAGATAGAAGGCCATATCGTTAAGGCACGCGTTAAGAATAACTATGACGGCCACACCTTCAGCAGCAGCCAGATTCGCCCGTCCCTAAGCATCGTAGGCAAGCAGATACATTATTTTGAGGGAAAGATGGTCAACGATACCTTGGCCTTGTTCTACACCTACGATGTCCATGGCCGGCAACCGATAGTGCTCTCAGCCATGTCGTCCACCGGCGAGAGCCTGTCCATCGAGGTCATCAGCCCCTACGCCCTCCTGCTCCCGAAGCGACTCCCGCATCTCGTGTTTCACTACAAGCGCAGTGAGGTGGAAGCCCGCTCCGTTGCCATGCAGCAGCATCAGTCAGTCATTGCGACTGACAGGCGCGAACTGCAATTGGGCGACCATGCCGCCATGGCAGAAGCCGGTGACGAGTACCAGACTGCCGGAGAGCCGTCAGACTATGACGCGACAGCTTTTGGCACCAAGCCCGACCTGAGTTATAATCTTGACGAGTACCGCCAGTTCCTCACAATCAGGGAGGTGCTCCTTGAATATGTCAACTTTGTCAGCAAAAGGAAAATCAACGGTGTGCCACGGCTGATGGTCCATCTTGACAACACCCCCTCCAACTTGGCGTCACTGGTTCTCATCGACGGCATGCCGGTCATCGACATAGAGCGGCTGTTGAACTATGATGCACGGCGTATTCACTACATCAACATCTACGGCAACCTATACGCGCTCGGCAACAGTGTATACAACGGCATACTGTCGTTTATCACGCGCTCAGGGCGACTCACCAACTATCCCACCGAGCCTAACGTGCAATATCTGGTGTATGATTTCCCGGAATGAGGCAGGTGGAAGCCTTCGGCTTTGCATATCCTTCCCTGTCTCTGCCCCTTTTTCATGGCATGGCGGCAAAAAAAAGGGGAAGGAATGGGGGGGAAATGAGAAATAATTCGTATCTTTGCCACCGAAATGGACTATAGCATAAACGTCAAAGGTCGACTCGTTGACCTCTCGGTGCCCCGGGTGATGGGCATTTTGAACGTGACGCCCGACTCGTTCTATAGCGACAGTCGTGCTCAGACGGAGCGTGAAATTATTGTACGTGTGCGCGACATCGTCGGCCAAGGGGCGGCGATTGTCGACGTTGGTGCCTGCTCGACGCGCCCTGATGCGGTGCTGGCCAGCGAGGCCGATGAGATGCAGAGGCTGCGCCTGGGACTGCGCACCATACGTAAGGACTTCCCGTCGGTGGTGCTGTCGATAGACACGTTCCGTCCTAACGTGGCCCGCATGGCCGTCGAGGAGTTCGGAGCCGACATCATCAACGACGTCAGCGGTGGTTGCGAGGACATGTTCCGTCTGGTGGCCAAACTGGGTGTGCCCTACGTGCTGACATCGGTGGAAGGGACGTTGCGCGACATGCTGCTGACGCTATCCGACAAGGTGCAACAGCTGCGTGACCTGGGACAGAAAGACATCATCCTTGACCCGGGCTTCGGCTTTGGCAAGACGCTGGAACAGAACTACGAGGTGATGGCACAGATGGAACGCCTGCTGGTCATGGAACTGCCTTTGCTGGTTGGTGTGTCGCGCAAGTCGATGATCTACCGTAAGCTGGGTTTCTCGCCTGCCGAGTCGCTCAACGGTACGACGGTGCTGAACACCATTGCCCTGATGAAGGGCGCCTCCATCCTGCGTGTCCACGATGTTCGTGAGGCTGTCGAGAGTGTGAAAATTTGGTCAGACGTCAATAGTCAAATTGTAAATAGTCAAATAGTATAATAGCGCCGTGTTCTTTGAGATAGGGCTGAAGGATATCATTGACATTCTGCTGGTGGCGCTGATGCTCTACTACATCTACCGGCTGATGCGCGAGTCGCGCTCACTGAATGCCTTTGTTGGCATCATGATATTTGTCATGGTGTGGCTCTTTGTGTCGCAGATTCTGGAGATGCGCCTGCTGGGGTCTATTCTCGACAAGCTGGTGTCGGTGGGTGTCATTGGCATCATCGTGCTGTTCCAGGAGGAGATACGCAAGTTCCTCTACAACCTGGGTGCTCACCAGCGTTTCCGTAAGATATCAGACCTCTTCTCGTCGAGGAGCAAGACCGAGAAGAACCGTCAGGAACAGAAGCAGATCATCATTCCGATTGTCATGGCCTGCCTCTCGATGTCGAAGGGCAAGGTGGGAGCACTCATCGTTGTGGAGCGTGTGTCGCCGCTCGACGATGTTTTCAGGACGGGCGAGGTAATCAATGCCGACATCAACCAGCGACTCATCGAAAACATCTTTTTCAAGAACTCACCATTGCACGACGGTGCTATGGTGGTGTCGAGGAAGCACATTAAGGCTGCCGGCTGTATTCTGCCGGTGAGCCACGACCTCGACATTCCCAAGGAACTGGGGCTGCGCCATCGTGCGGCTCTTGGCATTTCGCAGGAGAGCGATGCCATTGCCATCGTTGTCAGCGAGGAGACCGGTTCCATCTCTGTTGCCATACGCGGTAACTTCCAGCTGCGCCTGTCGGCTGAGGAGCTGGAAAGCATCTTGACGCAGAATCTGGAATAGGAGAGGTGATAGTTGAGAAATAAGAGAAAAGGAGCGTTATCGCTCCTTTTCTGCTATACATTCCATTTCTACGAGCCATGCCGGACGGCAGACCTTGGCGTACGTGATGATTCGCGGCACGCCGGGATGATGATTTTCCATGTAGTCGTCAACGACGGCAGCGTCGGCCAGGTCGCGCAGGTAGATGATGAAGTAGCGCACGTCGGCCAGCGTGGCGTCGCCGTCGGCCAGCAGTGCCCCGATGTTTTCGAGCAGCCGCTCCGTCTGCTTGGTGACGTTGCCTATGTTGATGACCTCGCCGTGGTTGTTGATGCTGGCGGTACCCGAGATGAAGTACTGGTACTTCTGGGGCAGTGTGATGCGAACGCCGCGCTCAAAGGCCACACCATACTCATGGGTGGGATTCAGGTGGTCGAGTGCATGCAGGAACAGCTTGTCCTCGGGACGGATGGCGCTGGCCGTGAGGAAGTCGATGGCCACGCAGACGTTCTTGCCCAGTGCGCGTCCGCCGATGCCCGTCGAGGCGATGAAGTGCGTCTCGATGGTCAGTCCGTGCTGGCGGAATACGTCGTTGCGGGCCTTCACCACACCGTCGTAGTTGGTGTCGATGTCGCGGACGTAGATCCATGTCCTGACGCAGTGCTCCTTCAGGTTCAGCCCCTTCTGCTTGAGCAGGGCGATGTACTTGTCGAAGAGCATGATGGTCTGGACGTAGGAGCCGAAGTTCGATATCTCGTCGTCGGTCAGTCGCAGGCTCTGCAGCGTGAAGGCCTGAGGCTCGTCGCTGGTCTTCAGCAGCAGGCCAATCTTCACACCGCCTATCGGCGACTGCTGAATGATGGTGTGTGCTGTGTTCTCGATGATGTCGGTCATCAGCGGCGAGTGGCAGAGCTCGTCGTGCTGGTTGGCTATGTCACTCAGGAATATCTTCGTGAAGTTCAGCGTACGGCCCTCTTCCCGTTCGGTCTCTAAGTAGTGGCTGACGCTGGCATACAAGTCCGTCAGGCGCTCGGCGAAGAGTCCCTGTCCGTTGTCGGTGATGATAGTGTACTTATCCATTATCTTGTTTTACTCTATATTCTTTATCCTTCTTTTTTCGTCCTTTCCCTTTGTCCTTTCTCATTTAGTCCGTAGGGTGCTCACGTATTTCACCGGTTCGCCGTCGCTGGCTTTCAGCACGCGGGCGAAGGCCTGTGGTGTCACCTCGACGCGGCCTTTCATGAATTCCGGTATGTTGTAGCTCTTCATGAACTGGCGGTGGTAGTCAGGGTCGGCCTGTGGCAGCTCGAAGGGCTTCGAACCGTGTCCGTTGGCGTCGATATGAGCCATGAAGGGGCGTGTGTAGCCGCCGTCGCCTCGTCGACTGCTGAAGACCACCCATCGTCCGTTGCTGGACCAGGAGTGGTAGCTCTCGGTGTCGTTGGAGTTGATCTCCTTTATGTTGCGTACCTCGCCGCTCGATAAGTCCATCATCCACAAGTCGGCCTCATGGTGCCAGATGTGGAAGACGCCGTAGTTGCCGAGCGTGAACATCAGGAAACGGCCATCGGGCGAAATGCGGGGCAGCGTGGCGCTCTTGCCGAGGCTGTCGGCGGCGAAGACGAGCTCGCGGGGGCCGAAGGTGTAGGTCTCGGGGTCGAAGCTCTTCTTGTAGATGTTATACTTGATCTCCTTGGCGCGTCGTATGACCTCGACGGAGTGCTCGATGGTGTCGAGGTACTCGAAGTGTGCGCTGCAGTAGTAGACCGTCTTGCCGTCGGGTGCCCAGTAGGGGAACACCTCGAACTCCGTCGAGTCGTTCTCGATGTTGGTCACCTCGTTCTTCTCCACGTCGTAGGCTATGAGGTCGCTGCCGTCGTCGAACACCTCAATCTTGTTCAGGTTGCGGGTGTGGAAGCTCTGGCTGGTCTTGTTGGTGGAGTAGACGATGAGCGGCAGCCACGGGTGCCATGTGGGATAGACGCCCGCCGAGAGTATGGAGTCGTGACGCATGTTGATCTTGCGCAACTTGCCGTCATAGCTGATGACCGTGCCGCCGTGGCTCTGACGGGCGTGGAACTGCATGCGCCGGGGGTTCCACTGCTGGTAGTTGTGGCAGTTGACGCACTGGCCGTCAATCTCTGTGCCGCAGAGCATGTTGTCGACCATCACCTCCTCGTCGTAGTTCTCCAGGCAGCGCTGGTTCAGCGTCAGCTCCTCGTAGGCCACGTAGGAGGGCGAGATGAGACGGTAGCTCAGGTAGGGGTCGATGCTGTCTTTCGAGACGTAGATGCTGAACGGGCGGTAGCCCCTCCATTCGTCGCCGTTGCGGGCGTAGACCTCGACGCTGATGGCCTGGCCGGCGGCCTGTGCCGTCAGCTCGTGCCATTCGTCCATGCTGGGCTGCACGGCGTTGCCGCCGCTCACCACCTCGACATTGCCGGCACGCAGCCGCGCCACAATCTCGTCGCAGTTGCCGTCCCACTCGAACGTCAGCGGCGCTATGTTCACCGGCACTGTGACGTCCGTGTAGTCTGGGTATATCTTCGGCGCCTTGTCCACCTTTGTGAAGGTCTCGGGCACCGTGGCGTTGTGGCAGGCTGTCAGCACCACCAGCATCATCGCCATCATGTATATCGTCTTCTTCATCTTACTTCTAATATTCTTACCTCTCACCTCTTACCTCTCAGTTAATACAGCTTCTGGTTCCTGATGAAATAGTACTCGTAGTAGTATGTCTGCCCGAAGCGAGGATAGAGCGCATGCCCCATCTGCTCCTCGTTCATGTAGGAGCACTCCTTGGCCGCCTTCATCAGGTCGTTGTAGGTCTGGACGACGCCCTTGTCGAAAGGCATGTGGCTGATGTCGACCTGGTGCTCCAGGTTGCCATAGAGGAATGCGGCCTCCTGGAAGTGCGTCGGCATGCGCTGGCCGAGATGGCTCTGGGCGTAGGGGAAGAAGTTGCGCCAGAAGGTGGCAATGTCCTTCGTCCACAGCGCCGAGTAGACGGCCTGCTCCTGGTAGAGCGTGTCGGGACTTGACTGGTTGACAAACTGAGTCATGAGGAACTTCTCGACAATGGTGTTGTCGCTGCTCAGCACGTCCTCGGAATGTGTCAGGTGGATGATGGGCTCAAACTCCGGGTCGGCCTGCAGCTTGTTGTGGTCGAGCAGTGCCTCGTAGCGCGTGGCCCATTCGCGGTGGTAGCGGGTGTGCTTCAGCAGGTTGATGTACTTGCTGGCGACGCGTGGCTCTCCGCTGACCAGCGAGCAACGTATGAAGTACTTCAGCGTCTTGGCACGCCAGCCGCGCTCCACGCCGTCCTCCATACACCAGCGGTAGCAGTAGTTGTACTGGCCGTAGTGGAAGTAGAGCGGTATGCCCACCACCTCGACCATCGAGACGGGGAAGGGGGCGTCGCTGGTCTTGGCGCCAGTCTTGTAGTTATACATCGTGTCGCCCTGACGGCCCAGACGGAACAGTGCCAGGTTCTTCATCATCACGATGGCACGTGTCGGCTCGTCGTCCTGGACGGCAGCCTCCTCGCGAACGCCTTCCCAGTCAAGATTCTCCATCTTGTGCTGCATGGCCAGCTCCTTGTGGAAGTTGTAGTTCTTGTACCAGGAGACGTTGACGCCATATACCAGCAGGGCCAGCAGTACCACCTGGCAGACGCCCCACTTGAGGGGCGACTTCACCTGCGTCTCGGGCTGGCGTCGGTAGAGTAGGGCCATCGCCACGAGCGAACCGGCTAATATATAATAAGGTACGTAGTACGTAGCGTACTCCTGGTCGATGACGAAGAGCGGCAGCCCCTGCCACCAGATGTTCACGATGTTCGTCTGATAGAACACGTAGTTGTAGTAGAACAGCGGGAAGACGCCGATGCTCAACACCGCCACGAGCGACGTCAGCACCTTCTGCATGCGGTTCATGTCGTCGAGTCGCCATGCCAGCACGCCCATCAGCAGCGTGGACAGCAGTCCGTAGAAACCTATCAGCGGGTAGAGCACGGCGGTGCTCACGACGATGTAGGCCTGGCGCAGGAACAGCCGTTGCGGCACCAGCCGGAACAGCCACGTGCTGCCTACGGCCGCCGTTGTGCCGATGGTTGCCGCAAAGAAGTGGCCCCGCAGCTTCAAGTAGTAAATCCAGTAGCCCAGGTCAACGTCGGTCACCAGCAGTGCTGCCACGGGGACAAGCAGAACGGTGGCCCACTTCATCGGGATGCGGAACGCCCGGCCTGCCACGAACATGAGCAGTGCCCACCACAGGCACAGCAGACCGACGCCCATCCATGCATGGTAGAAGAACTCGGTGAACCACGTTCCAGCCCACATCAGCAGACCGCCGGCCTCCACCATCTGCTGCTTCAGGAACAGCGGTGTGTCAAGATGCAGGTTCAGCTCCTGTGCTTTCCAGAGATAGTCGCTCTCGTATCTCAGGAGGCAGTAGGCAATGACCAGCAGGGCTGTCAGTAATATGGCTGGACTCAGCAGCTTCAGTTTTTCCTTCATTGTTTTACGTTTTCAGGCTGCAAGGACGGCGCTGGACGAGTGCAAAGAGCTGCTCTTTGCCATGGCGCTGTCCGTTCTCGCACGCTTACAGCGTGCAAAATTAGCCAAAAAAAACGAATTACAAGAGCCTTCGGGGAAAAAACTGTGCTAATGTTTGCGCTATTCGGATAATTTTCGTAATTTTGCAGTCCCATGACAACTCCAAAATCATTTATTATAAGAAACAAACTATGGATTTACTGAGTCAAATTGTTGCGCGTGCTAAGTCAAACAAGCAGCGCATCGTGCTCCCCGAAGCTGAGGAGGAGCGTACACTCTGTGCAGCCGACCGTGCTTTGGCTGACGAACTTGCTGACATCATCCTCATTGGCAACCCCGCTAAGGTGGAGGCTCTCGCTAAGGAGAAGGGCTTGCAGAACATTGGCAAGGCCACACTCATCGACCCCGAGAACTACGAGCGTAGCGAGGAACTGGCCGAGAAGCTGGCTGAGATCCGCAAGTCGAAGGGCATGACCATCGAGGAGGCTCGCAAGCTGATTAAGAACCCCCTCTATCTGGGCTGTATGATTATCAAGACCGAGGGTGCCGACGGTCAGATCTCGGGTGCCCTGTCAACGACTGGCGACACGCTGCGTCCTGCCCTGCAGATTATCAAGTGCGAACCCGGCATCACCTGCGTCAGCGGTGGCCTGCTGCTCATCTCGAAGCAGAAGCAGTATGGCGAGAACGGTGTCCTCGTCGTGGCCGACGTCGCCGTGACCCCGATGCCCGATGCCGCCCAGCTCTCTCAGATTGCCGTATGTACCGCCCGCATGGCTAAGGCAGTGGCCGGTTTCGAAGACCCCCGCGTGGCCATGCTGAGCTTCTCGACGAAGGGCTCTGCCAAGCACGAGGTTTGCGACAAGGTGATTGAGGCTACACGTCTGGCCAAGGAGCTCGACCCGACGCTGAAGATCGACGGCGAGCTGCAGGCTGATGCCGCCCTTGTTCCCTCTGTAGGTGCCAAGAAGGCTCCCGGCAGCGACATTGCCGGCAAGGCCAACGTCCTCGTGTTCCCCAACCTCGAGGTCGGCAACATCGGCTATAAGATGGTACAGCGCCTCGGCGACGCCATTGCCATCGGTCCCGTCCTCCAGGGCATCGCCCGTCCCGTGAACGACCTCTCCCGCGGTTGCTCCGTCGACGACATCTACTACATGATTGCCATCACCGCCTGCCAGGCAATGGATTCCAAGAAATAATACCCGCTCTATGAAAATATTAGTATTAAACTGTGGTTCGTCCTCCATCAAGTACGCCCTGTACAACATGGACGACAAGAGTGTGATGACCAGTGGCGGCGCCGAGCGTGTAGGCTTGGACGGTGCCTTCGTGAAGGT
This sequence comes from uncultured Prevotellaceae bacterium, assembly GCA_947169245.1. Taxonomy (GTDB): domain Bacteria; phylum Bacteroidota; class Bacteroidia; order Bacteroidales; family Bacteroidaceae; genus Prevotella. The sequence continues at coordinate 42,802 of CAMVPA010000026.1, forward strand.
GAAGCTCGCCAATGGCGAGAAGAAGCAGATTATGCACGACATCCCTGAGCATACCGAGGGCGTGAAGTTCATCTTATCGCTGCTCACCGACCCCGAGATAGGTGTCATCAAGTCGCTCGACGAGATTGACGCCGTCGGCCACCGCATGGTGCATGGCGGCGAGAAGTTCAACAAGTCGGTCATCCTCACCGACGAGGTGCTCAAGGCCTTTGAGGAGTGTTCCGACCTGGCTCCCCTGCACAACCCCGCCAACCTGAAGGGCGTCAACGCAGTGAAGGAGCTGATGCCGGGTCTGCCCCAGGTGGGCGTCTTCGACACCGCCTTCCACCAGACCATGCCGCCGAAGGCCTATATGTACGCCATCCCCTACGAGCTCTACGAGAAGTACGGCATCCGCCGCTACGGTTTCCATGGCACCTCCCACCGCTATGTCTCGGCTCGTGCCTGCGAGTTCCTGGGCATTCCCGCCGAGGGCACCAAGATGGTGACCTGTCACGTGGGCAACGGTGGCTCTATCGCTGCTGTGAAGGACGGCAAGTGCATCGACACCTCCATGGGTCTCACCCCGCTCGAGGGCCTCGTCATGGGTACCCGTGCCGGCGACATCGACGGCGGCGCTGTGACATTCATCGAGAAAAAGCTCGGCCTCGACGCCGACGGCATGTCCAACCTGCTCAACAAGAAGAGCGGTGTGGCTGGCCTGACGGGTGGCAGCTCCGACATGCGCGACGTGGAGAAAGCTGCCAAGGAGGGCGACCCCCGTGCCCAGCTGGCTCAGGACATGTACTTCTACCGCATCAAGAAGTACATCGGTGCCTACGCTGCCGCTATGGGCGGCCTCGATGTCGTCGTCTTTACGGCCGGTGTCGGTGAGAACCAGATAGGCATGCGCTCTGAGGTCTGCAAGGACATGGAGTTCCTCGGCATCAAGTTCGACGAGTCGCGCAACAACGTCCGCGGCGAGGAGGCTATCATCTCCGCCGACGACTCACGTGTCAAGGTCGTCGTCATCCCCACCGACGAGGAGCTGATGATTGCCACCGACACCATGAACCTGCTCTGATCCCTCCGGTTTTTCCCTAAACCGTCAACATGACATGAGTCCTGATTCAGCAATGAGTCAGGACTTTTTTAGAGTGTCATCATCTATAATCATAGAATGAAGACCGTTATCTTTTGTGGTTATTCTTTGGAGAACAGAGTATTTCTTGTTACCTTTGCAGTGTGAAACATCTATTGATTATTTCCCTCCTGCTGTGGAACTTATCCCCATCGTTCTGGTAAGGAGTTACTCTATGACTTCGGTCTAAAGTTGGGGGACACATTTAAATCATGTGCAACTGTTGTTTCTGTAGATACTGTTGTGGTAGGCAGTCATGCTTTCCGTGTTTTGGATGTTCGTTCAAACGATGATAACAGCTGGCCCTCGCCAATTATCACGCGTTAGTGGCCTTCCTTACTCAATCGTCTATAAGCTAAAGAAGTTATGATGAATCAACCTGTCCCCATGATTCTCTTATAAAGAAAGTTAAATTAAAGTGCTGCGGAATTTAGGTTAATTGAGTACACGATTGAACATAAAAGTGAACAAATACGCTTCGTTTTATATGATTTTCACATTCCGAGGTATCGAATTTGGAGTTTTTTGTGTATTTTTGCAGCCACAAATAGATTTGCAATGCTAGAAGAAATGGATTGGGACATAAGAGTTTGAAACTCATGAACTATCAAAATATAAACTGACAATATGAATACAATAAATTATAGACAGACGCAGTTCGTCACACTGGCCATCGGTGCTACAGCGCAGCGCATGGGCATCACCGCCACCGAGCTACACAATCGCCTGAAGCGCCACGGACTGGTGAAGAGGCTTCTTCTAGACTGCTACGACACGCTGCACGCCGAGAGCATCGACGGCGTGGTATGGAATGTGCAGGAGGCACTACGCAACTGGGACGCCAAAGAACACGCAAAGGAAGGAGACCAGCGATGACGACGCTCTATCACGGTTCATACGTCAGCGTTCCGTCGCCTCTGACGGGTGTCGGCCGCAAGGAATTGGACTTCGGCCCGGACTTCTACGTCACCAGCCTGCGCGAGCAGGCCGAGCGATGGGCACGCCGTGTGTGCGTCATCCGCGCCGCCGATACGCCGTTGCTCTCCACCTACGAGTTCGACGAGAGCCAGCTGCCCGCCGACGTGCGTCGCCTCCGCCTGGAGCTCTACGACCAGCGGTGGCTCGATTTCGTGGTCAGCAGCCGTCGTGGCGAGGAGCCTTGGCGCGACTATGACATCATCGAGGGCGGCGTGGCCAACGATCAGGTCATCGACACCGTCGAGGACTACTACGCCGGTCGCATCACCGCCGAGCAGGCCATAGGCCAGCTGCGCTTCGCCCGTCCCACCCACCAGATGTGCATCAGCCGGCAGGCCATCGTTGACCGCTGCCTGCACTTCGTCGGCACCGAACCCGTAACGGAGAAAGGAGGCGCGCAATGAGAGACCAGGTACTATGGCGCAAGGAGGGCCGCATCGTAGCCCTGCTGGCCGAGCGCCTCGACATCGACACCGAGCGCGCCCTCGACATCCTCTACAACTCGCGTACCTATGCCCTGCTCTCCAATCCCGACAGCGGTCTGCAACTGCAGAGTGACGAATACATCCTCAACAACTTGCTGCAAGAGTTGGAAAGGTGTCAAGGGACTGTCCCCTGACACCTTCAGGAATCGGAATTAGTTTGCAACAAGGCGAGGTCGGGGTTTAGGAATCTCCATTTTCCCTGCCTCAGTCGTAGCCCATCATCCACGAATATGATGACAAAATGAGGAAGAAACACCGAAAATCGACCCAAACCCTGAACATTTGTTCAGACTTTCACCCTCGGCCCCCACTTTTTCGTCCTCTCCGCACACTTTCTCCTCCCTTTTCCGTAACTTCGCAGCACGAAATAAGAAAAAATGAAATGAATATGAACAAGACGAAACATTACAGACGATTCCTGCTCCTGTTGGCGATGTTGTCGGCCGCGACATTTGGAATGGCTCAGAATTGGACAGATGTGCCTAAAAACCGTTTTGCAGTGACGGTAAAAATCGATTCCGCTATTGCTAGCGAACCGCAGAAGTTGTATATGTACTCGATGATTGAGCAACAAATGCAACTGCACGACTCTATCAGTTTCGACTCGTTGCATCGGGTAGGGACGATGCATGGCTATGTGCCATACGAGTATAATGTAAACCTCTTGTTCCAGCGTCGTGGTCCTCAGTGTGTGCCCATCGTGGTGAAGGGTGGCGATAGTCTCAGCATCCATATTGGCGACGAAGATGATGGCTTCCGTATGCGCTATATTGATAAGGTGGAGGGGTCACCTTCAACACTCGAAATGGTGCGATTTCAGCATAAAAAGGATAGTCTTCGTCAAGAATACCTCAATCAGAATAGTCAGTCGCAACTCTATAACCTGACTGATGCCCAACGAGATTCTATCAATGCCATTGCCCAAAAGGAGAAAGACAAATGGGAACGCTATATTTTAGAATTTGCCTGCTCTGGCAAGAGCCCGTATAGTGTTATCGATGCTGCTGGCGATGTGTTCTATTCCTTCCGCCGAAATCCCACGCTTTATCCTTACACAGAGAGGGAGGTGGACGATATGATGAACTCGCTCTTGGTGCGATTCCCTGATTATCCGCCTATGAAGGCCTTCGTCAATGATAGTACGTTGGGAACATATATGTCGGCACAGAGTTTTGAGATTTGGGGTTCCTTGGAACTTCGGGCATATAGTGAGCGATTCCAGAAGGACGAGAAGATTACGATGAAACCGCTGAAAGTAGGTGATTATATGAATCTGAAACTGTATAATGGGCCACTTGGTAACGTGAATGAGTTTCGTGGGAAATATGTGTTGGTAGATTTCTGGGCATCGTGGTGCCAACCGTGTATGGCCCAGATGCCAAATATTCGCTATGCTGCCCAGGAGTTTCGTGATGATTTGGCGGTATGCCTGATAGGAATAGATGAAAACCGCAAGCAGTGGTGGAGCACCGTTAAGGAAAAGGATATGCGCAACAAAGACCTGACACAAACCGACAGGCCCTACAAGATCAATAACTATTATGCATACGATGATAAGAAGAGGGCAATGTATCCAGAATATCAGTCGCTTGACATCAAGACCATCCCTCACAACTACCTCGTGGATCGCAGTGGTCGTATTATCGCCAAGAACATCAGCATCACACTGGCCATTGATAAAATAAAAGCACTATTAGAAAAAGAGAAACAATAATGAAAAAGATATTATTAGTAGTATTTGCTGTCTTTATCTCAATTTTGGCATTAGCACAGAATCCTGAAGACCTCCGTATTGATGCCATCCGACTGGCTTCGCGAGGTTATTTCAATAAGAGTCTCGAATGCCTGCGACAAATACCTGCTGACAGCCTTCATGCAGATGATATGCGTCTCTGCTACAACAACTTTGCTCAACTTGGCCAAAATGATTCTCTGGCTTATTGGGGTGATGAGATACTAAAGCGCAATCCGTATGACGCATCACTGATAGCCGACTATACACCCCGATTGAATAATGGTTGGCAAGGTATAATGGGCAGGAAGAGTTTCCCAGAAAAGGTGATTGACATTTGCAAGAAATACTGCGAAAGAGATTCCACTCATATACTCATTAACCGTCAACTGGCAGAGGCTTATTACAACATTGGCAACTATGATCTGGCTCTATCGGAATTAAAGAAACTCGAGGCCATAGGCGATACCTGTTTCGGAACTCTCTACACTCTTGGATTGACTTATTGGCAGATGGGAAACAACTCTACTGCCTACGACTATCTATATAGGGCTTATGAAAAAAATGATCATCATGCCTATTGCCTCTTTGTATTGGGTATTGTCAGCAATAAAGTAGGTTTAGGCGCAGAGGCCCTTTCCTATCTTGACGAAGCAAGAAAACTGCTAATGCCAGACCGTAAAACCCTGTTTCGACTTCACAAAGAACTAGCCGAGGCTTTCAAACTGAAGTCAGAACCCGATTTCCGCTTAGATGAACTGCAGGAATGTATGCGCTATGCCGAAGAAAAAGATGTGAATGAACTCACCTACCAGATGGGGCAATGTTACGTCGCCCTCAAACAGCACGACAAAGCCCGCGACTGCTTCACGAAGTTCCTTGAAGCTACAGAAAACAAAGAGTATAATGACAAGATTAAGGATATGCGAAGCGATGCTCAGCGTACACTTCGCATGATGATGTGGTAATATGAAACAGAAATACTACAGACGATTTCTGCTTCTGCTGGCTATGCTGAAAGCAGTGACATTTGCGAA
>CAMVPA010000027.1 GCA_947169245.1 uncultured Prevotellaceae bacterium
AAACGGAAATATCATGATTTTAGTATAACTGATTCCACGTAGTTATGCAGGTGATTCCATAAAGCCCCTGTAATGCTTGACGGGGTAAGGGGAAGGGGGGCGCTACCCATACATAATACGTCTGCAGTGGCAAGGCAATCGTCAGATGGAGAGGCAAACTGCAAAATTAGTCAGCATCACTATTAGTTGCGGATTTTAGGATGATAACACTTTCAGGCATTACGAAATCATTCGTAATGCCTGATTCTTACTTCTATCCCGCTGTCCTTCAACTGCGACGGGACTCCGCTGACATCCGTCTGTCCGTAGTGATAAGGGAAGAGTACCTTGGGCTTGACTGTCTTTGCAGCCTTGACCAGTTGTTCCGTCGTCATCGTATAGGGCTGGTTGCATGGCATAAAGGCAATGTCGATGTCTTTGATGTCCTGCATCTCAGGAATATCCTCTGTGTCGCCGGCGATATAGATGCGCAGTCCGTCAATGGTGAGGATATAGCCGTTGTCGCGTCCCTTCGGGTGGAATTGTGTGCGACCCTCTGAAATGTTATAGGCAGGTACCGCTTCAATGGTGAAACCACCGTCTATCTGCTTTTTGTCTCCATTATTCATCACTTGCCCATTGCCCAACATGTCCGCACAACGCTTGTTGGTTATCAGCTGGGTCTTGTCACCTGTCAGCAGCTTGAGGGCCTCTTTGTCGAAGTGGTCGCCGTGCTCGTGTGTCACAAAGATATAATCAGCCTTCGGCATAGCAGTGTAGTCAATCGTCTTGCCACCAAGCTTCGTCACAGGGTCAATCTCTATCTCCTTGCCATCATACTCAATGCGTATACTGGCGTGGACCAAAGCGTGGAACTTCACCGTCTTGCCGCTTTTGGTCTTGAATACATCCACCTCGTAGGTATCAGTCGTGACAGGCATCCCAGCCTCTTTCCAAGCAAGGATGCCACCCTTCAGGTTCACCGCCTTATAACCTTCCGCTGCCAGTCTCTCTGCAGCGTTGGCAGAGCGTCGTCCGCTTCTGCAGTATACGGCAATGTGACGATTGGTACCCACCATCTTCTTGTCGGCAGACAGCGCCGCCTTCGCCTTCTCTATGAAATCGCTTTGTGCTTGGTCAATGTTTATGGCACCCGCGATGTGTCCTTCCTTATACTCATCGGCAGTACGCACATCCAGCACCACGACGTTGGGGCCATCCGTCAATGCAGCGAATTCCTTCACGTCGGCATTCTCATAACTCGCCTGTGCACAGGCAGCATTCAGCCCTAAAGAGGCCAAAAAACAAGCAATAATCTTCTTCATCTTCATTCTATTTCTGTGTTAATTTCAATCATTCGTTTTTACCTGGACGATAATCCTTCGATACGACTTCAGACTGAAGGCGCCGTTGTCGCTCACCTCGCAAACGAGGTGCAGCGTCTGGTCTGCGGCATCTGCTGGAATGTGTACGTTGATGATGCTCTTATTGGCATCGTCAATGGTGAGCTTAGCTGTTCCTATCTCTGGTTGCTGCCACCATTGGAATCGGACGTTGTTGCCGTCAGGGTCTTTAGACTTCGAGGCGTCCAGATGAATGGTCTCGCCTGCCTTTGCCTTTATTACAAATGGCGATGGGCCTTGATGACCGTCTATTACCACCATCGGATTGCGGTTGCCCTTACCCTCGTCGGCCCACTGCATACGGGCCATGAAGTCGTTGAGTTCGTCCATATAGAACCGCTGCTTGTAGCCCACACTGATGCTGCGTCCAGGCTCCTGCCAACTGGTCCAGGCCGTGGTTAGCGAGTCAGGACAAAGTCCGCGTTCGTGATAACCTGCCCATCCTGCCTGTGTGGGGTCTTCTGGGTCGTTCAGACCGTTGGGTATCACGTAGAGAAAACTCGGCGTATCGCCCTCCACACCCCATTTATAGTTAGGATATTCCTTGCCCAGCACACCCTTCGTCTGGATGTGTTGCTGATGCTGTGTCCAGTTCCGCTTGCCCAGTTCGCATTGTTCCTGCCAGGCACCCTCGTCCCATATAAACTGCAGCTCATCCTTGAAATCCTGTCGCAGCCACATGTGTGAGCTGCGGGCACGATCCATGCGGTGAGCATAGTCCATATCCTGATCGGTGATGGTGAAAAGACGGAATTTTTTGACGAACTTAGAGACATCGTCCGCACTACGCGACTGCTTCACCCGCCAGATGGCTTGTGCCAATGTGTTGGCTCCACCCCAGGCTGCCACATAGATGGGCCGTGGGTCGTCTTCGTCAGCCAGCCGTATCAGCAACTCGCTACCTGGCGAGTCGTTGCGCTCGCCAATAGAGCGGATGCCACCATACATGCTACCCATAGCGGCACGACTGCGCAGGTAGTCTGCACAAGGCCAATAGCCTATTTCCTGACATCCGTTTTCCTTCTTCGGCGAGAGAAAATGATTCTGCCCAGAGCGCTTCATCAGGTTTGGCACGTCCTTCTCATAGGCATCAATCACGCGATACAGATACTGTGACCACTCTCCTGGATACGGATCGCAGTTCCATCCAACCGACGTTATCAGCGCCTCTATCTCGAACATGTCGGCATACGCCATCAGGTGTACCATCGACTCCATATCGTCAGGCTCCACTTCAGCTGGCGCAATGTCAGTACACACCACCAGTCGCGGCTTCAGCGTCGTCTTCTTCGCCTCACTTGTTGTCGTCAGCCCTGACAGCAGGAGTATCGACAGCATCATTCTGCCAAGAAATGTGCTTTTCTTTTCCTTCATTATAATTCTATGTTATTGGGGGTCAAAGTTACGAAAAAGTATGATGTTCGATGGCGGACGCTGGGCATCCAGCTCTGCTTTCATGAAGTCCATGTCGGCAGCCACATGCTCGAAGAACTGACGGTAGCCAGCACAGAGATAGTTCAGCCCCGACTCTCCGTATTTGTCGCGGATGAAGCGGTTCTTAGGGCACTCGCCGTGACAGACAAAGAGCCACTGGCATTCGCGGCACTGGCGGGGCAGCGTGTCGTGCTTCAGCCGTGCGAAGGCACGTTGTTTGTCGCCATACATCAGGCTTGTCAGTGTCTGCTCACGGATATTCCCCAGCCGGTACTCAGGATAGACAAAGTGGTCGCAGGAATAGACGTCGCCGCCCGACTCCATCACTGCCGCATGGCCGCACATGTCTGATAACGAACAGACCCCAGGCGGTTCTCCAACCCAGTTGGCCAACGTGGCGTCGAACAGCTGTACGAACACCTCGCCCACATCGTGGCGCACCCATTCGTCGTAGACGGCACAGCAGAAACGGCCCCACTGCTCTGACGTCACAGAGAAATCGGTCACCTCGCCACCTTCCTGCAAGCCGGGCGCCTGCGTCAGGCCGTCGCTGCGCTTCATGAGGCGCTCCACCACCGGAGTGAACTGGATGTACTTGCAGCCTACCTCCTTGAAGAAGCGGTAGAACTCCAGCGGGTAGTCTGCATTGAAGTCGTTGACGACGGCCGTTGCGTTCCACTCCACACCATGCTTCTGAAGCAGGCGGATGCCACGCATCACCTCGCGCCACGACGGTGCTCCGGAACGCGAACGCCGGTATTCGTCATGGAACTCCTGCGGCCCGTCGATGGAGATGCCGACAAGGAAATTGTTCTCACGCAGGAACTCGCACCATTGGTCGGTCAACAGCGTGCCGTTGGTCTGCAGGCAGTTGTCTATCTGTCGTCCACGGGCATAGCGCCGTTGCAGCTCCAAAGCCCGTTTGTAGAACAAGATGGGACGCGTCAGCGGTTCGCCGTCATGCCATGTGAACAGCACCTGTGGCAACGTCTGGGCCTCGATATACTGGCGGACGAACTCCTCCAGCAGCTCGTTGCTGATGACCCAAGAATTGTTCTGTGGGGACAGCTTCTGCTTCTCCAGATAGTAGCAGTACTTGCAGGCCAGGTTGCAGAGCGGTCCTGCCGGCTTGAGCATCACGTAGAGCGGACTTCCGAATGGTTGGAGTGTGTTCATTGCTTATGTTCTCTTTATTTGCGCGCAAAGTTACACCTTTCTTTCCAATCCGGCAATCGCACGAGGCTGGTGAGGATTTGTTAGAGGATATTAAGCAGGCTGTGAATCGTCGGTAGACGGCGTTTCCTCTTCAGCTTCCTCTTCAGGGTCAACGAAATCGGTGATGCCGGCTTCGATGAGGATGTTGTACCACTGTATGAGCTTCTTGATGTGGCTGTTCTGTACGCGGTCTTGGTCCCAGTCGGGCAGCACCTTGGTGAAGTACTCGTGCAGCTCATCGGCCGAAGCTTTCTTGTAGTCGATGGATGCCTTCTTGCCTTTCTCGAGGTTTTTCATGTTGTCGAGAATCTTGGTCAAGGGCACGTCGTCGGTCTCGCTATACATGGCAATGTCGCCAAGCGAGGTGATGCGGTCGGTGGCGAAGGCGGGCATGCGGCGATGTGTGTTGTCGAGTGTCTCGACGATGAGGTTGTTCTTACCGCGTGATACTAATTTGTAGAGGCCGGGCTTGCCGGCGATAGCTAAAATGGTTTCTTTCATTGTTTTCTGTTTTTATTTCGTTATTTCTTTATTTCGTTATTTCGATATTTCGACATCTTGATTGATTGTTTCCAATAGTTTCTCTATCTGTGCGTTGATGTCGGCTGTTCCGTCGTTGACGATTTCGTAGTCGGCACGGCGGCGCACATCGTCCTGTGGCCATTGGCGCTGCATCCACTCGAGTGCTTGCTGGCGATTGATGTGGTCGCGCTGCATGACGCGGCTGATGCGTACTTCCTCGGGGGCGGTGACAACGACGACGCGGTCGACGTAGCGGTTGGCGCCCGACTCGTACATGATACCCGATTCGATCCACTGCAGGCCGCTTTGTTCGAAGTCGGCGAAGACGGCTGGGTGGACGATGGCGTTGATGGCCTGCGCATTGTCGTCGGAAGCCAGCAGGAATCGGCTGACTGCCGCTTTGTTGAGGTGGAGTTTCTGAGGCTCATTAGTCTGCTGACACTGACAGGGCTCGCTGGTCCTGTCGTCATCGTCGCACAGATAGCAGTCGGGGCCAATGAGGTCGGTGAGTTGTTGGCGCAGCTGTGGGGCTTCGCGCATCAGTCGCTTGGCGGCGCTGTCACAGTCGTAGACGGTGATGCCGTGTTGCTTCAGCAGCCTGGCAACGTAGCTCTTGCCGCTGCCTATGCCTCCTGCTATGCCTATCTTCATTGTTTCGTGTATGTTTACCCTTTGTTCATTCCTCGGTGTTCATCTGCTCAATGAGGTAGTCGGCCTGTGTGGTCTCCAGCGTTGCGCGTGAGATGCCTGGCGGCGTGTGTCTCAGGTAGAGGTTGCACTTCTCCGAGGGGTGAGCCTTGATTTCGTTGTAGTCGGCCACGATGGTGAAGTCGCTGGCACTGATGTTTCGGTAGTTGTTGACGCCTGTCACAAACCTCACTTTTACGCGCGACGGGAAGGTGCGCAACACCATACCCTCAGGCATGTTGATGCCCGTCACGGGGATGTTGTCGATGCTCTCCTCGGTGAGTACGTCGGTGAAGAAGGTGACACTGATGCGGTTGGGGACCATCTTGACACCTTCGGTCTTCTGCAGGCTGCACACGATGTCGAGCGTGTCACGGAATCCGGCATAGTTGAGCTGCTCGGTATAGACAGTATTGATGCTGTCGAGCATGTGCTGCGAAGCGTAGATGGTGACACTGTCGGGCGAGTAGCCTACATGCGAGATGAAGTACATGTGCTCGGGAATGACGCGTCCCGTCCATCGCACGGGCACGCGCTTGCTGGCGCCCGTATTATAATAGAATCGTAGGGCCTCGGTCTTGACGGCAACAATCTTGGCCGATTGTGACAGCCGCTGTTGCACCAGCTTCTGGAGCTCGGCAGCAGACACGACGCCGGTGCCGTTGCCTCGGTCGTAGTTCTTGAATCCTATCTTCAGGTACCTCACCTTCTCGTCGTAGAGGTACGACAGCAGCTGTGTACCCTTGTCGCGAATGGTGACGCGTACGGTGTCTACCTCGTCGCTGGTGAGCATGATGTCCTTGGGTACGCCGGTAATGTGTACGGGGAATGCCACTTCGTGCTCATAGGTCTCGTTGAGCGTCATGAGCAGCCAGAAAGTGCCCGAGATGGCGAGAAAGAACATGAAAACCAGGAACTCCTTGTTAGCTTGGCTGAACAGGAAGTTCCTGATGATACGTATGCCCGCACTCAGATGGCTCATACCGGCGAGTCTTGTTTACTTCTGCAATGGGGTGCTTGCCGTGTCCTTGAAGACATAGCTCTTGTCGACGGTGATGACGACGTCGCGTGCTATCTTCACGTCGACGGTGTTCTTGGCCAGGTCAATGCTCTTGACGGTGCCGTAGATGCCTCCGCCGGTGACAACCTGTGTACCCTCGGTGAGTTGGTTCTGGAAGTTACGGATTTCCTTCTGTTTCTTCTGCTGGGGGCGGATCATGAAGAGCCACATGATGGCAAAGATGGCTACCATCATCAGGATCATGGACATGCCGCTACCACCTTGTGCTGCCTGGGCAGCTAAAATGATACTTGTCATTGTTGTTGTTTGTTTATTGTTGAGTGTTTAGTACTTGCTGTTTGCTGTCGGGCGCTTTTCGGTTAGCGCTGCGGAGCTATGGACTTCATCAGCCGCCCGGTATTGATGAGGTGCCGGGCAATGGCGTCGAGCATGCCGTTGATGTAGCCGCCGCTCTTCATGGTGGAGTAGAGCTTGGCTATGTCTACAAACTCGTTGATGGTGACACTGATGGGAATGCTGGGGAAGCTCATCATCTCGGCAATGGCTATCTGCATGATGACGACATCCATGTAGGCCAGTCGTGAGAAGTCCCAGTTGCGCGATGCCTCGCTCATGTAGCGCTGATACTCGTCGGCGTTCATGATGGTGGCGCGGAACAGCTTGCGTGCAAACTCCTTGTCTTCCTCGCTGTCGTACTCGGGTAGCAGTTCCTGGTTCTTTCCGTTCTGCTCCTCGAAGCGCTTGATGGTCTTCAGCACGAAGGTGTCGACAATCTCCTTGTCGTCGTTCCAGTACAGACTCTGCGTCTCAAGCAGCTGGTCCAGGTCTTCGTTCTCCTGAATCAGCGTGCGGTACAGCTTGCGCCACAGCTCACGGTCGGCGGCATAGCTGTCCTCGTCGCTCTCCATGTAGTCCTTGTATATCTGGCTCGACTCAATCTGCTCCAGCAGCCGTCCCACAAACTCGGGCTCGTCGTTCCACGTCTTCTTCTGGGTCTCTGTGAACTCCTGTAGCTGCTTGTTCTCCTCCAGCTGCACGGCAAAGCGGTTGTAGGCAAACTTGGTCGACGGTGCAGCGGTTCCCTCACGTTCAGCCCTCGTCTGGAGTATTTCCAGACGTCGGCGTGCTTCCTTTGATACGGCTACCATGAGTGCCAGAAGGTAGTTATACAGGTCGTATGCCTTCGACAGACTGAAGAACAGTTCCTTCTCGGCAGTGTCAATGTTCTTGTTGCCGTTTTGATAGTACGCGTAGGTTAACTGAACAATTTTGATGCGGATAATTTCGCGGTTAATCATTGATGTCTCCTGTTGATATGTTGTTTTCGAGTGCAAAAATACGCATTTTAGTGCGATTATGCAAGAAAAATACATCTTTTTTGTTTTTTAGTCTCTCTTTTTTTTATTTTTCCGTTTTTTCTTCGTACCTTTGCACCGCTTTTTTCGAAAAGTACACCGTGTGATGGTGAATTAACACATTATTAATTTAGAGTAACACAACAAAGTTATGAAAGAAATCAATGTCAGCGGTAAGGTTCGTACCGCTACTGGCAAGAAGGCCAGCAAGGAGTTGCGTAAGGAGGGACTGGTTCCCTGTAATCTGTATGGTGAGAAGAAGGGTGAGAACGGTCTGCCCGAGGCTCTGGCCTTCACCGCTTCGTTTGCCGAGCTGCGCAAGGCTGTTTACACTCCCCACGTCTACGTTGTCAACCTGAACATCGATGGCGCCGAGCACAAGGCTATCATGAAGGAACTGCAGTTCCACCCCACGACCGACGCTCTGCTGCACGTCGACTTCTTCGAGGTGAACGAGACTAAGGACATTACCGTTGGTATCCCCGTGAACCTCACTGGTCACGCTCAGGGTGTCCGCGATGGTGGTCGTCTGAACCTCTCTATCCGTAAGATCGACGTTACCGCTCCTTACAAGAATATCCCCGAGAAGCTCGACATCGACGTTACCGATCTTCAGTTGGGCAAGGCCATCAAGGTTGGTCAGCTGCAGTTCGAGGGTCTGAAGCTCGCTACCTCTCCCGAGGTTGTCGTCTGCTCTGTCAAGGCTACTCGTGCTTCGCGTGCTGCCGCTGCTGCTGAGGCTGAGGGATAAGTGAATTGATAATTGACAATTGATAATTGACAATTTGGACAAGTACTTAATTGTTGGCTTGGGAAACATCGGCCCAGACTATGAGTTGACCCGCCACAATACAGGATTCATGGTGTTGGACGCTTTTGCTAAGGCGTCCAATACTGTTTTTGAAGACCGCCGTTACGGCTTCGTCGGTGAGACCACGCTGAAGGGCCGCAAGGTGGTGCTTCTGAAGCCGTCGACCTTCATGAACCTCAGCGGCAATGCCGTACGCTACTGGCTCAACAAGGAGAACATCGACCAGAGCCGTCTGCTCGTCGTCAGCGACGACGTGGCGCTGCCTTTGGGGCAGTTCCGACTGAAGGCTAGCGGCTCCAACGGTGGTCACAACGGCTTGGGACACATCCAGCAGCTCATCGGTCAGAACTACGCCCGTCTGCGCATGGGCATCGGCAACGACTATCCTGTGGGGGCGCAGATTGACCATGTGCTTGGACGTTTCCCGTCCGAAGAACTGGAGCAGCTGCAGCCCGCCATCGACACTGCCGTCGAGATCATCAAGAGCTTTGTGCTGGCTGGCATCGACATCACGATGAATCAGTTTAACAAATTGGGCAAGAGACCCGCCCCCTCCCTTGTAGGGCGGGGAGTAATTACCTAAATGCAGATGGAAAAGAATCATTCTGGGCATGTTCACTCTACTGTCCTCCCTGCAAGGGAGGGGGCGGGGGAGGGTCTTGCCCGTTTAGACAAGTGGCTCTGGGCCTCGCGCATCTTCAAGACGCGCACCATTGCTGCCGACGCCTGCAAGAACGGGCGTGTGGCTGTCAACGACGTCAACGTCAAGCCGTCGCGCATGGTGAAGGTGGGCGATAAGATCAGTGTGCGCAAGCCGCCCGTCACCTATTCCTTCCGCATACTGAAGACCATCGAGCAGAGGGTAGGGGCGAAGCTATTGCCCGGCATCTACGAGAACATCACCATGCCCGACCAGTATGAGCTGCTGGAGATGAACCGCATCAGCGGCTTCGTCGACCGTCAGCGTGGTACGGGTCGTCCCACGAAGAAGGACCGCCGCGCCATGGACGCCTTCGTCGGCCCGGCCTTGGAGGCCGACTGGAGCTTCTTCGACGATGATGATGAATGATACAGAGACCGATAGAATAAGAAATATGAAGAAAGTACATCTGTTTGTAAACCTCCTGGCCGTACTGGTCATCGCTGCCCAGCTGACAGCCTGCTTGGGTGACGAAAGCCCCTACAATGCCGGTTTCTATTTCTCGAAACCGTCAAATGTACGTACAAATGTCTACGCTAACACTACCACCGACTCTCTGTTGATGGAGTGTTTCGGCAAATGGCATATTACCTCCGACACGCCTTCATCGTCATGGTGTACGCTCGACCTGATGAATGGTGTAGGCAACTCCATTTACTACTTTGGCGTCCACTTTGGGCAGAACGATACTAATCAGTCGCGCCTGGCACAGTTCACCATCTACGATACGGAGCATCCCACCGAGGCTTATGCCTCATGGCAGTACCTGCAATATGCCACCCGTGGTGACGGTTCCTTTGGGTCGGCTGCACTGGTCAAGGGCATCACGTCGAACGATGGCTGGAGTGTCGCCATCAACTACGATGACAAGAACCGTCCCGTTAAACTGTCGGTGAAGGGACCCGACAACAATGCCAGCTACACGATGGACTACAACGAGTCTGCTGGCACCGTGGCCGTCAATACAGGCAATGGCTCCCTGACGGGCAGTATGGACAACGGCTACCAGACAGAACAGCTCATCGGCGTAGGCGACACCATCGGCTACGTGCCGCAGTACTATACCAACGGCATACAGATATCGCCTACCTTCGCCTTCAATTATGTGGTCTCGTCCGTGCAGCGCACACAGGCTTATGCCTACCGTCTGGGTGGGCAGAGTCTGGAGCCTGACAGCTTGCATAACGCCGACAGCCTCGTGTACTATAACCGCTGGAAACTCGACGCCAAGCCCAAGACGATAGAGCGTTACAAGTTGGAATACGGTCAGATGGACAATCGTTACCAGTCCGTTGATGTCAACCAGCTGCTGCTGGGCATGGACAAGTGTGACCCCCTGCAGCTCGTTGCCCTGTTCCGCTACTGTCGTAGCACGAGCATCGTGACGCGTGCGACGAGCACCGACGGCAACATTGTTGTGACTACCGGACTGAACGACGACAAGAGCGTTCGCCGCATGGTTGTAGCCGACGGTCTGAAGGGCACTGAGGTTACTTACGACTTCACCTATTAAAAGATAGATATGTTACTGAACGCGTTGCTCATAATCGTCGGCATCGTCCTTGTTCTGAAGGGCGCCGACCTGCTGACCAAAGGCGGAGCCGACCTGGCCCGTCGCATGAACGTACCCGAGTTGGTGGTCGGACTGACCATCGTGGCTGCCGGCACGTCGGCACCAGAGCTGTTCGTCAGTCTCGTGTCGGCACTGAAGGGTACCCCCGACCTCGCCGTTGGCAACGTCGTGGGTTCCAACATCATGAACACACTGGTCATCGTCGGCGTTACGGCCATGGTGGCCCCGATGGCCATCTCCCGCCAGACGGTGTTCAAGGACATGCCCTTCACCGTCGGTGCCTCCGCGCTTCTCATGGTCGTGGCCCTCGATGGCGTCCACAGCCTCAGTCTCTGGGGCAACACCATCAGCCGCCTCGACGGTGTCCTGCTGCTGCTGGGCTTCGCCGCCTTCATGTACTACACGTTCAGCATGGCCCGTAAGGGCGAGGCCGAGGCTGTGGCCACCAAGCAGCCCGTCAGTGCGTGGCTCTGCGTCGTGCTGATGCTGGTCGGTCTGGCCATGCTTGTTGCCGGTTCCGAGCTGTTCGTGCAGAGCGCGTCCTCACTGGCTGCCGCCCTGGGTGTCAGCGAGAGCGTCATTGGCCTTACCATCGTTGCCGGCGGCACCAGCCTGCCCGAGCTGGCCACGAGCATCGTCGCCGCCCGCAAGGGACAGTCGGCCATGGCCATTGGCAACGTCATCGGTTCCAACGTGTTCAACATCCTGCTCATTTTGGGACTCACCGCCACCGTCTGCCCCATGCAGATTGGCGGCATCACCATGGTCGACATGGCCATGATGGTCGTCTCGGTGGTCGTCCTGTGGTTCTTCTCCTACACCAAGCTGACGGTGGCCCGCTGGGAGGGTGCCGTCCTCACCGCCGCCTATCTGGCCTACCTTGGGTGGCTATTATATAATGTATAAACGACTATGACAACAAGAAAAGACGAAAACCTGCGTGCCCTGGGTCGCGAGACCGGCTATCTGAACACTTACACCCCCGAGGTGCTGGAGACCTTCGAGAACAAGCATCCCGACAACGACTACTGGGTGCAGTTCAACTGTCCTGAGTTCACCTCGCTCTGTCCTATCACCGGGCAGCCCGACTTCGCCGAGATCAAGATCATGTATCTGCCCGCCGAGCGCATGGTCGAGTCGAAGAGTCTGAAGCTCTACCTCTTCTCCTTCCGCAATCACGGCGACTTCCACGAGGACTGCGTCAACATCATCATGAAAGACCTCGTCCGACTCATGGACCCCAAGTACATTGAGGTCACGGGCCTCTTCACCCCGCGTGGCGGCATCAGCATCTACCCTTTCGCTAACTACGGCCGTCCTGGTACCAAGTACGAGCAGATGGCTGAGCAGCGCCTGCTCAGTCACCAGATTCTCTAAATGGCCTCTTGAGGTTTTCTGAACGGGAACGAGTTCGATCAAAGCTCAAGGACGTGATGAAGTGAGAGACTGTATTTTTTGTGAATTATAGGTTGACACGCTGACACAGCGTGTCAACCTATAATTTAAAATTACAATATTGTCTGTGTCTCGGCATCGCCGCGCTTGCCCAGTTGGTAGCCGGCCGGCTACGTGCCCCCTCTCTTTCTTTCCGTCCCGTGCGCCGTCTTAACGTTGTTTGACATAACGTTTGTAAAAAAACGAATCATCGTTATTTTGCGCTACATTTGCAATCTATTACGATGGCAAATGTCAGACCTAAAACAACGATACAATGAAAAAAGTCTTACTACAATTATCCCTTTTGGTAGCACATAAGTGACGCATTTCGAACTTTTTACGCCCGAAACGATACGAGATTGCGGAAAAAGTTGTAACTTTGCACGCGGAAGCGTGCGAGAACGGACGAAGCAGCGAGAGCCAACATGCTTGCATGATTGGCCGAGTCGCGCCGGACGAGGGCAAAGCCAACGGGCGGCGCCTCAGCAATTCAAACGAGTTTGATTGCGTTCGGCTTGCACCGTCTTTGCAGCGGTAATCATCAAATACGAAGCAGATATGAACACAACGGACATTTTCAAGCGCTACGACAGCCCCGAGCAGTACGCCGAGGCGTTCCAGCAGATGATTGACGCCCGCGAGAGATGGCGCGAGCAGATTCGTGAACATTCAGCAGCAACAGCCAAATGACACTCTCTGCCGACAAGCTCAATCTTCGCTCGCCCTACCAGCTGGCGCAAATCAACGACATGACGTTCAGTTTCGTGACCGACAAGCAGATACACTACAACGTCGGTTTCTACAAAGACACGTATTTCATGGACGATGGCGCCTACCATTTCTTCATCGATAACAGCGAGCACGAGCACGGCTCCTACGACCCGAAGATTCTCGACGTGGTGACTGTCATCCTCGAAGAGTTCTTCAACCAGGAGCCCACCGTCATGCTCTATATCTGCGACCCCACCGACAAGCGCCAGACCGCCCGCGACCGCCTCTACCACCTCTGGTTCTACGACTACGCCCGCAACCATGAGATGACGCTCTTCAGCGACAGCGTCACTTTCAAGAACACGAAGTACTACGCCGGCATCCTCCTGCGCCATGACCACCCCCTGCACGACATGATTCTCGCCTACTATCAGGACTTCTTGAAACACGTGCCGGAGTTGTTCACCCCAAGAAATAAGTAAAATCCCCCCTGGTTGATTTTACAGATCGGGTGGATTTCCTTGATGTAGCGTTCAAAGGAGTCAGGGAGGCAAGGAGGGCTACTTGTCATCGTAATGCCCGTAGGCCGAAAGCACATCCACGTGAACCTCGGTCTCGAAAATGTCGTACATCAGCCAACCCTACTTAGAAATTCGTCCAGCGTCTCATTAGGCAACATCTTGATTCCCTTCCCCTGCCGAATCTCTTCGCGAGCCTCATCAACGCGACGGAAGAACTCCTCTTTCGTCATTAATGTCAGGTCAGCCTTCTTCTTCTGTGCAGCCAACTTCTTCACGTACATCAAGACCTTGGCCATCAGCGTCTCGTCGTCGGCAATCTCGCCCATGGCGCGGAACAACTCCGCATTCATCTGTATTGCTGTCATAATCCTAACATATTTGATTACGGCGACAAGACATCACAAGCTATTGCAGAACGACAAAACCGCTCAACCCTTCGCGGATGGTATAAGGTATTGATTATCAGGTGCTTGTTGTGAAGGGTTGTGTTTCTATGGGCTGATTCGCCCCCAAAGCGGTCTTAATACGAAGAATGTAGAAACGAATTGCCATAATTGCGCCTTAATTGGGGCTACCAATGTGGCCTTCGGATAGTCCATTAAGATATATTCGTGAATAAAATTACGCATATGATGGTAATTCGTTCCTTTAGAATAAAGAAAGCCTTTGTTGTCTTTGGGACAACATCTGCGGTGGCCTCCCAGAAACGTCCCACGGCCTGGGACAAATCTGCGGCGGCCTCCCAGAAACGTCCCACGGCCTGGGACAAATTTGCAAGCGGCTCCTACGTCGCCGAGCGGTCTTTGATAAACAAGGCGTAGTCTTAAACCATCAAGGCGTTGTCTTAAATAATATGCCTTTGTTGACTGTTCACCGTATGTCTCTGGCTGCCAGGTAGTTACTTCTTCTGTGAAGGGTTGGATGGAATAACACTTACTTCCTGTAGTATTCGTGTTCGCCGTCGCTGAAGCGGAGGACGAGGGAGTCGCGGCGCAGGCGCACGAATTCGGCGGTGTCGCTGCTCACCACGTGCTGCTGGCCCAGCGAGTCGCGGCGCGTCTCACTCAGTATGAGGCGTCCGTTGAGCAGGCGCCACTCGCGGTATCGCTTTGCCTCGGGGTATTCCACGGGGCTGCGGTCGTCGGTGGTGTTGCCCTGGCGGATGATGCCGATGGGCTGTGCCTGATGGTCGTTCTTCAGCTGGAAACCATATTCGCGGGGGTGCATCAGACGGCGGCGGACACTGTCGGGCGCGTTCTTCAGGAAGTCCTGCTCCATGGACTTGTCAATGCCGGCCATCTTGCGCAGTCGGGGTGTCACCATGTAGCACCACGAGCCCAGCATCTTGTCGATGTCGATGACCATCGTGGCCACGTGGCGAGTGGTGAGTAGGGTGTCTTGGCTGGTGCTGTCGGCAGGTGCCAGTACCAGCGCCATCTGGTCGCCAATCATGGCATGTCCGAAAACCTGCTGGTTGCGCGATGCTTCGAGTATGTCGAAGGTGTCGGGATCGCCGTTGATGTCGCGCAGCAGTACGAGGATGGTGTCGGTGCAGCCGTCGCAGGCCAGTCCGTAGACCATTCTGTCGTCCGACGGTTGTTCGGGGGCTATGGCCTCCTCCGTTGTCTCGGTCACCTCCTGTTTCTTGCCGCATGCTATGGCCAGCAGTGTAGCCACCAGTATGAAAATCGTTGTCTTTCTCATGTCGTTGTCGTTTGATGTGGCAAAGGTACAACAAAGAAATGAGAAATGAGAAATGAGAAATGAGAAATTACAGAAAATTGCAAATAAATTTGCATTTTCGGTTGGTTTGTACTACCTTTGCACACTGTAAGTGTAACCAACTATACTCTATGGGAAAGAAAAGAATTCAGTTTAGTCTCGTTTACAGAGACATGTGGCAGTCGAGCGGTAAATTCCAGCCACGCAAGGACCAGTTGGAGCGCATCGCCCCAGTGATTATCGACATGGGCTGTTTCAGCCGCGTGGAAACTAATGGCGGCGCCTTCGAACAGGTGAACCTCATGGCGGGTGAGAACCCCAACCTGGCCGTGCGCGCCTTCTGTAAGCCGTTCAACGAGGTGGGCATCAAGACCCACATGCTCGATCGCGGCCTGAACGCTCTGCGCATGTACCCTGTGCCCGACGACGTGCGCGCGCTGATGTATAAGGTGAAGCACGCACAGGGTGTCGACATCCCCCGCATCTTCTGCGGCCTGAACGACACGCGTAACATCATACCCTCCATCAAGTGGGCCAAGGAGGCAGGCATGACGCCGCAGGCCACGCTCTGCATCACGACGAGCCCCGTGCACACGGTGGAGTACTACTCGCGGATCGCCGACGAGGTGATTGCCGCCGGCGCCGAGGAAATCTGCCTGAAGGACATGGCCGGCATCGGCCAGCCCGCCATGCTGGGCGCCCTGACGAAGGCCATCAAGACGAAGCACCCCGACATCATCATACAGTATCACGGCCACTCCGGTCCCGGCCTGTCGATGGCCTCGATTCTGGAGGTCTGTAACAACGGTGCCGACATCATCGATACCGCCATCGAGCCGCTGAGCTGGGGTAAGGTACATCCGGACATCATCAGCGTGCAGTCGATGCTGAAGAACGAGGGCTTCGAGGTGGCCGACCTGAACATGAACGCCTACATGCAGGCACGTACCTTAACCCAAGAGTTCATCGACGACTGGCTGGGCTACTTCATCAATCCCGCCAACAAGCACATGTCGAGCCTGCTGCTCGGCAGCGGACTGCCTGGCGGCATGATGGGCTCGATGATGGCCGACCTGGGCCCCATCCAGAAGATGATCAACAAACTGCGTGTGCAGAAGGGCGAGGCCGAGCTGACGATGGACGACATGCTTGTGAAGCTCTTCAACGAGGTGGAGTACGTATGGCCGAAGGTGGGTTATCCTCCACTGGTGACGCCGTTCTCGCAGTACACGAAGAACATCGCCCTGATGAACCTCCTGACGATGGAGCAGGGCAAGGGCCGCTACGTGATGATGGACGATGCCATCTGGGGCATGATCCTCGGCAAGAGCGGCAAGGTGCCTGGCGAGATTGCGCCTGAGCTCATTGAGCTGGCCAAGCAGCAGAACCGCGAGTTTACTGACGCCGACCCGCATACCCTCATTCCCAATGCCCTCGAGGGCTTCAAGAAGGAGATGGACGAGAACGGCTGGGACTATGGACAGGACGACGAGGAGCTCTTCGAGCTGGCCATGCACCCCGAGCAGTACCGTCCCTTCAAGAGCGGTCAGGCTAAGAAGCAGCTGCTGGCCGACATCCAGAAGGCCAAGGACGCCAAGCTGGGTGGCGGACAGAAGATTTCGCAGGAAGAGATTGACGCCCTGAAGCACGCCAAGGCCGACGCCGTGAAGTCGCCGCTGGCCGGACAGCTCTTGTGGAGTTTCGGTGGCGAGGGTGTCCTGGCTCCGTGCGTCGAGCCGTTCATCGGCCAGAAGTACGAGGAGGGTCAAACCTTCTGCTACCTCCAGACGAAGTGGGGCGAGATTGTCGAGATACCTGCCGCCATGGGCGGTAAGCTCGTCGACATCAGCGTGAAGCCCGGACAGCAGATACGTCAGGGCGACACCATCGCCTGGATTGAACGATGAACTATTGGCCCTATGGGGCCTATGGGGCTTATGGGGCTTATGGGGCTTATGGGGCTTATGGGCCTTATGGGACATATTATCATGGACTATCAAGCTATTATTGACAAGTATTATCCGGACGACGACCTGCGGCGGCTGCTCTTGAAGCACTCGCGGCAGGTCGCCGACCGTTGTCTGCTGATCTGTGACCGCCACCCCGAGCTGCACATGGACCGTCAGTTCCTGGAGGAAGCGGCCATGCTCCACGACATCGGCGTGCGCTGGTGCAACGCCCCCAGCATCCTGTGTCACGGCACGGAGCCCTACCTGCTGCACGGCCAGATAGGCGGCGAGGTGCTGCGCAAGGAAGGGTGGGAGCGACACGCCCGCGTGGCAGAGCGCCATACCGGCACCGGCCTGCGCCGCGAGGAGTTCGCCCGCCAGGGACTGCCAGTGCCCGACGCTGACATGATGCCCGAGGAAATGGAGGAGCAGGTGGTGTGCTATGCCGACAAGTTCTACTCGAAGTCGCAGCCCGACCGCGTGCGCAGCGTGCTGGAAACGGCACAGTCGTTGGAGAAATTCGGCCACGAGGGCGTTGAGAAGTTCCTATTGTGGGCTAAAATGTTTGAATAAACCGTAATTTCTTATTTTTCATTTCTCATTTCTCATTTCTTTGTTGTACCTTTGCAGCCGCAATGAAAAGAAAGTCGGCCTTTATACTGCTGCTTTCAGTCCTCGTGTTCTTCGGGGCATGTACTCCTTTGTCGCTTCTTCATAAGGGTAAGAAAGCGGTTAAGGAGGCTGAGTCGTATGTTCAGCAGAGCGACGTCCAGACCCTCATTGAACGCGCCAAGGCGGCTGCCAAGGCAGCCCAGACGGCCGACGTGCCTGCCGACGACGCACCACCGGCAGCCACCACGCTTACCGCCGACTCTGCCGTTACGGCTACGACACTCACGACCGACTCGACCGCTACCGACAGCATTGGCAGTTCGAACTTCAGTCCCGACACGCCCGCTGCAGCCAAGCTGAAGCGCGACACCACGACGATGGACTCGCTGGAGCTGGCCATCTACAAGTACAACAAGCTTATCGACGACTCGCTGGCTCTCGACAGCATGAACCGCACCCGTAAAAACGGCATCGATGCGCCCGTCAAGTACTCGGCTAACGACTCGCTCACCTACGAGGCCGGTACGGGACGGGCCTTCCTGTATGGCGACTCTCATGTGGAGTACCAGAACATGGACCTGAAGAGCGACCGTGTCTTCATGGTGCTCGACAGCAGTCTCGTACATGCTACAGGCAGCCTCGACTCTTTGGGGAAGAAGTTCGGTACGCCCATTTTCAAGATGGGTAGCGACGAGTACCAGAGCGACACAATGGCCTTCAACTTCAAGACGAAGAAAGGCCTTATCTCGCAGGTCTATACCCAGCAGGAGGACGGTTTCCTGACCTCGGAGCTGTCGAAGCGCGGTGCCAGCGGCGAGCTCTATCTGCAGCATGGCCGCTACACGACCTGTGACGAGCCCCATCCCGACTTCTATATCGCCATGACCCGTGCCAAGGTGCGCCCAGGCAAGGATGTCGTCTTCGGTCCTGCCTATCTGGTGGTCTGCGACGTACCTCTGCCACTGGCTGTCCCCTACGGTTTCTTCCCCTTCACGAAGAGCTACTCCAGCGGCTTCATCATGCCGACCTACGGCGACGAGACTGAGCGTGGCTTCTACCTGCGCGACGGCGGTTACTACTTTGCCGTGAGCGACAAGATGGACCTGAAGCTGCTGGGCGAAATCTACACCAAAGGGTCGTGGGGACTCTCGGCGGCCACCAACTACCGCAAGCGCTACAAGTACAGCGGCTCTTTCTATGCCAGCTATCAGAACACCATCAATGGCGAGAAGAACATGCCCGACTACGTCAAGCAGACCAGCTTCAAGCTTCAGTGGAGCCACCGTCAGGACACCAAGGCCAACCCCTACTCGAACCTCTCGGCATCCGTCAATTTCGCCTCCAGCAGTTACGAGAAGAACAACCTGACGTCGATGTATAACCCGCAGTCGATGACGCAGTCGACACGAACCTCTTCGGTGTCGTGGGGCACCAGTTTCTCGAGCATCGGCCTGTCGCTGTCGACGACGGTAAACCTGAACCAGAACATGCGCGACACCACCATCTCCATGACGCTGCCCGACCTGAACATCTCGCTCTCGCGCTTCTATCCCTTCAAGCGCAAGAAGATGGCTGGCAAGGAGCGTTGGTACGAGAAACTGTCGGTGTCCTACACAGGTCACTTCTCCAACTCCATCACGACGAAGGAGGACAAACTGCTACACTCCGACTTCTCCAAGGACTGGCGCAACGGCATGCAGCACTCTATTCCACTGAGCGGCAACTTCACCCTGTTTGAGTATATCAACATCAACCCCTCGTTCAACTTCACCGACCGCACCTATCTTAATAAGGTGAGCAAGTCGTGGAACGAGACCACACAGCAAGAAATCACCGACACCATCAACGGCTTCTACAACGTCTACAACTGGAACCTCAGTCTCAGCGCATCGACCAAGCTCTACGGCTTCTACATACCAAACCGCAAACTGTTTGGTGACAAGATACAGGCCATCCGTCATGTCCTGACACCAGCGGTGAGCTTCAGCTATGCGCCCGACTTCAGCGCCTCGCGCTACGGCTACTACCAGACCTACCAGAAGACCGACAAGGACGGCAACGTCACGCTCGTCGAGTACTCGCCCTACCAGTCGGGACTCTACGGTGTGCCTGGTAAGGGCAAGACGGGAAGCATCTCGTTCGACCTCTCGAACAATGTCGAGATGAAGCTGCGTGTCGACGACGACTCCGTAGACTCGAAGAAGATAAGCCTCATTGACGAGATTGGCGGCTCCATGTCCTACAACATGTCGGCGAAGGTGCGCCCCTGGAGCGACCTGAGCACCCGCCTGCGCCTGAAGCTGACCAAGAGCTACACGCTGAACCTGAATGCCGTCTTCGCCAGCTATGTCTACGAGGCCGACTCCGTTGGTGCAGTACCTCGTCTGAGCGAGACCCAGACTTACTGGGGACTCGGCAAGATAGGCCGTTTCCAGGGCATCTCGCAGAACCTCAGCTACTCCATTGACAACTCTAAGATTTCCAAACTTATCAAGTGGTTGAAGGGCGAGAAGGTGGATAAGAATGACAAGGGAGGAGACCGCTCCAGCGACTACGATGACGAGGACTACGACGACGGGGACATTGAGACCAATGTCGACAAGTCGCTGGAGAAGGGCAAGCACGGCGCCCGTAAGGAGAATGCCGGCAAGGCCGACGTCGACGACGACGGCTACATGGCCTTCAACCTGCCCTGGTCACTGAGTTTCGGCTATGGCATCACGATGCGTGAGAACAACGACGTCAAGCGCTTCAACTATTCCACCATGCGCTATCCCTACAAGTTCACGCAGAACCTCAATGTCAGCGGAAACCTGCGCCTGTCCGACGGCTGGAACATTACGTTCTCCAGCGGTTACGACTTCGACAACAAGAAAATCTCCATGACCACTGCGTCACTCTCGCGCGACCTCCACTGTTTCAATATGTCGTGCTCGGTGGTGCTTGCTCCTTACGCAAGCTATAACTTCTCTTTCCGTTGTAACGCCTCCACACTTACCGACGCTCTGAAGTACGACAAGCGTTCCAGCTACTCGAACGCCGTGCAGTGGTACTAAATCCACCACTTACTACTCAACGCTTTCCACCACTCATCACTCACTACTCACCACTTACCAATAAAACAATATGAAAAGAGGAATCAAGAAATGGTATAATAAGCTGTTGACACAGTTGCTGACCCTGTTGGGCTTTGGCTCCACGTTTACATTCATGGCCTGCTACGGACCGCCACCCGACGAGCTGGACTATCTGGAAGTGAATCCCGACTCCGTCGTCGTGAGTCGGACAATCGTGGAGCCTACCGACTCCGCAACAGCGAGTCAAGCGCTTCCTGCTCGCCAACAACCCAAATGATGTCGCCCTCCTGAAACTTGCGTTTCGGCGAGATGGACGAGAGGTTCTCCTTACCTTCCTCCAGCCCTACGACCATGCAGCCGTAGCGGCTGCGGATGCCGCTTTCCTCGAGCGTCTGCCCGATGAAGGGACTGTCGGCTCCCATGATGAGCTGGCGCAGACGCATCTCACGCTTCTCCAGCTCCAGGTCCTCGCCGAGCACCTCGGTCTCGATGGCGTGCTGCAGCTTGCCCAGCTGCTGATCGCTGCCGATGACGCGCAGGTGGTCGCCCGGGAAGATGATGGAGTCGCCGTCGGGAATGTTCAGTCGGCGCCCGCCGCGCAGGATGCTGCTCACGTGGACGCCGTATTTGCGGCCTAGGGCGAGCTCTTTCAGCGTCTGTCCCATCCACTGTGAGTCGGCGGGCACCTCGAAGTCGGCAATGTGGATGTCGCGGTCGAGCAGACGGCCTTCGTAGAGGGGACGCTTGCGGCCGTGCACCTGTGCCTCGATGTCACGTGAGCGGAGGTTGTTGATGAACAGACGCTCCATCAGGATGCTGTTACGCTTGATACGGCGCGACAGTACTATCAGTGCCACCAGCACCACGCCGATGGTGATCATGATGGCCGGGGTGAAACGGCTCAGATAGTTGCAGATGTAGAAGATGAAGCTGACGGCGATGACGACGCGCGCCAGGATGGTGGAGAGCAGGGGCAGGCGGTTGCGGCCTGTCTCGGCCCACAGTGCCTTCCACTCCTCGGAGCGGTTCTTCTTCATCACCATGGCGCGCAGGAAGGGTGCGATGACGATGACGGTGAGCAGTCCCGTGATGGCGTTGGCATACCAGTGCAGCTCCCAGCCGGGCAGCATGCGGCGCGTCAGCGGCAGCACGAAGGTGAACATCAGTGCGATGGCGGCCGCCGAGAGGATGGAGTAGACGACGGTGTTGATGGCCATCTGCGTGAGCAGCCGTTTCCAGAGGCTGCGTCCTGTGGTCTCGGAGCGGCTCATCGACAGGTTGTTCATCAGTTTGATGAGCCGCGATGGCAGCCGGTGCTCCAGCGCGTTATAAGCCGGTGTGGCGAACCGTATCATGTAAGGTGTGAGGAATGTGGTAATGACTGATACGGCCACCACGACCGGATAGAGGAAATCGCTGATGACGCCAAGCGAGAGACCCAGTGAGGCGATGATGAAGGAGAACTCGCCGATCTGTGCCATGGAGAAGCCGCAGCGCATGGCCGACTTCAGCGACTCGCCGGCCAGCATGAAAGCGAAGGAGCCCAGCACCGACTGCCCGACGAGGATGGTAAGCACCAGCACGGCGATGGGCAGGGCGTAGCTTATCAGTATCTGCGGGTCGACGAGCATGCCGACGGAGACGAAGAAGATGGCGCCAAAGAGGTTTTTCACCGGCTCCACCAGTCGCTCGATGCGCTCGGCTTCGACGGTCTCGGCCAGGATGCTGCCCATGATGAAGGCGCCGAAGGCCGACGAGAAGCCCACCTTTGTCGAGAACACCGCCATGGCGCAGCACAGTCCCAGCGACACGATGAGCAGCACCTCGGCGTTGATGAGGCGGCGCACAGAGCGCAGGAACAGCGGCACGGCGAAGATGCCCACCACGAGCCAGAGCACTAAGAAGAACCCGATTTTCAATACCGAATTCAGCATCTGGCCGCCGTTGGGGTTGTCGCCGCTGGCTATGGCACTTAGCATCACCATCATGACGATAGCCAGTATGTCCTCGAGTATCAGCACCGACATGACCAGTCCCGCAAACTGCTGTTGCCGCAGTCCCAGGTCGTCGAACGCCTTATAGATAATGGTGGTCGACGACATGGCCAGCATGCCCCCCAAGAAGATACAGTCCATCTTGCTCCACCCGAACAGGTGGCCCACGACCATACCCAGTATGGACATCGAGAAGATGATGGTGATGGTTGAGATGATGGGCGAGGCGCCCATCTTCAGGATTTTCTTGAACGAGAAGTCGAGACCCAGCGAGAAGAGCAGGAACATGACACCGATGTCAGCCCACAGGTGTACGTTCGCCATGTCGGCCACCGACGCCGTGTAGGGCATGTGGGGCGAGACGAGAAATCCGGCCACGATGTAGCCCAGCACCAGCGGCTGCTTCAGTCGCTTGAAAACCAGCGTCACCACACCCGCCACAACGAGTATCAGCGCCAGGTCCTGTATCATTGCAGGTAACTCTGCCATATCACTTATTTCTTATCTCTTATCTCTTATCTCTCACTTCTAATTATTATAATCCGCCGTCAGCTCACAGATTTTCACGATGATCTGCATGGCCTTCTCCATCGACTGGATGCTGACAAACTCATAGGGGCCGTGGAAGTTCACGCCGCCCGCAAAGATGTTGGGGCAGGGGAGACCCTTGAACGAGAGCTGTGCGCCGTCGGTGCCGCCGCGGATGGGCTTCACCTTGGGGGCTACGCCACACTCCTGCATGGCCTTCAGCACCAGGTCGATGACATGCATCTGCGGGTCGATTTTCTCCTTCATGTTGTAGTATTGGTCGCGCAGCTCGCAGCCGACCGTGCCCTCGCCGTAGCGCTCGTTCATCTGCTGCACGGCGTTCTGTATGAAGCGCTTGCGGTCCTCGAAGCGTTCGCGGTCGTGGTCGCGGATGATGTAGGACAGCGTGGCGCTTTCCACGTTGCCCTGCATGCCCGTCAGGTGGTAGAATCCCTGATAGCCCTCGGTGGTCTCCGGCGTCTCGTTGGCAGGCAGCATGGCCACGAACTCGGCGGCCAGCCGGTTGGCGTTCACCATCTTATCCTTGGCATAGCCCGGATGGACACTGACGCCCTTGACGGTGATCTTGGCTGAGGCGGCATTGAAGTTCTCGAACTCCAGCTCGCCCACGTCGCCGCCGTCCATGGTGTAGGCCCACTGGCAGCCGAAGCGCTCTACGTCGAAGTGGTGGGCACCCATGCCTATCTCCTCGTCGGGATTGAAGGCCACGCGGATGTCGCCGTGCGGTATCTCCTTGTGCTGCTGCAGGTAGACCATGGCCTGCACAATCTCGGCGATGCCGGCCTTGTCGTCGGCGCCCAGCAGGGTGGTGCCGTCGGTGACGATGAGGTCTTCGCCCACGTGCTGTAGCAGTTCGGGGAATTTCTTTGGCGACATCATCCGCTCTTCACTATCCTCGCATTTCGTCGAAAGGAGAATATCCTTCCCGTCATATCTCTCCACAATCTGTGCCTTGATGTTGGCACCCGAGCAGTCGGGCGACGTGTCGTAGTGGGATATGAAGCCGATGGTGGGCACGCTTCGCTTGACGTTGCTCTTCAGCGTGGCGTAGATGTAACCCTTGTCGTCCATCTCCACGTCGCTCAGCCCTTCGGCTATCAACTCTTTTTTCAGGTACTCGGCGAACATCAGTTGCTTCGCCGTGCTCGGCACACTCTGGCTGTCTTCGGCCGACTGCGTGTCGAACTTGGTATAGTTCAGGAATCTTTCGGTAATATCCATATTTTTATGTGTTTAGAGACTGCAAAGGTACGAATAAGTGAGGGAACTACCAAATTCTTGGCCCGATAATTGCGCGTAGCGCCTATGTTGACTGCGGGTAAACGTTAAAAGGTGAAAAATAAGGGACGGAATGTGTGGCTTTTCACCCTTTTTCGCTATCTTTGCACTTTGAATTCCTTATGAACGTGACTCAGAAGAAGATAACACAATGGATGCTTGCTGCCGTCGTGGTTTGTTGTACCGCGATGCCGATGTTCACGTCGTGTATCAAGAACGAGCCGGCCAACAACGAGTGCGACGTCCTGAGTGCTTGGGTTGAAGGTGACGACTACGAGTCCTACTTCTATCAGAAGGGCCAGATGCAGGTTGAGGCTCTGCCCTCGAATGTCAGCGAGATTGTGTTCACTGTCCGTTCGCTGCTGTCGCTGCCGCCTATGCCTGTTTGCTTCAACCTGACTCCCGGAGCCACCATCAGTCCCGCCAGCGGCACCCCTCAGGACTTCACGTCGGGGCCTGTCACCTACACCGTGACGTCGGAGGATGGCGCGTGGAGACGTGAGTACAAGGTGCTGTTCCGCGAGGCCGACCTGCCCACCTACAAGTTCAGCTTCGAGCATGTGGAAGAGGAGTTGCTGGAGTCGAGCAACAGCACCTACCATGTGTTCTACGAGACCGACGAGGCAGATCAGCGTCATAACATCTGGTCGTCGGGCAATCAGGGCTTTGCCGTTGTCCAGGCCCGACTGACGCCCGAAAGGTTCCCCACCAAGTCCTCTCCCGATGGCTATCAGGGTAAGTGCGTCTGCCTGACCACGCAGTATGCCGGCGACCTCGCCAAGATGATGGGCAAGCCCATTGCTGCCGGCAATCTCTTTCTGGGTAGCTTCAATCTCATTCAGGTGCTCATCGATCCGCTGAAAGCCACCGAGTTTGGCATTCCCATCGACAAGGAACCGGTGCGTGTGACGGGCTATTATAAATATAAGGTAGGCGAGAAGTTCACCAATAAGAGCATGAAGGAGGTGGCTGACCGTATCGATGAGGCTCACATCTACGCCGTGTTCTACCGCAATACCGATGCCGACGGCAACAAGGTTGTGCTCTATGGCGACGACGTGCTCACCAGTCCCTACATTGTCAGCAAGGCTCAGGTCAAGGCGCTGCCCCAGACCGACGAGTGGACGCGCTTCGAGATGTTCTTCGAGGGTGACGATGCCGATCCCGCCGTGCTGGAGTCGTTGGGCTACAGCATGACGCTGGTGTTCTCGTCGAGCAAGAACGGCGACACCTTTGAGGGTGCCATCGGCAGCACGCTCTATGTCGACGAAGTGGAAGTGTCGTTTGAGGAAGAGGAGGAATAAGCCATGAATAGGAAGATGATTCTACAGACTGCCGTTGCCGTCGTCATGATGATGGGTGGGCATCGCGTCATGGCCGACAACCTCATGGCCGACCTGCAGCTGAAGGCCCGTGTGGGCTACAGCATTGGCGGGACGGCTCCGCTCGGCATGCCTGCCACCATCCGCAGCATCGACTCCTACTCGCTGACGCCCTCGCTGACGTTTGGCCTCGATGCTGCCGTGCCGCTGTCCGATGCCGTTGGTCTTGCTGTCGGTCTTCATGTCGGCAACAAGGCCATGAAGGTCGAGGTCACCACCAAGGCCTACCACATGGAGATGAAGAAGGGCGACAGCCAGATTGAGGGTCTCTTCACCGGTCATGTGAAGCAGGACGTGACCCAGTGGATGCTTACCCTTCCTCTGCAGGCTACCTATAGCCTGAGTGAGAAGCTCGTGCTCCGTGGCGGTCCATACGCGTCGCTGCTGTTGCACCGCGACTTCAGCGGCATTGCCTCCGACGGCTATCTGCGGCAGGGCAATCCCACGGGACCGAAGATTGAGATAGGCAACAAGGAGGGCGAGTGGGCCACCTACGACTTCAGCGACGAGATGCGTCCCTTGCAGTTTGGCGTGGGCGTGGGTGCCGATTGGCTGTTGGGCAGCTGTTTCGGTCTTTCTGCCGATCTCGACTGGGGGCTGACGGGCATCTTCAAGAGCGAGTTCAAGACGGTGGAGCAGACGCTCTATCCCATTTACGGCACCATCGGTGCCTTCTATCAGTTTTAAGACATAACATTAGTCATCATATATGGAAGAATATATCGTTTCTGCGCGAAAGTACCGCCCGATGTCGTTCGACACGGTGGTTGGGCAGTCGGCACTCACGACGACACTGAAGAATGCGGTGAAGTCGGGCAAGTTGGCCCATGCCTACCTGTTCTGCGGTCCGCGCGGCGTGGGTAAGACCACCTGCGCCCGCATCTTCGCCAAGGCCATCAACTGCCAGAACCCTACCAGCGACGGCGAGGCCTGTAATGCCTGTGAGTCGTGCCAGTCGTTCAACGAGCAGCGCTCGCTGAACATCTTCGAGCTCGACGCCGCGTCGAACAACTCGGTGGAGCACATCAAGACGCTCATGGAGCAGACGCGCATCCCGCCGCAGGTAGGCCGCTACAAGGTATTCATCATCGACGAGGTGCACATGCTCTCGACGGCCGCTTTCAACGCCTTTCTGAAGACGCTGGAGGAGCCGCCCGCACATGTCATCTTTGTCCTGGCGACGACCGAGAAGCACAAGATACTGCCCACCATCCTCAGCCGTTGTCAGATCTACGACTTCGAGCGCATGTCGGTGCAGAACACCGTCAACCACCTGAAGATGGTGGCCCAGAAGGAGGGCATCCAGTATGAGGAGGAGGCGCTGGCCGTCATTGCCGAGAAGGCCGACGGCGGCATGCGCGACGCCCTCTCCATCTTCGACCAGGCGGCGTCGTTCTGTCAGGGCAACATCACCTACCAGAAGGTCATCGAGGACCTGAACGTGCTCGACTCTGAGTACTACTTCCGCATCGTCGACTATAGCATCAGCAATAAGGTGAGCGACATCATGGTGTTGCTCAACGACGTCATCAACAAGGGCTTCGACGGCGGACTGCTCTTCCAGGGACTGGCTAAGCACGTGCGCAATGTGCTGATGGCCAAGGACCCGCAGACGCTGCCTCTCCTGGAGGTCAGCGAGCAGCAGCGTCAGCGCTATCAGGAGCAGGCCCAGCGTGCCGAGACGCGCTTCTGCTACGAGGCGCTCCGCCTGATGAACCAGTGTGACATCAACTACCGCCAGTCCAGCAACAAGCGCCTGTTGGTGGAGCTGACGCTTATCGAGGTGGCTCAGATTACACAGCCCGACGACAGCGCCGGCAGTGGGCGTAAGCCCAGAAGATTGAAATCCCTGTTTAAGCAACTGATCCAGCAGGCACAGCCCAAGCAGTCGGCTCCGCAGGTGGCCGCGGCTGCGCATGCTGGTAGTAATGTCGAGGTGCGAGGTGCGAGGTGCGAGGTGCGAGGTACAACGGACGAGGTACGAGGTGCGAGGCCTGAGGTGCGAGGTAACCAACAAACAGCTACTCCGGCACCGCGCCCGACCATCAAGGCGTCGAGTCTTGGCTCCTCATGGAAGAATCTGCGGCAGCAGAGCCACAACTCGAAGATGAACATCCCACCAGGCGTCCCCGGCTTCTCCGATGCCAAGGTCGACGAGCAGTCGTCGTTCACGCAGGATGAACTGGAACTGCAGTGGCTGTCAATGTGCAACCGCATGCCGCAACAGCTTGTGGCCATCGCCACGCGCATGAAGAATATGACTCCACGCATCACCACACTGCCTGCCGTCGAGGTCGTCGTGAGCAACGATCTTGTCAAGGAGGAGATGGAGCGCATCCATGGCAGCATCGTCAACACGCTGAAGCTGTATCTCAAGAACAACGCCATCACGCTGACCGTCACGGTGGCACAAATGGAGAAAGTGCGGGTGCT
The DNA here is from genome assembly GCA_947169245.1 of uncultured Prevotellaceae bacterium. Lineage (GTDB taxonomy): Bacteria > Bacteroidota > Bacteroidia > Bacteroidales > Bacteroidaceae > Prevotella. The sequence goes on from CAMVPA010000027.1 coordinate 28,366, forward strand.
GACACGTAGCGAGCAGTTTGAGGAACTGTGCCGTCAGAACCCCTCCGTCGAGAAACTACGCGAATTATTAGATTTGGAAATAGCATAACATCATATATGAGTAAGATTAAGAAAGTTATTCTGAAGTTCTGGCACCTGCCGTTCATGAAGTACGCGGTGACTATCGTTATTGGCGCCCTGCTTGTGGGCTTCGTGGGTGAGAACAGTGTTTGGGCTCATTTGCGCAACTTACAGCGCATCAGTCAGTTGGAGGACGACATCGACGAATACAACAGCCGCCATCAGCGCGACCAGTTGCAGCTTCAGCGTCTCGACGCAAATCCGAAGGCGATGGAGAAGATTGCCCGTGAGCGTTATTTCATGAAGGCCGACGACGAGGATATCTTTATCCTCAGCGACGACAACCGTCATACAAACACCCTGTTACCCGACTCCACCGATGCTACAACTGAATAACCCTGTTACCCGACTCCACCGATGCGACAACTGAATAAAATAGAAACCGCCATCTTCCTTACCGGTGCCCTCCTGATGGTCATCGGTGCCGGCGCTAGCCTGCTTCAGTGGGCGGTGGCGCCCTATGTCTTTGCTGTGGGGGCCTTAGGCTTCGCCTCGATGCAGATGCAGCAGCGCTACGACGGCCAGAATTTCACCATCCGCCGTCTGCGCCGCATCATGCTGCTCAGCGATGTCCTCTTCCTCGTCTCCGCCGTCCTGATGTTTGCTGGCCAGAAGAATATCTTCGGACTCTCCCAGATAACCTTCCTGCAGTATGTCTACAACAAGTGGGTGGTGACGTTGCTCATTGCAGCCATCCTCCAGCTGTACACTACGCACAGGATAGGGAACGAGCTGGAGCAAGAGGCAAAAAAACGCTAAAAGATTGCGCATTTGTTTTAAAATGCGCAAATTTTTTTCCGTACCTCGATAATACGTTGTACTTTTGTACCGATAAACTATCGTTATGAACAAAAGTCTACTCTATGTGCTTGCCGCCGTCGGCGTACTGACCTCCTGTGCTGAGAGCTATTCGGTGCAAGGCTCGTCGTCGATTGCATCTCTCGACGGCAGCAAACTCTACCTGAAGGCCGTTAAGTCGGGCGAACTGAAGAACATCGATTCCTGCGATGTCGTTCACGGACAGTTCCGTTTCAGCGGTCTGCTCGACACGGTGCGCATGACCACCCTCTTCATGGACGACGAAGGTATCATGCCCGTCGTGCTGGAGAAAGGCGAGATCAGCATCCGCATCGACAACACCTCACGACGCGTCACCGGTACGCCCCTCAACGAGGAACTCTACGACTTCCTGAACCGTCATGACCAGCTCGACAACGAGATGTCGGAACTGACGCACCGACATAGCCAGATGCTGCTGGAGGGCGAGGATGAGGATGCCATCAACCAAGTGCTCAGCCTCGAGGCCGCCCGCATCGCCCAGCAGGAAGACAGTCTGGTGACACATTTCATCATCGACAACTTCGACAACGTCCTTGGCCCCGGCGTGTTCATGATGATGACGGGCAGCTATCCCTATCCCGTGCTGACGCCGCAGATTGAGGATATCATGAGCAAGGCTACGGCTAAGTTCAAGAACGACCCTTACGTCAAGGAGTACTACCAGACGGCTAACGAGATACAGGCTCGTGAGAACGGCCTCGTCGATGACGATACCATGCCGCCGCCACAGACTCAGCAGGCACCGCTGACGCAGTCGCCGCTGGTGCAGAACGACTCAACCATCAACAAAGAATGAGAACACTGATTAAGGGAGGCACACTTGTCAACGAAGGCAAGACACAGAAGGCCTCCATCCTGATAGAGGACGGCGACATAAGCGCCATCCTTCCCGCAGGGCAACATCCCGACGCATCGTCCGATGAGACGGTCGATGCCTCGGGATGCTTCGTTCTGCCTGGTATCATCGACGCCCACGTCCACTTCCGTGAGCCAGGGCTGACCGAGAAGGCCGACATCGACACAGAGAGCCGTGCCGCTGCCGCCGGTGGCGTCACCACCTACTTCGACATGCCCAACTGCGTGCCGCAGACCACGACCCTCGAGGCCCTGGAAGAGAAGTTCCAGTTGGCAGCCCGCAAGAGCCACGTCAACTACGCGTTCTTCTTCGGGGCTACCAACGACAACGTCGACCTTTTCCCGCAACTGCCCGCCGACCACATACCCGGTATCAAGCTCTTCATGGGCTCGTCGACGGGCAACATGCTCGTCGACGGCGACGCCCAGTTGCGCCGCATCTTTGCGTCGGCAGCACCGCTACCGCTGATGGCACACTGCGAGGATACCGGCATCATCAACCGCAACATGGCTGCTGCCAAACAGGCTTGGGGCGACGACCCTCCTGTGAATCTCCATGCGATGATACGCAGCGAGGAGGCCTGTCTGGCTTCTACGCGTAAGGCCGTCGAACTGGCTAAGGAATATGGTACGCGTCTGCATGTGGCACATGTGTCGACGGCAGAAGAGCTCGAACTATTTTCGAGGTACGAGGTGCGAGGTACGAGGTACGAGGATAGTACAAGCGCTGACAGTAATCTCGTACCTCGTACCTCGAACCTCGTACCTCGAGTCACCGCGGAAGCCTGCGTCGGGCACCTCTACTTCACCATGCTCGACCACGAGCGCCTCGGCGCCCGCATCAAGGTGAATCCCGCCATCAAGAGCCCTGTTGACCAGTTCATGCTGCGCCAGGCACTCACCGACGGGCGCATCGCCGTCGTCGGCACCGACCATGCGCCCCATCTGCTGTCACAGAAGGAGGGCGGCTGTGCCCGTGCTGCCAGCGGCATGCCCATGATACAGTTCTCGCTGGTTACCATGCTGGAGCTTGTCGACGAGAAGGTGCTGACGCTCAGCCGTCTTGTCGAGCTGATGGCCCATAATCCGGCCCGCCTCTTCGGCGTCCAGCGTCGCGGCTTCCTGCGTCCCGGCTACCGTGCCGACATCGTTGTCGTGCGTCCCCACAGCCCGTGGACCGTCACCCCTGAGTGTGTTGAGAGCCGTTGCGGCTGGAGTCCCGTCGAGGGGCACACCTACCAGTGGCGCGTGGAGCGCACGCTCTGCAACGGCCACACCGTCTATGCCGACGGCACCGTCGATGCAGCATATATCGGCGAGTCCGTTCTATTCCATCATGCCGATGACCCTCAGCTATAGCATCGCCGACGTGGCGCCCTACATCAGCTGGCTTTACTTCGACCATGCCTGGGGCATGAGCGGGAAGCCCGAGACCGAGCGGCAGCAGCTGCGCCGCGAGGCTGAGGAGCGTCTGCAGCGCTATGCCGACCGTTATCGTACCTATGCCGTCTTCGAACTGTTCGACTGCTACAGCGAGGGGGAGGACATCGTTCTTTCTCGAGGTGCAAGAATACCTTGTCTGCGGCAACAACAGCAGGGCTCTGACTTCCTCTGCCTGGCTGACTTCATAGCCCCGCAAAACTATCCTCGTACCTCGTACCTCGCACCTCGTACCTCGAAAAAAAAACACCCCTCACCCCTCACCTCTATGATAGGTGTTTTCGCCACAAGCGTCGACAGCGGCCTGGAGACCGACTTCAGCAGCGACCCATACGAGAAGATGATGATGCAGCTGGTGGCCGACCGTCTGGCTGAGGCCACTGCCGAGCGGCTCCATGAACAGGTGCGCCGTGAGTTCTGGGGCTATGCCCGTGACGAACAGCTCAGCATTGCCGACATGCTCGCCTGTCGCTATCAGGGCATCCGTCCTGCCGTCGGCTATCCCTCACTGCCCGATACCAGTCTGAACTTCGTGCTTGACCGTCTCCTCAATATGTCGCAGATAGGCATCCGCCTCACCGAGAGCGGCGCCATGCGGCCTCATGCCAGTGTCAGCGGGCTGATGCTGGCTTCGCCCCAGGCCCGCTACTTCAGCGTCGGCACCATCGGCGACGACCAGCTGAGCGACTATGCCCGTCGCCGCAGCCTCCCAGTCACCCTCATCCGTAAATACTTATCAGCCAATCTATGATTACCCGGTTCATCATCCATAACATCTGGCTTCTCGACCTCCTCTTCGTGTTGGTCGTGCCTGCCATACTCATCCTTTGTGGCTACCTCGTGTACCGCCACAAATCCCGTACCTCGAAACGCACCTCGCACCTCGTGCCTCGTACCTCGAAATTCCTCATCATCCTCGGCCTCCTTCTATCAGCCATCTATGTCTACGGCCGCTTCGTAGGTACGCGGCAGTTAGAGGTGCAGCGTGTCGAACTGTCGTTCGCCGACCTGCCCGAAGCCTTCGACGGCTACCGTCTTGTACAGGTCTCCGACCTCCATGTGGGCTCGCTGCCCGACGGTGTGCTGCATAGTGTCGTCGATAGCATCAACGCGCAGAAGCCGGGGCTCATCCTCTTTACCGGCGACCTCATCAACAGCCGCTCCGACGAGCTCAAACCCTATATCTCCGAGCTGAAGCGTCTGAAGGCCGCCGATGCCGTCGTCTCCGTTGTAGGCAATCACGACTATGGCTTCTACGAGACTGAGGACGTCAAGGAAGCTTATATGGACGAGGGACGTGTCGTTAATATGCAGCAGGACGACCTGAAGTGGCGCGTCCTCCTGAACGAACACCGCTGGCTCTACGCTCCCGACAGCAGCCGCATCGCCATCGCCGGTATGGAGGACGACGGCCAGCCGCCCTTCTCCGACGAGCATGGCAACCTCGGAATGACACTCCGTGGCATCCGCCGTAGCGACTTTGTCATCATGCTCGAACACAACCCCGACAGCTGGCGCCGTAAGATTCTGCGCCACTGTCATGCTCAGCTGACCCTCAGCGGTCATACCCACGGCGGACAGTTGTCCCTCTTCGGACTGTCTCCCGCCGCCCTGCGCTTCCATTGTTACAATGGCCTCTACACCATTGCCGACCGCCATCTCTATGTCAGCAAGGGCGTCGGCGGTGCCATCCCCTTCCGCCTCGGCGCCAAGCCTGAAATCGTAGTTATCACCCTAAAAAAGAAAGAACCGTCCCATTATGTTGCGATTCCATCGCAACGAAAAATGAACCAAACCAAACAACCAAAGCAATGAAATATATTTACTACATCTACCAGATCTTCATCGGCCTGCCCGTCATCATCGTCAGTACCATCATCACCGCCCTCACCGTCGCCATTGGCTGTGTCATCGGCAACGGTCACTTCTGGGGCTACTACCCCGGCCGCGTCTGGGGTAAGACTATCCTCCGTGCCATGCTGCTCCCCGTCAAGGTGGAGGGGCGCGAGCACCTGGAGAAGAACCAGTCCTACGTCTTCGTGGCCAACCACCAGGGAGCCTTCGACATCTTCCTGATTTACGGTTTTCTGAACCGCAACTTCAAGTGGATGATGAAGCAGAGTCTGCGCAAGGTGCCCTTCCTCGGCTTTGCCTGCGAACGGTCGCATCAGATCATGGTTGACAAGCGTGGCCCCAGTAAGATACGTAAGACTTACGAAGATGCCCGTAACATCCTGAAGGAAGGCTACAGCGTCACCGTCTTTCCCGAGGGTGCCCGTACCTTTACTGGCCACATGGCTCACTTCCGCAAGGGTGCCTTTGCTTTGGCCGACGAGCTGCAGCTGCCCGTGGTGCCGCTCACGATCAATGGATCCTTCGACGTCCTGCCCCGTCAGCGCGGCTTGTTCAACATCGTCAACTGGCATCCCCTCAGCCTCACCATCCATGAGCCCATATACCCGGTAGGGCAGGGCCCCGAGAACGTTGAGGCCACCATGCGCCAGGCCTACGACAGCGTCATGTCTTCGCTCGCTCCGGAGTATCAGGGCTTTGTCGAGAATCCCGACCAGTAACCTAATAAGGTAATAAGGTACGCACGCTGCTATCGCAAAAATAATCTGCCGAAAGTTTTGGACTTTCGGCTTTTTTGTTTATCTTTGCACGCAGACATGTAAAGGTTATATAAGATGAGAGACAAGACATTCATCAGTTTTGACTGGGCCTTGAAGCGGTTGCTTCGCGACAAGGCCAATTTCGGCGTGCTCGAGGGTTTTGTGTCGACGCTTCTTGACAAGCCAGTGAAGATTCACCGGCTGCTGGAGAGCGAGAGCAACAAAGAGCGTGACGATGCTAAGATGAACCGTGTAGACCTGCTGGCCGAGGACGAGCAGGGCGAGCTGTTGCTCGTTGAGGTGCAGGGTGAGTCGGAGTTCGCCTATTTCCAGCGCATTCTCTTTGGTGCGTCAAAGCTTGTTACCGAATACATCGACAGCGGAAAGAACTACGATAACGTGAAGAAGGTCTACAGCATCAACATCGTGTATTTCGACCTGGGCCAGGGCAAGGATTTCTTCTACCGTGGTAAGACGGAGTTCCGCGGCGTCCATTGCGACGACGTGCTCAAGCTCTCAACCTTCCAGCAGCAGAAATTCGGCGTTGACGAGGTTTACAAGCTCTTCCCCGAATACATCATTCTCAAGGTGAACGACTTCAACCGTTGGTCAAAGGTGCCCCTGGAGCAGTGGGCCTATTTTCTGGCCAATACCGAGATACCCGAGGATGCCAATGCCCCTGGTCTGCAGGAAGCGCGCGAAAAGCTGCGTTTTGCCAGCATGAGCCGCGAGGAGCAGGCCGCCTATCGCCGTTACATTGACGACCGCGTCATTCTTGCCGACCAGATTGTCACAGCCCGTGGTGAAGGAAAACTGGAAGGCCGTGCAGAAGGTTTCGCAGAAGGACGTGCAGAAGGTCGTGCAGAAGGTCGTGCAGAAGGACGTGCAGAAGGTCGTGCAGAAGGTCGTGCAGAAGGACGTGCAGAAGGACGTGCAGAAGGACGTGCAGAAGGACGTGCAGAAGGACGTAAGGAAGGACGTAAGGAAGAACGCATCGCTGTGGCCAGGAACCTAAAGAAGTTGGGACTCTCCAATGACGACATAGCCAAAACCACAAATCTCACATTGGATGAAATCAAACAACTATAACATCAAACGAAACAACTAAATACCACCGACTATGACATAGCAACAGAACGAGTGAGGGGAAGATGACGGCGCCAGGCGCCGCACTCCTCATAGGGACTAACAACAAACTATATACTAACCTCAGAGTAAGGATAGTGCGTCAGAGTCCCATTCGCTACTTTTTAGATACTTGAGCTTTTAGCTCTTGTTCTCTCTCGTTGAATACCGCCAATATTCTGTACATGAGAACGAGTAAGCTGAAGTTCATGCCCGTTAGGGCGTGGGCTATATCAGTGCTTGTTTATGTACATGGTCACTTGGCGGTAACCAAACGAGAGAATAAGCATCGGATGGTTTCACGCCTTTTCTTATTTCCCTCAAAAACATACAGAATGAAAAAAATATTAGACAAGGACTCTTGGCCTTTATCCTTATGCCTGCTATACTTATTGACCTTTTCGTTAACAATAAAAGCACAGTATTCCGGCTATGTTGGTGATTCGTTTACTTTGCCTGACCCGCCTGACCGTTACGGTTATACAACGATGAACGCAACGTTCGGCTCAAGTAGTCCACACCTATATGTCAATAGCTACGGCTGGGTTCAAATTCGATCATACTTTACTGGTACGGAGACAGTGACCTGTAATTTTCTCTATGTCAAGAAGGATGGTTATGGTACGCAGCCTTCTACAACGTATTACACAATTTCTTGCATTCCTCGTAACATCTACGGTCTGCCCAGTAGCATTACAATGGACGTTGGAGAGCAGAAAACCTTGAATTGGTCTTTTGACTCCCCATCTTCCTCAGCGAGAATAGACTGGATTTCAGATGATTCTAACATTGTCGCTGTAGACGCCTATGGAAAGTTGACGGCGAAGACACCTGGCAATGCTACAATAACAGCTCAAAACAACTCAGGTCCTAACGCCTATGTTTATGTGACGGTGAAAAGCAATCCACCCACGGAAATCACACTGATCTCGACTGCAACGACAAAAGTAGGTGAGACGCTAACCTTGACACCAACACTTACACCCTCGGATGCCTTCACCACTATCTCGTGGAAATCAAGCGATGAAACTGTTGCTACTGTTTCGGGGGGCAGGGTTATAGGCAAAAAGACTGGCATCACTACGATTACAGCAACCACCGACAATGAACTGTCAGCCACATGCACTGTCACAGTGGAGAAAGGCGATGTGACGGTCATGGCTGATGCAGAGTCTGGTATTTATGCAACAGGCAAGTCGGTAACGCTGAGTGCCAGCCGCACAGATGCTTATATATATTATACACTGGACGGCAGTACGCCTACCGCAACCAGCATACGCTATACCGCTCCCATCACCCTTAGCAAGAGCGTCACGCTGAAGGCCATTGCCACTGGCAGCGAATACAACACCAGCAGCGTTCTGACTCGCCAGTACCAGATAACATCGCTCACCGTAAAAGAATTTTGGCAAGAAACTGATGTTAAGACGCCCTATTTTATCCCTGCCGTTATATTCAGTGAAGCTGTAAAAGAAGGACCACGCATCAGCGAAGTACGACTCATACGAGACAAAGAGACTATCAGCGGCAGGTCCCTTGTACAGGAAGGTGTGCTTTATTTTATCCCCGACAGTCCGCTCAAGGAAGGAAGTTATACAATGGTAGTATCTGAGAATGCTGTTGTTAATGTTTACGACGAACCTAACCTAAGTGTTGATATGTTGCTTATGGTTGAAGAAAAAAATGGTACTGCCATCGCACAAATTTCAGCTTGCAATGAGTACTCCCTACTTGTTAAGTCTAACGGCACGCTTTGGACATGGGGAAGGAATTCTGATGGAGAACTTGGCGATGGTACAATAATAGAAAAGCATAGCCCAATAAAAGTAATGGATAATATAAGCCAAGTTTCTTGTACCTATCACACCCTAGCCCTTGACACAGATGGAAGACTTTGGGCGTGGGGAGATAATGATTACGGCCAAATAGGCGACGGGACAGCTTACAATACGACAAGGAAGGTTCTTGTCATGTCTAACGTATCACAGATTGCCGCAGGAGCATCTCATCCCCTTGCAATTAAGACAGACAATACACTTTGGTCTTGGGGTTTGAACTTAGTTGACGGCAAAAATGTTAAACGTTACAGTCCTGTAAAGATTATGGATGATGTTTTACAGGTAGATGCAGGTTGGGCTTTCTCACTTGCGATAAAAGCCGATAGTACACTATGGGCATGGGGAAGTGTAAATACTTACGGGCAGTTAGGCAGAGGCGGAACTTCCGATAGCAATAGCAATGTTCCCAAAATGGTTATGGATAGTGTAGTACAGGTAACTGCAGGTTCAAATTACGCCCTTGCCATAAAAGCAGATAAATCGCTTTGGGCATGGGGACATAATAATAAAGGACAATTGGGTGATGGAACAACAACCGACAGGACTAGCCCCGTCAAAGTCATGAATGGTGTGGTTCAGGTATCAGCAGGTTCAAATCATACACTAGTGCAAAAGGTCGATGGCTCGCTTTGGGCATGGGGTAATAATAAATATGGTCAATTAGGAGATGGTACGACTACATCGAGAATTAACCCTATATGCATTATGGATCAGAGCTCGTTCAGCAACGTCGAGGGCGTTACCTTGCCTCAAACTTCTCAACAGATGTACGTTGGTGACAGGTGGTTGTTGCAGCCCATTGTGTCGCCAGCTAATAGCTGCATTGAGACCATCGCTTTCGAGAGCAGCAACCCACAGGTGGCTACAGTAACAGCACGCGGCATCATTGAGGGGAAGTCTCCAGGAATAGCTACTATCACAATGACAGTGGATAGTACCTTCATTGTAAAATTATTAGCACACGTGCAGAATCGTACGCTCCAATTGTACACATCTGCAACTGGCTACGCCACTTTCTACTCCTCTGAGTCTGCATACACCCTTCCCAACAACCTGTCAGCACAAGTGGTAACAGAAGCAACAAACGGCAAGCTAATATACAAAACAATTGCGAATAGCTCTGTGAGCGACGTGGTGCCAAAGGGAGTTCCTGTGATGCTGGTGAGCGACGTGAAGCAGACGGGGACGTTCACATTGATAAGCTCGGAGAGTACAGCGACGTACATTGGCACAAATCTGCTGCAAGGTAGCGACGAAGATACGACAACTACTGGCGACGGATACCACTACAGACTGGCGTATGGGCCGAGCGGAACGGGCTGGAACGACGTGTTCGGCTGGTACTGGGGAGCACAGAACGGTGCACCGTTCCAGATAGAGGGGCACAAGGCGTGGTTGGTGGTACCAAGAGGGACCGGCACGCAGGCTGAGGGATTCTCCATTGATGGCGAAACACTGGGCATCGACGGCGTTAATCTTAACGACAACCTTGACGATAACTGTTACGACCTGCTAGGCCGTCGTGTTAGTCAGCCTTTAAGGAAAGGTATGTATATCAGGAACGGAAAGAAAGTAGTGAAGTAAAAAGAGTATTACATGCCCACCGACCAGCCAGTCTATTCACCACGTCAGCGGTAATGTGATTACACTTTAATGTGAATTGTGCGAACAAATAGTTTTATCAGTATTCATGAATCAGTAGAGCGGGAAGCTGCGCCGAAATCCTCGGCCTCGGCTTCCCGTCCTTCACTACCTACAGAATAATTATCTTACTGCTCACACTGAAACAGACCGGACAGACCGTTTGTGTGAGGCTTATCAATATTATTTTTCTGATAAGCGAGACGTTCGTCGCCAGAAGCGAGGAAGATGATGCCACAATAGGTGAAGCCGTGCTTTTCGATGTTATGCTGCATGATAAGGTTGTCCTTATGGGTATCGATGCGGATGTTTGCATCACGCGAGAAACAGAAATCCATGATGTCGCTGAAAATGCCGTAAACGTCAGGATAACTGGCAATACGATGGATAACGTGATAGGGCTTGACGTCATATAGCCATTCACCATTGTATATCTTCGAGTAGGTAGACTCTGGAGATGGCAGGAAGGCGAAATAGCCGACGATGCGACCAGCTTCCTCTATGACGAAGCCGCCTTGCTTTTCCATATCCCTGAAGATGACGGCCTCAGATGGGTAGCCATCTCCCCATTGGTGCATGTTGCCAGAAAATCGCATAATCTGCTTTGCAGCCTTCATCACCTGCATAATCTCAGGCGTGTCTGCTGGTTTCGCCTTTCTGATTGTCCTACTCATTATGCATATTATAATCGCTTTAACAGCTCCATGAGAACTATCCAGATATCTTCAATTAATAATGTCACTGAGCCCACTTTAAAAAGAGGCGGTTTTATACGAACATAGATATTCGGTATTGTCATTTGCTGACATTCCGAGTGAAACATAGCAAACGTCTGGTTCTCGGGACTCTGGTAGGCACCGTCAGCATATAAGTCCTCTATGGTGGAGTCGGTTACTCTCTCGCTGTTTTCTACGGCATCCTTCAAGAAGTGACAGTCGGGGAAGACCGCTGTCTCGACCTGTACGGAAGTAATCAGAGGCCAGCACCTCGCAGCCCCACGAAGGGGCATAAACATCGTGGGTGGAAAGAAGGTCGTGGTTAAGTAGTGAGTGCGCTACAAGTTTTAATGGGCAGTGATGACGGGAACCCTCAGTTCGTCACTGCCCATTTTTCTTGACAAGCGCAGAAAAGTACGGTTTCACGAACTAATCTGGTGAAGAGCCATCCTCAACAGTTATCATTTTGACCAATTCAAGGGAAACGTCAATATACCTTGATGGAGTCAACCAAGGTATGACTGAAGGTCTGGAGAAAGGCATGGCACAAGGCTTGGAAAAGGGTCGTTCAGAGGAGAGAATGGAGACGGCAAGAAATTTCTCATCTCTCATTTATCTTGGGATACTTCCTTGTCCAACCGTCCCAGCGGAGGCGCATGACGCCAAAGAAGGCTTCGCCGAAGATGCCACCCGACATCTTCGAGGTGCCCTCGCGGCGGTTAACGAAGATGACGCTCACCTCCTTGATCTTGAAGCCGATCTTATAGGCTGTGTACTTCATCTCTATCTGGAAAGCGTAACCCTTGAAGCGGATCTTGTCAAGCTCGATGGTCTCCAGAACGCGGCGGCGGTAGCACTTGAAGCCCGCCGTCGTGTCGTGAACCTTGAAGCCCGTCACGATGCGGACGTATTTCGAGGCGAAGTACGACATCAGCACGCGGCCGATGGGCCAGTTCACGACGTTGACACCGCTGACGTAGCGGCTGCCGATGGCCACGTCGTAACCCCCTTCGGGGTTGTCGTCAGTCTTTGGAGCACAGGCTGCGTAGAGGCGGGGCAGGTCGTTGGGGTCGTGGCTGAAGTCGGCATCCATCTCGAATACATACTCATAGTCGCGCTCCAGCGCCCACTTGAAGCCGGCGATGTAGGCCGTTCCGAGTCCCAGCTTGCCGCTGCGCTCCATGATAAAGAGGCGGTCGCTGAACTCCGGCTGAGCCATCAGTCCCTTGACGATGCTGGCGGTGCCGTCGGGCGAGCCGTCGTCGATGATAAGTATGTGGAAGCACTTGGCCTTCCCCTCGGGGGCCTTCAGCGGGTCTTCCAAGCCGAAGACGGCGCGGATGATTTTCTCGATGTTCTCCTTCTCGTTATACGTCGGGATGATGACGATGCTGTCGCTTGTATGCATAGCTTCTTATTATTTTAGGCGCAAAGATAGCAAAAATATCTGATAAGCGTACGTTAATCGTGTTTTTTTTAGTAATTTTGCATCGCTTTAAGCAATGAACATACAGGATCTGAGGAAAGAGTATGCCAAGCAGCCGCAGGTGGCGGCGCTGGCCAAAGTCGTGGGGAATGTTCGGGAGAAGAACATTTTCCTCGGAGGACTGTTGGGCTCCAGTGCCCCGATGGTGTTTGCGGCACTTTCGAAGTGCGAGTTACGAGGTGCGAGGTGTGAGAATACCATTCTCTTCATTCTCAACGATGCCGATGAGGCAGGCTACTTCTATCATGACCTGACGCAGCTGATGGGTAATCGGGAGGTTCTCTTCTTCCCCAGCAGTTATCGCCGCTCGGTGAAGTACGCCCAGCGTGATGCCGCCAGCGAGATTCTGCGTACGGAGGCGCTTACGCAGCTGTCGTCATCACAGTTCCCCCTCCAGTCGGAGGGGAATGGGGGGAGGCTTCTCTACATCGTCTCCTACCCAGAGGCAGTGGCCGAGCTGGTGGTATCGAAGAAGCGACTCGATAGTCGTACGCTGGTATTGACGACGGGACAGACCATCACAACGGACAGCATCGAGAACACCCTGCGCGACTTCGGTTTCCGTGAGGTCGACTACGTGTACGAGCCGGGACAGTTTGCCCTGCGCGGCTCTATCCTCGATGTCTACAGCTACAGCTGCGAGTTTCCTTACCGCGTCGACTTCTTCGGCGACGAGATCGACTCAATACGCACCTTCGAGGTGGAGGATCAGCTGTCGAAGGACCGTCGCGACAGGGTGGAGATAGTGCCTGAGCTGGCGGGTATGACGGAGGACAAGGAATCGCTGTTCACCTTCCTGCCCGAGCAGACCATCCTCTGTGTCAATGACTACGACTACGTGGCCGATGTCGTCGAGCGCACCTATCGGGAGGGCTTTTCCAAGCAGGCCATCATGGAACGCATGGAGGAGGCCGACAGCGAGATGGCTCAGCAGGAGATTGAGCAGCAGCTGCGCCGTGAGTGTCAGCTTATCAGCGGCTCGCAGTTCCGTAACGACAGTGAGGGCTTCCGCAGAATCGTGCTTGGCGGACATAATAATAAAGAGGTTCGCGAGTGCAACAGTGCGGGAACACGCGTGTGCGAGATTTCCTTCAACACCACTGCCCAGCCTTTGTTCCACAAGAACTTCGACCTGCTGTCGAAGACGCTGGAGGACTATCAGCTGAAGGGCTACCAGCTCTTTATACTTGCAGACAGCCAGAAGCAGCAGGAGCGACTGAAGGAGATATTGGCCTCTCCCAGCCCCTCCGAAGGAGGGGAGCGCCTGCGGACAGTTGACTCCGGTAGGACCTCCTCCCCTTCGGGGAGGGCGGGAGAGGTCTTCATCCCCGTCGACAAGACGCTGCACGAGGGCTTTATCGACCACGACGCACGGGCCTGTTTCCTGACCGACCACCAGATATTCGACCGTTTCCATAAGTACAACCTGAAGAGTGACAAGGCACGCAGCGGCAAGATGGCGCTGACACTGAAGGAGATACAGCAGTTTGAGGTGGGCGACTATGTGGTACATGTCGATCACGGTGTGGGTAAGTTTGGCGGTCTGGTGCGCATGCCAATACCCACCCCCAGCCCCTCCCGTTCGGGAGGGGCTGGGGGTGGGTACCAGGAGATGATCAAAATCATCTACCAGCGCGGCGATGCCATCTACGTCAGCATCCACTCGCTCTACAAGGTGTCGAAGTACAAGTCGCAGGACGGTGGCGAGGCGCCACGCCTGTCGACGCTTGGCACTGGGCAGTGGGAGCGCCTGAAGGAGCGCACGAAGAAGCACATCAAGGACATTGCCCGCGACCTCATCAAGCTGTATGCGGCGCGACGCCGTGAGAAGGGCTTTGCCTTCAGCCACGACACCTATCTGCAGCAGGAACTTGAGGCCAGCTTCCTCTACGAGGACACACCCGACCAGCTGAAGGCCACGCAGGACGTGAAGGCCGACATGGAGCAAGCGAAGCCGATGGATCGTCTGGTGTGTGGCGACGTAGGTTTCGGCAAGACTGAGGTGGCCGTGCGTGCCGCCTTCAAGGCCGCTTGCGACGGTAAGCAGGTGGCGGTGATGGTGCCCACGACGGTGCTGGCCTACCAGCACTACCGCACGTTCAGCAGCCGACTGAAAGACATGCCCGTCAGGGTGGACTACCTGACGCGAGCCCGCAGCGCCAAGCAGACGACGGCGCTGCTGAAGGACCTGGCCGACGGCAAGATAGACATATTAATAGGTACGCATAAGCTCATCGGCAAGACGGTGAAATTCAAGGACCTGGGACTGCTTATCATCGATGAGGAGCAGAAGTTTGGCGTGGCCACGAAAGAAAAACTGCGTCAGATGCGTACCAACGTCGACACGCTGACCATGTCGGCAACGCCGATACCCCGCACGCTGCAGTTCTCGCTCGTCGGCGCCCGCGACCTCAGCGTCATCCAGACGCCGCCGCCCAACCGCTACCCCATACAGACGGAGATACACACCTTCGGTGCCGAGATTATTGCCGACGCCATCAACTTCGAGCTCTCGCGCAACGGACAGGTCTACTTTGTGAACAACCGCATCAACCAGTTGCACGAGATTGCCGACATGATTCATAAGTATGTCCCCGATGCCCGCGTCGCCATTGGCCACGGACAGATGAAGCCCGAGGAACTGGAGCAAATCATCCTCGACTTCTCGAACAACGACTACGACGTGCTGCTGTCGACGACCATCGTCGAGAACGGCATCGACATACCCAACGCCAACACCATCATCATCAACGGCGCCCACAACTTCGGACTCTCCGACCTCCACCAGATGCGCGGACGTGTGGGACGTGGCAACCGCAAGGCCTTCTGTTACCTGCTGGCGCCGCCGCTGGCCGCCCTGCCGCAGGACAGCCGCCGCCGACTGGAGGCGCTCGAGAACTTCAGCGACCTCGGCTCCGGCATTAACATCGCCATGCAGGACCTCGACATCCGCGGTGCCGGCAATCTGTTGGGCGCCGAACAGTCGGGCTTCATCTCCGACCTCGGCTACGAGACCTACCAGAAAATTCTGAACGAGGCGATGGCGGAACTCAATAATGAAATGAGAAATGAGGAATTAGAAATGAGAAATGGAAATGAAGGAATGAGAAATGAGCGGTGCAACAGTACTGACGCAGACATTTCTTCATTTGATCATTCTCATTCATCATTTCTCATTTCTCATTCCTCATTTGTTAGTGACTGTACCCTGGAGTCCGACTTGGAGATGTACTTCCCCGACCAGTACGTGCCCAGCGACTCGGAGCGTATGCTGCTCTACCGCGAACTCGACAACATGCGCAACGACGAGGAATTGGAGGCCTACCGCAAGCGGCTCATCGACCGTTTCGGTCCGATACCTGAGGTGGCCAGCGAACTGATACGCGTGGTACCGCTGCGGCGGATGGGCAAGATGCTGGGCTGCGAGAAAATCATGCTGAAGCAGGGACGTATGTTCCTTTACCTCGTCAGCAATCCCAATAGTCCTTATTACCAGAGCGAGGCCTTCGGACGCATCATCGACTTTGCCAGCCGTAACGTGCGCCGCTGTAACCTCCGCGAACAGAATGGCAAGCGCTCAATGGTAGTCACCGACGTGCCCACCGTAGAGGAGGCCGCCAAAGTGCTGTCCGCCATATAATAATAATGTACGCATGAAAGAGAAATGCCTGACAATAGCCCTCCTGCTGACAGCCACGCTGACAGCGACGGCACAAGGTGATCATACCTCTCAGTTCTCACCTCTCAGTTCTCACCTTGAGTATCGTGTGGAGACGCAGGTTACCGTGGCCTCTGGCGACCATACCCCGCTGTGGCTCAATGCCAACAAGCACGGACTGAGCTCGCTCGACACCAGCAACGAGTACCTTCGTGCTGCCGCAGGACGCCCCCTTGAACAGGACTCGCTGCGCCGCTGGGGACTGGGCGCCAAGGTCGATATGGCCGTGGGTTATGGCATGACGAGCACAGTGGTTGTGCAGCAGGCTTACGGTGAGGTGCGCTGGCTGAAGGGTCTGCTCACCGTGGGAAGCAAGGAACTGCCCATGGAGCTGAAGAATCAGGAACTGAGCACTGGTTCTCAGTGCTTAGGCATCAATGCGCGGCCTGTGCCGCAGGTGCGCCTGTCGTTGCCCGACTACATTACTGTGCCTTTCACCCGTGGCTGGCTGGGACTGAAAGGTCACTTCGCCTACGGTCGTATGACCGACGACGGGTGGCAGAAGGACTTTACGAACGAGCTGTCGAAGCACACGGCCGACGTACTACTGCACACGAAGGCGGGCTATCTGCGGCTGCACAAGCCGGGCAGCCCACTGACCATCGAGGGTGGACTGGAGATGGCATGTGAGTTTGGCGGTAAGATCATGGTGAAGAACGCCAAGGGCGAGTACTCATACTACGAGGAGACAAGCACCAATCTCAAGTCGTTCATCCGTGCCATCATTCCGGGTGGCAACGACCACGAGGCGACGAAGGGCACGAACCAGCTCTACCAGGGAGCCGAGGGCAACCATGTAGGTGCATGGAACGCCCGCATCAGCTGGGACAAGCCGTCGTGGGGCGTCAGCATCTACGGTGACCACTACTTTGAGGACATGTCGCAGCTCTTCCATCTCGACTACGACGGCTACACCAGCGGTGACGACTGGCGCGACGCCCACGGCAAGAGCCGCTTCCTGGTCTACGACTTCAAAGACATGGTTCTCGGCATGGAACTGCGCCTCCCGCGCTGCAAGTGGTTTAACACCATGGTGGTTGAGTACATTTACACCAAATACCAGAGCGGCCCCATCTACCATGACCATACGCAGGCCATACCCGACCACATCGGCGGACGCGACGGTTACTACCAGCACGGCATCTATACCGGTTGGCAACACTGGGGACAGGTGATGGGCAACCCGCTCTACCGCTCGCCGCTCTATAATACCGACGGACAGATTACCGTCGAGGACAACCGCTTCCGCGCACTGCATGTCGGCGTCAGCGGCACTCCGCTTGCAGGACTGCACTATCGTCTGCTTTGCACCGCCCAGAAGGGCTACGGCACCTACAGCGTTCCGTTCACCGACCCTCGTCGTAACCTGAGCCTGCTGGCAGAGACGACTTACGCCCTCCGCGGTTGGGCGGAAGGCGTAAGCATCAGGTTGGGACTTGCCATGGACCGCGGTTCGCTGCTTGGCGACAACGCGGGCGCTCAGCTTACCCTTGTTTATCAAGTTCCTTGAGGTTCTCGGCAATCATCTCGTCGGTGACGGTGTAGTTCTGCAGGTCGCCCTTGATGAAGGCCTCGTAGCTCGGCATGTCGATGAGTCCGTGACCAGAGAGGTTGAAGAGGATGACCTTCTCCTCG
>CAMVPA010000028.1 GCA_947169245.1 uncultured Prevotellaceae bacterium
ATTAAATTCAATATTGAGGCTCGCGACCTGCTGAAGCAGGGTGTCGACCAGTTGGCTAACGCCGTTAAAGTGACACTTGGGCCTAAGGGGCGTAATGTTGTGATTGAGAAGAAGTTCGGTGCTCCACAGATTACCAAGGACGGTGTGACCGTTGCTAAGGAGATTGAGCTGGAGGACAAGTTCGAGAACACTGGTGCACAGCTCGTGAAGAGCGTGGCCTCGAAGACTGGCGACGACGCCGGTGATGGTACGACGACTGCTACCATCCTGACGCAGGCTATCGTGACCGAGGGTCTGAAGAACGTCACCGCTGGTGCTAACCCCATGGACCTGAAGCGTGGTATCGACAAGGCCGTGAAGGCCGTTACTGACTTCATCGCCAAGAGCGCTGAGCAGGTGGGCGACAACTACGACAAGATTGAGCAGGTGGCAACTGTCAGCGCCAACAACGACAAGGAGATTGGTGAGCTGCTGGCTGAGGCTATGCGCAAGGTCAGCAAGGACGGTGTCATCACCATTGAGGAGTCGAAGAGCCGTGACACGCACATCGGCGTTGTCGAGGGCATGCAGTTCGACCGCGGTTACCTGTCAGCTTACTTCATTACCGACTCTGAGAAGATGGAGTGCGTGATGGAGAACCCCTACATCCTCATCTACGACAAGAAGATCTCGAACATCAAGGACTTCCTGCCCATCCTGCAGCCTGCAGCTGAGAGCGGCCGTCCCTTGCTGGTCATCGCCGAGGACGTTGACTCAGAGGCTCTGACCACGCTCGTCGTGAACCGTCTGCGCGGCGGCCTGAAGATCTGCGCCGTCAAGGCTCCTGGCTTCGGCGACCGTCGTAAGGCCATGCTCGAGGACATCGCCACGCTGACCGGCGGCGTCGTCATCAGCGAGGAGAAGGGCTTGAAGCTCGAGCAGACTACGCTCGACATGCTGGGTACTTGTGACAAGGTGACAGTCTCGAAGGACAACACCACCATCGTCAACGGTGCTGGAGAGAAGCAGCTCATTCAGGACCGCATCGCCCAGATCAAGAAGGAGATTGAGGTTACCACGAGCTCTTACGACAAGGAGAAGCTGCAGGAGCGTCTGGCCAAGCTGGCTGGCGGCGTGGCTGTGCTCTACGTCGGTGCCAACAGCGAGGTGGAGATGAAGGAGAAGAAGGATCGCGTTGACGACGCCCTCTGCGCTACCCGCGCTGCCATCGAGGAAGGTGTGGTTGCCGGCGGCGGTACCACCTACATCCGCGCTCTCGACGCCTTGAAGGACGTGAAGGGCGACAACGCTGACGAGCAGACCGGTATCAACATCGTGGCTCGTGCCATTGAGGAGCCGCTGCGTCAGATTGCTTTCAATGGCGGTGCCGAGGGTGCCGTCGTCGTACAGAAGGTTCGCGAGGGCGAGGGCGACTTCGGCTACAACGCTCGCACCGACGAGTACGAGGATCTGCGTAAGGCTGGTATCATCGATCCCGCCAAGGTGGCTCGCGTGGCATTGGAGAACGCCGCAAGCATCGCCGGCATGTTCCTCACCACTGAGTGTCTCATCGTCGACAAACCCGAGAAGGAACCCGCAATGCCGATGGGTGGCGCACCGGGAATGGGTGGCATGATGTAATAGAATTGCCACATAGACATAACAAAAAAGGGAGACGAACTTTTCTGTTCGTCTCCTTTTCTTTTCTTTTTGATATACGTCAAGAAAGAAATTTGCTAAACGCTTGCAGGGACGCAGATTTCTGTGTACCTTTGCAACCAGAATTTTGATTTGTTTTAGTAGATTAGTTTTTAAGTAGTTTGTTTTTTCGAAACGGGGCGTCGTGAGACGCCCCGCTTTTATTTTGTTTAGTCCCTGATTTGACCCGATTGGGCTGATTTTCACTGTTTTTATTTCGTAAACTCCACAAAACTTTGTATCTTTGCAGCCAAATGAACAAACTACTGACAATCCTGACCCTGCTGCTGACGGCAGTAATGGCTACTTTCGCCCAGACGCAGAAAGTGGGCGACTTCATTGAGTCGACATCCTACAACCTCGACAAGATTGGTGTCGAGCGTTCCCAGCAGTATTTCCCTGAGGGCGGCGGCTTCGTCTGCGAGAACGGCACGAACCGCTTCACCCGTGCACTCTATGGCGGGTGGACTGACTACCGCATCGAGACCAGTGACCGTCCGGTGTTTGCCATCGTCAAGAAGAACCACCATCGCAACCTGCGCTTCCGTGTCAACGGCGTGGCCCTCGACTCCACGGACTACTGCAAGGCTACTTATATTAATGGTATGCGCATCTATAGCCTGCGTGACCATCGTTGGGGCGCTGAGGCTGAGCTGGCGCTGCAGGTGGTGGCGCTGCCCGACCGTGAGGGAGCGGTGTGGCAGTTTGACGACCGGCATTTCGGGAATCGGGATACGAGGTACGAGATAGGAGGAGCGAAAGGTGAGGAGCAAGGCGTGAGGTTTGAGGCGCGTCTCTGTGCCATCGCCAATCCTAAACTGCACCGCAACGGCGACATCGGAGCCGACAAGCCCGGCGTGTTCGAGGCGGCTGAGCCTTGGGGTTTGATGTCCGACTGGGTCGTTGACAGGGTTACGAATAGACAACCGTCAAAGGATGGAGGCAGGAGTAAGAAGACCTATTTCGTCATCGATAACATCAACCAGATTGCCAACGTGTCTCACGATGAGGCGCGTGCGCTCTTCAATAAGGCTGTGATGCACAACGAACAGCTTGCCGATTGCATCAAGTTCGAGACACCCGACCCCTATATAAACGCCTTGGGCAGTGCCTTGGCCTTTGCTGCCGACGCCGACTGGGACGGCCAGACGTGGTTGCACGGCTGCATCGGGTGGCGCATGCCGCTGGCAGGCTGGCGTGCTGCCTACGTGGGCGACGTGCTGGGGTGGGGTGAGCGTCAGCGCTCCCATTTCGACGCCTACGCCAAGAGTCAGGTGACCAACGTGGAGCCCACCATTCCGCATCCCTCGCAGGACGCAAAGCTGAACCTTGCCCGTGCCGAGAAGCGCTGGGGCACGCAGATGTACTCCAACGGCTACATCTGTCGCAACCCTGAGCGCAACGACCAGATGCACCACTACGACATGAACCTGAACTACATGGACGAGTTGCTGTGGCACTTCCAGTACGATGCCGATACGGCCTATATGCGCAAGATGTGGCCCGTCATTACGCGACATCTGGCGTGGGAGAAGCGCAACTACGACCCCGACGGTGACCACCTCTACGATGCCTACTGCTGCATCTGGGCTTCGGACGCCTTATATTATAATGGTGGTGCTGTGACGCACAGCTCGGCCTATAACTATCGCGGCAACAAGCTGGCTGCCCGTATTGCGGAGATCATTGGTGAGAATCCGGAGCCTTACCGTCAGGAGGCTGAGGCTATACTTGAGGCGATGAACCAGCGGCTGTGGATGCCGAAGAAAGGCGTGTGGGCTGAGTATCAGGATGCTATGGGCCTGAAACGTCTGCATGAGAGCCCTGCCGTCTGGAGCGTCTACACGCCCATCGACTGTGGTGCCTGCACGCCGCAGCAGGCTTACAAGGCTACCGATTGGGTGATGTCGCACATCCCCCATATCCATGTAGAGAAGACGGGCTATCGCACCATCGCCACCTCCAACTGGATGCCCTATTCATGGAGCATCAACAACGTGGCGGCAGCTGAGGTCATGCACACGGCGCTGGCCTTCTTTGAGGCTGGTCACAGCTCGTGGGGCTACGAGCTGCTGATGGGCAACGTCATGGACCAGATGTACTACGGACAGTGCCCGGGCAACTTCGGACAGATCAGCTACTACGATGCGGCGCGCGGCGAGTGTTATCGCGACTTCGGCGACTGTATCGGCATCTCCTCGCGCACCTTGATTCAGGGCCTCTTCGGCATCGTTCCGCAGGCCCTCGACGGCGTGTGCTATATCCGCCCGGGCTTTCCCGGTTCGTGGGACAGCGTCGCTGTCAAGACCCCATACCTATCTTATATATACACACGCCGGGGTGGGGTGGAGCGCTTTGAGATAACCCAACACTTCCGCCAGCCGCTGAAGATCGTCGTCCGTCAGAACGCAGACCGCTGGGCCTATTGCGACACCGAGGGCACCAGCGAGCAGCACCAGGTCATTGAGTGCAAGGTGCCCGAGAAGGTGTTGAGGTTCGTTGACCCCGTTGTGAAGGGAAGGCCTGAGTATGGACTCCATGTGCCAGACGTCGACCAGATAGCCTGTCCTCAGGTGCTCGACACACTGTTCAACGCCAACGTCACAGACATCTTCAAGAATAAGTATCTCTCGCCCCGTCCACAGACCACGACGTTGCAGATTCCCGTACAGGGAATAGGTGAGTGGTGCCATCCTGAGCTGACGGCCGAGATCAACGACAGCGTCTTCCGCTCGTTCATCAAAAAAGGTCAGCTGAACATTGCCGGCATCCCTTTCCGAACACCCGATGAAGGTCGTAATATCATTTACACAAGTCTCTGGGACAACTATCCCGACTCTGTCACCATTCCTCTCAGCGGCTACGTTCCTAATGTGGTTGGCGCCTCGTGGGCCCATCTGCTGATGGCGGGAAGCACAAACCACATGCAGAGCCGCATCGACAACGGCCTCGTCATTGCCACCTACGATGACGGTACGACTGACACTTTGGCACTACGTAATCCGGACAACTGGTGCCCCATCGAGCAGGACTACTACATCGACGGCAAGGCCTTCTATGCTGCCCAACCCCGTCCCCTGCGCGTCTGCTTAGGCAAGGCGACTGCCGACGGTCGGCCTCTTGTCAGTCGCGACTTGGGCCGCGAGCTGAACATCAAGGGCGTCTATGGCCGTGAGATTCCCGGTGGTGCCGCCCAGATTCTGAGTATGCCGCTGAATCCGCAGAAAAAGCTGAAGTCGCTCACCTTGCGCACCCTCTCCAACGACGTTGTCATCGGTCTTATGGCTGTCACGCTGCAGTAACAGGATTGTTACCTTAATGATGTTAAGGGAATGATGGTGCACTCCACATCTTCCTTGTTGGTAGAGTAGCTGACGTAGAGGTTGCCACGATGAATAATCGCCTTGGGGTAGCTGTAGCCCAAGGTCTTGTAATGACCCTCATAGCGTCTTGGCGGCAGGTCGCTAGGTGAACCGCTGCGCAGTAGGATGGCCTGGTCGAACTTTTCGCCGTCATTACTCAGCTGGAGCACCAGTGGCCACCGTCTTTTCCCGTTGGCGGGACAGCTTACCATGAAGGCCGTGCCGTCAGGCAGATTGCCAGCACACTGCTTGGTGCGTCCGTCGGCAAAGTTGGTGAGAGCAGGTTTCGTCCACGTTGCTCCCCTGTCTGTGCTGACGGAAGCCAGTTTGCGGAAACTGCTGCTCTGGTCGCGAAACAGCATGACGATGGTGCCGTCGGCCTGCACATACTGGCTGGGTTCTATTTCGCGCGACTGCTTGCCGCCGTCTTCCGACTCAAAACTGGCCTTTCGCCATCCGCTTGTTCCGCTCGTGTCGTCAGTATAGACAGGACAGATGTGAAGTCCGGGTATGAAGTGCGAGGCACCCACGAGCCGTCCATCGGGTAGGGTATAGGGGTCCTGTTCCAGCACACCATTCATCACGCTTCCGTCGGCCATCGTCACAGGCTTCATCTGACTCCACGTCAGTCCATCGGTGCTGGCGATGTAGTTAGTCATGCCTCCTCGTGGCTCCAACCCTTTCTGCCATGTATCGATAAAGGCTATCAGCGTGTCGCCCCTCACGAGCCATCCCCCCGAGGTGCAATAATAGTCGTCGTTGCTCATAGCCAGTGGCTGCGGTTTGCTCCATGTGTTGCCGTTGTCGGTACTGACGCTATAGGCCACCCACGTGTCGTCGCTATCCTCGTCGCGTGGTGAACTCTGCCACATACAGTACAACCGCCCCTTGAAAGCAGCCAATACTGCCTGATTAGCGTAGTGGTCGGTCGTTGCTCCCGCCTTAAACACGGTGATGGTCTTCACGTCTTTCGCCAGCTTCAGACCGACATTCTCATAGTCACTCGTATCAATCACACCGTCTGCCAAATATGGCAGCCGAGGTTCTGCTGATGTCTGGCCGTCAGCTCCTTTCACACCGAAACAGAGTAAACAGAGTAGTGTTAGTATGACTCTCATGATATAGTATTAACGGAGATACCTCTTTAATTAGTATATTCAACTTTCTGAAGTTGATATGATGAAAACAAATTGCCGAGACTTCTCCACATTTTCTTTGCAAATCATTTGGAATTGTCAGAAATAATACCTATCTTTGCCCTCAAGTACTGCCGACACGTCGTAAACGACGAGTACCAATGAGGTATTAGTCCCTGAGTGCAGGGTGGTGGTGCGATTTTCGTGGGTGAATAGATAGTTGTATCTATATTCTATAGAGGTTCATGCCGAAATCCGACCAGATTTGAACGAGCCTCGTGGAATGGGGATACACCTTGTAATATAGGTGTACCCGTTCCTTAATGTCTCGTTCAAGGTCCTTGGTCGGATACCTGGCGTGAAGCATTCTAGGGACGTGGTACACTTTCTTTATATCTGCACTTTATCGTTTCATGCTAAAATCCGACCAAATGACAGTAACGAACGATGAGCAAGAAAAGCAGGTAATATCAAAGCAGCGTGTGGCTGACCATGGCGAGGTGTATACAGCTAAACGTGAGGTGAACGCGATGCTTGATTTGGTGAAGGAAGAGACGGAGCGTATTGACTCCCGATTTCTGGAACCGGCCTGTGGCAATGGGAATTTCCTGGTGGAAATCCTAAACAGGAAGATGGAGGTGGTGCGTAGGAAGCACGCCAAGAATCGCTATGAATACGACCTGGCATCAGCACAAGCCGTCAGTTCGATGTATGGTGTTGAGCTATTGCCCGACAATGTGGAGGCGTGCCGTGAGCGGTTGCTCACGCAGTATCAGGAAACCTATCGGGAGCATCAGCATGTGGACGCTGCACCAGAACTGGAGCGATGCATCCGCTTTCTGCTCCGAAAAAACATCCTTTGTGGCGATGCCCTCACCATGCTTCAGCAGAATGGTGAGCCCATCACGTTTTGCGAATGGACGTTCATCGGCACCGGGGGCAAGGTGAAGCGGCGCGACTTCGAACTGGCAGAACTGCTGCGTAATGTGGAGTACGACAAGCCAAAGCCTGGCGAGGAGGGCCTGCTATTTGCAGACACCGGCGAGCCGACCTTCGTACATCTGCCCAAACGGGAGTACCCTATTGTTGACTACCTAAAACTGCCTGACTATGAATAACCGAATGAACTATAATCCCGATGTCCTGTCGTGCTTAGCAAACCTGAGCAACGACGAGGTGTTTACCCCGCCACAATTGGCGAACCAGATGCTGGATATGTTGCCTCAAGAACTATTCCGCAGCCCCGATACCAAGTTCCTTGATCCTTGTACGAAGAGTGGCGTTTTTCTGCGCGAGATTGCCAAGCGGCTGATAGATGGCCTGGCTGATAAGATACCTGATCTTCAGAAACGTATTGACCATATCATGCAACATCAACTATATGGCATCGCTATTACTCAGTTGACAGCATTAATGAGTCGTCGTAGTCTTTACTGCTCGAAAGATGCCAGTTGTAAATACAGCCTCTCGCATTTTGATGATGCTGACGGCAATATTCACTTTGATGAGATTCTGCATACTTGGCAGAATGGCAAGTGTATCTATTGTGGTGCTTCGCAAGAGGTCTATGACCGAGGCGAAGACTTTGAAACCCACGCATACGAGTTTATTCACACAGATAATCCTAATACATTATATAAAAATATGACTTTCGATGTAATTATTGGCAATCCGCCGTATCAGCTCAATGATGGAGGTAGTGGAAAAGGAATAAGTGCATTACCATTATATAATAAATTTGTAGAGCAATCTGAAAGATTAAATCCTAGGTATCTTATTATGATTATACCATCAAGATGGTTTGCTGGTGGTCGAGGATTAAATGATTTCCGTGAGATGATGCTTAATGATGGAAGGATTAGGCATTTAGTGGATTATCCTAAAAGTAGAGACTGTTTCCCTGGAGTAGACATTGCTGGTGGTGTTTGCTATTTTTTATGGGATAGGGAATATGATGGTAAATGTAATTTTACTTCAATCGTAAGGGATACAGAATCGAATAGAATGAGAAGGCTTAACGAGTTTGATATTTTTATTCGTGATAATATTGGATTGGATATTGTTCATAAGGTATTATCAAAATCTGACTCGTTTTATTCCTCATTAGTTTATTCTAGTACACCTTTTGGTCTACGTTCATTCTATAGAGGTAAGAAAAATGAATTCCCCAATGCTGTCATTTTGCATAGTAGTGATGGGATTAGTTATATAGAGAAAGATGAGATTACCAGAAATAAGGAGATTCTTAATACATACAAAGTGTATATTGGAAAAATCAATCCTGATCGAGGAGGAGTGAATAATGCATCAGATGGTATGATGAATGTGACGACAAAAGTTAACATCATAGGTCCTAATGAAATTATTACAGAGACTTATCTTTTACTAAACAAATTTGAAGAACGAAGTGATGCACAGAATTGTGCATCATATTTCAAAACTCGGTTTGTACGTTATCTAATCTCTGTTGCATTATCGTCTATGAATATTGCCAAAGAAAACTTTAAGTTTGTCCCCCAGCAAGACTTCAGCAAGCCTTGGACGGACGAGGAACTATACAAGAAATACGGGCTGACGGATGAGGAAATCCAGTTCATAGAATCGATGATTCGCCCGATGGAATAAACGAAAGAAAACAGAAGAATAACACAAGGCGCTCTTTGACAAGATTTTGATTGGAAAATTTGGAAGTTTGACGGGAAATACCTATCTTTGCAGCAAATTATTCGGTATGGCGATGTTAGTACTTCAAGATTGCATCAACAAGTTGGGTGTTTTTAAACAAGCTTTCGGCAAGCAGTTCGGTATTCGTAAGCTTGGTATCTTCGGTTCTGTAGCAAGACAAGAGAATACCGAGGATAGTGATATTGATATTGTCGTAGAAATAGAAAGACCCACACTTCAGCTGATGTATGAACTGAAGGAGAAACTAAAGGAACTATTTAAGTGTGATGTTGACTTGGTCAGGTTCCGGCCTACTCTTCGTCCTCTGTTTAAGTCGAATATATTAAACGATGTTGTTTATGTATAATGACGAGTTACCGAAACTTAAAAAGGTGATTGAGGAACTTCTTAAGCAGTACTCCTAATCAATTTCTTATATCAGAGCGCCATAACAAAACTATAGAAGGTTATGGCAACAACACAGAGTTATTTCCCACGGAAGTCGGAGTCGGCTCCGATGATCTATGCGTATGAGGACAAGTATGACCCACAGCTGCGCGGACTGCTGAAAGTGGGCTACACAACGATTGGCGTGCAGGAGCGGGTGCGCCAGCAGTATAACATCGTGCGTCCGGGCGAACCGCCTTATCGCATCGTGGTGGAAGAATCTGCTATGCGACAAGATGGTACGGCGTTTATGGACCATGACGTACACCGCCAGCTGGCCCGAATGGGATGCCAGCACGTAGAGGGCGAATGGTATCGCTGTACGCCACAGCAGGTCAGGGCGGCTATCGTGGCCGTCAGAGAGCGAATGGAAGTGGCGTGGAACCGCGACAAGACATTCGGCATGCGACCGGAACAGCAGACGGCGGTTGATAAGACGGCAGCCTACTTTGACAGCTTTAAGTCGGAGGCTGGTCGCGTACCTCATTTCCTATGGAACTGCAAGATGCGCTTCGGAAAGACTTTTACCACCTATCAACTTGCGCTGCGAATGGGATGGCGGCGTGTGCTGGTGCTGACATTCAAGCCTGCCGTGGCTCATGCTTGGGAAGAGGACTTGATGACGCATGTGGACTTCCGTGGGTGGCAGTTTATAGCCCGCAGCCCAGAGGCTACTATCGACTATCAGTTTGAACATGCCGACCAGTCGAGACCAATGGTGGTTTTCGGTTCGTTCCAAGACTTTCTTGGCAAGAATACGGCCAATGGCGGGATGAAGTTGAAGCACGAATGGGCTCGAGGATTCAACTGGGATTGCATCGTGCTGGATGAATACCACTACGGAGCCTGGCGCGAGAATGCCAAGGAACTGATAGGCGTCAGCGAGGACTTGGGCAGCGAGATTGAGAATCCCGACTATTTCGACGAGGATTTGATCCCCATCACCTCTAATCATTACCTCTATCTCTCGGGTACGCCCTTCCGCGCCATTGCCTCTGGAGAATTTATCGAGGAGCAGATTTATAACTGGACCTACTCTGACGAGCAGCGTTCCAAAGAGGATTGGGGCGACAAGCCAGACAATCCATACGCCTCACTACCGAAGATGGTTCTGCTGACTTATCAACTGCCTGCTGAAATATCGAGAGTGGCTGAGGAAGGAGAGTTTGATGAGTTTGATCTGAACTCATTTTTCGAGGCAGAAGGCAAGGGAGAGGATGCTGTATTCAAGCATCACGACGAGGTACAGAAATGGCTCGATATGTTGCGAGGGCAGTATCTGCCTACATCCATTAATGATCTGAAGGCTGGTAACCGGAAGCCGCCGTTGCCATTCCTTAATGGTGACCTCTATACAAACATGAATCATACTTTGTGGTTCTTGCCGAATGTAGCATCGTGTTTTGCCATGAGGAATCTGCTGACGGAACTGCAAAACACCTTTTATCATGATTATCGGGTCATTGTATGTGCGGGCACTCGGGCTGGCATCGGACAACAAGCGCTACCTCCTGTTGAGAAGGCTATGTCACACCCCGACCCGCTACATTGTAAGACCATCACGCTGACTTGTGGTAAACTAACGACTGGTGTTACTGTTCGCCCATGGACAGGCATCTTTATGCTGCGCGATACATCGTCGCCTGAGACTTACTTCCAGTCGGCTTTCAGGGTACAGTCGCCATGGACCATTACCAATAGCGACGGGCTGCATCCGAATCGGGTGGAGATATTGAAGCAGGTGTGCTATGTGTTCGACTTCTCTCCTAACAGAGCGTTAAGAAAGGTGGCCGACTATTCATGTCAGTTGAATGTTGAGGAGGGTAATCCAGAGAAGTGCGTGGATGACTTCATCAAGTTCCTGCCTGTGCTTTGTTATGAGAATGGAGTCATGAAAGCACTTTCGGCAAGCGATGTTCTCGACATGGCCATGAACAATACATCGGCCACGCTATTGGCTCGCCGTTGGGAGAGTGCCTTGTTGGTAAATGTAGATAACTTCACCCTCCAGCGCCTGATGAACAATCCCGAGGCTATGGCAGCTCTGATGAAGATTGAGGGCTTCCGCTCGCTTAACCAAGACATCGAGACCATCATCAACAAGACGGATGCTATCAAGAAAAAGCGTAAGGAACACGAGGAAGGGTTAACAACCAAAGAGAAGAAAGAACTGAGCGATGCCGAAAAAGAAATCAAGAGCAAACGTCGACAGATACAGGAAAAGTTAATGAAGTTTGCCACACGCATACCCATCTTTATGTATCTGACAGACTATCGGGAGTATTCACTGAAAGATGTCATCTTGCAATTGGAGCCCAAGTTGTTTGAGCGTGTCACAGGCCTCACAAAACAGGACTTCGCTTTGCTGGTAAGTCTGAATGTATTCAACGAAGCTCTGATGAACGATGCCGTTTATAAGTTCAAACGATATGAAGATTCCAGCCTATCGTATGCCGGCATCGATCGCCATGAGGGAGAAAAGATGGTTGGTGGTTATAGTACGGTTATCACTCAAGAGGAATATATAACCTATGGTAAGTAAGAAATATATTAACACTACTGAAGTGATAAGATAAGACGGGTGACAGGTCCCTCTCACAAGACGCCACTATAAGGTGAGGTCATATAGAAAAAAGTCCTCGAAAGTGATAGGCTTTCGAGGATTTTTTGTACCTTTGCCGTCAGTATGGAAAAACTATTAGAACTATATAAGCAGTGGAAGGGCGCTGAGCCCCTGACCACCGAGAAGCTGCCGGGCGCTGGCAGCAATCGTGCATATTACCGCATGACCGACACAGAGGGCAAGAGCGTCATTGGCTGCATTGGTACTAGCCGCGACGAGAACCACGCATTTGTCTATCTGGCGCGCCACTTCACCAAACGACAGTTGCCGGTGCCTACGGTGCTGGCTGTCAGCGATGACGAGCTGCGCTACCTGCAGACCGACTTGGGAACGGTGTCGTTGTTTGACGCCATTCGTGGTGGTCGCGAGGCTGGAGGCCGTTATACGCTGAAGGAGCAGGCGCTGCTGAAGCAGACCATCCGTCAGCTGCCCAACATTCAGCTGCGCGGAGCCCGCGGACTCGACTTCTCGAACTGCTATCCGCAGCCTGCCTTCGACCAGGACTCCGTGCTCTTCGACCTGAACTATTTCAAGTACTGCTTCCTCAAGGCCACTGAGCTCGACTTCCACGAACTGAAGCTCGAGGCCGACTTCCGCCTGCTGGCCAAGGACCTGACGGCGGCGGGCGACGAGCAATGCTTCCTCTATCGTGACTTCCAGGCAAGGAATGTTATGTTAAGCCTCCACAGCCTCTCCCCCGACCCCTCCCCAAGTAGGGAGGGGAGTGCTTGCAACCCGCTCGGCGACGCAAGAAATAGGGAGGGGAGTAGTGGGGCTACAGAAGCCTCCCCCAGTCGGGGGAGGATGGAGGGGGATCCCTACTTCATAGACTTCCAGGGTGGTCGACGCGGGCCGTATTACTATGACCTCGCCTCGTTCCTGTGGCAGGCCAGCGCAAAATATCCGCATAAGCTGCGCCGTGAGCTGGTCTACGAGTACTACAACGCGCTGAAGCAGTACACCGAGGTGCCGTCGCCCCACAAGTTTGTGGAGAGGCTTAGTCTCTTCGTGCTCTTCCGCCAGTTGCAGGTGCTGGGCGCCTACGGTTTCCGTGGCTACTTTGAGCGCAAGCAGCACTTCATCGACTCGATTCCGCCCGCCATGCAGAACCTGCGCGAACTGCTTGCCTTTGGTTTCACCCCCCAACACCCAACCCCCAACACCCAGCGCCCCAATATTTTTCCCTATCCCTATCTGATGGAACTGCTGCGGCGTCTCACTGAACTGCCTCAGTATCAGCAGATAGAGACGACGGCCTCGCGTGCCGACGGCTACAAGACGACAGATAAAAACCCCTATAAGCCCCATCCGCAGGATGGCCCGGCAACGTTCTCGAAGTATGACGCACAGGGGCCGCTGGTGGTTAAGGTGTTCAGCTTCTCGTACCGCAAGGGCATTCCCGAGGACGAGAGTGGCAATGGTGGCGGTTACGTGTTCGACTGTCGCTCGACCCACAACCCAGGA
Source organism: uncultured Prevotellaceae bacterium (assembly GCA_947169245.1). GTDB lineage: Bacteria > Bacteroidota > Bacteroidia > Bacteroidales > Bacteroidaceae > Prevotella. The sequence continues at coordinate 13,374 of CAMVPA010000028.1, forward strand.
CGCTACGAGCCTTACAAGCAGCTGACGGGGCTTGACGAGCCCGTCATCCGCTTCCTGGAGGACGACGGCGAGATACTGACGTTCCTCGACTCAGTCTACAAACTGGCCGATGCCCACGTGCGCCGCTACATTCAGCGTGGTTTCACCTCGCTGATGTTCTCGTTCGGCTGTACGGGCGGACAGCACCGCTCCGTTTATTCGGCTCAGCATCTGGCTGAGCACCTGAACCGTAAGTTTGGCATTGAGGTGCGCATTTGTCACCGTGAACAGAAGATCACGCAGACGCTCCCTGCCTCAACATAACCTATTGAACGTCAATACGATGAAACAAGCAATGATATTCGCGGCGGGACTGGGAACCCGCTTAAAACCGCTGACTGACACGATGCCGAAGGCGCTGGTGCCGGTGGGCGGCCAACCGCTGCTGTGGCACGTCATCACGAAGCTGAAGGCTGCGGGCTACGAACGCATCGTCGTCAACGTACACCACTTTGCCCAGCAGATAGTAGACTACCTGAAGGCCAACCAGAACTTTGGGCTCGACATACGCATCTCGGACGAGACAGAACAGCTTCTGGAGACTGGCGGGGGCATCAAGAAAGCACTACCACTCTTCGACCCAACGGAGCCCATACTGATTCATAACGTCGACATACTGAGCAACCTTGACTTGAGCGCTCTGCCTGCTGACGCACCGCAGTTGGTGGTGAGCGAGCGGACGACCAAGCGCTACCTGCAGTTCGACGGAGACATGCGCTTAGTGGGCTGGAAGAACATTGAGACAGGTGAGGTCAAGGGACGCGAGGGACGGTCGCTGGCTTTTTCGGGCATCCATATCTTCCATCCGTCTCTGGCACCCCTGCTGGGTGGCTGGCCCGACCGCTTCCCCATTATGGACTTCTACCTGAAAGCGTGTGGCGACCACTTGATTCGAGGCTACGAAGCGAAGAATCTCCGTCTGCTCGACGTCGGCAAGCTCGATTCACTGGACAAGGCGGAGACGTTTCTGAAAGAATAGGCAAGCGACAACAGAAAAAACGGAGAGGTCTGTACCGTGGGTGGCACAGACCTCTCTTCATGATTGGTTATGGTAAAACCATTTTACTCCTCTGCCTTCTTGGCGGGAGCTTTCTTTGCAGCCGGCTTTTTGGCAGCGGGCTTCTTAGCGGGCTTTGCAGCCTCGTATTTCTCAAGCTTGGCTTTCAGACGGGTAATCTCCTTGTCCTTCATCTCAATCTCGTCGCCCTGGTTCTTGATGGTGGTGAGCAGACCCTCCAGCTCGTCGTTGTCGATATCGAGCGGATAGAGGGCGTTGACGCGGTTGATGAAGTCGCCGAGGATGTTCATGTAGTTGGTGAAGGCGTCGAACGGTCCGCTGTAGATGCCACGGTCGAGTCCCACGTTGGAGGGCTTGGTGGTCATGAAGCGGAAGTTGTTGGAGGCCTGCAGGTAGTCCCAGTCCTGATTGATGCGCGGGTCGTTGGCAATGCGCAGACGGTCGGCCACGGAGTAGAGCTTCTGGAAGGCCTCACGCTGCATGGCGTTGCCGAGCCAGCACGAGCAGTCGCGCTCCTCGTCGACCCACGAGAGAGTGTCGGGCACGTCGATAGCGCCGACGCTGGGCACCTTCATGCAGATCTCTGTCGGCGTGGCGAAGTCGATGCCTTTCTCCTTGGCGCAGGCGGGCAGCGCATGGAGGAAATCGAGAATGTTCGACGACAGGGGCTGGGCGATGCCGAGAGCCGAGAGCTCCATGAAGATGTTGATAATCTTCTCCTCCTCGGGGAAGCGGGCGATGCGGTCGATGTAGGCATCGGCGAACAGGGGATAGCCCTCCCACTCGGCGTTGTTGAAGCGCAGCGAGATGTCGTCGCTGAGCTCGACGTCGCGGAGCAATAGCTTCAGGTTCGGGGCGATGTTGCAGTTGTAGACGTAGTGGGGCGACTTCCAGCCGAGCACGTGCTTGGCACCCTCGGTGAGCATACCCTTGAAGCCCATAGCGGCAATCTGGCCACCAATGTCGTCGCTGTAGATGAGCGACGAGTTGCGGGCGACGGTGGGTTTCTGTCCGAAGAGCTCCTCAATCTTGGCGCACTGTTTCTTGACGTCGAGTGCAAAGGTCTCCTCATTGGCCAATGACGACAAACCGTGGCTGTAGGGCTCGGCAAGGAACTCCACGCAGCCCGTCTGTGCCAGCTCCTGCAGCTTGGCGATGACCTGCGGAGCGTGGTACTCCAGCTGCTCGATGCCTGTGCCCGAAAGGCTGAAGGCCACCTTGAAATACTTGCCGTTCTCGGCTATCATCTGCTGCAGCGTGTTGAGTGCCGGCATGTAAGAGCGCTCGGCAATGTCGGTGATACTACGCTCGTTCTCGTAGTCATCGTAGTAATAATGGTCGGTACCGATGTCGAAGAAACGGTAGCGCTTCAGATGGATAATCTGATGTATCTCGAAATATAAGCAGATTGTTTTCATAAGAACCTCCCCCGACCCCTCCGAAGGAGGGGAGTGCCTGGCGGTTTCAGAGGGAGTGCCCAGGCTTGCTAATGTTTTTATTGACTTGTATTTATTTATGGATTCAGTGCGTTAGCCCCTCCCCTCCTTTGGAGGGGTTGGGGGAGGTCATTCCCACCCTAAGGTTCTTCTATAGAGGGTGCGTATCCAGCGGCCGACCTTCTCCCAGGTAATCTGGTCCACCTCGCGCTTACCTTCCTCCTTCAGATAGTTGAAGAGCGACTCGTTGTGGCAGATGGAGTAGATGGCGTCGGCCAGGGCGTGGATGTCCCAGTAGTCGACCTTGATGCAGTTGTCCAGGATCTCGGCGCAGCCTGACTGCTTGGAGATGATGGAGGGCGTACCGCACTGCATGGCTTCGAGGGGTGAGATGCCGAAGGGCTCTGATACCGACGGCATGACGTAGACGTCGGAAGCCTTGAGGCACTCGTAGACCTGCTTGCCGCGCATGAAGCCTGGGAAGTGGAAGCGGTCGGCGATGCCGCGCTCGGCAGCAAGGAGAATCATGGCGTCCATCATGTCGCCGGAGCCCGCCATGCAGAAGCGGACGTTGCGCGTACGGTGGAGCACCATCGTGGCGGCCTCGACAAAGTACTCGGGGCCCTTCTGCATGGTGATACGTCCGAGGAACGTGACGACCTTCTCCTTGCCGGTATGGTCGGGACGTGGAATGTCCTGATACTCCTGCGGCAGAGGATAGACGGCGTTGTGGACGGTGAAGCACTTACGCGGGTCCTGATGGTACTGGTTGATGACCGTCTGGCGTGTCAGTTCCGAGACGCACATGATGCAGTCGGCCCAGTCCATACCATTCTTCTCAATGCCGTAGACGGTGGGGTTCACCTTGCCGCGGCTGCGGTCGAAGTCGGTGGCATGGACATGGATGCAGAGTGGCTTACCGCTGACCTGCTTGGCGTGGATGCCGGCAGGGAAGGTCAGCCAGTCGTGAGCATGAATGATGTCAAACTCCTCAGCGCGAGCCACTTGGCCTGCTATGATAGAGTAATTGTTGATCTCCTCATGCAGGTTGCCGGGATAGCCGCCGGCAAACTCCATGGCGCCAAGGTCGTTGACGTTCATGTAGTTGAAGTCGGCATAGATATGCTCGCGGAGCTTGAAGTAGTAGTCGGGGTCCATGATGTTGCCCACGCGCTGCTTCACGTAGTCATAGTCCACGTCGCGGTAGGCGATAGGCACGGCGTTCATGGCCACGATGCGGCAGGCATGCTGGCTCTCGTCGCCGAAGGGGTGGGGGAGGCAGAGTACAGTCTCGATGTCGCCCTGAGCCTTCAGACCCTCAGAAATGCCATAGTTGGCGGTGGCCAATCCACCGAATACGTGAGGAGGATACTCCCATCCAAACATTAATACTTTCATACAGCGTTCCTCCTATTACTTTTGATACGAATACTTCTCCAGGAGCTTCAGCGTGCGCAGGATCTCGGCCACGTTCATGGCGAAGGCCATGGCGCCGCGTCCGTGGAACGGCGGGTTGCCGTCGAAGAGCTCGGAGATGGTACCGATAGCGTGATAGTCCATTTCGTCCTCGTAGCCCACCATCTGCCGCTCAATGAACGACAGGCGTGAGCGCTTGTAGAGTTTCAGGCAGGCCTCCATATAGAAGCCGCCAAGCCACGGCCAGGCCGTTCCCTGGTGGTAGGCATAGTCGCGCTGTGTCTGCGGCCCCACATAGATGGGGTTGTAGCCGCCGCTCTTCGGCGACAGCGAGCGCAGGCCCTTCGGCGTCAGCAGCTCGCGCGTACATATATCTACTACGCTCTTCATCTGCTGCTGCGACAGCGGCGAGTAGTCGAACGCCACGGCAAAGATCATGTTGGGGCGTACCGACCAGTCCATGTTCGTGCCGTCGACGTAGTCGAGCAGGTAGCCGTAGTCGTTGACGAAGGTCTCGACAAACGACTGCTTGGTCTGGGCGGCCAGCTTCTCCAGCTTCTCGGCGCCCTTCTGGTCGCCTTGGTCGGCCTTCATGGCGGCGCAGAACTTCAGGGCGTTGTACCACAGGGCGTTGAACTCGACGATATAGCCCGAGCGGGGCACCACGGGACGTCCGTTGGCTGTCGAGTTCATCCACGTCACGGCCTTGTCGCGACCGTTCGAGTAGAGCAGCCCGTTGTCGTCGAGCCGCAGGTTGGGGTGTCCGTCCTTCAGTATGTAGTCCACGATGTCGGCCACCAGCTTGCCGTACTTCTTGTAGCCACGGTCCTTGCCGGCGTCCTTCACGTACTGTTGCACAGACCATACGGCCCACAGGGGCACGTCGGGCTGTTCAATCTCGTAGATCTTCACCGTCAGCGGCTTGCCCTTCATGAACTCGCGCAGACCCTTCTCGGCGGTCTTCATCACCAGTTCGAAGTAGTCCTGCTCGCCGATGGCCAGCGTCAGTCCCGGCAGTGCTATGAAGGTGTCGCGTGCACGCGACTTGAACCACGGATATCCTGCCAGCAGGTAGCGGTCGTCGTTGGGCTTGCGGTTGTGGAACTGGTGGGCGGCGGTGACGAGACAGTGGTAGAAGTTGTCACGCGGCACGCGCAGGCTCAGCTCGTCGTCGAACATCTTCTTCAGCTCCGACGTCTTGGCAGCCGATGTGGAGGCGGCAAAGACGATGCTCTCGCCCTTCTTGATGGGCAGCTCGAAGTAGCCCGGCACGTAGAGGTCCTCGTTAGAGGCGTAGCCGCGCTCCTGCTCCTTCGGATATTCGATGCCGCGATACCAGTCGGGATGGAAGATGAACTCGTTCTTCTTCGAGAACTGCATATACAGGTCGGGATAACCAGCATACATACAGGTCTTGATGCCGTTCTCCACCTCCTGATACTCACGGCTGGCCGTCATGTTCTCGTGCGTGAACTGGCGTACCGAGCGAAATGCCAGGAACGGACGGAAGCGCAGCGTCGTAGCCGAGTGGGCGTCGACGAGTGTGTAACGGATGAGCAGACGGTCCTCGTAGGCGCGGAAGATAGTCTCGCGCTTCAGGATGACGCCGCCCACGCGGTAGGTGGTCGTCGGCACCTGTGTGGCGTCGAACTCACGGATGTACTTGTGTCCCTTGGGACTGAAGTTGTTGCCCTGATACTTGTGGAGGCCGAGGTTGAATTCTGCACCATGCTGGACAACCGTACAATCGAACGACGACAAGAGCACATGGTTCTCGTCGTCGAGCTCAGGTACGGGAACCACCAGCAGTCCGTGGTACTTGCGCGTGTTACAGTCGACCAGCGTCGACGCGCTGTAGGCACCTGAACGGTTGGTACGGAGCAATTCGCGGCGCAGACTCTCCTCAAGGTTGGTCATCACGGCTTTTTCAAAGCGTAAATTACTCATAGTTCCTGTTTTAAGGTTTTATCTTGTTTTGTTAATAGTTTTAGATGACAGCTCAAAGGTAGTCAATTTTCGTCAGACGGCAAAGGAAATAAGAATATTTAACACATTTATGGCCGTCTGACGGACTGTTTAGGCAGGAATCAGGAAGTTGATGACCTCCTGCTCCACGTTGACGCGGTATGATCCTACAGGCGTCTTCATCAGGCGGCCGTCGATGCCGACCAGCGCCTTGGGGGCCTCGTCGACAAAGATTTCGCGGGTGCGGAAGGGGTGTACGCTGCGGTGGTTCAGGAAGCGGCCGGCGATGAGCAGCCACAGACCCTCGATGAGCTGTACCACCTCGGGGTGATAGACGACGGAGACGTCGAGCATGCCGTTGTAGGGGACGGCGTTGGGCGTCTGGCCGTAGCCGGGGCCGGAGCCTATGCAGACGGTCATCACCTTGCGGTCTATCACGTCGCTGTTGATGCGCAGCCGCATCTTGTACTCCATGCGATGGAAGAACATGACGAAGAGCGACGAGACAAACGACAGGGTACGCGAGCCGAAGAGGCGGCGTGTCTGCCGGCGCAGGTTCATGATGTCGGCCGTCATGCCGATGTTCAGACAGTTCAGGAAGTAGCGGTGGCACTTCTCGCCGTTCTTGTTCGTATAGCGTATGCAGCCCAGGTCAATCTTGCGGATGCGCCGTTTGGCCAGCCAGTCCACGGTCTGCTCCGTCTCGTCCTCGTCGTAGCCCCAGAAGCGCGCGAAGTCGTTCATCAAGCCATTGGGGATGACGCCCAGGGCAATGTCGTCGCGCACCTGCTTCTCGACCTTCATCAGGCAGTTCACGGCATCGTTCAGTGCCGAGTCGCCACCCACGATGATGATGGTCTTGTAGCCGTTGTTGATGAGCATCGTCATCAGGCGCTCCACGCTCTCGGCCGTCTCGCTCTGCACCATGTCGAAGTCGACGTTGCGCTCACGTAGCACAGCCGCAATCTTCTCCCACCGTTTCTGCTTGTTGCTGATTCCTGTTCGGGGGCAATACAGCACGCCCCACTTCGTAGTATCTATAGCCATAGTAATTATTTCTTCCGTGTTTCAGATTCAATGTGCAAAGATAGTAAAAAGCGGGCGAACCACCAAACGATTCGCCCGCTTTTCTGTTTTTTCTCACTCGGTGGTCAGGTAACCGACATGTAGCGTGCCCTTCTTGAGCAGCTTCTTGACATGGGCATGGAGCGAGGCAGGGGTGACCTGCCGGACGTGAGTCAGGTCGCCCTCCTTCACCACGATGCCGTTGCGCACGGCTGTGTCGTTAGTTTCAAGATGGCTTCTACTTTCTCCTCCATCGGCAGGGTGGCGTCAATCCAGTTGATCTTGAACCCGCGCCGTTCCATGCCGCGGAACCACGTCATCTGGCGCTTGGCAAACTGATGGATGGCTATCTCCAGACGGCTGAACATCTCGTCGTAGGTCGTCTGCCCAATGACATACTCCGTCAGGTACTTGTACTCCAGACCGTAATAGATGAGGTCCTCGGCTGGAATACCCTCGTTGAGCAGCGCTCGCACCTCGTCCACCATGCCTTCGTCCAGTCGGGCCTTCAGGCGACGGGTAATCTTCTCGCGCCGCAGCTCGCGGTCGATGTTGACGCCGATGATGAGAGAGTCGACAGGAGGCAGCTCACGACGAGGCGTGGGGTTCTCGAGGTTATACGTCTCAATCTCAATGGCGCGGATGGCCCGCTGGCAGGAGTCCACGTCGGTCTTGTTGTGCATCACCGACCCCGTCTTAGCCTTCAGCTCCGTCAGCATCTGTGTCAGCTCTGGCAGCGTCTTGCCTTCCAGACTGGCGCGCAACTCGGGGTTCTGCGGTACGGGCGATAGCTGGTAGCCCTTCAGCACGGCCTCAATGTAGAGTCCCGTGCCTCCACAGAGAATGGGGGTCTTGCCTCTTTCGACGATATCGGTATAAGCGTCGAAGAAGTCCTGCTGGTATTGGAAGAGGTTGTACTTTGTACCGGGCTCGCAGATGTCGATGAGGTGGTAGGGGATGTCGACGGCAAAACCGTCGACCGCACTTGCGAAACCGTTGGTTGCAAAACCGTCGACCGCAATGGAAGGGTTAGTCTTCAGACGGTAGTCCGATAGGTCCTTGCCCGTCCCTATGTCCATGCGGCGGTAGACCTGGCGCGAGTCGGCCGAGATAATCTCTGCCCCTACACTCCCGTCAGGTGCTGCTGGCAATGTTGCTGCCAGAGCCGCCGCCAGCGGTGTCTTTCCGCTGGCTGTAGGTCCGAGTATTGTGATCATCTTCTGCATGATGGTGCAAAGATAGACAAAAAAAGCCGTCCGACAAAATCGGACGGCCATTATTTTCAATTGTCAATGATCAATTGCAATTACTTCAGCTCAGCGAGGTACTTGATGGTGCGAACCATCTGAGAAGTGTAAGAGTTCTCATTGTCGTACCAGGCAACAACCTGAACGAGAGAGTTGCCGTCACCGATCTTGCTGACCATGGTCTGGTTAGCGTCGAAGAGTGAACCGAACTTCATGCCGATGATGTCGCTCGAAACGAGCTTCTCCTCGGTGTAACCGAACGACTCGTTGGTAGCAGCCTTCATGGCAGCGTTGATGCCCTCAACAGTCACCTCACCCTTAACAACAGCGTGCAGGATGGTGGTAGAACCTGTGGGAGTCGGAACGCGCTGGGCAGCACCGATCAGCTTACCGTTCAGCTCGGGGATAACGAGACCGATAGCCTTGGCAGCACCAGTTGAGTTAGGAACGATGTTCTGAGCACCAGCACGAGCGCGCTGAACATCACCCTTGCGCTGAGGACCGTCGAGAATCATCTGGTCGCCAGTGTAAGCGTGAACGGTGGTCATGATACCGCTCTGGATGGGAGCGAAGTCGTTCAGAGCCTTGGTCATAGGAGCCAGACAGTTAGTGGTGCAAGAAGCAGCCGAGATAACGGTGTCGGCGGGAGTCAGGGTCTTGTGGTTCACGTTGTAAACGATGGTGGGCAGGTCGTTGCCGGCAGGAGCAGAAATCACAACCTTCTTGGCACCAGCGGTCAGGTGAGCAGAAGCCTTCTCCTTAGAAGTATAGAAACCTGTGCACTCCAGAACAACGTCTACGTCCAGCTTGCCCCAAGGCAGCTCAGCAGCGTTAGGAATAGCATAGATGGTGATCTTCTTGCCATCAACAACGATGAAGTCCTCACCAGCCTCAACAGTGTGCTTGTTCTCACCGAACTTGCCACAGAAACCACCCTGAGCAGTGTCGTACTTCAGCAGATGAGCCAGCATCTTCGGGCTGGTCAAGTCGTTGATTGCTACTACTTCATAACCTTCAGCCTCGAACATCTGACGGAAAGCGAGGCGACCGATACGGCCAAAACCGTTAATTGCAACTTTTGTCATTTTTTTGTTTGTTATATTAAAAGGGTTATACCTAAATTCCATGAAATTTTGCGTCCTGAGAACACTTTTTTTTCTTTTCGAGCGCAAAGTTACGAAAAATTTCCTATATTTGCACGCGAAATCAGTCTTAATTAAAGTGAAAAGTGCCCAGCGCCATGCGAAAAATGAGATAAGTCAAGGCGCGAGGCCGAGATTGCAAAACGAAGATTACAATTCACACATAACATTCATTAATCATTAAACATTAAGTACTATGGGATTTATTAAGGAATTCAAAGAGTTTGCCATGAAGGGCAACGTGATGGACATGGCTGTCGGTGTTATCATCGGTGGTGCGTTTGGTAAGATTGTCAGTTCGCTGGTCGACGACGTGCTGATGCCGTTGGTTGGTGTCGTAACGGGCAATGTGGACTTTACGAAGCTGCAGTTCGCCTTCGGCGAGGGTGACTTTGCTGCTACCCTGAAGTATGGCAACTTCATTCAGAACACGGTCGACTTCCTCATCGTCGCCTTCTGTATCTTCCTCATGCTGAAAGGCATCAACAAGCTGAACCGCAAGAAGGAAGAGCCCGCTCCCGAGCCCGAGGCGCCAAAGGGTCCCACGCAGGAAGAGCTGCTGGCCGAGATCCGCGACTTGCTGAAGAAGCAGTAATCGGAAGGCATGGTCTTACAGACAACAAGAAAGCCCGCCACGATAGGCGGGCTTTCTTGATGACAGGCGGTTAGCGTACGAAGACTTTCTTGCGGTCTATGATGTAGAGTCCGCGCTGTGGCATCTTCACGCGCCGCCCCTGCAGGTCATAGACGACGTCCGGTCTGCCGCTATCGCCTTTGATGGCGCCGACGGGATTCGTGTCTATCACCGTCAGTGTGCCTGAGACGTAGGTGAACACGTAGTTCTGAGCCTCGGCCCCGCTGACGTTGATGGGGTACTCGCCGGCGGGGCTGTCGATGGTGGCCTCGCAGGTGATGTCGGGCTGGCGCGTCAGCACGCTGGCGTTCTCCTTGTTACGGAAACGCATGTAAGTGACGGTAAATTCTGGATTAGCCTCGCCCACGTTGCGCGTATAGCTCTTGGCCGTCACCCTGACGCTGGCGGGCTCTATGGTCAGTACGCCCTCATGCAGCTCTACAGCATTGTCGGTGATAGTGCCGCGCCTGACGATGATGGGGTAGGTGCCGACGGGCGTCGTCAGGTCGTCATTCTCAGCGCAGTCGAAGGCAGCCTCGCCGATGACGGGTGCGCCGCTGACAATCATGCTGATGGTAGCTGTGGCGATGCCGTACTGGCGGCTGGCTTCAGCGCTGACCACTGGCTTGTCGGTAAACTCCGTGATGCTGCAACGGGTCGACCAGGCCTCGTCGGCCTGATAGGCACCGATGACAGAGGCTGGCACGAAGAGTGTCATGCCCTGCTGGGGCAGACCCATCATGCCTTGGGTAATCATCGTCTCGCCGTTCATCAGCACCAGGTACTTCAGGTCGTTACAGCCGGTGAAGGCAAACTCGCCGATGCTTGTGACGCCGGCCGGCACATAGACGGTCCTCAGCGACGTACTGCCGCGGAAGGCACTCGACGGAATCTCTGTCAGGCCGGTAAAGTAGCGCAGCATGTCAACGGTCTCCAGTCCCGAGATATTGCGGAACAGTTCGCCGATGGTCTCGACTGCAGCGGCCTCTTCCAAGCTCAGCTCGCCGTCGAGCGAGGTGTCCCAGTTCACCAGACAGATGTTCTGTGCCTTCTTGTCGGCCATGTCGATGTAGTGCAACTTTCGGCGCAGTGCGTCGATGGCGGCGCTTATGTCGGCCTCGCTGCTGGTGGCATCGTCGTAGACGGCCTGTTCGGCCTTCGTGTCGATGTCGGCCTCGGCGGCTGTCGTCAGCAGCTGCTCCAGAGCCTTACCCTGCTCGTCAAGACGGATGCCCACGATATGTCCGAAGTCCTTCCAGACGGCGGCTTGGCGGTATTGGTCCTCGGAGCCCTGCGGCACGCGCAACGTGCAGTTGGCCTGGTTGGCATTGGAGAAGGAGGTCTTGTCCACTTCGATGGCGGCAGGGGCGGCAACGGTCAGCGTCACCTGCTGCATGGCAGTACAGTTCTGGAAGCAGCCTGCGCCGATGTTCTTGATGTTGGGCGGCAGGGTCACACTGGTCAGCTTCTTGCAGCCGTAGAACATGTTGGTTCTGAGGATGGTGGTGCTGGTGAAATATTGCATGGCGTCCATGTCGGTTACCGTCTCGTCGTTAATGAACTTGACGTCCAGGTCCTTCATGACGGCAGCCTCCGAACGGCTCAGCTCGCCGTCGCTGTTGATGTCGCCCAGGTCGACGAAGGTCTGCTGGCCCGTCACGTCGGCAAAGTCCACATAGTTCATCCTGCGGCGCAGCGACTGCTGGGCACGGCGTATGTCGGCAGCCGGGCTTTTGATGTCATCGTAGATGGCGCGCTCCACCTTGGCGGTGATACCCATCTTGCGGGCCAGCGTCAGCAGGTTGGCCAGCTGGTCGGCGGTCTTATACTCCTGCGTCTGCTCAGGGCTGTATTTCACGAAGCGCCACAGGCAGGCTGCCTCGTCGTCGCTCATCTTCACGTCGTAGTAGGCACCGTAGGTAGGCTCAGCCGCGCCGCTCTCGTGGTCGGGCTGTATCCCCAGATAGCAGTCCTTGTCGTAACCGCTCTCGGTGGATGGCATCTGGATGGTGTAGACGTTGTCGCCGTAGGCGCTGTTGTCCACCGCCTGGATCTTCCAGTAGCTCTTGCTGTTGGAGCTCTTGCCGTCGACGAAGCAGGCTTTCACCCCATTGCCGACGTTGCTGTCGGTGTTGGTGCGGAACAGAATCTTGTAGGCCAAGCTGCTGTCGTCATTCTTCAGGTAGTAGATGCCCTCCGCCTGTGTCGACGGGTGGTGTGCCTCGAACCGCATGGGCTCCGTGCCGACAACGGCCTGAGTACCATAGGCCTCGCCACGGGTCATGTACTGTCCCGTGCCCACATGATAGAGATAGTAAGTCTGTCCGTCCTCCAGCGCATCGAACCGTCCGCCGGAGAGTTCGCGCTCCACGACGAGCGTGCCGAAGTCGCACCACTGGTCGGCCTTTGCAAACCACTCCTCGGTGCTCTGCATGACGCTCAGCGTGGCATCTGCCAGCTGACATCCGCTGAACACGTCGTTACCCATCTTCAGCATGGTCGGTGCAAAGGTCTTCACGGCCACCGTCTTCAGACCTGTGCAGTTGCTGAAGGCGCCGTCGCCTATTGACTGCATGCCGATGGGCAGTGTCACCTCGTCGAGTTTCGCACAGTCGCGGAACGTGCCTGACTCAATGGCCTTCAGACCTTCGGGCAGCGAGAATCCGTAGAGCAGCTTACAGCCGCTGAAAGCCTCGGCGCCAATGGTTTTCACGCCTGTGGGCAGGGTGAGTGACGTCAGCTTGGCGCAGCCGCTGAAGGCCCGTGCACCAATGCCTTTCAGTCGCTTGGGTAGTCGTAGTGACTGTAGTGCGGCGCAGCCGTTGAAGGCATCGTCGGTTATGGTCTCCAGCGCCGTAAAGTAGTATAGTTCGGGGAATGTCCTGATGCTCTGCCCTTTGAACGCTGTGCCGAGGTCGGTCACTTGGGCGGCCTCACCGTAGGTCACCTTGCCGTCGCCGTCGGCATCGAAGTGTGACCGGCAGATGTCTCTCACCGTGGCGTCGCTGAAGGCGAGGGCACGCGTGGCGTAGTTCACCGGCTCAATGCCGATGACGATGTTTGGCCCCGTCGAGTAGCCCTGTCCGTTGTCGTTGCCGCCGGCTCCCTGCTGTCCTGGCGTCAGGTTTGTCAGCAGATAGTAGCCGTCGGAGTTGCCGCCCCAGCCCCAGTTGATGTGGTAGCGGCGGTTGCCGTCGTAGCCGTCGCACACGAAGGCATGGCCCATACCCCAGTCGCCGGTGTAGCCGCCCATGTAGACAGGGCGCCCTGCTGCCAGTTCGTCGTAGACCATGACGTCCCAGTCCACATCACTCATGTCGTCTTTCCATACATGGTGTGCCGTGGAGCCCATGCCGAAGTAGTTGATCATGGCTATGGGCACCTCGCTGATTTGAGCACCCGACGAGCCGCTGGTGTAGTCCATCTTCACCGACACACCACAGTAGAGCATCAGCTGGGCTACGGCCGTCTGCTGCTTGGCGCTGCTGCCGCCGTTGTCCACCATGTTGTCCCAGTCTAACGGCGAGCCCTCGGGGATGCCGTCGACCTTGAGCTGGTGCGACCACGACGTGTAACCCGGTATGGGAGCCTGCGTCTCGGTCACCATCTTGTCGCGGTGGTAGTAGAGTATCTGGGCCATTGCCGTAGCCACACAGCCCGTCACCGAGCGGTTGCCGTCGTTGTCCTTCGGACAGAGGTTGTTGTAAGGGCCGCGCTGGTTCCATGTACACGTCATCAGTTGTGCTACCTTCGGGTGGGTAGGCACCGTGGCGGCGCGCCGCTGACTGCTGCGGGCGGCCCACTCGGTCTCAGACATCTGCTGCAAACGGGCTATCTGGGTGGTGTAGTGCTCCAGCATGTCCTGTAGTGCCGGCGGCAGCGTCTCGTAGTCGAACGTGCCTGTGTCGGTATAGCCCAGGATGGGCTCTGTGCGGTCGTCGCCCGACACGATGACGAAGCCTCCGCGCGTACCTATATTGAAAACATAGTACTCGCTCTCCTCCTTGGCGGCGGCCCTGCGCTGTCGCGACAACCGCTTACCGTCGGCTATGGGAGCCAGCGCGTGTTGCTCACCCAGGAAAGCGGCGGCCTTCTGGCGTGCCTCCTCCCGGCTTATCGGATTGGCGCTGACAACTGTCGCCGACAGTATGAACGCCAGCATGAATGTAAGGATTCTAGTCATATAGATATAGTTAGGTTAGTCATTCTGTTTGCAACGATTGAGTGGGAATGGTTGCGCTTGGCAATCATTCCCATTCTATGGTTGCGGGCGGTTTCGAGGAGATGTCGTAGCAGACGCGGTTCACACCGCGCACCTTGTTGATGATCTCGTTCGACACCTTGGCCATGAAGTCGTAGGGCAGATGGGCCCAGTCGGCGGTCATGGCGTCGGTCGAGGTGACGGCGCGTAGGGCCACGGGATTCTCGTAGGTGCGCTCGTCGCCCATGACACCGACCGAGCGGACGGTGCTGAGGAGGATGGCGCCAGCTTGCCATATCTGGTCGTAGAGCGACACCTCAATGGTGCCGTCCTTCATGTCGGCAGGCACGCCGGCGGCCAGCACGCGGCGGGCTTCCTCGCCGCTGAGCTTCACCTTATAGTCGCGCAGGCCGCGGATGTAGATGTCGTCGGCATCCTGCAGGATGCGCACCTTCTCGCGGGTGATGTCGCCGAGGATACGCACGGCGAGACCGGGACCGGGGAAGGGATGACGGGTGATGAGGTGCTCGGGCATGCCCATCTGACGACCCACACGGCGCACCTCGTCCTTGAACAACCACTTCAGGGGCTCGCAGAGCTGCAGGTGCATCTCCTTGGGCAGTCCGCCGACGTTGTGGTGGCTCTTGATGACCTTGCCGGTGATGTTGAGCGACTCGATGCGGTCAGGATAGATGGTACCCTGGGCGAGCCACTTGGCGTCGGTAATCTTCTTGGCCTCGGCGTTGAACACCTCGACGAAGTCGCGGCCGATGATCTTACGCTTCTGCTCGGGCTCGGTGATGCCGGCGAGGTCGCTGAAGAACTTCTCGCTGGCATCGACGCCGATGACGTTGAGACCCAGCACCTTGTAGTCCTCCATGACCTGCTGGAACTCGTTCTTGCGCAGCATGCCGTGGTCGACGAAGATACAGGTCAGACGGTCGCCGATGGCCTTGTTGAGCAGCACGGCAGCGACGCTGGAGTCGACACCGCCCGAGAGTCCGAGGATGACGCGGTCGTCGCCCACCTGTGCCTTCAGTTCGGCGACGGTGGAGTCGACGAACGAGGCAGCGCTCCACTTCTGGCGCGAGCCACAGATGTCTACCACGAAGTTGCGGAGCAGCTGTGTGCCCTGTGTCGTATGATATACTTCCGGATGGAATTGTACTGCCCAAACAGGTTGCTTCGTGGAAGCAAAAGCGGCATTGGTGACGTCTTTCGTGCTTCCGATGACCTCAAAGCCCTCAGGGATGGCGGTGATGGTGTCGCCATGCGACATCCAGACCTGTGAGTGCTGGTTGAAGCCCTTGAACAGAGGGTTGGTGGTGTCGACGGTCTCGAGGTTGGCGCGACCGTATTCGCGAGAGTCGGCCTTCTCGACACGTCCGCCGAGGGTGTGCGAAATGAACTGTGCGCCGTAGCAGATGCCGAGCACTGGCAGGCGGCCCACAAACTGGCTCAGGTCCACCTTGAACGCCTCGGGTTCGTGAACCGAGTAGGGCGAGCCACTCAGGATGACGCCGATGACCGAGGGGTCGTCCTTGGGAAACTTGTTGTAGGGCAGGATCTCGCAGAAGGTGTCCAGCTCGCGAACGCGACGGCCAATGAGCTGCGTCGTCTGTGAGCCGAAGTCCAAAATGATAATCTTCTGTGTCATTGTTTCTCTTCTTTGGTAAATTCTGCTGCAAAGGTAGTGCAAATCGGACGAAAAAGCAAATTTATTTGCAACTTTCTGAGCGTGCGGCCAAACTTCGGTCAGACATCAAAGGTGCGAAAAAAGTCTAATTGCTTGCACGGTCGGTGGAAAATGACTATCTTTGCAGCATAAAAACCAGAAAAAACAAAAGAATCATGAAGAGACAGATCATTGTGGGGGCCATGCTGCTCCTGGGAGTGTTGCAGGGGACTGCAGGCCAGAAGTTTGAGTTGAAGGACATCATGCGCGGCGAGTTCCGCCAGGAGACGATGACTGAGGTGCGCCCGCTGGCCGACGGCGAGACCTACGCCCAGATCAGCGTCGACGGACAGCGCATTGTGACCTACTCGTTCAAGACCGGCAAGCAGGTGGGCGTGCTCTTCGATGCTGCGACAGCCCGCGGCCCCAAGGTGAATAGTGTTGACGGCTACACGGTGAGCCCCGACGGCAAGCGGCTGCTCATCCAGACGGAGACCAAGAGCATCTACCGCCGCTCGTTCACCGCCACCTATTATATATATAGCATCCAGAACAACAAGCTGGAGCCGCTCTCTGACGGCGGGCCGCAGCAGACGCCTGTGTGGAGTCCCGACGGCAACCTCATCGCCTTCGTGCGCGACAATAACATCCATCTCGTGAAGCTGCTCTACGACAATGCCGAGAGCGAGGTGACAACCGACGGTAAGCGTAATGCTGTCATCAACGGCATTCCCGACTGGGTCTACGAGGAGGAGTTCTCGTACAACTCGGCCATGGCTTTCACGGCCGACTCCAAGCAAATCGTATGGGTGCGCTTCGACGAGGCCGACGTGCCTCAGTACTCGATGCAGCTGTTCAAGGGCCTGTCGCCCGAGCGTGAGGAGTATCGCGACTATCCGGGCGAGTATACCTATAAATATCCTGTGCCGGGCAAGCAGAACGCCAAGGTCAGCGTGCACAGCTACGACATCAAGAGCCACCAGACGCGCACCCTTCAGCTGCCGTTGGACAAGGACGGCTACATTCCCCGTCTGATGGCTACCAGCGACCCGGCTAAAGTGTGCGTGGTGACGATGAACCGTCATCAGGACAACCTGAAGGTCTATATGTGCAATCCGCTGTCGACGGTATGCACGATGATCATCGACGATAAGGTAGACAAGTACGTGAAGGAGGAGACGTTGGAGGATTTCGTGATTTCCGACAGCCATATCCTGCTGACCAGCGAACGCGACGGCTATAACCACTTGTACCTGTATAACCTCAACGGACAGCTGCTGCGTCAGGTTGTCAACGGCAATTATGTTGTGAAGAGTGTCTACGGCTATGATGAGGCTACTGGCGACACCTACTTTTCGGCAAATCCCAAGGGAGCGACAGAGAAGCAGGTGATGGTGGCTCGGCAGAACGGAAAGATTGAGACGCTGACGCCGAAGGCGGGTGTACACAACGCCTACTTTAGTACAAACTTCAAATATTTCATCGACGTCTGGAGCGACATGAACACGCCGCTGCAGTACACGATTTGCCAAACCAATGGCAAGCAACTGGCAACGCTGATTGACAACAAGGCGCTGCAGCAGAAGCTGGCGCAGTACGACTTGGCAACGAAGGAACTCTTTACGCTGACGACTTCGGAGGGCGTGACGCTGAATGGCTGGATGATGAAACCGAAAGACTTCAACCCACAGAAACGCTATCCCGTCATCATGTACCAATATGGCGGACCTGGTTCGCAGCAGGTGCTCAACCAGTGGGGCATCGGCATGAACGGCAACGGTGCCATCCTCGAGCAACTGCTCTGCCAGCAGGGCTACATCTGCGTCTGCGTGGACAACCGCGGCACGGGCGGTCGTGGTGCCGAGTTTGAGAAGTGTACCTACCTGCGTCTGGGCGAGCTCGAAGCGCGCGACCAGGTGGAGGCCGCCCTGTGGCTGGGCCAGCAGTCCTACGTCGACAAGGAGCGCATCGCCATCTGGGGCTGGTCCTACGGCGGCTGGAACACGCTGATGTCGATGTCCGAGGGACGTCCCGTCTTCCGCTGCGGCATTGCCATTGCTCCGCCGACGTGCTGGCGCTTCTACGACACCATCTACACCGAGCGCTACATGCGTACACCACAGGAGAACCCCAAGGGCTATGACGAGGTGAACCCCATTGCCCGTGCAGGAAAACTGCATGGCGCACTACTGCTCTGCCATGGACTGGCCGACGACAACGTGCATTATCGGAACACCGCCGAGTACGTGGAGGCGCTGGTGCAGGCCGACAAGGACTTCCGCCAGCTGGTCTACACCAACCGCAACCATAGCATCTTTGGCGGCAACACGCGCAACCACCTGTTCCGCCAGTGCCTGAACTTCTTTAACAGTGAGCTTGGCTCTAAATGATTAATAACAAATAATAAATAATGAGATGAAACGGCTCCTTTTCTCATTGCTCATTGCTCATTTGTCATTTAGCCCCGTGGGGGCGCAGTCGCTGACGCTCGAAGTTACCAATCCGTCGGCCGAGTATCGTGAACAGATTGTGGAGATACCCCTCGACAGCGTCGTCCAGCGGCTGGGCTTTCCCTCTTTTGAGAGTGTGGGCAGGGCTATGGCCGACAGCTTGCGTCTGCGTGACGCTGCCGGGCTCGACGTGCCTTTCCAGCTGACGTTCGACGGCAAGCTGCTCCTGGAGGCTGCCGTCCGCAAGGGTGGGGTAGCACGCTTCACGCTGTCGAAGGGCACGCACCCGCAGTTCCCGATGGTGTGTCACGGCGCGTTGCACCCTGAGCGCAAGGACGACTTCGCATGGGAGAACGACCGTGGTGCCTACCGCGTCTACGGCCCCGCACTGGAGCGGAGCAAGGAACGCTCCTACGGCATTGACGTGTGGACGAAGAACACGCCCGAGCTCGTGGTTGACGACCGCTACTATATAGAAGATGTGGTCACCATTCCCCGCATCGACTCCATCTACCGCAACAATTGGCATGTGCGCGACTCGCTCTACCGTCTCATCTCCTACCATTACGACCACGGCCGCGGCCTCGACCCTTATCGCGTGGGCGCCTCGCTGGGCTGTGGAGCACCGGCCCTGATGGTGGGCGACTCGCTGGTTATGCCCTACTGCTTTGAGCGCTACGAGGTGTGCGACGAGGGCCCGCTGCGTTTCTCCGTCCGTCTGGAGCAGAGTCCGCGCATGGTCTGTGGTGTGCGCGTCGTCGAGCACCGGCTCATCACGCTCGACAAAGGTTCAAACTTCTGTAAGATGGAGGTGTGGTACATGGGCTTCACCAAACTCTCCAAGCAGCTGGCTCAGGCCACTCCTGCGAAAACCGTCAGATTCTGCTCCGGCGTCGTCCTGCAGCCTGAGGATCGCGAGTCCTACGTGCTTGGCGAGAACTACGTGAGCTATGTTGACCCCACCGACCAGCCCAACGTCCACCAGGCGCCGCTCTACGTGGCCGTGCTCTTCCCCAATAGCCAGGTGACCACCCGCCGTCAGGACAACCACGTGCTGGGTATTGTCAACGACAGCGACTCTACTTCCTTTAGCTACTACTTCGGCTCCGCCTGGGCGAAGTACGACGTCAGAACTGAACAGGAGTGGCAGTCGCGCATCCAGTGGTTCCTTCGCTCTGTTCAGCAGCCCCTGCAGTGGCGGCTTCTTTGATGGCATCATCATAGCCCGTCAATGCGGCAAAAGGCGCAAACTGAGCCGCACGGTTCCACATCGACATCCTCGGGTGATGCTTTGGCTCGTAGTGTGGCAAGTTGATGATATCGTCGTAATCATTTATCATTTTTCATTTCTCCTTTAACTTTGTTGACAATCGTCACGACTCGGCCAATCAAGTGAACTTGTTGGCTCTCGCTGCTCCTATTGTTCTCATTGAGGGCATTGCCCGCTCTGTGTCCTCCTATCTGTTCGTTCCGGTCCTTGGCCGTTGCCCCCTCCTCGAAGTTTAAGCCTCGTAGGATGGCGTTCTTGCCGAAACGCCGTTTGATTTTCAACTGTGCCTCCTGCATACGACGCTCCTTGTCAAGCCGGGCTTGCTCCTCCTGACGTTGCTTTGCCAAGGCCTCGTAGTCGGTGAAGAGGTCGAGCTGTTCGGGTGACTCGTTCTGTTTCGCTACTGATGCCTCTGGTACCACGTGGTTCGTTGTCAGGTTCAGCCTGCGGATCAGCAAGTCGGGATTCACGCAGTGGTCGAAGAGCTCTGCTGCGCCGTCCATGATGAGCCGCGACGAGGAAGTCGGTTTGTCGAAGCTGAAAGAGCCGTGGGCATGCTTCGGTACGGGCTTGCCATAGTAGTTCGTCGTAATCTCGCCGTGGTATTTCTCGCGAATCTCAGGCCGCGTCAGACACTCCGTATCGTAACCTACAGTCAGTACCAGCTGGTCGGTCAACAGCTTCTTCGAGACCAGGCTCAGTGCCATACCCTCGGCCATCTCCTGTATCACGACACGGGCTTTGTTAAAGCTGTAAGGCTCCTGCAGCACTTGCCCGCTACTGAAGGAGTTCGTCTCAGGCCGATAGGCCTTCACGGCCTCTATCGTACACGGCTCCCAGCCCCACGCATGGTCTATCAGCAGCTCCGCATTCACGCCGAACAGCCTGTACAGCAACCCTTCGTTCTGTACCGACATACGAGCCAGCTTGCCCATGGTGTCAATGCCATAGATGGCCAGTTTCTCTGCTATGCCGCGGCCCACACGCCAGAACTTGGTGATGGGGCGATAGTCCCAGAGTAGCTGACGATACAACATCTCGTCCAGTTCCGCTATGCGCACTCCGTCCTTGTCGGCAGGCATCTTCTTAGCCACTATATCCATGGCCACCTTGCAGAGATACATGTTCGTGCCAATACCTGCCGTTGCTGTAATGCCGGTGGTAGCCAGCACGTCACGAATCATCTTCATCGCCAGTTGATGTGCCGTCAGCTTGTATGAGCCCAGATAGGCCGTCACGTCCATGAACACCTCGTCGATGCTATAGACGTGTATATCCTCCGGGGCAATGTATTTCAGGTAGGTCTGATATACCTTGGTGCTCACCTCAATATAGTGGGCCATACGTGGCGGTGCGATAATGAAATCCACGCCTCGCGCCTTCTGCTTCACCTCAAACAGCCGCGCCCGTCCCCCTATGCCGTAGGCTTTCAGCGATGGTGAAACCGCCAGACAGATGGTCTTGTCCGTCCTCGATTCGTCGGCCACCACAAGATTGGTGGTCAGTGGGTCAAGCCCCCTGTCCACACACTCTACTGAAGCGTAGAACGATTTCAGGTCAATGGCAATATATGTCCGTTCTTGCATGATTGGCGGAGTCGTGTCGGAACTCACCTCCTGTTAATGTTGGATGCAAAGATAGCAAATTATCTCCATTCCATCACCACCTGGGACACAGATTTAAATGTATTTAGGCAATAGAAGAATACGGGTGGCCTGATAAATACCACAAAAAGCCAAAGTGAAATGCCACAAAAAGCCAAAGTAAAGTGCCACAAAAAGCCAAAATTATTTGGTGGCACATAGGGCTGTCCCTTGTAACCAAATTTTTGAGTTTTTTTCCCCTTCTTACTCTTTTCTTAGGGTGAAGGATGAAAGATGTAATTTGGAAATATATCGAGTACCGTGTGTGTGCGCGGTACGTGATGATTTGGAAATTTGTTTACGAAATAAGCTAAGCATCGTATGGGGGACATGAGAAATTTTCAAAAGTCAGCGACTTTTGGGAAATACTCAACGACTATTTTGAAATACTCCATGAGTTTCGTGCAAAAGTCGGCTCTTCTTGAATCCCCAGTGTTTATCGGCGTTTCAGAGGGGTATGGTATGGAAAAGAAGCGATTTTGAAATATTTTTACATGGCTATAAAAAGAGGGCACCCCACGGCGGAGTGCCCTCTAAATATAATAAGGTGTAACGGACGGCTTAGTAGGCGAAGAGGGGATAACTCTTCATGGTCTCGTTGACCTCGCCGCGCACCTTGGCGATGACCTGCTCGTTCTCGGGGTCGTTGAGCACTTCCTCGATCCAGGCGGCAATGCGAACCATGAGGTCTTCCTTGGCACCACGGGTGGTGATGGCGGGAGTACCGAGGCGGATGCCGGAGGTCTGGAAGGCCGAACGGCTGTCGAAGGGCACCATGTTCTTGTTGACGGTGATGTCGGCAGCAACAAGTGCGTTCTCGGCCACCTTACCGGTCAGCTCGGGGTACTTCGAACGGAGGTCGACGAGCATAGAGTGGTTGTCTGTACCACCGCTGACGATGCCGAAGCCGCGCTTCACGAGCTCCTCTGCCAGCACCTTGGCGTTCTTCTGCACCTGCTTGGCCCACTCCTTGAACTCGGGCTGCAGAGCCTCGCCGAAGGCCACGGCCTTGGCGGCGATGACGTGCTCCAGCGGACCGCCCTGCTGTCCAGGGAAGACGGCAGAGTTGAGCAGCTGCGACATCTTCTTGACGACGCCCTTCGGTGTGGTGTAGCCCCATGGGTTGTCGAAGTCCTTGCCCAGCAGGATGATACCGCCACGGGGACCGCGCAGGGTCTTGTGGGTGGTTGAGGTGACGATGTGAGCCCACTTCACGGGGTTCTCCAGCAGTCCGGCGGCGATGAGGCCGGCGGGGTGAGCCATATCAATCATGAGCAGTGCACCCACCTTGTCGGCAATCTCGCGCATGCGCTTGTAGTCCCATTCGCGGCTGTAGGCCGAGCCACCGCCGATGATGAGCTTGGGCTTGTGCTCTAAGGCCAGACGCTCCATCTCGTCGTAGTCGACGCGGCCGGTCTCCTTGTTCAGGTTGTAGCCCACGGGCTTGTAGAGGATACCAGAGGTGTTGACCAGCGAACCGTGAGAGAGGTGGCCGCCGTGGTCGAGGTTCAGACCCATGAAGGTGTCGCCGGGCTTCAGGACAGCGAGCAGCACGGCAGCGTTGGCCTGTGCGCCAGAGTGGGGCTGCACATTGGCATACTCGGCACCGAACAGCTTGCACACGCGGTCGATGGCCAACTGCTCCACCTCGTCGACAACCTGACAGCCGCCGTAGTAGCGGTGGCCAGGATAGCCCTCGGCGTACTTGTTGGTGAGGTACGATCCCATGGCTTCCATCACCTGGTCGCTCACAAAGTTCTCACTGGCAATCAGCTCAATGCCTTTCAGCTGGCGCTGATGCTCGCGCTCAATCATCTCGAAGATGGTGTTGTCTCTTTTCATCTTTTCTATGTTTGTTGGTTTGACATTGTTTCGTTACACTAAGCAGAAGTCGAGCAGGTCGGCTATCTGCTGCTTGTCCAGATGCTGGCCAATGAAGACGAGCTTCTGCATGCGGTCACCCACCTCGTCGTCCCAGTCCTTGCGCAGACCTGGGTTGCGGTCCATGAGGTCTTGAAGCTCGTCCTTGGGCATCGTGGCATACCACTGGCCGGCGTTGCGCAGAGCTACCTGACGGCCAGCCTGTTCGAAGAGGTAGCAGACGTCAGGCTCGTCCTTGAACCAGCAGATGCCCTTGGCGCGGATGATGCCCTTGGGCCACTTGCGGGCCACGAACTCGTCGAACAGTCCGAGATTGAACGGACGGCGCGCGTAGTATACATAGGTGCCGATGCCATATTCCTCGGCCTCGCCCTCATCATGGTGGTGATGATGGTGGTGATGATGACCGTGCTCATGCTCATATTCGTGATGCTCGTGATGCTCATGTTCATGCTCATGTTCATGCTCATGTTCATGATGCTCATGCTCATCATCATCATCATCATCATCGTCGTCATCGTCATCCTCATGCTCGTGGTGCTTCTCTACCTCCTGAATCCAGCGGGCCGACGTAGCTACGTCGTCGAAGTCGAACAATCCGGTATTGATAATCTTGTCGAGCTCCACATCGCCGTAGTTGGTGTCGATGATTTCGGCCTTGGGCTGCAGGGCGCGCACAATCTCGCGGATATGCTCCAGCTCGTCGGCGCTGACCTCGGCGGCCTTGTTGAGCAGGATGATGTTACAGAACTCAATCTGCTGGATGACCAGGTTCTCGATGTCCTCCTCGCCGATGTCGTGGCGCGTCAGGTCGAGACCGCTGCCGAATTCGTCGCGCATGCGCAGAGCATCGACCACGGTGACGACGGCGTCCAGCTGGGGCTGTATCTCCAGGTCGGGCGTCATCTGCGGAATCGAGCAGATGGTCTGGGCGATGGGGCCTGGCTCGCAGATGCCGCTGGCCTCGATGACGATGTAGTCAAAGCGCTGCATCATCAGCAGGTCCTCAATCTGCTTGACGAGGTCCATCTTCAGCGTGCAGCAGATGCAGCCGTTCTGCAGGGCCACCAGCGAGTCGTCCTGCTCGTTGACGATGCCGCCCTTCTCAATGAGGTCGGCGTCGATGTTCACCTCGCCGATGTCGTTGACGATGACGGCGAACTTGATGCCTCGCTTGTTGCTCAGTATCCTGTTCAGGAGTGTTGTCTTGCCGCTGCCCAGATAGCCTGTCAGCAGCAGTACGGGAATCTCTTTCATGTGTCTGTCCTTTCTCTAAAGTAGCGATAAGTCGCAATTCGTGTGCAAAGGTACAAATAAGTGAGCGAACTGCAAAAGGAAAACGCGTTTTCTTTTTCATTTGTTTTTTTTTCTCATAATTATGCTCTATGTCGATTTTATTTCGTACCTTTGCACCGCGTTAGAGCAAACTATTGTTATAACATTATAAAACTTTATGAACTTTACTTTGTTGATTACCGTCTTGCTGACGGCTTTAACATTGGTGGTGGCGGCTTACATCGTGGCCAAGCTGATAGGACCGAGGTCCTACGCGAAGGTGAAGGGTGAGCCGTACGAGAGTGGTATCCCCACGCGAGGCAGCTCGTGGTTGCCGGTGTCGGTGGGCTTCTATCTCTTCGCCATCCTGTTCCTCATGTTCGATGTGGAAACGGTGTTTCTGTATCCATGGGCAGTAGTAGTGAAGGAGTTCGGCGCTATGGCACTTGTCAGCATCGGCTTCTTTTTGGTTGTTTTGGTATTAGGCTTGGCATACGCCTGGCGGAAAGGAGACTTGGAATGGAAGTAAGAAAGCCCCACATCAAGAGTATTCCCTACGAAGAGTGGAATGACAACGCCTCCTTGGAGAAGATTATCGACGAGCTCCATGAGGGCGGCGTCAATGTGATTACGGGTTCGCTCGACCAGCTGATCAACTGGGGCCGCTCGAACTCGCTTTGGTCGCTGACCTTCGCCACCTCGTGCTGTGGTATCGAGTTCATGGCCTGTGGCTGTGCGCGTTACGACTTCGCCCGCTTCGGTTTCGAGGTGACGCGTAACTCCCCCCGTCAGGCCGACCTGATCATGTGTGCCGGTACCATCACCCACAAGATGGCTCCAGCCCTGAAGCGTCTCTACGACGAGATGGCCGAGCCCAAGTACGTCATCGCCGTCGGTGGCTGTGCCATCAGCGGCGGCCCGTTCAAGTCGAGCTACCACGTTGTGAAGGGTATCGAGGAGATTGTGCCCGTCGATGTGTTTATTCCTGGTTGCCCTCCACGTCCGGAGGCTATCATGTACGGCATGATGCAGCTGCAGCGTAAGGTGAAGATCGAGAAATTCTTCGGCGGTGCCAACCACAAGCAGACAGCCGAGGAGGCTGCCCTGGGTGTGTCGAACGAGGAGTTGACCTTCCGTTCGAAGCACAACGACCACCGTCGTGAGCCGATTGTGGTGACTGATGTTCCTCAGGAGTTTACTGAAGAATTGAAGAATTCAAATAATGAAGAATTGAAGGAGGAAAAGGCATGAAGTTAGAGTTCTTATCATTCGAATTTGACAAGTTCGCACAGGAGATGCAGAACTTGAAGGACAAGAAGGGCTTTGACTATCTTGTCACCATCGTCGGCGAGGACTTCGGCGCTGAAGAAGGACTTGGCTGCGTATATATCCTTGAGAATACGCAGACGCACGAGCGTTGCTCGGTGAAAATGATTGCCAAGAGCCAGATTTGTGGCGACGGCATTGCCTCGAACGGCACCGGCGAGACCGACGGTCAGCTGCTGGCCTATCTGCCCACGGTGTCAAACATCTGGCGCGTGGCCGACCTGCTGGAGCGCGAGGTCTACGACTTCTACGGCATCGTGTTCTTAGGTCATAAGGACATGCGCCGCCTCTTCCTGCGCAGCGACTTCAAGGGCTATCCCTTCCGCAAGGACTGGCAGTTCAACGACAAGTACACGCTCGAGGACGACGTGGAGCCCGACTACGGTCTGGAGTACTTCATCGACAGTGACGGCAACCTGCAGTCGAAGCAGAACCGCCTCTTTGGTTCCGACGACTACGTCATCAACATCGGTCCCCAGCACCCTGCTACCCACGGCGTGTTGCGTTTGCAGACCGTGCTCGACGGTGAGACCGTGAAGCACATCTATCCGCACCTGGGTTATATCCATCGTGCCATTGAGAAGATGTGGGAGTCGATGACCTATCCCCAGACGCTTGCTTTAACCGATCGTCTTAACTATCTGGGAGCCATGCAGCACCGCCATGCACTGGTGGGTGTCATCGAGGAGGCACTGGGAGTTGAGCTGACCGACCGCATCAAGTACATCCGCACCATCATGGATGAGTTGCAGCGTCTCGACTCGCACCTGCTCTACACCTCGTGTGTGGCTCAGGACCTCGGCGCCCTGACGGGTATGCTCTACGGCATGCGCGACCGCGAACACGTGCTGAACGTCATGGAGGAGACCACGGGTGGCCGCCTGATACAGAACTATTATAGAATAGGTGGTCTGCAGGACGACATCGACCCGAACTTCGTCAAGAACTGCAAGGACCTGGTGAACTATCTGCGTCCCACCATCCAGGAGTACATGGACATCTTCGGCGACAACGTCATCACCCACAACCGTCTGGAGAAGTGTGGCCCGATGAGCCTCGAGGATTGTATCAACTACGCCGTCACCGGTCCTGCCGGACGTGCCTCTGGCTGGAAGAACGACGTGCGCAAGAACCACCCCTACGACATGTACGACAAGGTGGAGTGGGAGCAGTGCACGCTCAGCGGCTGCGACTCCATGGACCGCTACCTCGTCCACATCAACGAGATGTACCAGAGCCTGAACATCATCGAGCAGCTCATCGACAACATACCCGAGGGCGACTTCTACGTGAAGCAGAAGCCTGTCATCAAGGTGCCCGAGGGACAGTGGTACTACTCTGTTGAGGGCGTGGCCGGTGAGTTTGGTGTCTATCTCGACTCGCGTGGCGACAAGAGCCCCTACCGCATGAAGATGCGTCCGATGGGTCTCTCGCTGGTTGGTGCCTTCGACCCGATGCTTCGTGGTCAGAAGATTGCCGACCTCATCGCAACCTGTGCCGCTATTGATGTAGTTATTCCTGATATTGACAGATAAAGCGTAAGGATTATGTTTGATTTTAGTATTGTTACACAATGGTTCGACGCTCTCCTGCGCCAGACGCTGGGGCTGGGAGATTTTCTGTCGATATTGATTGAGTGCGTGCTGGTGGGTACGGCAATCCTTGTGGGATATGCCCTCATCGCCATCGTACTGATATTCATGGAGCGTAAGGTCTGCGCCTACTTCCAGTGCCGTCTGGGCCCGATGCGCGTAGGTTACTGGGGCCTGCTGCAGGTGTTTGCCGACGTTTTCAAGATGCTCATCAAGGAGATCTTCATCGTCGACAAGGCCGACAAGCTGCTCTATCTCGTGGCTCCTCTGCTGGTGATTATCGGCTCTGTGGGTGCCTTCTCGTTCCTGCCTTGGAACAAAGGTGCCACCATCCTCGACTTCAACGTCGGTGTGTTCCTGCTTACCGCCATCTCTTCGATTGGCGTGGTAGGTATCTTCCTTGCCGGTTGGAGCTCTAACAACAAGTACTCTGTGGTCTCGGCCATGCGTGGTGCCGTGCAGATGATCTCCTACGAGATGTCGCTCTGCCTCTGCCTGATTACCGCCGTCATCCTGACGGGTACGATGCAGATGTCGGGTATCGTCGAGGCACAGACGGGTCCTTGGAAGTGGCTCATCTTCCAGGGTCATATCCCTGCCATTATCGCCTTCTTCGTGTTCCTCATCGCAGGCAACGCTGAGGCCAACCGTGGCCCGTTCGATATGGCTGAGGCCGAGAGTGAGCTGACCGCCGGTCACCACACCGAGTACTCGGGCATGGGCTTCGGCTTCTTCTACCTCGCTGAGTTCCTGAACCTCTTCATCATCGCTGGTATCGCCGCTACGGTGTTCCTCGGTGGCTGGGCTCCTGTGAACATCGGCATCGAGGCTTTCGACACCGTGATGGACTACATCCCCGGTATCGTCTGGTTCATGGGTAAGACCTTCCTGCTCGTCTGGATTCTGATGTGGATCAAGTGGACGTTCCCCCGTCTGCGTATCGACCAGATTCTGAAGCTGGAGTGGAAGTACTTGATGCCGCTGAGTCTCATCAACCTCGTAATCATGACTGTTGTTGTGGCCCTGGGCCTTTATATTAAATAAGTCCTATAAGATCTATAGGACCCATAAGACCTATAAAAATGGAAGATAACAAAACATATTTCGGAGAAATCGGGCACGGGCTCAAGACGCTGGCCGTTGGCATGAAGACCTCCTGGAAGGAATACTTCAAGGACTTCTTCACCAACAAGTCGACGGAGCAGTACCCCGAGAACCGCAAGACCACACTCCACGTGGCTAAGCGCCACCGCGGACGCCTCGTCTTCAAGCGCGACGAGAACGGCGCCTATAAGTGTACGGCTTGCACACTGTGCGAAAAGGCTTGTCCCAACGGTACCATCAAGATTACGGCCCACATGGCCGAAGACCCGGAGACGGGAAAGAAGAAGAAGGTGCTCGACGACTATCAGTACGACCTGGGCGACTGCATGTTCTGCCAGCTCTGTACTAACGCCTGCAATTTCGACGCTATTGAGTTCACCAACGACTTCGAGAACGCTACGTTCAACCGTGGCGGTCTGGTGCTCCACCTCGACAAGGAGCAGTATGACGGCGGCTCGCTGCCCAACCTGCTTGACGGCGGCGCCGAATGGGAAGTCGGTAAGTTTAACACTAAAACGAAGTAAGGACTATGGGTAATTCAGTCATGTTTGCTATCCTTGCCGTCTTCATTATCGGCTCTGCCGTGATGTGCGTGACGACCACAAGGATCATGCGCGCCGCAACGTTCATGTTGTTCGTGCTCTTTGGTGTCGCAGGTCTTTACTTCCTGCTCGACTACACCTATCTGGGTGCTGCCCAGATTTCCGTCTATGCCGGCGGTGTGACGATGATCTATGTCTTCACCATCCAGCTGGTGTCGAAACAGACCCTGCAGGGCCTCGTGGAACGCCTCAAGGGCAGCCGCGTCGTCTTCGGCGCCCTCATGGCCGTCATCGGTCTGGCCACGGTGCTGTTTGTGTTCATGAAGAATGATTTCATCAACCGCGCCGCCGAGGTGGCCGACGCCGAGCTGCCCGTACAGGCAGTAGGTCAGGCTCTCGTGGGTGCAGAGAAGTACCAGTATGTGCTCCCCTTCGAGTTCATCTCCATCTTCCTGCTGGCCTGCATCATCGGCGCTTTGGTTGTTTCACGTAAAGTAGAGGAGAAGTAAGCTATGGTACCAGTACAGTATTATTTCGTGCTCTCAGCACTCCTGTTCTTCATCGGCGTCTACGGCTTCGTCAGCCGTCGTAACCTGATTGCCATGCTCATCTCCATCGAGCTGGTGCTCAACGCCGTTGACATCAACTTCGCCGCTTTCAACCGCCTGCTCTTCCCCAATGGCATGGAGGGAATGTTCATGACCCTCTTCTCCATCGGTGTGTCGGCAGCCGAGTCGGCAGTGGCCATTGCGATTATCATCAATGTCTACCGTAACTTCAAGAGCGACAGCGTAGACAGCATTATGAACATGAAAAGATAAGTAAGCGCTATGGGATTTGAATATACAATTTTCATTCTACTGCTGCCGCTGCTGTCCTTCGTTGTGTTAGGACTCGCCGGCATGAAGATGTCCCATAAGACCGCCGGTCTTATCGGTACATGTTCGCTGGGACTGGTGACGATTCTGTCGTACACTGCGGCCTTCCAGTATTTCACGGCCGACCGCGTGAACGGCGTCTTCCAGACCATCGTCCCCTATAACATGACGTGGCTGCCGCTTGGCAACCTCCACTTCGACATGGGTATCCTGCTCGACCCCATCTCGGTGATGATGCTCATCGTCATCTCCACGGTGTCGTTCATGGTACACATCTACTCCTTTGGCTACATGCACGGTGAGAAGGGCTTCCAGCGCTACTACGCTTTCCTGAGCCTCTTCACCATGTCGATGCTGGGTCTGGTGCTCGCCACCAACATCTTCCAGATGTACATGTTCTGGGAGTTGGTGGGCGTCTCGTCTTACCTGCTCATCGGCTTCTACTATCCTTTGAAGCCCGCCATCGCAGCTTCTAAGAAGGCCTTCATCGTGACCCGCTTTGCCGATATGTTCTTCCTCATCGGTATCCTGACCTTCGGCTACTTCACCGATTCGTTCAGCTTCTCGTTTGCCGGCGACATCGTGATGGGGCAGGGGACAACGCCGTTCATCGAGGGTAACATGGCAAAGGCTGTGGCCGCTGGTGCCTTCATCATCCCCACGGCTCTGACGCTGATGTTCATCGGTGGTGCCGGTAAGTCGGCCATGTTCCCGTTGCACATCTGGCTGCCCGATGCCATGGAGGGCCCGACGCCTGTATCTGCACTCATCCACGCCGCCACGATGGTGGTCGCTGGTGTGTTCCAGATTGCACGTATGTTCCCCTTGTGGATTCAGTATGCTCCTGAGGCCATGTCGATTGTCGTCTGGGTGGGTGTCATCACCGCTTTCTATGCTGCTGCCGTGGCTTGCGCCCAGAGCGACATCAAGCGCGTGCTCGCCTTCTCGACCATCTCGCAGATTGCCTTCATGATGGTGGCCCTCGGCGTCTCGCTGCCGGGTCACGAGGCTATCCTCGACAACCACGCACAGCTGGGTTACATGGCTGGTATGTTCCACCTCTTCACCCACGCTATGTTCAAGGCTTGTCTGTTCCTCGGTGCCGGTTGCATCATCCACGCCGTCCACTCGAATGAGATGGAACTGATGGGTGGCCTGCGCAAGTACATGCCTATCACCAACATCACGTTCCTCATCTCCTGTCTGGCCATCGCCGGCATCCCCTTCTTCTCGGGCTTCAGCTCGAAGGATGAGATTATTACCGCCTGCTTCGCCTACAGTCCTGTCGTTGGCTGGATCATGACCGGTATTGCCGCCATGACCGCCTTCTATATGTTCCGTCTGTACTACGGCATCTTCTGGGGCACTGAGAACGTGGAGGCTCACGAGCATCACACACCGCACGAGGCTCCGCTGACGATGACCGTTCCCCTGATTGTGCTCTGTGTCATCACCGTTGGCGTGGGTGTCTACTCTACGCTGGCTGGCTTCCTCGGATGGGGCGGCAACTTCGGCTCCTTCGTCTCAGCCGCAGGTACCGACTACACCATCCACTTCGACACGCAGATTGCTGCTACGTCGACGATTGTCGCCATCCTGAGCATCTGTCTCGCCACCTATATATATAAAGGTGAGAGCCAGCCTATCGCCGACCGCCTGTACAAGACGTTCCCGAAGCTGCACCGTGCAGCCTACAAGCGCTTCTATCAGGACGAGATCTGGCAGTTCGTCACGCACAAGATCATCTTCCGTTGCGTCTCTACGCCCATCGCCTGGTTCGACCGACACATCGTTGACGGCATGTTCAACTTCATGGCTTGGGGTGCCAACGAGGCCGGCGAGAGCCTGCGTCCATGGCAGAGCGGCGATGTCCGCCAGTATGCCGTGTGGTTCCTCACAGGTACAGTAGCCCTAACATTAATCCTATTAGCATTATAGGCCCCATAGGCCCTATAAGCCCTATAAGAAAAAGAATCAGATTATGAATATACTAAGCTTATTCGTAGTTATTCCCGCCCTGATGCTTCTGGGATTGTGGATTGCCCGCAACCTCAATCAGGTGCGTGGTGTGATGGTGACAGGCGCTTCCTGCCTGTTGGCCCTCTCCATTTGGCTGACATACTATTTTGTGACGGAGCGCGCTGCCGGCAACACCGACGAGATGCTGCTCGTCGCTTCTACACCGTGGTTCGAGCCGCTGAACATCGCCTACGCCGTAGGTGTCGACGGCATCTCGGTGGTCATGCTGCTGCTGTCGAGTATCATCGTCTTCACGGGTACCTTCGCCTCGTGGCAGCTGAAGCCGCTGACGAAGGAGTACTTCCTGTGGTTCACCCTCCTCTCGACGGGTGTCTACGGCTTCTTCA
>CAMVPA010000029.1 GCA_947169245.1 uncultured Prevotellaceae bacterium
ACAGCGACAAGTCAGTCGTTCAAATCTCTGAAGACCTCAACTTCCCCAATCCCGCTTTTTTCTCCAAATACTTCAAGCGCCTTACATGCATGACCCCACTGGAGTACAGAGAGGGGAAGTAATCAATTATCGAACTAAAAGCATTATCATAATATGACATGGTTTAGAGACATGAGGCGTAAGCGCCAACAGCTTTCCAATGAGGAGAGCATCGCTATTTTAGAGAAGGCAACGGCAGGTACATTGGCATTGCTTGGTGATGATGATTACCCCTATGCAGTTCCCATCAGCTATGTCTATCATGAAGGGAAACTGTATTTCCACAGTGCTTTGTCTGGTCACAAAGTGGATGCTATCCGCAAGTGTGAAAAGGCTTCCTTCTGCATCATTGAACAGGATGATGTGCAACCGAAGAAGTACACCACCTTCTTCCGCAGCGTGATAGCATTCGGCAGAATCCGCATCATCGAGGATGAAACGGAAAAGTTGGAAACAGCCCGCATGCTTGGCAACCGCTACAATCCGAACGACGATGAGAGTCTGCAAAAGGAGTTGGAGAGCGGTTTTTCTCGTATGCTGATGATTCGCTTCGATATCGAGCACCTGACAGGAAAAGAAGCTATTGAACTTATAAAACAGCGTAGTATATGACAGAGAAAGAGAAGATGCTGGCGGGCGAGATTTATTCCGCTGTTGACCCGCAGCTGATTGAAGAGTTGACGGAGGTGAAAAAAATCATTCACGATTATAACCTGTTGCGCCCGTCCGAGAAACTGAAGGCAAGGGAAATCCTGAAAGGGCTGTTGGGCCACATCGCCGATGACGAGATACTGATTATCCAGCCCTTCTATTGCGACTACGGCAAGCAGATTAGTGTGGGCAAGCGGTTCTTTGCGAATTTCAACTTCACCGTGCTCGACGAAGCCTCAGTCACCATAGGCGATGACTGCTTCATCGGTCCTAATGTCAGCATCTATACGGCCTGTCATAGTACAGACCCTGTTGAGCGCAACAGTCGTAGGGAGTGGGCAGAACCAGTCATCATTGGCGACAATGTGTGGATTGGCGGCAGCGTCACCATCCTGCCAGGAGTCACTATTGGCCACAATGTTACCATCGGCGCAGGAAGTGTGGTGACGAAAGATATACCTTCGAACTCTATTGCAGTGGGCAACCCCTGTAAAGTAATCAAATTTATAGATGATAAAAAAAGATAATGCCTAAGCAATAATAATTCAAACCGCTGCTCCTTACCTATATAGGTATTGGAGCAGCTGATTAATTAGTATGTCTTATAGTCGAAGAACAGCTCTTCGTAATTGCTCATCAGATAGTTTTGCATAAACTTGAGTACTTGATACTGATTTATGTCCCATTAGTTTGGCTATTGTATTAATACTCTTTCGAGTGCAAACTTACATAAAATTATTGAATTAGACAATAGTCCTGATTAAAAAAGTAAAGACCACCCCTCTCTTTTGTTCTTGGTTGTTGCGGGCGATTCCCATCGGCCGCGGATGCAATTGCGGTGGCAAAAGTACGGAGTTTTTCTGGCTCGTGCAAGCTTTTGGGGTGGGCGGTCGGAATCCTAATTTGCATGGCCGGCCGTAACTTCCTCACGCAGAGCCTTTTATTTATCACGCAGAATCGTAAAGTGCCCTTCTGTTCTATTCTCGTATCACGCACCTCGTACCTCGTACCTCGAAAAAGGCCCCCGTACCTCGCCCCTTGTACCTCGAAAAAACGCCCCCGCACTTCGTATCTCGGTAATTTAGGTGCGGGAGGTGAGGGACGTGTGGGTGGTTTTTGTATTTTGGTATACAACGATGTTTGTATGACGTGCGATGGCCAGAAACAAATCAAATAGGGAATGCAAAAAAAGAGGGATGCTCCGCGGTGGGGCATCCCTCTTCTCATGATATTGGTTTATTGAGTGTTTACTCTGCAACCAGTGTGAAGCGGCGGAACGCGACGATCTTCAGCTCCTTGTCCTGCTGGGCGAGCCACTGAGCAACAGTAGCCTTGTCGCCGTCGCCGAACTGGAACTCCTGGTCAACCAGGCAGTTCTCCTTCTTGAACTTCTCAACACGACCCTTAGCGATACCCTCAATCATAGGCATCTTCAGGTTAGCCTCACCCTCAACCTTTGCGTCAGCAATGATCTTGCGGGCCTCGTCAGCCTGCTCCTGTGTGAGCCATCCCTTAGACATGTTGCTCTCGATGTGATCCTCAGAATCAACGAGGTTGGGGTTCAAGCCAGCCTTCTTGAGCTTCATATCAACGAACTTCTGAACCTGCTCGAGCTTAGACTTCTCAACAGCAGTCTTGTACTCCTCGTCGAGAATCTTTGGATCGATGCTCTGAGCGTCGAGAGCTACTGGCTTCATGGCAGCTACTTGCATAGCAACCAGGTGACCCTGCTCAGCAGCGGGCTTGTTGGTCTGAACCATGGTGCACAGAGTGTGCTTGCCCATGTGGTCGTAAACCTCGATGTTGTCACCCTCGAGAGTCAGGTAGCCATCGAGCTCCATCTTCTCACCGGTGATACCAGAACGCTGGGTAACAGCCTCCTGAGCGGTCTGTCCGTTGATGGTCAGAGCCTTGACCTCCTCGATGTCCTTAGCCTTGGCGGCGATGGCAGCGTCGAGGATGCTCTGTGTCAGAGCGATGAAGTCGGCACCGTTGGCCACGAAGTCGGTCTCGCACTTCAGGGCGAGCATGGCAGCGAAGCCATCCACCTTCTTTACGAGTACACAACCATTGGATGTCTCACGGTCGCTACGCTTGGCAGCGATAGCCAGGCCACGCTCACGGAGCAGTTCCTTGGCCTTGTCGAAGTCGCCCTCGGCCTCGGTCAGAGCCTTCTTCACGTCAGCCAGACCAGCGCCGGTCATAGCGCGAAGCTTCTTGATATCGTCAATTGAAATTGCCATTGTTTCTTTAGTTTTTTGTCGTTATTTCGATATGTCGTTATTTCGATATGTCGGGATGTCGCCATCTCGGCTATTACTCAGCGGCGGGAGCCTCTTCCTCAGCAGCGGGAGCAGCAGCTTCCTCGGCGGGTGCCTCAGCGGCCTCAGCCTTGGGCTTGCGGGCAGAAGCGCGCTTCGGAGCCTTCTCCTCAACCTCAGCCTCGTCCTGAGCCTCAGCAGCCTTCTCGTCGGCCTTCTCAGCCTTACGCTCCTCCAGACCCTCGGCGATGGCGGTGCAGCAGGTGTTGAGGATGATCTCTACGCTGTCCTTGGCGTCGTCGTTGGCGGGGATGACGAAGTCGATGTTCTTGGGGTCGCTGTTGGTATCGACGATACCGAACACGGGGATGCCCAGGCGGTTAGCTTCCTTCACGGCAATCTGCTCCTTGAGCACGTCGACAACGAACAAGGCGCTCGGCAGACGGGTCAGGTCGGCAATGGAACCAAGGTTCTTCTCGAGCTTGGCGCGCTGACGGGTAATCTGCAGGAGCTCGCGCTTCGAGAGGTTACCGAAGGTTCCGTCGTTCATGAGCTTATCGATGTTGGCCATCTTCTTCACTGCCTTGCGGATGGTGGGGAAGTTGGTGAGCATGCCGCCCGGCCAACGCTCAATCACGTAAGGCATGTTGATGCTTGCTGCCTTCTCGGCAATCACTTCCTTAGTCTGTTTTTTAGTACCGACGAAGAGTACCTTCTTACCGCTCTTTGCAATCTGCTTGAGGGCGTCAGCAGCCTCGTCAATCTTTGCTGCTGTCTTGTGGAGGTCAATGATGTGGATACCATTGCGCTCGGTGTAGATGTAGGGAGCCATAGCGGGGTTCCACTTACGCTTCAGGTGGCCGAAGTGGCAGCCAGCCTGGAGCAGGCTATCAAAATTTGTTCTTGCCATTTTGCTTAATGCTTTTAGTTGTTTACTTTCTTTTTAATCCTTTGTTAGAATCAGCTCCCAAGTAATCCAAGTCATGGGGCCTATAGGCCATATGGGGGGACTTATGAGTCTCAGGAGTTTAGATGCTAAACTCGTCCAGTATCGATTAACGCTTACTGAACTGGAAGCGACGACGTGCCTTCGGCTGACCGGGCTTCTTACGCTCTACCTCACGGCTGTCGCGTGTCAGGAAACCGGCGACCTTCAGCTTCTTCTTGTCTTCCTCGTTAATCTTGACGAGGGCACGGGCGATAGCCATGCGGAGTGCCTGGCTCTGGCCGGTGAAACCGCCACCGTCGAGGTTAACCTTGATGTCATACTTCTCAGCCACCTCAAGCAGGTTCAGCGGCTGCTTAACCACGTACTGCAGGATGGCAGAGGGGAAATAAACTTCCAAATCCTTCTTGTTGATCGTGATCTTACCTGTACCCTCGGTCAGATAAACGCGAGCTACTGAGCTCTTGCGACGACCTATTGCGTTGATTACTTCCATCTTACCTTAATTATTTATACTGGTTAATATCAATTGTAGTGGGCTTCTGTGCCTCATGGGGATGCTCGGTTCCCTCGTAGATGTAGAGGTTGTTCAGCAGGCTGCGGCCAAGGGGACCCTTGGGGAGCATGCCCTTCACAGCGTGACGGAGGAACTTCTCCACGCCACCGTTGCGCTTGCGCAACTCGGCAGGCGTCTGGAAGCGCTGGCCACCGGGATAGCCGGTGTAGCGTGTGTAGACCTTGTCGGTCTCTTTCTTACCAGTGAATACCACCTTATCGGCGTTGATAAGGATGACATTGTCACCACAATCGACATTCGGCGTGAAAGTAGGCTTGTACTTTCCGCGAATCAGCTTAGCTACCTTAGAAGCGAGGCGACCAACAACCTGGTCTGTGGCATCGATAACCACCCACTCCTTCTTCGCTGTTTCCTTGTTGACGGAAATAGTCTTGTAACTCAAAGTGTTCATTTCTTAATTCTTTCTTTTACTAAAAAACAGTTTTACTTTCATTGATATACGCACAAGAACTGACACCCGAGGTCTAACTCCCGGTTGTTAGTCTAACTGTGCTGAAACGCTGATTCACGAACCGCTTCGCCCGGCCAAAGACGCCGCTATTCACACAACATTTCCGGGGGATTCTAAGCCTCTCCCCCTGTAATCGGACTGCAAAGGTACTGCTTTTTATGAAAAAAGGGGGCACCAAGGCCCCCGTAAGACTGAAGATTTATGTTTATTTAACAAACCGACAGCTTGCCTTGCCACCCTGGGCGTCGGTGACGCGGGCTACATAGAAGCCTGTCGGCAGGTCGGCAACACTCACGCGGCCTGAGCCGCCAACGACCTCGACGGAGGATTGTGCCACCTGCTGGCCGTCGGCCCGGAACACCTCGACGGCGACCGTACCCTCCGTGCTGCCCTTCACGAGGAGCATGTCGGAGCCATAGACGAGACGAAGGTTGCCGGCAGCAGCCATCATCTCAGCACCGGTCGGTATCTCGTCC
Source organism: uncultured Prevotellaceae bacterium (assembly GCA_947169245.1). Taxonomy (GTDB): domain Bacteria; phylum Bacteroidota; class Bacteroidia; order Bacteroidales; family Bacteroidaceae; genus Prevotella. The sequence continues at coordinate 5,402 of CAMVPA010000029.1, forward strand.
TGCGGAACGGCTGTCACATAACTGCTGTAGATGTTGCTCTTGCCGATGGTCGTCACATTCATGGCGTAGACCGTGGCAGCCCCGTCGGGATAGCGTCCAATGGTGGTGCGGGCGTCGTGGGCCGGATAGGTGATGATGTCGCTCCAGCTGCGGTCGGCTGCCGAGAGCATCATCTTGCCGCCGTCGTCGGAAATCTTGAATCCGGCGTGCAGGCCGTTGTCGGTGGTGGCGCGCTTGTTGTCGCACCAGATGACCAGATAGCCGTGAGCCGGAATGACAGTCTGTGCCTGTGTGCTGCCCTTGGTAATCTGGTACTTCGTGGGCTTGTTAACATTGTCGGTCAAGTACATGCCCTCGACGTCGATGGGCTCCGACGTGGTGTTGTAGAGTTCCACCCAGTCGCCCTTCTTACCGTACTCGTCAATGTAGCTGTCGTTGGCGCCGCTCACCTCGTTGATGCGCACCGGCGTCATATTCTGCTTCTCGGTCTCACTGGCGGTGAGCTTGCGGAACGTAGCGGTCAGCGTAATGTCCTGGCCTGTGGGCATCCTCATCTCCGAATAGGTGGAGTAGCTGTGGCCGGCGCCGTCGACCCACGCCTTGAAGGCATAGCCTGCCGGAGCCTCGGCACGCAGGGTGACGGGCTGGAAGAGCTTGCCGTCGAAAGCACCTGTCGGCACCACCTCGTTGTTGATGAACAGCCGGGCACCTTCGGTGTCGCTGCCGAGTTTCGCCTGCTGCGGCTCGGCGTCATAGAGGTTGAATACATAGTAGTTCCTCAGATAGCGGATGGCGGTGTTCAGACGACCGTTGATATTCGAAATGATGCTCTGGGCTTTCCAGGCGGCACTGCCGCCCTCCAGTTTCATGGCAGGCTCCACTCTGTCGAGCAGTTCGTTGATGATGGCTTCAGCGCGGGTCTTCTCGAAGACGCTGCCGCCCATGATGCAGAAGGCATCGATGAAGCGGCGGCGGAAGTCGTCGTTCTGCAACAGGTTCTTGAAGAGCGTCACGAAGGCGATGCGGTCGTGAATCTGTCCTAATGATGACGGTCTCAGCCTGTCAAACCAGTAGTCCTCCTTGTTGAAGAACAGGTTGAAGGGGTCGGACGAGTTGAAGGCGAAGTCGAGGTCGAAGGTGACAAAGCGGAATCGGCCGTTGTCCTGATGGCGGAAGCCCTTGACGTTGTTCTGCGGGAAGTCCGTGCCACCCAGGTACATCTGCATTGCCATGTAGTTGATGTAGGCGTCGATGTCGAGCAACTGACAAATCTCCTCGTAGGTTCGCGGATTGGCAGCGTTGGGCGACAGTTCGTCGACGAGCTCCAGGAAGGCATCGGCCGTACCGCACATCTGGACATAGCCAGAGTCGGGCGACATCTCAAACATGTCTATCACGTCGTCGTCCCAGCCGTAGTTAGCGTAGACATAGTGCTTGTTGTTCGGCTCGCGCATGTTCAGCACGCCGATATATTTACCGTTGATGAACTCGTGGATGGGCTGGTAGCTCTGGCAGTCAAGGTCGATGCCCGAGCTTGAAAGGATAACCTGCAGGGAGGGGTCTACGAAGCGGGCGCTGTTGTCGTTGCCGCCATTGCGAATCTGCAACGTGCGGTTACGGATATACGGTTTCTGCTCGAAGAAGGGGTAGGGCAGGTTCTTGTCGCCGCCCATCTCCTTGCTGCCTTTCAACTTGAAGGAATGGGGGGTCCAAGCACGACTCCAGCCGCCACACATCTCGAGATTGACGTCTTGGTTCTGAACCATCTCGCCGTCGCCCGTCAGATAGGAGTAGTTGACAGGACGCTCCCAGTTCCTGTTCCAGTTGCAGTTGTCGTCCTGACCGCGTCCCGGCCGTCCGTTGGGTCCCTTCTCCATGACGCCAATCTCCTTACTATAGAGGAAGTCGGGGTCGCAAGTCACGGAGATGACGGGCAGGTAGTAGTCCCTGTCCTTATATATATAGGTACGCGAGGTGACGCGCGAGGGCAGCTTGCCATCGGCATAGAGGCGGAAGCGGTAGCACTGTGTGCCGTCGACGGTGAAGTTTCCCGACGTGCTGGTCTCGCCGTTGGTCAGTGTCGGCAGCGTGCCGTTGGTGGTATAGCGCAGTGTGCAGCCTGAGGGTATGGTGACGTTGACCGTCAGCGAGCCCGTGAAGAACTGCGATGGCTGGTCGACCACGGGGGCGTCAATCTGTGTTGAGGCCAAGGCGATGCCGTTGTTCGTCTCGCCGGGCGTCGGCGTTGCCGTCTCGCCCCACGTCCCCGTGCCGTCGGCCGAGCGGGCGTAGCTGACACGCTCCATTGACGACGGATAGTCCTGACGAGTCAACTCCTGACCGTCGGCCGTGCTGAAGACGATGGTGCCGCCGTCGGTGTCGAGCTTGAAGGGCACGTTCGTTGAGCACTCGTCATGAGAGTCGAACCAGATGAGCTTGTGTCCCTTTGCCGGAACGACGCCTATTGCCGAAGGCATCGTCCACTTGCTGGTCTCGTCGGCAGGGTCGCTGACAACGACTCCGCCGAGCTCCACCGGACGGCTTGTGGGGTTGTAGAGCTCTACCCAGCCGTCGAAGTTGAAGGCGGGACTGATGAACTCGTCGACGTTGGCCGCCATGATCTCGTTGACGACAATCGAGCCCACCGTCGCCGGATTGCGGCCGACGCTGATGGTGATGCTGCCCTTGACGCCAGAGCCGTCGCCAGCTGTTGCCGTAATGGTAGCAGCACCTGTGCTGACAGCCGTAATAACGCCGTACTTGTCGACGGTAGCTACCTGAGGATTACTGGTCGACCAGTCGACAAACGGCAGGGTGGCCGTCTGGGGTTGCACCAAAGCCGTCGCAGTAGCAGTCTCACCGATCACCAGTTCTGATGTTGGCAGGCTCACGCTAATACTGCTTACGGGAACAATCTCAGTGAAGTATTCCAGTTTGAAGTTATCGAAGATACACCAGTTAGAGCTTTCACTCGACTGGCAGCGCAAGCCGATGTTAAACGTGCCTCCACCCTCAAACGTCATCGTGTTCCAGTAGCGGCCGTCCTCGAAGAAGGCATGGGCTGACTCCATCGAATTTGGGTAGTAGTTTCCATCGGACTCCCAGCTGCCATTGACATATTGATTCATCGACTCCGTATAGACGCTGCGCAGGGGCTGAGTGGCAGCGCCGGCGTACATGTAACCCGTTATGTTCTGTGTGCCAGCTTTGTAGTCGTTGTAGTCGCCGCCCCACCAGGAGCCGTTGTCCTTACAGCGGTAGAAAGCCTGTACGCTGAGCCTATACGTGCCCTGAGGCGCATTCTTCACTGTCTGCCAGAGGTCGAATGTACCGTTCCAGAACTCCATGCAGTCCCATTCTGACTTTTGGGAAGACGCATCGCTCTGCCATGTCCAGCTCTGTGTGCTGCTTCCGGCAAAGTCTGTATTGGCAAGATACAGGCTGGTGACGTCGACCCATGCCTTACCGTCGATGGAAGTGGCATACTCCAGCTTGAAGTTGTCGACGGCACAGTAGTTATTCGTTCCGGCTTCCTGGCTTCTGACGCCAATGGTCACACTGCCGTTGGCCTCAAACTCGACGCTGTTGCCCTGATAGCAGCCCTGAGCAAAGGCAGCTGCGGCACTGCCGCTGTTGTCAGGGAAGTATTTGCCGTCATGCTGGCGAGCGCCGTCAGCGTAGGTCATGTCCTCCGAGTAGACACTGACTAACAGTGTGCTTGCCTCGCCGGCATAGAGATAGGCCGTCAGCCTTTCTGTCCCGTTGACATGGGCCCAATAAGCGTTATCAGAGTCGCCTTCTGGGCGGTAGAAGCCCTGTACCGTCAGACGGTAACGGCCTTGAGGCAGGTGATTGAGCTGCTGACTGAAGTCGAACGTTCCGTTCCAGAAACGCATGACCTTCTGGCTCACAGAACGTTGACCGGCACTGCTATTGACCGTCCACCCGTCGTTGTTCCCGCTGTTGAAGTCGGGATTGGTCATAAAACGCTGAGTGATGTCAGTCCAAGTTATCTCGGCTGCACCACTCATATATGCCATTAGCAAACATGCCAATAGTAGTAAATATCTCCTCATAATTATCCGTCGTTAGGTTAATATTTGATGTTCACCTGTTTCTTGTCTATCGACTTTGTCGACGGCGAACCAACAACCGTCAGATGGTCGGTAGGCGTCTCGCTGTCTGTGCCGTTGTCGCAGGCCCAGCTCTTATCCACTTTGACAAAGAATGAGCCACCGCTGACGATGATGTCCGTATCGCTCTTGATGCCCTTTGGCTTACCAATATCGTTTGAGCCAGTAGTCGTCACGTTGAGCGTGCCGCCGCTGAACTCTACGTTCTGACCGCTGTTGATGCCCTTGCCGCCGTCGCCCGTACTCTTGATGGTCAGTGTGCCTGCGGTCATCGTGAAGAGACTGTCGCACTTGATGCCGGCGGCCGACGTGGTGTCGCGGACGCCCTCTACGGTCTCAATCTTGCAGTCGCCCGATGTGGTGATGGTGGTTGTACCGCCAGCAATGACGGTGTAGGCGTCGCTCTTGATGCCACGGGCGCCGTCGGCCTTGACACTGATGGTCAGTGTGCCACCGTTGATGGTTAGGCCGTCGTTCACCTTGACACCGTTGGAGCCAGTATCGTCGACGTTAACCTTGATGGTGCCGCTCTCGAAGACGATGTAGTCGTCGGAGGCGATGCCGTTCTTGGCGTTGCCATTGACAGTCAGAATACCTGTGCCGCTGAAGAATATCTGACCCTCGCTGAAGAGGGCTCCTTTCTGGTCGATGCTGACGCCGTCGGCATTGACAGGAGCCTCGGCATAGGTGCTTCCGTCGGTCAGGCTGTTCTCCGTGTTCTCCATGCTTTCAATATAAAGTGCCTTGCCACACTGGTTGTTGATGGCAGGTCCGTCGGGATTGGCAATGCTGACACCGTTGAGTCGCAGTGTGAACGGCTTCTTGCGATAGACCAGCAGTGAGCCGTTGTCGGTGCTGCCACTCAGCACGAGAAGCATGGTCGTGTCGGCCTCCAAGGCATTGACGGTGACGTCGGCACCGCTGACGCTGACGTAGCTGTGAGTGTCGTTGGTGACGTTGACTGTCGTACCGGCATATTCAATGTAGATAGTATCGCAGCCTGCCACGAGCACGGTGTCCTGGCCATTGTCGGAGGGATTGTCAGGAGTGTCAGGCGTTTCCGGTTCATCGGGCGTTTCCTGGTTGTTGACGTAGCTGCTGAAGTCGGTGGTGTCGTCTTTCTCACAGGCCGTCATACCCAAAACCAACATTGCGGCCAGAAGGCTGCCCAGAAGTAATTGTTTTTTCATTGTCAGTCGTCGTTTAGAATTTGTATTTGTAACCTATACCTATGTAGTGCATGTCGGGATCGTCGTCGTTCTCGTCGGCGTGCCTCCGGTCCTGGAAGCGGTAGTAGACATCGAGGCTGTGCTGTTTGGTCAGTTTGATGCCGGTGCCAATGGTGTAGCGTATCTTCTCGATACCCCAGCTGTTATACAGTTCCAGGTTGGCGTATGGCTTGACACTGGCCTTCTTCTTGTCGTACTCTACCTGCAACCGGGAGCGCAACTGGTTCTTGGCCTTGCTGGCTCTCACCTTCTGGGTGACAGGCCACACGTCGGTACCATTCCACGTGGCCGTCGGGTAGCCCGGATAGTCGGCGAAGTAGTAGCGGTCGGTGGTCGTCTCCGGACGATAGGTGTACTGCCAGCGCTCGCGCAGCGACAGGCGCACCATATTTCCAACCTTGTAGCTACCCGTCAGCGAGGCGTTCAGGCGGTGGCGTGTATCCCAGTAGCTGGGACGCCAGTAGTTGTTGGTCAGCTTCTCGCGGTTGTTGTCATATAAAAAGGTGTAGCTGGCGTCGGCCTTAAGCCATTTCGCCAGCTTGTATTCTGCCCCCACGCTACCGCTCCAGCGGTCGGCCGTACGGAAGTCGTTACGCGAGCGGAAGCCCGCCTCGACATTCAGGCTCAGATCCTTTCCAAGCGTCTTCTCCGCCTCGACTCCCAGCAAGAGGCCGCCTTCCGACTGTGCCTTTGCCGTCTGTCCGCCCAGCAGCATTGCTGCCAGCAACAGTGATACTACAGTTCTCTCCATTGCGATTTCCTTACTTGATACTGTGAGTCAACATCACTGGCGTGGTCGCCTTCGTAGGTGACACGCAGCACGACCGAATCCTTCAGGAAGTCAATGCCGCCAACGTCAATCTTGATGATTTTCAGACCGGTACGGGCTTCAAGGTCGGCCTTCAGCTCGTCGCGCTTCTCGGGCTTGATGAGCTCGATGCGGTCATACTGGATGAGCTTCGTCTGTTTCACCTTCAGGTTGATCTCGCAGAGCAGAATCGTCATAAACGTGATGATGTCGACAATGGCCAGCTCCACGTAGTTGTCGGCCATGGCGTGAACCACCGAGAGGCAGATGATGACAAACAGATAGGTCATCTCGCGCACCGGCATGGCGTCCGTGCGGTAGCGCATGATTGAGAAGATGCCGAACAATCCCAGTCCGACGCCCATCGTCGCCTTTCCGCGTTCCATGCCCATCATGAAATAGACCAGGAAGAAGATGGCAACCGACATCACCATGAAGGTGAAGTAGAAGTCGCGCCGATGGCTCTTCTTGTAATAGAGTCGGTTGATGATGATTCCGTTGAACAGGAAGCACACGACAAACCGTATGAGCGTGTGCAGGAACTCTGGTGAAATGATAGTTGCGTCCATAGTTATTCTTTGGCTTTTATTTGTTTTCTCTCAATATACGTGCTACGTCCCTCAGCTTCGGCTTGAAGTTGTGGACGGGCAGCCCTTCGTTGGTCAGTGCGGCTCCCATGCAGTATTTGCTGAAGCCGTGGGGGTGTATGTGCAGCTGGCGCAGCATCTCCAGCACGGGCGAGTAGCACAGTCCGTCGCGTTTCAGTTCGACGATGACCAGATCGCCCATGTCGCGGTCGCAGTCGGTAACCACGTTGTGGAAGTGGAGCGCCGTGTCAATGGTCAGCCGCTCAGTCATGGCCTTGTTCACCAGCGTGATGCGGTGGAAGTGGTTGTGCATGTGTGGAATCAGCGTGTCCACGCCGTAGCGCAGGTACTTCGCCAGAAACTCGCGCTTTGTGGGGTCGCCGAGGTCCATGTCAGTCACCTCGATACGCTTCTTCTTCGTGCGTCCGTGGTTGTTCTTCGTCTTCACCTCCATGAACTGCAGGTCGCTGCTGACGTAGGTGCGGAAGCGTATCTTCTGACGGTTGGTGTGCTTGTGCTGGTGCTCGCTGTACATACCGAAGTCGCGGGTGTCGAAGTAGGTGGTGTCGTAAAGCATGTTACGCTCGCCCTTGATCTCCTGCACGTAGTACTCCCCCTGGGCCATCCTGAGCAGACGGACCAGCTGTGGCATGGTGGTGACGAACTTCGTGTCGATGCGGTTCATCAGCTTCACGCTGCTCATCTGTTCCAGCGAGATAGGGGCGAAGGTTGCCAGGATGTCTGTCATTTGGCGATTACCTTGTAGGTTCTTCCGTTCTTATTGACAATGTACACGCCCTTGGTCTTGATGCTGCCTACGGAACGCCCGGAGAGGTCGTAGACGGCGACGTTCCCTGTGCCGTCGTCCATCTTGACAGTAGCCAAGCCGGCGTTAATCATCGTGTCAGAGGTGTTGAAGTTCTGCTTGCCGCCGCTATAGGTGATGGTGCCGTCGGCCTTGATGGCCTTGTCACCGTAGTTGCTGATGGATAGCGTGCCCTTCTCCATATAGAAGTTGCCACTGTCCTCCTCCTCGTGGTCGGCCGTCGTTCCGGTAGAGGTGGTGCCTTCCAGTTCACACTGTATGCCGTCGTCGCCCACACCGCTGATGCTGACAGTGCCGCTCTCCATCAGGAAATACTCCTTGCAGTGGATGCCGTCCTTCTGTGCTGCCGTGATGTTGAGCGTCAAGTTCTTCACCTCCAGATACTCCTTGCTATAGATGGCGTGCCTCGACTTGCCGATGACGTTCAGCGTGCCCTTGCCCTTCAGTTTGGTGTGTCCCTTCACGTGTATACAGCCATTGAAGTCCTTGTTTGTGCCGTCAGTCAGCGTATTCGTCGTGCCACTCTTCGCGCTGATGGTGATACGCTTGCCGTTCTGTATGTTGAGGGCTGGGCCTGAGGGGTTGGTGAGTGTCAGGCCGTTCAGGTCTACTTCGCACTTGAAGCTGCCCGTCAGTTTGAACTCGCCGTCGCTCGACGAACCCTTGAGCACATAGTATATCTCGCCGTCCTCGTTGTCGGTCGTCTTGTCGACGCCGGCGAAACTTTCGCTCTGCGTGATGACGACGTGCGACGAAGTGCCCGAGCTGACGGTGACGTAGCTGCTGATGTTGCTGGCTATAGTAACAGTAGCGGCCGTGCCACTGTAAACAATCTCGACAGTATTCTTATCTATGGCATAGCTTTGCAGAGCCATGGCCAGTAATGCGGTTATAAGGTAAGTAGTCTTCTTCATTTCTCCAGTCTGGTTTTTACGGCGCAAAGATACACATAAAAACCGAACCAGCAAAATCCTTTCAGCAAAAAGTCGCTTTTTCTCGCTTTTTCTCAGCGAATTATGTCTCGAAGTTATGGGAAAGACGTTTCAGGTGACACAACAGCAAGCGGCCATCGCCGTCGCGCAGGTGCATGCCGTTGCCCAGACAGTAGCGCCAGTAACGGCAGTCGGCACAGTCGTCCTTCTTCATCCACTCGCGGTTGCGATAAGGGTGGTAGCGGTTTTCCCAGACGTCCATGAAGTCATCCTTGTAGATGTTGCCCTGATGGTAGTCGGCACGCAGACTGGTACAGGCGCTGATGGAGCCGTCGCAGAGCACCGAGCCGACGGTTACGCCGGCCTGACAAGAGAAGAAGCGGTTGCGCACCTCGCCCTCGTAGTTGCCCAGAAAACCCTCGCAGCCGTAGTCCACGCGGATACGTCCCTCCTGACGTGTTCGCTTGATGTAGTCGAAGACGCCGCGAAACTCCTCGTCCGTGAGTCGCATCATGGGGTCGCTCGCGGCTCGTCCAACGGGAAAGACGGTGAAGAGACGCCAGCGGTCGACACCCTTCGAGATGAGAAAATCCTTGATTTCATCGAGTTTTTCGTAGTTACGACGGGTCACGCAGGTGACGATGTCGAACGTAAAGCCCTTGGTGGCCACGAGCATGTCGATGGCCTGACTCACCATCTGGAAACTCTGCTCATTACCGCGCATCCAGTTGTGGTCCTGTTCCAGTCCGTCGAGACTGATGGTCATCGAGTGCATGCCGGCTTTCAGCAGGCCGCGGTACCGTTCTGGCGTCAGGTGCAGGGCGTTGGTCACCATGCCCCATGGGAAACCTTTCTCATAGATGGCGGCACCGCATGCCTCCAAGTCGCGGCGCATCAGCGGCTCGCCACCGCTGATGATGACAAACACCTTATGGGGGTCACACTTCTTGGCGACGCTGTCGAGCACACCCAGGAAGTCCTGCAGTGGCATGTCCTGCTTTTCGGACAGCATCTTGCAGTCGCTGCCGCAGTGGCGGCACTTCAGGTCGCAGCGTAGCGTACACTCCCAGAACAGTTGCTTCAGGGGGTGCTCCTTACGGATCATCAGTTCCTGTTGCCGCCAGATTTCGAGGGCAAGTTTTTTCCTGAGGGTCAGGGGCGTCGGCTTCATGCTACTACTTCTTCTTCATTTTGACATCCTTGGAAATCTCGAAGACGCCATTATACCAGCCTTCACCTTTCTTGGTCTGAATGGCCTTGTCGAACTCCACGTCCAACGTGTCGCTCTGGAAATCGCCGCCATTGGCCTCGCCGTCTGTGTCCTCGACAATCAGTTTCATAGCCGAATTCCTCATCCCCTCGTATTGCAGCTGATAATGACCGGTGTCATCTGTTTGAACGGAATCAATACCATCCACATAGACGCCGTCTTGGCCCATCCAGACCTGTTTCAACGATGTCTTGATGCCCTCAATAGGCGTGCCGGCCTCATCGGTAACGACACCTTTGACGATGTAGTCGGCATGGGGCGCACCATATTCTACGGGTGGCGTGCCATACATGTCCATTGAATTCTCCGAGCACCCATAGCCCAGCATCGAGAGCAGGGCTGTCAACAGGGCATTGTACCAACGATAGAATCTCACTTTCATATTTCTGTCTTTTTTGCTTTTTTACTATTATAACTCAGAACGGGCGGAATCCTTGCATGGCAGAGCGTTAATTAACCTTAACCTGTACCAAGCCGTTTGTATCACGCCACGCATGGCGAGATAGACCATCATGGCCAGCCACAGACCGTGATTTCCCATCATGCCCACCGTCAGCCCATAGACAGCAAAGAAGGCGAGGGCCGAGACAGCCGACGACACCAGCATGCCACGGGTGGCCGTCATGCCGATGAAGACGCCGTCCCATATGAAAGCGACAGCACCAGCCGCAGGAATCAGACAAGCCCACCACAGGTAGTTGCGCGAGGCCGCCACCACCTGCGGCTCATCCGTCAGGAGGCCTACAATCCACTGTCCGCCAGTTATATACAGCAAGGTATAGGCCATCGTCACGACTGTCATCCATCCGAACAGCCGACGGAGTGTCTCGCGGAACGCCTCGCGATTGTGAGCCCCGTAGAACCGTCCGCACAGCGCTTCACCGGCGTAGGCAAAGCCGTCCATGAAATACGAGAAAAACAGATACAACTGCATCATCACCGTGTTGACAGACAGGATGACCGCCCCCTGACGGGCTCCCGCCGAGGTGAAATAGAGGTTCACCGCTACCAGACAGAGTGTACGCAGGAAGATGTCACGGTTCACGTTGAAGAAACGCCCCATCGCTACGCGCACAAACGTGCCTTTCATCTCCAGATAGCAACGCAGACGGCCATAGCAACGCAGCAGTAGTGCCAACGCCATCAGCAGTCCTGCATACTGCGCAGTCACCGTACCCAGTGCCACGCCTTCAATCTTCATGCCGAGGCCAAAGACCAGTATCAGGCTCACCACAATGTTCACCACGTTCTGCATGATGCTGATGAACATCGGAATCCGCGTGTTCTGCATGCCGATAAACCAGCCCGCGAGACCGTATAGTCCCAACACGGCGGGCGCTCCCCAAATGGCGATATTAAAATAGGTGGAAGCCAGTGGTACCACATTGGCCGTAGGACCCATCAGCCAGAGCATCAGACTCTTCAGCGGCACCTGGAGCACAATCAGCAGCAGAGCAATGGCAAAGGCTATCGTCACCGAACGTACCAATAACCTTGTGACTTCCGCGAGGTCGCGCCGTCCCAACGCCTGAGACGTGAGACCACTCGCCCCCATGCGCAGGAAGCCGAAGAGCCAGTAGACAAGGTTGAAGATCATCGACCCGACCGCCACCGCCCCTATGTAGACGGCACTGCCCATGTGGCCCACAATGGCCACATCAATCATCCCCAACAGCGGAACGGTGATGTTCGACACAATCGAGGGCAGCGCTATCTGCAGTATCTGACGGTCGCGGTTATTCATATCGGCTGCAAAGATACGAAAAAAATGTGCTAATAACTACACATGTATAGTTAATAAGCACTAAATAATTTGGAGATTACTACAAATTGTAGTTACTTTGCGTCAGCGAAACCTAAAACAGGGTTCATCAGAACAATATGAAGAAACTGACCGACAAAGAACAGGCCATCATGGAGGTGCTATGGGAGAAGGGTGAACTGTCCATCCGCGACCTCATCGGCAACCTTCCGGAGCCAGCCCCTCACTTCAACACGATTGCAACATACGTGCGTCGTCTGGAAGTGCACGGTATGATTCAGCACAAGGAGCTGGGTCCGAAATTCTATCTGTACGACGCAGCCGTCACGCGCGAACAGTATATTAATGCCATCCACAAGGAGAATGTCAATAAGCTGTTTGGCGGTTCGTACATGAGCTTCATCTCGAATCTAGTGAAGGAGCACGATGTGAGCGTTGACGAGCTGAAAGAACTGATAAGAATGGTAGAGGAGGACTGACGTATGGGTAGTTTTGTTGTATATATTCTGGAGTGGGCCCTGTGCCTGTCGGCATTTCTCCTGTTGTACAAGATGTGCTTCAGCGGCTCAACTTTCCATCGCTTCAACCGTCTGTTCCTATTGGGCAGTATCGTGGTGACGGCGCTGCTGCCACTGATTCACGTAACCACCAACGAGCAGATGGAGCCCATTGCCGAGGTCTGTCGTCTGAACACGGAGCAGCTGGAACCGCTGCCAGTGGTCGAGCAGTTGCAGATGCAGGTGACTAAAGCGCATGAAGTGCTGACGACGGGTCAGAAGATTTTTATCGCCATTGCGCTTACGTACCTTATCTATATCGCGATACAGTCCATTGGCTGGCTGAGGTCGCTGGTGAAAATGATGCTCTTTTTGCGTGGGAAACGATTGCGGAAAGTGGGCCGTTGGATACGGCTGGTGGTACACAGCGAGGAGTATGGACCGTTTAGTTGGATGAACTATATCGTCATATCTGACAAAGAGAGCGGCTTCGGCCGTCGTGCTAGCATGCACCACGAGCTGTCGCACATCAAACTGCTGCACTCCCTCGACCTGGTGTTCATCCTGCTGTGTACGCTGGTCAACCCCGTGTGCTGGTTTGTTATGAAAGAAATCAAAGTGGTTCACGAATATGAGGCTGATGATGAAGTGATCAATCATTATCACATCCAGAGTCGTGACTATCAACGATTATTAGTCCTGCGGACAGTTGGAGCGGAGGCCTACGCGCTTGCTTGTTCGTTTAATCTTAACATTAAAAAACGAATTATCATGATGAAAAAGAAACAATCAACGTGGTGGCGCATGACGTGGATTGCCGTCACCCTCCCCCTCGTAGGCATCGCGCTTACAGCATTCTCGAAACCCAAGGAGGCTCTGAAAGAAGTAGTAGACAGCAGTGTGGAAATCATTGAGCAGCCCATCGTCAAGGCCCTTACCGCTGATGTTGAAGCGCCAGAAGTGAATCAGACGTCGGTTTCTGAACCTGTGAAAGTTGAAAAGAAAGAAAAAGCCGTAAAGGTTGGCGACAAGATTATGGGCACTGTGAAAGACGCTGCTGGTCCGCTTATGGGTGCCAATATCGTTGAGATTGACGAGTATGGTCGCATCGTGGCCAATGCCGTCACCGACATTCAGGGCAACTTCGTAATGAAAGTGGTCAATCCTGAGCATGAGATTCGCATCTCTTACATAGGATTGAAGACTCAGACACTCGACATCAGCGGCGATAAAGTTGATGTGACGATGGAACCGAACATGAAAATGGCAGTAGTACAGGTTGTCGGGCGTCGCGACAGCATAGACTACAACGCCCCTCCCTACAAGGACGATGCCCCTGCCTTTGACGAAGACAAGACATTCAACCTGGTAGAACAGGCTCCAACATTCCCTGGCGGACAAGGTGAAATCATGAAGTATCTGAGCACCCACCTACGCTATCCCGCCGTTGCAAGTGAGATGCTGGTTGAAGGAGTGATTACGGTGAAGTTCGTTATTGACAGGACAGGCTTCGTGCGTTCGCCCCAAGTCGTAGAGGTATCTTCTCAGTCCCCACTCACCAAGGAAACGGCAGACGCCGCCAAGCAGGGCGATGAAGAGGCCATCGAAACCGCCAAGAATTACCACGATGCCCTGGAGGCCCTGAAGGAAGAAGCCGTCTACGTCGTCCGCAACATGCCCCGCTGGGAGCCCGGCCGGCAGAACGGCAAGCGCGTAGAAACCACCTACACCCTACCCGTCAGCTTCAAGTTGGCCAAGTGATTAGGCACCCACTTCTCACTTTTTGGTTTCGATGTTTGCAGGAGTGAAGATTAGTACCTTTGGCTTTGCCGAAGGTACTGGCACTCGACAATAAAAACAAAAAACTGATTTTTGTTTTGTATTGTTCTCGTTTATTTGTACCTTTGCACCCAAAATAGCAGAAAGCATGAATATCGAAGCATTGATTAGCAAGGCTGCCGGCGAGGCCGTGAAGGCGCTCTACGGCATGGATGCAACAGAAAAGATGTTGCAGTTGCAGAAGACAAGAAGTGAGTTTGAGGGTAACCTGACCTTAGTGGTTTTCCCCTTTGTAAAAGCCGCCAAGAAGGGTCCTGAGCAGACAGCCCAGGAGATTGGCGAATACCTGCAGCAGAATTGTGCTGCAGTCGAGAAGTTCAACGTGGTGAAGGGCTTCCTGAACCTGAGCATCGGTGACGGTGCCTGGCTGCAGCTGCTGAAGGCCATCGACGAGAATCCGCGTTTCGGCTTTGCTCCCCTCCCATCGGAGGGACAGGGGGAGGCTCCCCTCGTGATGATTGAATACTCATCGCCCAACACCAACAAACCCCTGCACCTCGGCCACGTACGCAACAACCTGCTGGGCTGGAGTCTGGCTCAGATCATGGAGGCCAACGGCAACCGCGTGGTGAAGACGAACATTGTGAACGACCGCGGCATCCACATCTGCAAGTCGATGCTGGCCTGGCTGAAGTATGGCAATGGAGAGACGCCAGAGTCATCTGGTAAGAAGGGCGACCACCTGATTGGCGACTACTATGTGGCTTTCGACAAGCACTACCGCGAGGAAATTAAGCAGCTCGTGGCTCAGGGCATGGACGAGGAGAAGGCCAAGCAGGAGGCTCCACTTATCAAGGAGGCCCACGAGATGCTGGTGAAATGGGAGCAGAACGACCCCGAGGTGCGCGCCTTGTGGGAGAAGATGAACTCGTGGGTGTATGCCGGTTTCGACGAGACCTACAAGAAGATGGGTGTCGGCTTCGACAAGATATACTACGAGTCGCAGACCTACCTCAAGGGTAAGGCGAAGGTGGAGGAGGGTCTCGCCAAGGGACTCTTCGAGCGCCATGACGACGGCTCTGTCTGGGCAGACCTCACCAACGAGGGACTGGATCAGAAACTGCTGCTCCGCAGTGATGGCACCTCTGTCTACATGACGCAGGACATCGGTACTGCCGAGATGCGCTTCCAGGACTACCCCATCGACAAGATGATCTACGTTGTGGGTAATGAGCAGAACTACCACTTCCAGGTGCTCTCCATCCTGCTCGACCGTCTGGGCTTCAAGTGGGGTAAGGAACTGGTGCACTTCTCCTATGGCATGGTGGAGCTGCCCAACGGCAAGATGAAGAGTCGCGAGGGCACCGTCGTCGATGCCGACGATCTGATGGAGCTGATGGTCGAGGATGCCTACAAAACCTCGATGGAACTGGGCAAGTTCGACGACATGACCGAGGAGGAGCGCCGCGAGATTGCCCGCATCGTGGGTATGGGTGCCCTGAAATACTTTATTCTCAAGGTTGATGCCCGCAAGAACATGCTTTTCAATCCTGAAGAGTCGATTGATTTCAACGGTAACACGGGTCCCTTCATCCAGTACACCTACGCGAGAATTCGCTCAATCCTAAGAAAAGCAGCCTCCCCCAACCCCCTCCAAGTAGAGGGGGCCATTGGAAGCGAGGGGAAGCTTCTCAGCGAGAAGGAGGTTGAGTTGATTCAGAAGATGAACGAGTTTGGTGCTGCCGTAGAGCAGGCAGGTAAGGACTATTCGCCCAGTGGCATTGCCAATTACTGTTACGAGCTGACGAAGGTCTTCAACCAGTTCTACCATGACTACTCGATATTGAACGAGCCCGACGAACAGAAGCGTGCTGTCCGCCTGATGCTGGCTAAGAACGTGGCCAAGATCATCAAGAGTGCCATGAGCCTGCTGGGCATCGAAGTTCCTGAGCGCATGTAAGAGCCTCCCCCAACCCCCTCCAAGTAGAGGGGGCTTTAAAAGAAGCCTCTCTCCCAACCCCTCCCCTGCTCGGCTTTGCCGCTTGCTACCAACGGGACGCAAGAAGTAGGGAGGGGAGATTTTGAGAATAGAAATAAGATGAGATGAAGTTTGTGTATGAAACGGCAAATGGCGCCAGCTACGATCTCCTTTCTGCATATGCGGACTACAACAAGAGCCATCCTACTGAAGCAGAAAGTATTGTGTGGGATTTGCTGAAAGCAAAAAGCATCAATGGCCATAAATTCCGCAGGCAGCACATTATAAAGGACTACATTGTAGACTTTGTCTGTCTTCATAAAAAGTTGGTTATTGAGATTGATGGGCAATATCACTTAGAAGGGAATCAAATTGTAAAAGACAAAAGTAGAACCGAAGACCTCCAGAATAGCGGATACACTGTTATCCGCTTTTCCAATGAAGAAGTAATAGGGAACACGTCGCAAGTTATCAGGGATATAAAGAAAGCACTTATGGAAATTATACCACCAAAGGCCTCCCAAAAAACCTCCTCAAAAGCCTCCCCCAACCCCCTCCAAGTAGAGGGGGCTATAGGAACAGCGGAGCATAAAGCCCCCTCTACTTGGAGGGGGTTGGGGGAGGCTGGAGTTTGCCTGGATGCGTGGGCCGTGGATGCTGCATGTAGCGGCAATCCGGGACCGATGGAGTATCAGGCCATCGATTTGCAGACGGGTTATCGTGTCTTCCATTTCGGGGCTATTGATGGTAAGCCTGTTCATGGTACGAACAATATCGGGGAGTTCCTGGCCATCGTCCATGCGCTGGCGCTCTGTTGGCAGAGGGGATTACACCAGAAGACCATTTACTCAGACTCCTATAACGCCATCCTGTGGGTGCAGAAGCGGAAGTGCAAGACCAAACTTGAGCGTACGCCGCAGACGGAGCAGCTCTATCAGATCATCGAGCGTGCCGAACGTTGGCTACAGACTCACGACTACCGTAACCCCATCATCAAATGGGAGACCAGCAAGTGGGGCGAGGTGCCTGCGGACTTCGGGCGGAAATAAAGAAAAACTATTTGTTCCTATGATAGACTACGATGGTGTTGCCGTCGTAGTCTTTTTTGTATGCCACAACGGCATTGGCGGGTAGCTGTGGGGCACGGGTGCCGCCAGTGACGGTCAGCCCAAGGTTTGTCTCCACCCGCAGCTCGTCCCACAGATTCTGGACGAGGAACGACTGGAGCGTCTTCGTGCCACCCTCGACGATGAGCGACTGTACGCCGTGGGCGTGAAGACTCTCGAGGTTCAGCTGGTGCGTGCGGTCGATGACGAGGCGCTTGGGGTCAGGGCCGCTCCACTCACGGACAGTCAGCTGCGGGTGTTCGCGTTCGTTGGTGACACGCCCCACGAGGATGGCATCCTCCTCGGAGCGTAGCTTGTGACTGAGCATCTTGGTGAAGGGAGTCGAGATGGCCAGCGACTTGCCGTTGTCGTCGATGTAACCATTGGCCGTCTGTGCCCATTTTAATATAATGTACGGGCGCGCGAGGCGGTGGTAGGTGAAGAAACGGCGGTTCAATGCACGGCACTCCTCTTCCAGCACACCCACCTCGACCTCGATGCCAGCGTCGCGCAGCTTCTGGACGCCGCGTCCCTGCACCTCGGCAAACTCGTCGATGCAGCCGACGACGACCCGACGAACGCCTTTCTTGATGATGAGGTCGGCACAGGGTGGTGTCTTGCCGTAGTGGGAACAGGGCTCCAGCGAGACGTACATCGTCGCCTCCTTGAGCAGCGACTCGTCCTCTGGGCGTACGCTGGCAAAGGCGTTCACCTCGGCGTGCCCCTGACCGCACCGCACGTGATAGCCCTCGCCGATAATCCTTCCAGATTCTCCCTCTTTCGGGGGCAGGCTAATCACTGCTCCCACCATGGGATTGGGCTTCGCATTCTGTTGTCCGTTACGTGCCAGCTGCAGACAGCGGCGCATCATCCTCTCGTCGTCTTTCGTGTGACTCATGATAAATCTCTTTCTTACGTTGTCTATATGCTACTGTCCGCCTTATTCAGCAGAGACAGTGATAGTTCCTGTTTTCAGGCCGTCGCTGAGACAGCTGAGTGTAATGTTAGAGGGCTCGCCTGTGCTCTGAACAAGTACTTGTGCCAAGCCGTTGAAGGCTGGAATGGAGAATGTCTTACAGTCCAAAGTCTTCGGATGGTCCTCGCCGAGATACATCGGGTCGCCATTGCCCACACCGAGGATGCGGGCAGCGCCCTGTAGTTGGAAGGAGAGCTTCGGACAGGCATCGGGCACGATACGTCCCTTCTGGTCTTGTACCTCGATGGTGATGACAGCAAGGTCGCGGCCGTCGGCAGCGATGGTCAGGCGGTCGGACTTCAGCACGGTCTTGTAGGCCGGCTTCGTGGTCTCAATGGTCTGCGTCATGATGCGCCTGCCGTTCTTATAACCTACTGCTGTCACTTTGCCAGGCTGATAGATGGCCTTCCACTTAAGATGGCCGTTTTTCGGCATCTGCTGACGTCCCAGCTTCTTGCCATTCACCGTCAGTTCCACCTCGTCGCAGTTGCTGTATGCCCAGAGTTCCACCTCCTCGCCCTCGTGGCCTTGCAGATTCCAATGTGGGAAGATATGCAGTGTAGGTTCGTTCGTCCACCAGGACTTCAGATAGTAAGCCTCGTCCTTGGGGAAACCGCAGTAGTCCAGTATACCGAACTCCGAGTCGTGAGCAGGATAGCTGAGCGGATTGGGTTCGCCGCGGTAGTCAAAGCCTGTCCAATAGAACAGTCCTGCTGCCCAGGGGCGCTCGGCATAGAACTTCCAGCCACGTTCGATGACGTTTGGAATAGGATTCCGGGTGTCGGGTGTGGGCTGTCGGTTCATGCTCACCATGCGCCCGGGGTAGTCTGGCTGGTTGAAATATATGCCACGTGTGCCGCAGCCCGTAGTCTCTTCCGTTCCGACAATGCGCCATGAGGGGTTCTGCCGCTTACGGTTGTCCACATCGTTCTGCATAATGTAGTTGAAGCCCACCACGTCGAGCCCCTTGATCAGTTCCACGCCACCCGCATTGGCAACGGTGCTGGGACGGGTGGGGTCATAGCGGCGTGTGTACTCGCGCATGGCCTCGGCCAGTCGGGTGCCTTGAACAGTGTTCTCCAGTCCCCACTCCTCGTTGCCATCGCTCCAAAGGATGATGCTGGGGTGGTTGCGGTCGCGCTTGATCATCCGCTCCAACAGGCGCAGGTGCTCGTCGTTGATACCCATCAGACGATTCTCGTCGATGACGAGCATACCTTCGCGGTCGCAGATGTCGAGCAGAGCAGGCGTCATTGGGTTGTGCGAGGCACGATAGGCATTACAGCCCATTGCCTTCAACTGCTTGATGCGCCAAGCCTGCAAGGCATCGGGGATGGCAGCGCCCACACCGGCATGGTCCTGATGCATGTTGACACCCTTCAATTTCACCGGCTCACCATTCAGCAGGAAACCACGTTCAGCATCGAAGGCGATGTCGCGAAGTCCTGTCGTCGTTTCGTAGACGTCGCAGACGTTGCCGTCAACCTTCACCCTTGTCTCTACCTTGTAGAGATAGGGGTTGGCGGGGCTCCATAAGTGTGGTTTCATGATCTTCATTACGTGCTGGGTGCTGCGCGTCTCTTTGGGCTTCAGTGTGTTCATATGTCCGTTGGCGTGTGCCAGTTCGTGTCCTTCGGCATCCAATAGCCGCTGCTCCACTTCATACTGCTGTGTCGTGAGTCCGCTATTGGTCACCTCTGTCTTTATGTGTAACACGGCTGCGTCGTAGGGCTTTTCGAGTTCTGCATAGACAAAGGTGCCGAAGGGTGCCACGCTAACCTCAGCCGACTTCTCCAGCCACACATCGCGGTAGATGCCCGCACCCTCGTAGAACCAACCCTCCTCAAGCGAAGCATCGGCGCGCACACAGATCAGGTTCTCGTCACCATATTTAATATAGGGCGTGATGTCATAGACCTGCGTCACATAGCCGCTGGGTTCCGTACCCATATAAAAACCGTTGAACCACACCTGTGCATTGCGGAAGATGCCGTCGAAGCGCAGCATCAGCCGTTTGCCAAGGTCGTCGCTGGGAATCGTGATAGTCTTGCGATACCATCCCACACTCGTCTCCGGATATTTCCACCCCACGGTCTTGTAGCCGTGCGAGTGGCTGGCCTCACCAGCATAGGGTAGCGTGCACACCCAGTCGTGGGGTATCTGCACCTCCAGCCAGCTGCTGTCGTCGAACTTCTGTGCATAGGGACCTTCGTTGTGTATGGAGCTCGCTTTTGTCAGATAGTTGAAGTACTCCGTGCCGCAGCCGAAGTCTTTCTTGGGGTCGGAAGCATGACCATAAGAGAACTTCCATCCTTTGTCTAATCGGATGGTTTCGCGTGGATGGCCGTTCATCACGACTACTATGGCCAAACACAACAAGGTGAGTAGTTTACGCATCTTTTTCATTGTCAACAGGGTCTTATCGCTTTAGGCGATGACACGCATTTGCAGACAAAGGTATAAATAAATAGTCGTACGGCCAAGCATATCGCGAAATGTTAATCTTCCCTAACAATTCTCCGTGTCTTTTAACTTCCTTAGGCCAACAGCGTCAAAAGTAACAGAGTATTATCAACAACCTAATTAATTACTTAACTTATGAGAAAGGTTTTCTTTTCACTGATGGCGCTTTCATGTCTGACAGCGTTTGCTCAGTTTGGCGCTCCTCGCCCAAACCCCACAGTTCCTTCAGTTACTGAAAATGTAGTTGAAGACTTCAAGCCCGCATCCTCTAATCAGGACAACAAGCAGTATCCGATGGTCAATTCACAGCGCATGGTGCGTGCCCAGATCTCTGCTCCCAACGCCACCTCTGTAGGTCTTGATATCGGTGGTACCATCTATCAGATGACTAAGGATGAAAACGGTCTGTGGACTGGCACTTCTGCTCCTCAGGACGAGGGCTTCCACTACTATCAGCTCAATATCGACGGCGCCTCAGTGCCCGATCCGGGTAGCCTTTACTACTATGGCGCCAGCCGTTGGGGTAGCGGCATCGAGATTCCCTCAGACGATCAGGACTTCTGGCAGGTGAAGAATGTACCCCAAGGCTCTATAAGCGAGGTCTTCTACTGGTCAACCTACACAGAGAAGATGCGTCGTTGTCATGTTTATCTGCCCGCCGAGTATTACACCAATCCCACCAAGCAATTTCCCGTTCTGTATCTGCAGCACGGCATGGGTGAGAATGAGTATGGATGGGCCGAGCAGGGCCACACCGCTCAGATTCTCGACAACCTGATTGCTGAGGGTAAGGCTGTTCCTTGCATCATCGTGATGGACAACGGTCTGAACACAAGCCGTCCGGGTGAGCAGGGAGGCTTTGGCTTTGGTGGCGGTCAGCGTCCGCAGGGCGGTTTCGGCCAGGGTCAGCGTGGCCAGCGTCCGCAGGGTGCTGCTGGTGAAGGCCAGCGTGGTCAGCGTCCTCAAGGCGGCTTTGGTGAGGGGCAGCGTGGCCAGCGTGGTCAGGGTGCTGTCGGTGAGGGTCAACGTGGCCAGCGTCCGCAGGGTGCACCCGGCCAGGGCGGCCAGCGTCGTGGTGGCTTTGGCGGCTTCGGTGGCTTCGGCGGTTTCTCAGAAGGTTTCAAGAATGTGCTCTTCAATGATATTATCCCGATGGTCGAAAAGAACTATCGCGTTGTTGCCGATCCCCAGCACCGGGCATACGCTGGCTTGTCGATGGGTGGCATGCAGGCACGCGAAATCACACTGGCCAACCCCGAGAAGTTCGCATATGTAGGTTCGTTCAGCAGTGGTGCATGGAGCGTTGACCAGGTGAAGGCTTCAGAAGGTTTCGCAAAGAACGTCAAGCTTCTCTTCATGAGCGGTGGTGGCAAGGAGAACATGGGTTGTGTTGAGGCTGCCAAGAACATCAAGGAGCAACTCGGTATGAACGCCGTAGGTTACGAGTCAGAGGGTACCGCCCACGAGTGGCATACGTGGCGTCGCAGCCTCTACCAGTTTGCACAGCTTATCTTTAAGTAAAGCGTGGACTTTCACAAGTTCTGCTTACTTCAGTTGAAGAGGTAAGTGGAGAGATGTAAGAAAAGCGGCGGCCCAAAGGGGTCGCCGCTTATGCTATCCTAAAGTGATGTTCTCCACCTCCACATCCTCGTGAAGGAAAAGCTTCGCCGACTCCTTGAACTTTTGGGGATTCTCGGTGGTCAGATAGTGGACGTGGGCACCACGCGAGCAGCGCTTCTCTATCTGTGGATGCTGCTCGAAGTAGCGCTTGAGACTCTCGGCCACATACTCGCCCTGAGGAATCACACGCACGCCGACGGGCAGATATTTCAATATCTTTGGCATGAGCAGTGGGTAGTGGGTACAGCCCAAGATGAGAGCGTCAATCTCGGGGTCCTTACGCATAATCTCGTCGATGCGCTTCTTCACAAAGTAGTCGGCACCGGGAGAGTCTGCCTCGTTATACTCGACCAGCGGCACCCAGAAGGGACAGGCCACACCGCTGACCTGAATGTCAGGAAACAGCTTCTGTATCTCCAACGTGTAGCTCTCGCTCTTGATGGTACCTTCGGTGGCCAGCACACCCACATGGCGTGTCTTCGTAAGACTTCCGATAACTTCGGCCGTAGGACGGATGACACCCAGTACACGGCGGTCGGGGTCCCACTGTGGCAGGTCAATCTGCTGGATGCTGCGTAGAGCCTTGGCCGAAGCAGTGTTACAGCCAAGAATGACGAGGTGGCACCCCATCTCAAAGAGCCGCTGAACAGCCTGGCGGGTGAACTCGTAGACAACATCGAACGAGCGCGGGCCGTAAGGCGTACGGGCATTATCACCCAGGTACAGGTAGTCGTACTCGGGTAGCAGTTGACGGATGCCGTGCAGGATGGTCAGTCCGCCATAGCCGCTATCGAAGATGCCAATGGGCCCTGGCTCTTTTTTCATTTCTCTTTCTTACCTCTTACCTCTCACCTCTTACTTCTCATCTCTCCCCTCTTTTACCCGCTGTAACACGGCCTCTTGAATGTCTACGCCCATGTTGGGGTCGATGTAGGGACAGGCGTCAGCATCGGTATTCAGAATGAGTGCCAAGCCATACTCCTTCGCTATCTCGGCCAGTAGCTCGTTCAAGTTCTGGCGCAACGGAGCCATAGCCGCCTTCTCAGCCTCAGCCAGTTCGCGACGGCTGTTGGCTTTGAAGGCCACATTGCGCTCCATCAGTTCCTTCAGTTCCGTCTGCCGCTTGTAGAGAATGGTTTTCGGGAAGTCCTTCTGTCCGTCGAGAAACTCCTCGTACTTGCGGTTGAACTCATCCTCTACGCGCTTCAGTTCCTTGTCGTACTCTGCACGCAGGTCAGCTATCTTCTGCTGCTCCAACGTGTAATCGGGCATCGCCTTCAAAGCACGGTCGTAGCTCAGGAATCCGATTTTCAACACAGGTATGCTGTCTTGCGCCTGAACAGTCGTCAGTGCAAGACATGCTACTACCACTAATAAGAATCTTTTCATCATGCGCTAATAATAGTGTGTTGGTTCTGAGCGCAAAAGTGGAACAATTTACTTGATGCCGAGCTTGGTCTTCACCTGAGCGGTGACGTCGGTAGAGAGAGTAGTGCTGATGTAGGGGATGCCGGCACCCATCTCCATGATGTAGACGTAGCCACCCTCCTTGCCAACGGCGCTGATGGCGTCGAGGACCTTGGTGGTGATGGCCTGCATTTTCTCGGATGAGGCCTTCTGGAGAGCCTGCTGATTGTCCTGGAAACTCTGCTGAATCTTGGTGTACATATCCTGCAGCTCCTGCTGACGACGGGTCTTGATGTTCTCGGGCAGTGTGGCCTGCTCCTTCTCGAAGGCATCACCCTTCTTCTGCAGCTCATCCTGCATCGACTTGAGGTCGGCCTCGTACTGTGCCTGGAGGGCATCAATCTCGCTCTTAGCCTTGTTGTACTCGGGCATCACCTGAATGATTTCCTGGGTGTTCACATGGCCGAATTTGGCCTGTGCGTTGGCGGTAGTGAAACCGCAAAGTGCGCAGAATGCGCAGACGATAAACTTTTTCATTGTTTTCTTTATTGGTTTTTATTTCGATATTTCGATATTCCGATAATTCGTTATAACGTTATGACGTTTTCTCAAGACAACAGT
This sequence comes from uncultured Prevotellaceae bacterium, assembly GCA_947169245.1. Lineage (GTDB taxonomy): Bacteria > Bacteroidota > Bacteroidia > Bacteroidales > Bacteroidaceae > Prevotella. The sequence continues at coordinate 29,396 of CAMVPA010000029.1, forward strand.
TTAATAGCTGTACCCCAACTTCTGCAGCACCTCTGTCGAGATGTCGATTTTTGGCGAACCGAAGATGATGCCGGCGTCGCTGGCACGGTCGAGCACCAACTGATAGCCTCGTTGGTCGGCTATGTCCTTAACAGCATTGTAGATTTCTTCCTGTATGGGTGTCATCAGGGCGTTGCGCTTCTTGAAAAGCTCGCCTTCAGGGCCAAAGTACTTACGTTTCAGTTCGGCAGCCTGCTTCTCCTTCTCCATGATGGCATCCTGCTTGGCCTTCTTCTGTTCGGCCGAAAGGAACACCACCTCATTCTGGTAGGTCTTATACATGGTCTGCGCCTCGGTGGTAAGGGCATCGACCTCGGCCTGCCACTTCTTCGACACCTGCGAGAGCTGCTCGTTGGCGCGCTCATAGGCAGGGATATTCTTCAGGATATAGTCCATATCCATCAATGCGAACTTCTGCGCCTGCATCGACACTGCCGATGCACACAAGGCGATGAACAAAATAACTTTCTTCATAATTCAAAATTCTTAATCGCCAGAGGCGACACCTCTAAATTCTTAACTCTTTTCTAAATCAGAACTCTTGTCCGAGAACGAAGTGGAACTGTGAGCCACCATGTTCCGACGTACTTGTGTAGTGAGGCTTGTCGAAGCCGTAGGCCCAGTCGATACCCATCAAACCCACCATAGGCAGATAGATACGTACGCCGAGACCAGCCGAACGCTTGAGCTCGAAGGGGTTGAACTTCTTGGCATCAGTCCAGGCGTTACCAGCCTCAAGGAAGCCCAGGCCGTAAATAGTCGTATTACCCATCATGAAGGGATAGCGCAACTCCAGCGTCATGCGATCGTAGGCATAGCCGGCAGAATAGCGTGGTGTCAGTGATCCATTCTCGTAACCGCGGAGACCAATGGTCTCTTCAGCATAGCTGTAGCTGTAGCCGCTCATACCGTCGCCACCCATGTAGAAGGTCTCGAAGGGCGACTTCTTGTTTTTGTTGTATGAACCAAGGATGCCCATCTCGAAGCGGGTCATCAGAACGAAGCACTTTTGGGCACTTGACAGTGCTGTGAAGGTGCGCAGTTTCATCTTCCACTTATGATACTCTATCCAGCGGTAGACGTCCTGCAACTCATCCTCATAGGTAGCCGATGTTCCATCCTTCGCCAGATTGGCATAGTCCTTACCGTCCCAAAGCGACCAAGGCGGAGTGACTGCGAGCGAAACCATGAACTCAGAACCACGACGTGGGTAGAGCGGGTGGTCGGTAGAGTTACGCGACAGCGTCAGGCCCAAGTTCAGGTTGTTACAGTTACCGTTATTTACTAAAAAGTATATCCAGTCACGCAGCATGTAGCGTGTGTAGCCCAGCGTAGCTGACAGGTGGAAGTAGTCGTCGGGCCAGCGCAGACGCTTGCCCCAGCCAATGGAGGCGCCCATCATTCTGATGGTCTTGTCGTCGTCAAGCAGGGCGTCATAGTTGTAGGCATAGTTGTTATACGTGCCATAGCCTCCGTAGTAGTTGTACACCGAGTTCATCCAGCTGGTGTTACGATAGGTACTTGAGATGTCGGACTGCTTCGAATAGAAAACACCGACGTTCAGGGCGTTGGGGCGCTTGCCACCAAACCAGTTGGTGGAGTAGCTGGCTGAGCCAGAGTAGTAATAGGAACCATTCGACTGGACGTTGATGCCGAGCTGTTCGCCGTCGCCGATGGGCATGATGCCACGGTGCATCTTGTTCTTGCCGAAGAGGTTGCGCATGGAGAAGTTGTTCAGCTTCAAGCCGATGCGTCCTATGACACCCGTCTGTCCCCAGCCTAATGAGAACTCAATCTGGTCGTTCGACTTCTGTTCCAGCATCCAGTTCAGGTCTACCGTACCGTCATCGTAGTTGGGCTTCACGTCGGGTTGTACCTTGTCTGCCTCGAAGTAGCCCATTGAGGCAATTTCACGAATAGAACGCATGATGGCATCCTTCGAGAACAGGTCGCCGGGCTTCGTACGGAGCTCGCGGCGCACGACCTCCTCATAGAGACGGTCGTTGCCATAAACGCGCACATGGTTCAGGCGAGCCTGCGGCCCCTCGACAATGCGTATCTCCAGGTCGATGGAGTCGCTGACAACGTTGACTTCCACAGGATTGACGCTTGAGAATACGTAGCCGCTATTGTAGTAGTTGTCGTGTACACCATCCTCATCGCTATTCAGTCGCTTCATGAGTTGCTTCTGGTTATAGACGTCGCCTTTATGCATATTGAGCGTACGGTTCAGTTCTTCGGTGGTGATGACGGTGTTGCCCACCCACGTGATGTTGCGCAGAAAATATTTCTGTCCCTCATCAATGTGGACGTAGACATTGACGTGCTTGCCGTCGATGTTCCACACGGAGTCCTCGAGAATCTCCATATCGCGGTAGCCCAGTTCGTTGTACTTTTCAATAAGCTGCTGTTTGGCCTCACGATAGCGTTCGTCGGTATACTTCTTCGCCTTGAATATGTTACCCAGCTTGCCTGCCTCATGAATCTTTCCAAAAGCGCCCTTGCTGATTAACGTACCCTTGATTTTCTTATCCAACAGTCCTCGGTTGCCGTCGATGATGATGTTGCGCACCTTCATCTTGGCCTTCTTGTCGATGTCGACGTCGAGGATTACCTGGTTCTTGCCGGTCACGTCGTCGCGCTGGGTGATGTTGATCTCGGCATTCTTATAACCTTTCTCGTCGAAGTACTTCTTAGCCAGAACCTTGGCGCGGTCAATCATGTTAGGCGTAATCTGTGAACCCTTCATGATGCCGAGTTTGGCCTCCATGTCCTCGCGCTCCGACTTCTTCAGACCTATATAATTAATGGTACTCACGCGCGGGCGAAGGTTCAGGTGTATACAGAGATATATCTTTGAGCCAACCAGCGAGTCGGCACTGATGGAGACCTGCGAGAACAGGCCGTGGCGCCAGTAGCGTTTCACGGCATCGGTAATGGCGTTGCCTGGAACTTCAATCTGCTGTCCAATGGACAGGCCTGAAAGACTTGTCAGTACATAGTCTTCATAGCCTTCGACACCTTCGACGCGGAGGCCTGCAACTTCACACTGACGGGGCGTGCCGGCGTATGAAATGTCGGGGTTGACAATTTTGTACTGCGCGCCAACGCTTAAAGGCAAAAAGGTAAAAAGGCAAAAGGGTAAAACTCCTTTTACCATTACCTTCACCCGTTTTGTAATCGTTTCTATTTTCACTTTTACTTTTTTACTTTTCACCTGTTTACTTTTCCTCGCTCTCCACTTGCTCCTCGGTCTTGCCGAAGCGACGCTGACGGCGCTGGTAGCTCTCTATGGCTTCGTGAAGGGCTGCTTCGTCGAAGTCGGGCCAGTAAGTGTCGCAGAAGTACAGCTCCGAGTAGGCTATCTGCCACAGCAGGTAGTTGGAGATGCGCACCTCGCCGCCAGTACGGATGAGCAGGTCGGGATCGGGCATGAAGTTGGTCGTCAGGTGCTGGCTGATGGTCTCCTCGGTGATGTCCTCAGCACGAATGCCTCCCGTCCGCAGGCGTTTGAAGACGTTCTGCGGCAGTTCCTCCATGTCGTGAATCTCCGTGATAATCTGTCGCACGGCATTGGTAATCTCCCAACGGCTGGAGTAGCTCAGCGCCACCACCATCGTCATGGTATCGTTGTCGGCCGTGTGCTCTTCTGTCTCACGCAGTTTCTGCTGCACTTCGTCGGGCAGTCGTTTCACGTCGCCGATGACTCGGAAGCGGACGTTGTTCTTCATGAATATCTCGTCCTCCAGCGATGTGAGCACCAGTCCCATGAGCGCAGAGATCTCGTCGGCCGGCCGGTTCCAGTTCTCCGTCGAGAAGGTATACAGCGTCAGGTACTTGACACCAAGGCGCGTACACTCCGAGGTGATGCGGCGAACGGCGTCGACACCAGCCTGATGGCCGAAGCTGCGCTCCTTGCCGCGCTCAGTTGCCCAACGTCCGTTGCCGTCCATGATGATGGCAATGTGCTGCGGTATGTTGTTTTTATCTATCATTATTACACGTTTTACATTTCTTCCATATATCATAGGTCAGCGTCAGCTGCAGAACACTGTAGCAGTCGGTGTTCTTGAACAGGCCGCTGCTCTCAATGCCGTAGGGATCCTTCTGCCCGTCGAGCTCATCGCTGCCCGTGAAGCGCATTGTCCACTCTGCAGCCAGATTCAGACGCTCGCCCAGCTTCATCTTCACGCCGGCACCAATGGGCAGGTTGGCGGCAAACACGCCGTGGGTACTGTCAACGTATGTCATGCCCAGTCCTATGGCGATGAATGGTGCCACGTGTCGTGCTCCGTAGTACTCACGTCCTGTGCCATAGGCCCAGAAGTTGTACTCATAGCGCATTGTGACGTCAATCAGTTGGTTGTCAAAACTGTAAGGCTCCGCTGCTGTGCTGGGATACCATGTGCCCACGTCAGTGCTGCTGCCCTTGAGTTTGCCGTAGCCTATGCTCATGCCCAGCGCCATGCGAGGATTGTAACGGTACTTCGCCACTAATGCTGCCATAGGCTGCATGCCTTTTGTTAGGTTGCTGTTGAAGTCGCCCTCGTAGCTCACCAGCCCCAGGCCACCGCCTACTTCCATCCTGTATTCAGGGTCGTCCTGCGCCCTTACCGGGCTAAATGAAAACAGAGAAACAATAACTGATAAACTTGCTAGACGCAGCCAACTTTCATTCTTCATTTCTCATTCCCCATTTCTCATTTCTCACTTCGTCAGATACCCACGCCACACTTGACCCTGACCGTCCTTCAGCCACAGATAGCCGTTGCTAACGATAGCCTTCAGCGGCGCTCCGCCGAAGCCCTCAGGCATGCTGATGTCACTGTTCTGTTTCCACGTGATGCCCTGATCGGTGCTCTGGTAGATGACACCTTTGCTGCCCAGTGCCAACAGGCGGCCACTGTAGTAGACCAGTGCCACCTGCTCCATGGCCGGCAGGTAGAAGGGATTGTCCTCCGCCTGTGTCATGTAGACCCAGCGGCCTGCGTGGTCAGCATCCGAGAGCTTACGCCATATAGTCATTGCTTTGTCTGTCTCGGTTCTCAGGCCTGCCCACAGGTCATATCTCATGTCGTTGGTCCCCATCCAGGCAACACCGGCCAGTGACAACTGGGGGACGAGCGAGGCATCGTCGTCGAGCTGCTGCATGTCGATGCTGTCAGCTACCATATCTGCGCTCTCAGGCATCTGGGTCGCATCGGCGGCAGACCAGATGAGCATTCCGGCCTCCCGCTGGCGCACTGACAGGGTTACTGTATAGTCGCGATAGTGGTCGCCGTCGGTTGAGATGATACGGAACGTGCGCGGCTGACTGAAGTCTATCGAGTCGGTCGATGAGTATGTCAGCAGCGAGTCGCTCGTCAGCGACTTCACGGCTACTACGGCGCTGTTGCGCGTTGTCAGCGTACAGACTACGTGTTTCAGATCGGTACCCATGAGCAGCGAGTCGCTATTGAAGATGCGGTAGCCCATCTGGTCGATGCATATCTTGTAGGTACTGCCGCTGTAGGACACGTTATATGTCGTGTCCACGCCTGTAGATTTCGTAATCGTCACCGTACGGGTCATCGTGCCCAGCGTAAACGACGTAATGGCGACGTCGTCATAGTAGGTCGCGTCGTCGTCACTTCCTAGGCATGATGGCAGCAAAAGGACACTAACCAGCATGACCCAACAAGCCAGAAATATCTTTCTCATTGAACTGTTCAATTTCGTTTTGGCTGCAAAGGTACGCACAATTTCCCGAACTACCGCCGTTTTCTTACCTTTATTAAATTAAATTATATGATAAAATGCAAAAAAAGAGTGCGGTATGAATCTCTCACTCCGCACTCCTTTAACGTACATTGGTCTTTGTCAGCGTAAAAATGCTGAGCACTGTAGCCGTAGCCACCGAGGCCAACATAACCGTTGTTTGAAAATCAAATAACATAATCTTTACCTTAAATATTTAACTACTAACCTAATGAATAACGGGAGTAATCATCACGATTACGAGTGCAAAGGTACAAAAAAGCGGTGAGAGGAGAGCGGCGAGAAGAGAGAAATTGCCGGCGCCACATCTTTTATTGACCTATATCAAAAATTGGCTGCACCTTTCGGCGCAGCCAATCTTGTTATAGTGCGAATAAATGATGCTTACAGCTTCGGGCCTGCAAACTTTGCCCTGCATAGGGCGGAAGTTGCTTTCGGTCCTAAGTCTTACAACTTCGGGCCTGCAGCGACGAGAGCCTTACCAGCCTCGTTACCCTCGTACTTCTTGAAGTTCTTGATGAAGCGGGCAGCCAGGTCCTCGGCCTTCTTGTTCCACTCAGCAGCGTCAGCGTAAGTGTCGCGAGGATCGAGGATGGCGGGGTTCACGTTGGGCAGAGCTGTGGGCACCTCGAAGTCGAAGTAAGGAATCTTCTTGGTCTCAGCCTTCAGGATAGCACCGTCGAGGATAGCGTCGATGATACCACGTGTATCGGGGATAGAGATACGCTTGCCGGTACCGTTCCAACCCGTGTTCACGAGGTAAGCCTTGGCACCGCTCTTCTCCATCTTCTTCACCAGCTCCTCAGCATACTTGGTGGGGTGCAGCTCCAGGAAAGCCTGGCCGAAGCAGGCGCTGAAGGTAGGCGTAGGCTCAGTGATGCCGCGCTCTGTACCTGCCAGCTTAGCGGTGAAGCCAGAGAGGAAGTAGTACTTCGTCTGCTCGGGAGTCAGGATGCTAACGGGAGGCAGCACGCCAAAGGCGTCAGCGCTCAGGAAGATGACGTTCTTAGCCTCGGGACCAGCGCTCTTGCCGTTCACCTTCTGGGCAATCTTCTCAATGTGGTTGATGGGGTAGCTAACGCGGGTGTTCTCAGTCACGCTCTTGTCAGCGAAGTCAATCTTGCCAGCCTCGTCAACGGTAACGTTCTCGAGCAGAGCGTCGCGCTTGATGGCACCGTAGATGTCGGGCTCGTTCTCCTTAGAGAGGTTGATGACCTTAGCATAGCAGCCACCCTCGAAGTTGAACACACCCTCGTCGTCCCATCCGTGCTCGTCGTCACCAATCAGCAGACGCTTCGGATCGGTAGACAGCGTGGTCTTACCTGTACCAGACAGACCGAAGAAGATTGCGGTGTTCTTACCCTCCATGTCGGTGTTGGCAGAGCAGTGCATAGAAGCGATACCCTGCAGGGGCAGATAGTAGTTCATCATCGAGAACATACCCTTCTTCATCTCGCCACCGTACCAGGTGTTGATGATGCACTGCTCACGGCTGGTAGTGTTGAAGGCTACGCAAGTCTCTGAGTTCAGACCCAGCTCCTTGTAGTTCTCAACCTTTGCCTTAGAAGCGTTGTAAATGACGAAGTTAGGCTCGAACGACTCCAGCTCCTCAGCGGTGGGCTGAATGAACATGTTCTTCACGAAGTGAGCCTGCCAAGCCACCTCAACAATGAAGCGGACACGCAGACGGGTAGCCTCGTTAGCGCCACAGAAAGCATCAACGACATAGAGGTCCTTGTTGCAGAGCTCCTTGATGGCAATTTCCTTAACGGTCTTCCAAACCTCCTCGCTCATGGGGTGGTTGTCGTTCTTGTACTCCTCAGAAGTCCACCAAACCTTGTCCTCGCTCTGTGCATCCTTCACGATGTACTTGTCCTTAGGCGAACGGCCGGTATAGATACCAGTCATCACGTTAACAGCGTTGAGCTCGGTGTTCTGGCCCTTGTCGAAACCAGTCAGGCCGGCTTTTGTCTCTTCCTCAAAGAGGAACTCATACGACGGATTGTGGGCAATCACCTTCGAACCGGTGATGCCGTACTGTGTCAAATCTAACTTTGCCATTGTCTCAATGTATTTTAAAGTGTTACTAATTATCCTTTTTGCTTTTTTGCGTTGCAAAGGTACAAAAAAGAGGTGAGAGACGTGAAGTGAGAGGCGAGAAAATGTTGCAGATTTAATGTTTTTTAGATACAAATCAAGAAAAATGAATGTCAACCTTACACTTTTGCAAGGCTGACATGACAATTGTTGTGTGCGCCGACAGCTATTTCAGCAGTTCGGCCACGGTGTTGTAGAGGTCTTCGCCGCGCAAGTCCTTGGCCACGATACAACCTTCTTGGTCGATGAGCACATTGGCGGGAATGGACGTGATGTTGTAGACGTGTGCGCCCTCGCTATCCCAGCCCCGCAGGTCGCTCATCTGCGGCCACGCCATGTTCAGTGCGCCGACGGCGTTGGCCCAGGCCTCATGGTTGTTGTCGAACGATACGCCTACCACCTCCAGTCCTTTCTCGTGGAAGTCGGTGTAGGTCTTGACCACTGCCGGCATCTCCGCACGGCAGGGTGCACACCACGACGCCCAGAAGTCGATAAGCACCAGCTTGTTCTTGCCCACGTAGTCGCTCACCTTGACAGTGCCGCCGCTGATGCCTGGCAGGGCGAGGTCCTGGTACTGCGGAGCGTTGTTGTCAGCGGCTGCGGCTACTGATTCTGCGACCGTCTCCTGTGCGGCGGTGCCGTTGGCGTCAGTTGTCTTGCGTGTGCAAGCCGCTGTCAGAACCACACAGGCGGCAAATAATAGAAAACGTTTTGTCATATTTCTTTGGAGTTTCATCTTTATGAGGTGCAAAGTAACAAAAAAAAGTCCAAACACCCAAATGTTTTGGCGTAAAACGTTGGCCGTCTCGAATATTATCGCTACTTTTGCGGACAGAAACCTAATACAACCGTTATCATGGAAGTCATTAACTTTGCGGAGCAGAACTCCGTCATTAACATGTATCTCGCCGAGATACGCGACAAGAAATATCAGCAGAACAGACTGCTGTTCCGTAATAACATTCAGCGCATCGGACAGATGATGGCCTTCGAACTGTCGAAGAAGCTCGACTACCGTCCGAAGACGGTCAACACGCCATTGGGCACGCTCGACATTGCTATTCCCCACGACGAGCTGGTCGTCGCCACCGTGCTGCGTGCCGGCCTGCCCTTCCACGAGGGTTTCCTCAATGTGTTCGACCACGCTGAGAACGCCTTTGTCTCGGCCTACCGCATGTATACCAACCGCGAACATACCGAGGTGGGCGTACATACTGAATATATGGCTTCACCCTCGGTCAAGAACAAAACTCTCGTCATCGTCGACCCCATGCTGGCCACGGGCGGTTCGATGGCTGCCAGCATTGAGGCACTGGTGAAGACGGGTAAGCCGCGCAAGATTCACATCTGCTGCGTCATAGCAACACCTGAAGGCATCGATGTGGTAAAAGAAGCACTGCCCAACGACGCTACCATTTGGTGTGCCGCCATCGATCCCGGCATGAACGCCCAGAAGTATATCGTCCCCGGCTTTGGCGACTGCGGCGACCTCTGTTACGGAGAGAAACTGTGATTGTTTGTCGGCCTTACGCGTACATTAAAGAAAGGCTCTGCCAACGGAAAACATATGGTTAAAATCTCGAAAGTGGTTACGGTTACAGCTGTAACCATGTAACCATTTGGATTGTGTAAATTGGAATTTTGTTTACAAATCAAGTGGTATCCATCGCCAGGCGTTAAGAATCTGTAGAAAAGTCATGAGTTTTTGAAAATACTCCATGAGTTTTGGCGAAAACTCCATGACTTTCGCGCAAAACTCGGCCTCTTTTGAAATAACTGTGTTTATCGGGGTTCTGGAGGACAGACCAATGTGAATAGGGCTTATGACATAATCTTTACACTGCTCGTCTTTCGGTTATATGGTTATAGCTGTAACTGTAACCATTTCATCAAGAAAAATTTGGCTTTTCCCTTGTTTTTTCGTACCTTTGCAGTCTATGGCCAAAATACTGATAACTGGGGCGAGCGGTTTCATCGGCTCGTTCATCGTAGAAGAGGCCCTGAAGAAGGGCTTTGAGACGTGGGCTGCCGTGCGTCGCAGCAGCTCTAAAGAGTATCTGCAGGACGAGCGAATCAACTTCATTGAGCTGAATCTCTCGTCGCGCGAACAGCTTGTCGAGCAGTTGCGTGAGCATCAGTTTGACTATGTGGTGCATGCTGCCGGTGTGACGAAATGTCTGAACAAGGCTGATTTCCGCCGCATCAATACCGAGGGCACGAAGAATCTCGTCGAGGCGCTGATGGAGTTGCAGATGCCTTTGAAGCGTTTTGTCTTCGTGAGTTCGCTCAGCGTCTTTGGCGCTATCCGCGAGCAGCAGCCCTATGGGGAGATTCGCGAGACGGACACGCCGCAGCCAAACACGGAGTACGGGCGTAGCAAACTCGAGGCCGAGCGTTTTCTGGATAGCCTCATCAAAGGCGGACAGGAGTCCCCTCTCCAGTCGAAGAGTGCGGAGGCTGAGGCTTTCCCCTACGTCATTCTCCGTCCAACAGGAGTCTACGGCCCAAGAGAGAAGGACTATTTCCTGATGGCTCAGAGCATCAAGCAGCACTCTGACTTCGCTGTAGGCTACAAACGCCAGGACGTCACGTTCGTTTACGTCAGCGACGTGGTGCAGGCCGTATTCTTAGCCTTGGAGAAGGGGCAGACGGGGCGCAAATACTTCCTCAGCGACGGCGAGGTCTACCAGTCGACGACGTTCAGCGACCTGATTCACGAGGAGCTTGGTCGTCCTTGGTGGATTCGTATCACGGCCCCCGTCTGGGTGTTGCGCGTCGTGACGTTCTGCGGTGAGTACGTGGGACGACTGACGGGCAAGGTGACGGCACTTAACAACGACAAGTACCACATCTTGAAACAGCGCAATTGGCGTTGCGATATTGAGCCGGCGCGGCGCGAGCTGGGCTATCAGCCGCAAGTGCAGCTGAAGGAGGGCGTACACCGTGCTATCAGCTGGTATCTGGAAAACAAATGGCTGTAGCACAAAACCGTAAGTTGAACTCGTGAAAGCAATAAGATATCTCTTCGAACTGAAGGCCAAGCCCGTCAAGGGACTGCTGGCCGTGGAGTGGGTGATACTGGGCTACACGGCGCTGACGTTGCTGCTGATGCTGTTCACCTTTACTCGTCTGCACAATCCCGTCTCGATGATTGTCGGGCGTGTGCAGGTCGTCGCCATCATCTTGGCGCTGTGGGGAGTATACCGCATGGTGCCCTGCCGACTGACCCATCTGGCACGCATCACTGCGCAACTGGCGCTGTTGTCGTGGTGGTATCCCGATACCTACGAGTTCAACCGCATGTTTCCGAATCTCGACCACATCTTTGCAGGCTACGAGCAGACTCTCTTCGGTTGTCAGCCGGCGCTGACCTTCGCCCTGGAGTGGAGCTCGCCGCTGTGGAGCGAACTCATGCATCTGGGTTACGCCAGCTATTTTCCGCTTATTGCACTGGTGACGCTGTTCTATTTCTTCTGCCGCTACGACCAGCTAAACCGCACGGCCTTTGTCATCCTGACGTCATTCTTCATCTACTATGTAGTCTTCATATTCCTGCCTGTGGCAGGGCCGCAATACTACTATCTGGCTGCAGGTTTCGACAATATTGCGGCTGGTGTATTCCCCGATGTTGGCAACTACTTTGCCGACCATCAGGAAGCAGTGACGCTACCCGGCTGGAAGGACGGTTTCTTCTACGACCTTGTCATCAAGGCTCATGAAGCGGGCGAGCGACCCACAGCGGCCTTTCCCAGCAGCCACGTCGGCATCACCACTGTGCTGATGCTCATTGCCTGGTCGTCGCGCAGCCGCCGGCTGTTCTTCGTGATGCTCCCGCTGTTCCTGCTGATGTGTTTGGCCACGTTCTATATTCAGGCCCATTACGTGGTCGACGTTTTGGCAGGTCTGGTGTCCGGCATCGTCATTTACGCCGTTCTGCTTACTATATATAATAAGGTGAAACTGACCTAAGGACATAAAAAAAGGATCTCCGCTGAGATCCAACCTTTGTTAACCTTAAATCTAATACTATGAAAAACACGATGCAAAGGTACACACTTTTTGCAAACCTCGCAAGCTTTTTTGCAAATAATTAGTGTTTTTACTACACTTTCTTGACATAAATCAAGGCTGTGCCCGCACAAAAGCACAGAAAAAAGAAGAAAAAATGGCAGTCGGTATATTTTTTTCTTGTCAAAAGTTTGCTGCTTTCGAAAAAAAGACTTACCTTTGCCGTCAGAAAACAGAAAAGACTAACAAAACACGAGGATTCCGACAAGTCAGAAGTCGGGATTCTTTCTTTTTTAGTCTGCCAAGAAGAAAAAACTTAAAATAGTAAATAGTAAATAGTAAAAATAGAAGATTATGGCATACATGTCACAAGAAGGCTACGACAAACTGATAGCCGAACTACAACATCTGGAGGGCGTCGAACGCCCGAAGGCATCGGCCGCCATCGCAGAAGCTCGCGACAAGGGCGACCTTAGTGAGAACTCAGAGTACGACGCCGCCAAGGAGGCACAGGGCCATCTGGAGGCAAAGATTAATCAGCTGAAGCTCGCCATCTCCGAGGCGAAGATTGTCGACACGTCACGCTTGAGCAGCGATTCCGTACAGATTCTGTCGAAGGTTGAGATGACCAATATGGCCAACAAGGCGAAGATGACCTATACTATCGTCAGCGAGAGCGAGGCCAACCTGCGCGAGGGCAAGATCAGCATCACCACACCCATTGCTCAGGGACTGCTGAACCACAAAGTGGGCGACGAGGTAGAGATCAAGATTCCCCGCGGCACCGTCAAACTGCGTATCGACAAAATCACCGTAGGGTAATCATCTCTCGAAATCTCGTATTATCGAAATAACGAAACATCATAATATCGAAATAACGGAAAAGAATATGGATATCTTCAGTAAGATTGCTGCCGGTGAAATACCCAGCTACAAGTGTGCCGAGAACGAGCAGTTCTACGCATTCCTCGACATCAATCCCGTTGGAAAAGGCCACACGCTGGTCATTCCCCGTCGCGAGGTTGACTACATTTTCGATATGGAAGACCAGGAACTTGCCGACTTTCAGGTCTTTGCCAAGCGCGTGGCGCGTGCCATTCAGAGCGTGTTCAAGTGCAAGAAGGTGGCACAGGTGGTGCTGGGACTTGAAGTGCCCCATGCACACATCCACCTCATTCCTATGAACAGTGAGGCCGACGTCGACTTCCGTAGCGAGAAACTTCATCTGACGGAAGACGAGTTCAAAGACATCGCCGAAAGAATCTATGCGGCATTTAACAAACAGTAGAAACAGTAAAAGGGGCACGCGCCCCTTTTATTGTCTTACACCCATTTCTCATTCCTCGTTTCTCATTCCTCATTTCTTAAATAAAGTCTTCTCCATATTTGATGCCCACCTCGTTGGCATATTTCTTGACCATTGAAGACGAGTCGCCCTTCTTGCAGATCATCAGCACATTGTCCTGCTCGGCCACGATGAAACCGTCGAGCCCGCTGATGACGCCTAGTTTGCCCTTAGGCAGCTTGACGATGTTGTTGCTACATTGCTCCAAGAGAACCTCGGAGTCGATAATGACATTGTCCTCATGACCTTTCTGCATGCACTCATAGATGCTGTGCCATGTGCCCAAGTCGGCCCAGCCGAAGTCGCACTTCATGACGTAGACGTTCTCTGAGCGCTCCAAGATGCCGTAGTCGAGCGACATGTTAGGATATGATGGGTAATAGTTCTGAACAAATTCCAGTTCCTCCTCCAGCGACTGGTCGTCCCGGATGTGGTCCAGGCGGTGGGTAATTTCAGGGAAGAGCTTGATGCATGTCTCGCGCAGATAGCGTACATTGGCCAGATAGATGCCCGTGTTCCAGTAGAACTCGCCACTCTCCATGAAGATTCTGGCGAACTCGCGCTCGGGCTTCTCGGTAAATGACTGCACCTTGTAGACATCCTCAAGTTCCGTCTGTTCGCCTAGCTGGATGTAACCATAGCCAGGCTCAGGGCGCGTGGGAATAACGCCCATGGTCAGCAGAATGTCGTGGTCGGCCACAAACTGCAGGCCCTCCAGCACGTTTTTGCGGAACAACTCTTCGTGGAGCACCAACTGGTCGGAAGGTGTGATGACGATATTGGCCTCCTGCCCGTGCTCACGGCGTATGCGCCTGCCTGCCCATGCTATGCTCGGAGCCGTATTGCGGTTGACGGGCTCCACCAGTATGTTCTGAGACGGCAGGTCGGGCAGCTGTTCCTTAGCCATCTGCTCATACTCCTTACACGTACATATATATATATTCTCCTTTGGCAGAATCTTGATGAAGCGGTCATAGGTCATCTGGAGTTGTGTGCGGCCCGCTCCGAAGAAGTCCATAAACTGTTTTGGCTTCTGCTTCCGGCTTGAAGGCCACAGGCGCTTACCCTTTCCACCAGCCAAAATGACGCAGAAATAATTTCGATTATTTTCCATCTACTTAGATTTGGTTCGTTTCTCGGGCACTAAGGTACGCAATAATCTTGATATTGGCAAGTATTTTTCAGTTTTTTATCAGTTTTCTTTGTTAGTTCCAAAATTCTTAGTAACTTTGCACCGCTTTTCGAGCCCAGATGGCGGAATCGGTAGACGCGCTGGTCTCAAACACCAGTGGGGCAACCCGTGCCGGTTCGACCCCGGCTCTGGGTACAAGGCTTAAAAGCAAAGGTGCTGCAAGATGTGATTCTGCAGC
>CAMVPA010000030.1 GCA_947169245.1 uncultured Prevotellaceae bacterium
CCAACTGGTCGACACCCTGCTTCAGCAGGTCGCGAGCCTCAATATTGAATTTAATATCTTTTGCCATAGTTTTAACCCACCCCCACCCCCTCCCGAACAGGAGGGGCGCTTGGTTAGTTACGGGGGTTCCAAGCAAAAATGTTTTTTTATTCTAATAAAATATGTGTAGCGTTGCCACCTCCAAGTCTATTTAGACTCCCCTCCTGCACGGGAGGGGCTGGGGGTGGGTATTACTTTTCAATCACTGCCAGCACGTCGCTCTGGCGCATCATCAGGTACTTCTCGCCTTCGAACTCCAGCTCTGTGCCGCTGTACTTGCCATACAACACTTCGTCGCCAGCTTTCAGAACCATCTCTTCGTCCTTGGTTCCGTTGCCAGTGGCTACAATCTTGCCGTGAAGGGGCTTCTCCTTTGCAGTATCAGGAATGATGATACCGCCAATCTTTTCTTCTGCCGGTGCAGGCAATACCAGCACGCGGTCTGCTAATGGTTTGATGTTCATAATTCTTTTTGTTTAATATTTAAAAGTTCTGCCCACCATCATGCGAAAACCGTGCCAAAACGTCACGACTGACAATTTGGCACGGTTTACGTTCGGCTTTTATCACTTTATAATAACGTTATTGACAGTACAATTGTCAATAAGCTTTGGATCGAAGGCCTTCCTATCGTCCTGTACGTTGATGTTTTCAAAGGAGAAGTCTGTCAGTTTGTACTTGTCTGATGTCCCCACATCGAAGAAGTTCTTCGTCGTCATCTGAATGTTGCGGATGGTGATGTTGTTGCACTGCGACAGGGGCATGTCGGCACGTTCCTCGGGCTTGAAGAACTGCGTCCAAGGACGGACGACGAGGAAAGAGCCGCACTGGCCAGTAATGTCTTCGACAGTGACGTACTCGTAGTGCTGAGGGGTGTCGGGGCGCATCTTGAGCCACAGCACACGGGTGGCGGACTTCACATGGATGCGGCGCAGGATGACGTTGTGGTCGAAGAGCGACTCGGAGCCTAAGGTCAGGCAGCCATGCACCTTGCCGTAGGTGCAGTCCTCGATGATGACGTTCGAGTTGGGGCCGTTGTTCGGGTCCTGATCGGCCCACGTACCCTTGCCACCTTTCAGCACAACAGCGTCGTCGTTGACGTGCATGTAGCAGCCGTGAATCAGTACGTTCTTACAGACGTCAAGGTCGATGGCATCGCTTGACGGCGCACCGCGCTTGGGGTCGACGGGGGTGACGTTCTCTGTAGGGGCATAGATGAAACAGCCCAGATAGCGAACGTTCTCGCAACGGTAGAGGTGGTTGGTCCAGAAGGGCGAGTTGATGATCTTCACATCCTGGACGGTGACGTTCTTACTATTAGATATGTACACGTTACGCGGGCGCATGGCCTCGAGATTCGTGCAGTTCTTATTGTACTTGCGGCGAATCCAGAATTCCTCCCAATAGGGCTGGCCGTTGCCGTTGATGGTGCCAGGGCCGGTAATCGTAAAGCCGTCGACACCGTCGGCATTGACGAGGGCTGCGAAGTAGTCGAGTGTCTGGCCCTCCATGCGTGTCTTGACGACTGGGAAGTGCTTGATACGGGTGGAGCCCTGCAGCTCGCCACCCTCCTCCAGCTTCAGGTGGGTGCCAGGCTTGAAGAACAGGGAACCGCTAATGAAGGTGCCACGGGGTATGACGATGACGCCACCGCCCTCGCTCGAAGCACGGTCGATGACAGCTTGTAGCTTCTGGGTCTGTACGTCGGTGCTGTAGCCATCGACGCCATAGTCGGTGACGACATAGTGCTTCAGGCCCGAGAGGTCGACCCTCGTGGTGTCCTTAAACCATTCAGCTACAGGCGTGCCGTCGGGCCAGAGGTCGGGTTTTGATACTTTCTTCTTAGCAATGCCCGTCGTACATGCCAAAACCATGACGAGGCTCATTAGCAGTCTTGTTTTCATGTCTTTTTTGTTTAGAGATTAGCTTTGCGCGGCAAAATTACGAAAAAAAACGGAAAGTAGAGCGGATATTCGGAAAAAAGTCGTATCTTTGCGCGCAGTTACGTAACACTTACCTTAACAATGAAAGATTTTTTTAAGTACACACTGGCCACCATCTGTGGCATTATCCTATTGGGTGTCGTCTCTGGCATCTTGTTTTTGATTTCTATCGTGGGCATGGTTGCCAGCGGCAGCCAAAGCACGAAAGCCAAGGACAACTCCGTCTTTGTGCTGAAACTCAACGCCGTCGTCCAGGAACGCGGCGAGGAAGACAGTCCGCTGACAGCACTGTTGGGACAAGCCGACATGGACGTCATGGGACTCGACGACATCGTCGCGAGCATCAAGAAAGCTAAGGACGAGGAGAACATCAAGGGTATCTACATCGAGGGTGGCATCTCGTCGTTCGACGCTCCCGCCACTGCCCAGCAGGTACGCGACGCACTGAAGGACTTCCGCAAAAGCGGTAAGTGGATTGTGGCCTACGCCGACCAGTACATGCAGGCCAGCTACTACGTGGCCTCGGTGGCCGACAAGGTGTATATGAACAAGACTGGCATGCTCGACTTCAAGGGTCTGGGCGGACAGAGCGAGTACATGAAGGGACTGTACGACAAGCTCGGCATACGCTACCAGGTGGCCAAGGTCGGCAAGTACAAGAGCTACGTTGAGCGTAACACGCTGACGGGCATGAGCGACTACGACCGCGAGCAGCGCGAAGCCTATACACAGGGCATCTGGCAGCACTGGCTGAAAGACATTGCCGAGAGCCGTAAGGTGACGGTTGAGCAGCTGGACCAGCTGGCCAGCGACAGCATCATTGGTCTGGCCGACGCCAAGGACTACGTGACGGCCAAGCTCGTCGACAAGCTGATGTACCCCGACGAGGTGAGCAGCGAGATCAAGGCTCTCCTGAAGATTGACAAGGACGACGACATCAACCAGCTGACGCTGGCCGACATGAAGAACCTGCCGAAGAAGAACAAGGACAAGGGCGACGAGATTGCCGTCTACTATGCCTATGGCAGCATCATCGACAACGAGGCAACGGGACTGTTTTCGACTGAGCACAGCATCGTGGGCAAGACAACGGTAGAAGACCTGAACAAGCTGGAGAAGGACGACGACGTGAAAGCCGTCGTGCTGCGCGTCAACTCCGGTGGCGGCAGCGCAGTCGCCTCGGAGCAGATATGGCACGCCATCAAGCAGCTGAAGGAGAAGAAGCCCGTGGTCGTCTCCATGGGCGGTGCCGCTGCCTCTGGCGGCTACATGATCAGCGCCGCAGCCAACTACATCATTGCAGAGCCGACGACCATCACGGGTAGCATCGGTATCTTCGGCCTCATCCCCAACTTCAGCGGACTGGTCACCGACAAGCTCGGCGTCACCTTCGACGGTGTGAAGACCAACAAATACACCGACTACGAGGAGCAGCTCATTCTGGGTAAGGAGAACTCTCAGGAAATGGGGTATATGCAGAGCTACGTAGACCGCGGATACATCAACTTCCTCGACATCGTGGCCGACGGACGCAAGATGAAGCGCGAACAGGTCGACTCTATTGGCCAGGGACGCGTGTGGCTGGCTAAGGATGCCGTGAAGATTAAACTCGTCGACAAACTCGGATCACTCGACGATGCCATCAAGAAGGCTGCCGAGCTGGCCAAGGTCGAGAAGTACCACAGCGCCACCTACCCCGCTCCCGCCAGCTGGTTCGAGCAGCTGATGGCCGACAAGAAGAAGGGTTCTTATCTCGACAGCGAACTGCTCGAGGTGCTGGGCGAGCTGTACCAGCCGTTTGTGGAGCTGCGCCGCGACATGCAGGGCAGCCGTCTGCAGGCTAAGCTGCCCTACAGACTGGAGGTTAAATAAGAGGTGAGAGGAGAGAGGTAAGAGACGATGGAGGGAGATTTTATCAAAATCAACGAATGGCTGACACCCCTGAGCTGGTTATACGGCTTAGGGGTGAAGCTGCGTAACCTATTGTTCGACATGGAGATACGCAGAAGCCAATCGTTTAAGACTCCCGTCATCTCGATTGGCAACATCACGGTCGGAGGCACTGGCAAGACCCCTCATGTGGAATATCTCGTCCGACTGCTGCAAGACCGGCTGCGGGTGGCCGTGCTGAGTCGCGGGTACAAACGCAAGAGTCACAGCTTTATCATTGCTGACGGCACGACAACCATGTCTGATATCGGCGACGAGCCCTACCAGATGAAGCAGAAGTTCCCGAAGGTTGTCGTTGCCGTTGACAAACAGCGTGTCCACGGCATTAACCGCCTGACCGACAACGACAGCAAGAACAGCGATATCGACGTCATCCTTCTGGATGACGCGTTCCAGCACCGTCAGGTAAAACCCGGTATCAACATCCTGCTTGTCGACTACCACCGCCTCATCATCTACGACAAGCTGCTGCCGGCAGGCCGTCTGCGCGAACCACTGAAGGGCAAGAACCGCGCCGACATCGTCATCATCACAAAATGTCCTCAGAACCTCAAGCCGATGGAGTTCCGTGTCATCACCAAGGCCATGAATCTCTACCCCTACCAGCAGCTCTACTTCTCGACGCTCGAATATGACCAGCCGCTGCCTGTGTTCCCGAAGGACTCGTCAGCAACGACTCTTTCACAACTCAAAGACCAGAACATCCTGCTTCTCACGGGCATCGCCTCGCCACGACAGCTGACAAAAGACCTGACGCCACAAGTGAAGAGTATCACACCACTGGCTTTCGGCGACCACCACAATTTCACCCGTCGCGATGTAAATCGGCTGAATAGCACATTCGCCGATATGCCAACACCGAAGTGCATTATCACCACCGAAAAGGATGCAGCCCGCCTCATGACAACGGAGGGCATCAGCGACGAGGTGCGCCGACGCCTCTACAAGCTGCCCGTACGCATCAGCTTCCTATTGGAGCAGGAAGAAGCGTTCGACCAACACATCATAGGTTATGTGCAGAAGAATGCCCGCCGATACCAGACACCCAAGGCCAAGGCCAAGGACGAGTCTAAGGCGAAAAACGTTCACAAGAACTCGCACAAACCTCAGACTATCAAGTTCAAATAAGTCATCACAAGCATTAATAGAAACATGGATATAGCGAAACTGGGTGAGTTCGGCCTCATCGACCGGATTACCAAAGACATACAACCCAAGAACACGTCGACGAAGTATGGCATCGGCGACGATTGCGCCGTGCTCTCCTACCCCGATAGCGAGGTGCTCGTCACCACCGACCTGCTCATGGAGGGCGTACACTTCGACCTCACCTACATCGACCTGAAGCACTTAGGCTATAAGTCGGCCATGGTGAACATCAGCGACATCTTCGCCATGAACGGCACGCCGCGACAGATCACCGTCTCGCTGGCATTGAGCAAGCGCTTCAGCGTCGAGGACGTGGAGGAGCTCTACACTGGCATCCGTCTGGCATGCGAGAAATGGAATGTTGACATCGTGGGGGGCGACACCACCTCTTCTTACACAGGTCTGGCCATCAGTATCACCTGTATCGGCGAAGCCCGCAAGGAGGACATCGTCTACCGTAACGGTGCACACGACACCGACCTCATTTGCGTCAGCGGTGATCTTGGCGCCGCCTACATGGGCCTGCAGCTGTTGGAACGCGAGAAGAGCGTGTACTACGCCCAGGTTGAAGAGGCCAAGAGAAAGGGCGACAAACGCGCGCTGGAGGAACTGGCTCACTTCAGTCCCGATTTCGCAGGAAAGGAATACCTGCTGCAACGCCAATTGCAGACCGAGGCCCGCGGCGATATCATCCAGAAGCTACGCGAAGCCGGCATACACCCCACGGCGATGATGGACATCAGCGACGGCCTCAGCAGCGAGCTCATGCACATCTGCAAACAGTCGGGAGTAGGCTGCCGCATCTTTGAGAAGAACCTACCCATCGACTACCAGACGGCTGTGATGGCTGAAGAGATGGAGATGAACGTGACCACCTGCGCCCTGAACGGCGGCGAAGATTACGAGTTGGTATTCACCGTTCCTATCGGCGATCACGAGAGAATTGAGCAGATACAAGACGTTCACCTCATCGGTCACATTACCGACGCAAAATTCGGCCACATCCTCGTAACCCGTGATAATCAGGAGTTTGAGCTCAAAGCGCAGGGATGGAACCCGCTAAGGAATGAGGAATGAGAAGTGGGAAATGAGGAATGGGAATGGATTATAGGAACAGGACGTAATCATTAAATTGTGTTAACGGCAAGAAAATTTCTCCTTCCTTATTCCTCGTTTCTCAATTTTTCTTTGTACCTTTGCACCCGCAAACGAAAGGAATGCAGTGAACAAGAACATGGTGCCTTAGCTCAGTTGGTAGAGCATCGGACTGAAAATCCGTGTGTCCCCGGTTCGATTCCTGGAGGTACCACTCCTCCTTTCATTATGGATCCCGTGAAAGTCTTACGACCGTAGCGGGATTTTTCTTTAATAAACATGATAAGACAATAGCTTATGAGAAAGATGATGCTCACTGCCACACTGTTTGTCGCCGCCTCAACGATGGCGCAGACCACAGCGTTCACCACGTCAGCCAAGGACGAGATAGCTGCCAACCGCTATCTGTCAGGCAGTAATTACCTGGACTACGACCGCCAGCTGCCCACAGAACGGCTGACGCCGGCTCCCAAAGGCTATGAGCCCTACTACATGAGCCACTACGGCCGTCACGGCTCACGCTGGCTTATTGGCGAGGGTGACTACCGCAATCCCCTCAACACGCTACGCGACGCCCGCGAACAGGGCAAACTCACTACCGTCGGACTGGAGACGCTGAAGAAGCTGGAGACATTCTTTCCCACGACAGTCAAACGCTTAGGCGACTTGACGACGGTCGGCGAGCGCCAGCACCACGGCATCGGTCGCCGCATGGCAGAACATTTCCCCGAGATATTCAAGACGAAGAACGTGCCTATCGATGCCCGCTCAACGGTGGTGATCCGCTGTATCCTGTCAATGGTTGCCGAGTGTGAAGAGCTGATGGCTGCCAACCCGACGGCCTGCATCCACAACGATGTGAGCGAGTCATTGCAGTACTACCTCAATCAGCCCTGGGAGGGACGTGTCCGTGACCTTGGCCGTCGCACTGGCGACAAGGAGTCGCGCGAGGCCCAGTTACGCTACACCCACCCGGAGCGACTGATGAAGCTGTTGTTCAACGACGAGCAATATGTATATAATAATGTACGCGCAGGCGAACTGATGCGCCAGCTCTTCGAGGTGGCCTCCAACATGCAGAGCCACGATACCGACATTGAACTGCTGTCGCTCTTCACCGACGAAGAGCTCTACGACCAGTGGCGCATCCGTAACGTGGGCTGGTATCTGGACTACGGCGCAGCCCCCCAGGCTGGTGGCGTCATGCCATTCAGCCAGCTGAACCTGCTGAAGAACATCATCGAGACGGCCGACACCGTTACACAGACGCAGGCCACACTGCGTTTTGGCCACGAGGTGTGCGTCATGCCACTGGCCTGCCTCTTAGAACTCGACAACTGCGGTGCCCAGGTTGAGAACCTTGATACCCTCGACAACGTTTGGCGCAACTACCGCATCTTCCCCATGGGCTGCAACATACAGCTCGTCTTCTATCGCCCCAAGAAAGGCAAGACGGGCGACATCCTTGTGAAAGCACTGCTCAACGAGCGCGAGACGACCCTGCCCGTTTCCACCGACCAGTGGCCCTACTACCGCTGGACTGACCTGCGCCAGTATTACCTCGACAAGATTCAGCTGTTTGAGGCCAAAAACAGACAATAAGAAAGAAACAATGAGAAAAACTATATTCGACTTATTGGAACGGAAGGGAAAGCTTCCAATAAGCATGCTTACAGCCTACGATTATCATACTGCCTGCACCATCGACGAGGCGGGAATAGATATGATTCTGGTGGGCGACTCGCTGGGTAACGTGATGCTGGGCTACGAGAACACACTGGCCGTCACCGTCGAGGACATGATCCACCACGGTAAGGCTGTATGTCGCGGTGCCAAGGAGGCGATGGTGGTCATCGACATGCCGTTCATGTCGTATCAGGCATCGGTCGAGGACGCCGTGCGCAATGCCGGACGCATCGTGAAGGAGACTAACTGTCAGGCGGTGAAACTGGAGGGCGGCGTGGAATACTGCGACCGCATCAAGGCCATCGTCGAGGCTGGTATCCCCGTGGTGGCCCACATCGGACTGACACCCCAGTCGGTGAACGCACTGGGCGGCTACAAGGTGCAGGGTAAGTCGCTGGAGCAGGCACAAAAACTGTTGCTCAACGCCAAGGCGGTGGAAGAGGCAGGTGCCTTTGCCGTAACTTTGGAGTGCGTGCCAGAGGCGTTGGCAAAGATGATTACCGAGCGGTCCAAGATATTGACCATCGGCATCGGCGCCAGCAGCAGCTGCGACGGTCAGGTGCTGGTCTATCAGGATATGGTGGGCTACACCGACGGCTTTGTGCCTAAGTTTGTGAAGAAGTATGCCGACGTGCACAGCATCATGCTGGAGGCGTTCCGGCAGTACAAACAGGACTGCGAACAGCGCACGTTTCCTGCTGAGAGTCAGACATACGCACTGAGCGATGAGGTACTGCAGGCGCTGAAGGCAAAAGAAGAGGAATTACCATTTTAATATACACGAATAGAAGAAATGAAGGTAGTTAAGACCGTAAAAGAAGTACGCGAGATTGTTGCCGGATGGCGCAAAGAGGGACTCACGGTGGGACTGGTGCCCACGATGGGATTCCTACACGAAGGACACCAGAGCCTCATCCGCAAATCGGCTGAGCAGAACGACCGCACCGTGGTGTCGGTATTCGTGAACCCCATACAGTTCGGCCCCAACGAGGACCTGGAGGCCTACCCGCGCGACCTGAACCGCGACATGAAGGCGGTGGAGGAAGCTGGTGGCGACCTTATCTTCAACCCCGAGCCGGCTGAGATGTATCCAGGTCACTTCACCTCGTTCATCGACACCACCGAGACCACCGAGTTGCTCTGTGGTGCTGTGCGTCCCATACACTTCCGTGGCGTGTGCACCGTGGTGGGCAAGCTGTTCAACATCGTACTGCCCGACCGCGCCTACTTCGGACAGAAGGATGCCCAACAGCTGGCAACTGTAAAGCGTTTTGTGCGCGACCTGAACTTCCCTGTGGAGATTGTGCCCTGCCCCATCGTGCGCGAGGACGATGGACTGGCCAAGTCGAGCCGCAATACCTACCTTAATCAAGAAGAGCGCCAAGCGGCACTTATTCTCTCGAAGAGTCTGAAGAAAGGCCAGGAAGCTATTGACGGTGGCGAGCGCGACGCACAAAAGGTCATCGACATTATCCGCAAGAGTCTGGAGACAGAGCCCATGGCTCGTATAGACTACGTTGAGGTGGTAGACTTCGAGAACATACAGCGTACACCACGCATTGAGGGCGAGACGCTCGTCGCCATCGCCGTCTACATCGGTAAGACACGACTCATTGACAATTTCATTGTAAACAACTGATAGAGAATGGAAATAACCTTGCTGAAGGCAAAGATTCACCGTGCTGTAGTGAAGCAGGCTGACCTCGACTACGTGGGCAGCATTACCATTGACACACGACTGCTACGCGAGTCGGGCATACGTGAATACGAGAAAGTGGAGATTGCCGACATCACCAATGGCAACCGCCTGGAGACTTACGCCATTGCCGGCGAGGAGGGCTCAGGCATGATCTGTCTGAACGGTGCCGCCGCACAGCTCGTCAACCCTGGTGACAAGATTATCATCATGGCCTATGCCTACATGACGCCTGAGGAGGCTGAAACCCACCGTCCCGTGGTGCTTTTCGTCGACGAGGACAATAACATCGTGCGCAAGGCCACCTACGAGAAGCACGGCCTGCTGGCAGAGCAGGAGTAAAGGAGTAAGGAGTAAGAATACTATGCTGACAGGAAAGACCATCGTACTGGGCGTGACGGGGAGCATTGCCGCCTACAAGACGGCTAACCTCGCCTCGATGCTTGTGAAGCTGGGGGCCGACGTCCACGTCATCATGACCCAGAACGCTACAAAGTTCATTACGCCAATGACCTTCGAGACACTGACAGACAACAAGTGCATCGCCGACACCTTCGACCGCAACTTCTCGTTCGATGTGAAGCACGTGTCGCTGGCCAAGAAAGCCGACCTCTTCATGGTGGCTCCCTGTACGGCCAACGTCATTGGCAAGCTCGCCGCGGGCATCTGCGACGACATGCTCACCACCACACTCCTGGCCACGAAGGCCCCCATCATCCTGGCGCCGGCCATGAACACAGGTATGTGGGAAAGCCCCATCCTACAGGACAACATCCAGAAGCTGCAACACTACGGCTACCACTTCGTAGAGCCCGCCGTAGGCCGACTGGCTTGTGGCGACGTGGGCAGCGGTAAGATGCCAGCTGAGGAACTGTTGTTGGAACATATTCTGCTGCATGTAGCCAAAGAGAAAGACCTGAAGGGCCGTCGCGTGCTCATCACGGCAGGTCCCACGCAGGAGGCAATCGACCCTGTGCGCTTCATTACCAACCACTCATCAGGAAAAATGGGCTACGCGCTGGCCAAGATGGCTGCCCTCCGTGGTGCCAAAGTGACATTGATTAGCGGCCCCGTCAATATCAAGCCCTTTGTGGGCATCGATTTCGTCGATGCCACAAGCGCGCAGGACATGTTCGAGGCAGTAACCACACGTAGCGCCGAGCAGGACGTCATCATCATGTGCAGCGCCGTTGCCGACTACACGCCTGCCACCTACTCGGAACAGAAGGTGAAGAAGCACGATGGCGACATGAGCATCGACTTAAGGCGCACGCAGGACATCCTGGGGTGGCTGGGTAGCCACAAGCGCGAAGGCCAGCTGCTCGTGGGCTTTTCGATGGAGACGGAAAACCTCATCGAGAACTCGCAGGCCAAACTGACGAAGAAGAATGTCGACCTCATCTGTGCCAACTCCATCGTTGGCGACAAGACAGGCTTTGCCGTCGACACTAACATGGTGACACTCATTACGAAGGACGAAGTGAAGGAGCTGCCGCTGTGTTCAAAGGAGGAAACAGCCAACATGATTCTTGACAGAATCAAAAAATAAGAATTCTGAATTTTGATGTGTCGGACTTCGTCCGAATAGAAATTAAGAAGTGAACATTGTTATTATCGGATCAGGCAACCTGGCCACGCAACTCTCACTGGCCTTGAAAGACGCCGGTATGGACATCGTACAGGTGTACAGCCGCACGGAGGAACACGCCAGGCAACTGGCCGACAAGCTTGGTTGCTCCTTTTCGGACAGCATAGAGACCATCCGCAGGGATGCCGACGTCTATATTCTATCCATCAAGGACGATGCCATCAGCGAGGTGGCCGCCACCATCTGCACTGAACGTCCCGACAGTCTCTTCATCCATACGGCAGGCAGCGTGCCCATGAGTGTGTTCACGCCTTTCACCAAGTGCTACGGCGTGCTCTACCCAATGCAGACTTTTTCCAAAAACCGCAAGGTGGACTTCCGTCCCATCCCTTGCTTCATCGAAGCGTCCGACGCACAAGCCCTGGCCATGATTCGGTCTCTGGCCGAGAGTATCGCCGACAACGTGATACAGGTAGACTCCGAGCGCCGCAAGAAACTGCACCTCGCCGCCGTTCTGGCCTGTAACTTGACGAACCACTGCTATCGTCTGGCCGAACGCGTGCTGGAGGAAGAACAGCTGGACTTTCGTCTCTTCCTGCCACTGATTGAGGAGACAGCCCGCAAGGTACAGTACCTCTCGCCACGTGAGGCCCAGACGGGTCCTATGGTACGCTACGACACCGGCATCATGGACATGCAGCTAAGCCTGCTGCCCGACGAGCGTACCAGGCAGATATACCGCCTCATGGCCGAGAGCATTCACGAAGACTCTAAACCAAAACAATAAAACTATGGGAATTATCATCGGAATAGACGTGGGCATCTCGACCACGAAGATTGTGGGTCTGAAAAACGGACACATCACATCACCTACACGTATCACTGCCGCCGACCCCATCACATCGCTCTACGGCGCTTTCGGTAAGTACCTGCACGACAATGACATTGCTCTTCAGGACGTGGAGCAGGTCATGCTGACAGGCGTAGGATCAGCCTATATCAAGGGCGCCGTCTACGGTCTGCCCACACAGAAAGTCGAGGAGTTCGTGGCCGACGGTCTGGGTGCCCGTTACGAGTCGAAACTCGATCATACCATCGTCGTATCGATGGGTACAGGTACCAGCTTCGTGCAGTGCGACGGCGATGACATGCGTCACATCGGCGGTATCGGCATCGGTGGCGGCACGCTGGCAGGTCTTTCGCGTATGCTGCTGAACACCAGTGACATCAAGGCTGTCTCAGAATTGGCCAAGCAGGGCGACATCAGTAACATGAACCTCCGCATTGGCGACATCTCGGCTGAGCCGTTGCCCGGTCTTCCCATGGAGGCCACTGCCAGCATACTGGCCAAGGCCCAGAGCGACGCCTCGAAGGAGGATATTGCCGCTGGCATCATCTCCATGGTGCTGCAGGCCATCGGTTCAGCAGCATGGCTGTCGAGCCGCGGCAGCGACATCCGCGACTTCGTACTCATCGGCAACCTGACGCTCCTGCCGCAGTGTAAGGATGTGTTCCCGCCGTTGGAGCAGCTCTACAACATCTGCTTCCACATACCTAAGTACTCCCAATACTGCACTGCCATTGGTGCTGCGCTGAGCTACAAGAAATGAAAGCATGGGGTATCACCTTATATCTTGATTGAGGTTCCTGCTGAGAAAAAAGCTGCGGGTAGCGGTGAAAAAGAGTGCCACACCGACAGCATTGACAATGGCGACAGTCCAGAAAGCGGCACTATAACCCGCCAACTCGCTAATGACGCCGCCTAACAGTATGCCCAGTCCCATGCCTACATCCCACGAGACCAATATGGTCGAATTGGCTGTACCCCGCTTACTATTGGGCGCTACACTGATAGTCATGTTCTGGAAGGCTGGCCACATGTGGCCATTGCCAAGACCTATCAACAACGCTGAGCCATAGTAACCGATGGAGGTGAACAGCGAAGCATGAAGAGTGACAAACTGGCTGCCGACCTCCCACTCGTTGAGATGTGAAAGGAGTGTGGGTATCAGAATGAACAAGGTGTAGCCGACAAGCGAGATAACCATTCCACTGGCGGCATTATGGGTGACCCGTCCCTGTCGCAACGCCCTGCCACCTTGCAGTCGCGACAAAATGAGCCCCACGGAGCAAAGCATGAAATAGGTGCCCGTACCACCAGTGATGCCCATCACTTCTTTTCCGTAGATTGCCAAATAATTGCTCAGTACACCGAAGCAAAAGCCAAAAGCCACCATGTTGACACCCAGCAGCCAGCCACGAACGAGGAAGAAACGATCCAAACTTATCGTTTTTCGAGGTACGTGGTGCGAGGTACGAGGTACGAGGTCACCTTGTACACCACTCGATTCCATTTCTGAACTATTCTCGCACCTCGCACCTCGTACCTCGCACCCCCGAGCCGTTCTCGACAAAGAAACCGTTGCATCGACGGAAAGTCCGATGGTGGCAACGACAAGCGCCAGCCAGAATAGAAGGTCAAAGCTATGCGTATACCTATATATAAAAATACCGACAGTAGGGCCAATAGCCATCGCCAAGTTGTTCGACATGCCATAATAGCCAATGCCTTCGGTACGTCGTGACGAGGGCAGCACGTCAATAGCAACTGTGGAGTTGGCCACTGTCAAGGCTCCGAAGGGACCACCGTGCAGTGTTCGCACAATGGTGAACAGTAGGAGTGTGGAAGCCGCCAGATAGCCCGCAAAGAAGATGGAGAAAGCCGTATAGCACACCATCAGCACCGTCTTTCGGGGAAAGGCGTCGACAACGAAGCCGCTGAAAGGCCTGAAGAGCAGTGCCGTGAGGGTGTAACCCGACAATACCAGACCGATAACATCTTTAGTGGCACCGAAGTGCTCCTTCAGGTAGAGGGGCAGTAGCGGCGTCAAGACATAAAAGGCGAAGAACAGGGCGAAATTAGCCGTCATCACCTTACAATAATTAGCGTTCCAGAGTCTTTCTCGTGTCATTATCGGTGCAAAAGTACTAAAAAACGACCAAACATTGCACGAAACGGAAAAAAAATAGTAAATTTGCAACCCAAAAGAAGAAAACAGCTAAAAAACTGAAAGTATAAGAACATGGAAAAGAAACTTTTGTTAGGCGACGAAGCCATTGCGCTGGGCGCTCTGCATGCCGGACTATCAGGC
This sequence comes from uncultured Prevotellaceae bacterium, assembly GCA_947169245.1. Lineage (GTDB taxonomy): Bacteria > Bacteroidota > Bacteroidia > Bacteroidales > Bacteroidaceae > Prevotella. The sequence goes on from CAMVPA010000030.1 coordinate 14,299, forward strand.
GTCTACGCCTATCCTGGCACACCGTCGACCGAGATTACTGAGTTCATCCAAGGCAATGCCCTGGCCAAGGAGCGCGGCGTTCACAGCCGCTGGTCTACCAACGAGAAGACTGCTATGGAAGCCGCCCTCGGAATGTCGTTCATGGGTAAGCGTGCCTTGGTATGTATGAAACACGTTGGCCTGAACGTCTGCGCCGACCCGTTTGTCAACAGCGGCATGACGGGTGTCAACGGTGGTGTCGTGGTGCTCGTAGCCGACGACCCGTCGATGCACTCCAGTCAGGATGAGCAGGACTCGCGTTTCTATGGCAAGTTTGCCATGATTCCCACGTTTGAGCCCAGCAACCAGCAGGAGGCATACGACATGGTTCAGGCAGCCTTCGACTACTCCGAGCAGCAGTGTCTGCCCGTGCTGATGCGTGTCACCACCCGCATGGCCCACAGCCGCGCCGTGGTTCAGGTAAAGGACGAGCCACGCCAAGAGAACGAACTGAACTACAACGCTGTTGCAGCCAACTGGGTGCTACTGCCTGCCAACGCCAAGAAACGCAACAATGTGGTGACAGCTCAGCAGGCCCAACTCGAAGAGGATGCCGTCAACTCTGCCTATAATAGTCTCATAAGCCCCATGAGCCCAATAAGCCCTATGGGGCAGAAACACCCGCTCGGCATCATCGCGGCAGGCATCGGCTACAACTACGTCAACGAGTGCTTCCCCGAGGGTAGCCCCTACCCCATCCTGAAGATTTCGCAGTATCCGCTACCCAAGAAGCTGGTGCGCCGTCTTATGGACGAGTGCCAGCAGGTTCTTATCGTTGAGGAGGGTCAGCCCTTCATCGAGGACATCGTGCGCGGTGTCGGCGAGAGCCAGAACATCAAGGGCAAGCTTGACGGTACACTGCCCCGCACGGGTGAGCTGAACCCCGACATCGTGAAGAAGGCTCTCGGCATGGAGTGCGGACAGTGCTTCGATCCTTGTGCCGACGTAGCTCCACGTCCGCCGGCATTATGCCAGGGCTGTGGTCACCGCGATGTCTACGCCGCTCTGAACGAGGTGCTCCGTGAGTACGACAACGCTCGCGTCTTCGGCGACATCGGCTGCTACACGCTGGGCTTCCTGCCCCCGTTCCGCGCCATCCACTCATGCGTCGACATGGGTGCCTCCATCACCATGGCCAAGGGGGCTGCCGACGCTGGTCAGTGGCCTGCCGTTGCCATCATCGGCGACTCCACCTTCACGCATAGCGGCATGACGGGTCTGCTCGACGCCATAAACGAGAACGCCAACATCACCGTCATCATCAGCGACAATCTGACGACGGGCATGACGGGCGGTCAGGACTCTGCCGGCACTAACAAGTTCGAGGCCATCTGCCGCGGGCTGGGGCTGAGCGACGAACACCTGAAGGTGGTCGTTCCCCTGCCGAAGAACATGCCAGAGATTACGCAGATCATCCGCGACGAGATCAACTACAAGGGCACCTCGGTCATCATTCCGCGCCGTGAGTGCATGCAGACCCTGCAGCGTCACCTGAAGCAAAAGAAAGCGCAAGCCAAATAGGAGCCCCATTAGGCCCATTAGGCCTATTAGTCCCATAAAAACAACGAAAGCAATGAAAACCGATATCATACTTTGCGGCGTAGGAGGACAAGGCATCCTCTCGATTGCCACCATCATCGGCGAAGCCGCCATGAACGAAAACCTATACATCAAGCAGGCCGAGGTACACGGCATGAGCCAGCGCGGCGGCGACGTGCAGTCGAACCTGCGCATCTCGTCAAACCCCATCGCCAGCGACCTCATTGCCCGTGGCGGTGCCGACGTCATCATCTCGATGGAGCCCATGGAGGCTCTGCGCTACCTGCCCTACCTCTCGAAGGAGGGCTGGATCATCACTTCGGCCACACCGTTTGTCAACATCCCCAACTATCCCGACATGGAGGTCATCAACGCCGACCTCGCCAAGCTGCCCCATGTCATCAGCATCGACATTGAGCAGATGGCCAAGGACAACGGTGTGCCCCGCTCGGCCAACGTCATCCTGCTAGGTGCTGCCCAGAAAGCACTCGGCATTGAGTACGAGAAGCTGGAAGACGCCATCCGCCGCGTCTTCTGGCGCAAGGGCGAAGCCATTGTCGAGGCCAACATCAAGGCGCTGGCACTGGGTCGCGAGGCGCAGAAATAAATCGTCATAACAAAATAACGTTATGTCGAAATAACGAAAAACGACAACAATGAAACCGACTCCAATCAAGAAAGAGATTGTCGACGGACTGATAGCCAAGATGGGCATTCTGGACTTCGCTAAGGCCACTATTCGTGAAGTGAAGCAGGTGGCAGCCACCGCCGAGAAAGAGAGCGGCGTGGAATATATCAAGATGGAGATGGGCATCCCCGGACTGCCTGCCGCACAGGTGGGTGTCGATGCCCAGATCAAGGCGCTTCAGGACGGTATCGCCCATTCCTATCCCGACATTCAGGGATATCCTGAACTGAAGAAGCAGGCCTCACGCTTTGTCAAGGCCTTCGTCGGCGTTGACATCGCCCCCGAGGGCTGCGTCCCTGTGACGGGCTCCATGCAGGGCACCTTCGCCTCGTTCCTCACCTGTTCGCAGGCCACAAAGGGCAAAGACACCGTGCTGTTCATCGACCCGGGCTTCCCCGTACAGAAGATGCAGCTGCAGGTGCAGGGCGTGAAGTACGAGACATTCGACGTCTATGACTACCGCGGTGACAAGCTCGCTCCGAAGCTGGAGAGCTACCTGTCGAAAGGCAATATCTGTGCCATCGTCTATTCGAACCCCAATAACCCCTCGTGGGTATGTCTGACGGAGGATGAGCTTGAAGCCATCGGCAAACTGGCTACTCAATACGACTGTATCATCATGGAGGATCTGGCTTATTTCGCCATGGACTTCCGCCAGGATCTCTCGACACCTTTCGAACCGCCCTATCAGCCTACCGTAGCCCGCTACACGGACAACTACATGTTGCTTATCAGCGGCTCCAAGGCTTTCTCTTATGCTGGTGAGCGCATCGGTGTCGTGTGCATCAGCGACAAGCTGTTCCATCGTCGTTTCGACGATTTGGCCACACGCTACGAGGGTCTGCCCTTCGGTCTCGTATTCAGCACCCGCATGCTCTATGCCCTCAGCAGCGGCACCAGCCATTCGGCACAGTATGCATTAGCAGCAATGTTCCGTGCAGCCTGCGACGGCGATTATAAATTCCGCGACGAAGTGAAAGTCTACGGTGAGCGTGCCCATAAACTGAAAGAGATTTTCTGTAAGCATGGCTTCCATATCGTCTACGACAAAGACGGCGATCAGCCTGTAGCCGACGGTTTCTATTTCACCATCGGATACAAAGGTATGACCAGCGGCGAACTGGCGCGCGAACTGATGTACTATGGTGTTAGCGCCATCTGCCTCATCACCACAGGTAGCCATCAGGAGGGTTTGCGTGTCTGTACCTCGTTCATCGAGGATCATCAGTACCAGCAGCTCGACGAGCGCATGCAGATCTTTGCCGAGAACAATCCTGTGTGAATCCACGCCATGTTGCTCATCATACTTCTGCCACTGATGGCGCTGGCCTACATAGGCTGGCACGTGTGGTGTGTACTACCCGTCGGATGGATATGGAAGGTATTGGTTTTAGGGCTCATGACCGGGTCGTTCCTGATGCTGTTTGCCGGCATCATGCGAACGGCCGACCGTCTGCCCATGCCAGTAGCTGTGGCGGTCTACGAGGTAGGCACATCAAGCATCATCGTGCTGCTCTACCTGTTCATGGTCTTTCTGCTACTCGACCTTGGGCGTCTGCTGCGGCTATTACCGCGTACGCTGTTCTACGACAACTGGTGGACGGCGGGCGGCATCGTCATCAGCTTGCTGGCACTATTCATTTACGGCAACTTGCACTACCGAAACAAACATCGTGAGGAGCTACAACTGACTACAGAGAAACAGATAACCCGGCCAGTGAAAATAGTAGCCATGAGCGACCTGCACATAGGCTACCACAACCGCCGTCAGGAACTGCATCGCTGGGTGGATATGATCAACGCCGAGGCACCCGACGTGATTCTCATTGCCGGAGACATCATCGACGGCAGTCTGCGCCCACTACTGGAACAGCACATGGACGAAGAGTTCCGCCGGCTCAAGGCACCCGTCTATGCCTGTATTGGCAACCATGAGTACTACGCTGGCGAACCACGTGCCCGACAGTTCTACGAGCAGGCCGGCATACGTCTGTTGCAAGACAGCTGCATCAGCGTTGGCGACCTATGCATTATCGGTCGTGACGACCGCAGCAACCCGCACCGCGACTCGTTAGGCATATTGATGAAAAAGGCCGACCGAAAGAAATACTGCATACTGCTTGACCACCAGCCTTACCATCTGGAACAGGCTGAGCGACAGCAGGTGGACTTCCAGTTCAGTGGCCACACCCACCACGGACAAGTATGGCCCATCTCGTGGATTACGGAGTACCTCTATGAGTGCGCCTATGGCCGACACCAAAGGGGCAACACCCACTACTACGTGAGCAGTGGGTTGGGCATTTGGGGCGGCAAATACCGCATAGGCACCCGTTCCGAATATGTTGTGGTGACGATAGCCTCCGTCTGATTATTTCTCGACCCTGATACGGGCATCAACCGCTACGACGTCGTTTTCGTCGGCGAGCAAGGGGTTGATGTCCATTTCTTTTATTTCAGTGGCAAAGCGAAGGATCGTAGAGAGGCGCACGATGACCTCGGCATAGCGGCGTTCGTTAATGCCTTGCTGTCCACGCGTGCCTTTCAGAATCTTATAGCCACGCAGTGAGCGAATCATGGAATAAGCCTCCTCATAGCTAAGTGGTGCCAGGCCCGAAGAGACGTCGCGCAGCACCTCGACAAAGATGCCGCCCAGACCACATAGCACCACATGGCCAAAGCGTTCCTCGTACTTGGCACCAATGAAGAGCTCCGTACCCTTGATCATCTTTTGCACCATCACAGCCGTAGCGTCGGGAATCTGCATCATGCGGTCGAACTCAGCCGCAAGCACTTCCTTGGAACGGATGTTCAGCGCCACTCCGCCTACGTCACTTTTATGCAGAGGACCAACCACCTTAGCCACTACTGGATAGCCGCACTGGTCGGCGAAGGCCGACAGCTCGTCCTTTGAAGTAGAAACAAGTTCCGGAACCAGAGAGATGCCTGCACAGGAGAGTATCTCGCGTACAAGTTCTGGAGACACATAACCGCTCTCCTTGATGCCACTGATATGTTTGTGCAGACGTGGTATATCGGTACCGTAAAGCTCAACCTCGAAGCGCGTGGGTTCAGGTGTCTTCATAATCTGCGTAAGCGCAGTGGCCAGTGTCACCTCATCACTGAAGTTCACGTGTCCGCGCTTCAGGAACTCCTGCACTTCAGGGCCGGCGGTGCTGACGCTGGGTAGTATGGGAAAGATGGGCTTCTTGCACTCCTGGATCTTACGATGCAGCACGTCGTAAACCTCGAATATCTTCATCAGTCCCGGTGTGCCAAAGATAACCATGATGGCGTCGATGTCGTCTATCTGCTCGCAGGCGTTGATGGCAAGCTCCAGTTCCTTGGCACCGCCAGTAGCCAGTATATCAATGGGATTGGAAACGCTGCTACCGGGCAACAGCTTTGACTTCAGCTCGTCGGCCACAGGCCCCGTAAGCGGCGGCACCTGCATACCACCTTTCGACAGGGCATCGGTGAGCATGACGCCGGGGCCGCCGGCATGGGTAACAATAGCAAAGCGGAGAAGCCTTCCCCCTTCCCCCTCCGATGAGAGGGGACTCATGGAGTGTTGCCTTCTCCCCTCCTTTTGGAGGGGCTGTGGAAGGCTTAAGATACAGCCCACGGTGGTCAGTTCTTCACGACCGAAGCAACGCACAATGCCCGCCTTGCGGAACAAGGCCTCAACGGCAGAATCACTGCTTGCTATGGCACCCGTATGGCTGCTGGCAGCCCGGCTGCCGCTCTCTGACGAACCGGCCTTGATGGCTGCTATGCGGCAGCCCTTGCGGATGAGCGAAGTAGCGTGGTAGAGTAGCTTGTCGGGGTCGCTGATGTTCTCGATATACAGCAGTTTCACCAATGAGTCACGCTCCGGGTCAAAGTTCTCGTCCATATACTCCAGTACCGTTTCAATGCCTATCTGACGGCCATTACCCACCGACCACACGCTGTTGAAGCGGAGGCCCTTGGTGACGGCACTCTCGAGAATAAAGACCGCCGTAGCCCCACTGCCCGAGATGAAATCTACACCGCGAGGGTCAAGCTGCGGAATGGGTTTAGTGAACACCGAGTGGTGATGGCGCGTCAGCAGGCCGATACAGTTGGGGCCAATGAGTGCACAGCCGAACTTCTCGCAGGTGTCGAGGATGCGCTGCTCCAGCAGGCCACCCTCATGAGTCTCCTCGCTAAAGCCTGCCGATATAATAATGAACGCGCGTACATTCTTCTCCGATGCCAGATAGTCCACGTAGTCGGGACAGTGCTTGGCCGCCACGACAAGGATAGCCAGGTCGGTGGGCGGCAGTTCTTTGACATCGTGGAAGGCCTTGATGCCCTGCACCTCGTCCTCCTTGGGGTTCAAGATGCGCAGTGTGCCGTCGTAGCCACCGTCCAGAAGATTGCGCACCACGGCGCCACCAGGTTTGTGCTTATTGTTGGAGCCGCCGATGACGACGATGCTCTCAGGGTGTAAAAGTTGTTGGTTTATCATTATAGCTTCAGGTTATGTCCGTATGATGATGCAAAAATAATACATTTTGGCGTCAATTGCAATTCTTTTGCATACTTTTTTTGGCAGTCAGCGGAAAAAAATGTACTTTTGCACCGAAGGGAAACTATAAATGACAACTAAATGACAGAAAAATGATTTGGAATCCAAACAAAGAGTGTATGAGCCGCGACGAAATGAGCGCGCTCCAAGGCAAACGTCTCCACAAGATTGTGGAATACGTTTATCACAACGTTCCCTTCTATCGTAACAAACTGCAGGCACTGGACATCCGACCGGATGACATCCAGACTATTGAGGACATCCAGAAGCTGCCCTTCACCACGAAGAAAGACCTGCGCGACAACTACCCATTCGGTCTGCAAGCTGCACCGCAGAGCGAGATTATCCGCGTGCACGCCTCCAGTGGTACCACAGGCAACCCCACTATTGTGGGCTACACCCGCAAGGACATCGGCGTATGGAGCGAGTGCATGGCACGCTGTCTGACTGCCTATGGCGTCACCCGCGACGACATCTTCTCGGTAGCCTATGGCTACGGTCTGTTCACCGGCGGTCTGGGCGCCCACTACGGTGTGGAGCATCTCGGTGCATCGGTCATTCCTGCCGGCACGGGCAACACCGAGAAGCACCTGAAGCTGATTCGTGACCTCGGCATTACGGGTCTGGCCTGTACACCGTCGTACGCCCTCTACCTGGCTGAGACGATGGAGAAACTGGGCATCCGCAAGGAGGACATCAAACTGCGCGTGGGAGCCTTCGGCGCCGAGCCCTGGACGGAGAGCATGCGCAAGGAGATTGAGGAACGCCTCGGACTGAAAGGCTACAACATCTACGGCCTGTCGGAAGTCATGGGGCCCAGCGTCAGCTACGAGTGCCAGATGCAGCACGGCTCGCACATCTGCGAAGACCACTTCTACCCCGAAATCATCAACCCCACCACGCTGGAGCCGCTGCCCGTAGGACAGACCGGTGAGCTGGTCTTTACTACTCTGACCAAGGAGGGTATGCCCGTCATCCGCTACCGCACACGCGACCTCTGCTCGCTGCTGCCCGGCACCTGCGACTGCGGCCGCACCAGCATCCGCATGGGACGCATCGAGGGCCGAAGCGACGATATGCTCATCATCCGCGGTATCAACGTCTTCCCGTCACAGGTCGAGAGCGTCGTGCTCAGCATGCCGGAGTTCGCCCCCCACTACATGCTCATTGTCGACCGTGTCAACAACCTTGATACGCTGCAGGTACAGGTGGAAATCCGCCAGGAGTACTTCACCGGCACCTTCGACACGCCTGCCGCCATCGACGCACTGGAGAAGAAACTGGCCTCGAAGCTCAAGAGCGTGCTCAGCATCTCAGCCAAGGTTCAGCTCAAGGCGCCCGGCACCATCCAGCGTAGTCAGGGCAAGAGTGCACATGTCATTGACAACCGAAAACTGTAAATATACATCATGAACAATTCAAACTATTTCAATCCGGAAGTCGAGACCATGAGTCGCGAACAGATTGAGGCACTCCAGCTGGAGCGTCTCAAGGAGACGGTTCGCCACTGCATGAACAACGAGTTCTATCAGAAGAAATTCAAGGAGGCGGGTATCACTCCCGACGACATCCAGTCGTTGGACGACATTCGCAAGATTCCTTTTACAACGAAAGGAGACCTGCGCGACACCTACCCCTTCGGTATGGCCTGCGTGCCCCTGAGCAAGTGCGTGCGTCTGCACTCATCGTCGGGCACCACGGGCAATCCCACCGTCATCCTGCACACACAGCAGGACCTCGACGAGTGGGCCAACCAAGTGGCACGTAACCTGTGGATGGTGGGACTGCGTCCCGATGACGTATTCCAGAACTCCTCAGGCTACGGCATGTTCACCGGCGGTCTGGGCTTCCAATATGGTGCCGAGAAGCTGGGCATGCTCACCGTTCCTGCTGCCGCCGGCAACTCGCTGCGCCAGATCAAGTTCATCAAGGACTTTGGCACGACGGCCATCCACGCCATCCCCTCCTACCTCACCCGCCTCTATGAGGTGATGCAGGAGCAGGGCGTTGACCCGCGTCGCGACACGAAGCTGAAAGTGCTGGCCATCGGTGCCGAGCCTCACTCTGAGGAGCAACGCAAGCGTATCGAGGAGATGCTGGGTGTCAAAGCCTACAACTCGTTCGGTATGAGCGAGATGTGTGGTCCTGGCGTAGGCTTCGAGTGTAAGGAGCAGAACGGCATGCACTTCTGGGAGGACTACTACATCGTGGAGATTGTCGACCCCGAGACGCTGGAGCCCGTGCCCGACGGCGAGATTGGCGAACTGGTGCTCACCACCCTACGCCGTGAGGCCATGCCGCTGCTGCGTTACCGTACCCGCGACCTGACGCGTGTCCTGGGTCATACGTGCCCCTGCGGACGCAACCACGTGCGTATCGACCGCATGAAGGGCCGTTCCGACGACATGATTGTGCTGCGCGGCGTCAACATTTTCCCCATTCAGGTCGAGAAAATTCTCATGAAGTTCCCCGAGCTGGGTACAAACTATCTCATCACCCTCACCACCGAGGACAACAACGACCAGATGACCATCGAGGTAGAGCTGAATGAGGGTACCGACGACTACGGTAAGCTGCAGGCACTCGAAAAGGAGATCCGCCACCAGGTAGGCGACGAAATCCTGCTGAAGCCCAAAATCCGTCTTGTGCCCAAGGGAACCCTGCCCGTCAGCGAAGGCAAGGCCGTTCGCGTCGTCGACAAGCGCAAGGTTTATCAGTAACTGACATGTCGAAATACCGAAATACCGACATATCGAAATATCGAAACACCAAAACAAACAACACGAATATGGATATGACTATCAACCAACTTTCGATTTTCATCGAGAACCGTTCGGGTACGCTCATCAAGGTGCTCGACGTGCTGAAACAAGCAGGTATACAAATTATCGCGTCGACCATCGCCGACACCGCTGAGTACGGCATCTACCGTCTCATCTGCTCAGAGCCCCCGCGTGCCTACGAGGAACTGAAGAAGGCCGGCGTTGCTGTGGCCCTGAGTGATGTCTTTGCACTGGAGCTCGACGATGAGCCTGGTCGCGCCGCTGACGCTATTGCCACCTTCAGCAAGGCTGGCATCAGCATCGCATACATGTACACGTTCCTGCTCCGCGGTAAGGGCATACTTGTCTTCCGCACTGACAACCCGGAACAGGCACGCGAGACGATCATTCAGAATAAATTGAAGTTCATTGCTGAGCAAGACCTCACAAAGTGGGCCTAAAAGAAACCTTGCTACGGCAACACTCGGTACCATCGGAGCGGACGATGCGGACGCAATAGTCGTTCTGCGTCGTCTGCTCTCTATAGAATGAAAGACGGTCGCCCTGATGGGCTTCGGCCACGTAGGCTATCTCGAACCGTCGTATCTGATTTCCCCTATACCACTCTAAGTCCCAGAGGTCAAGCACATGCTCAATGTACTTGACTGAGTTGATGTGACCATTGATATCCACATCATTATAATAGGTGTCGATGGTGCGCACGAGTTGTGCCTCATCCCCCATTTTCACACGACCGCCCTTGGCGATGGGACACTCCTTGTCGTTCACAATCCAGTCGTTGATGGCCCCATCGTCTACCGAGAGAATGTCGGTAGGCTGGCGCGTCTCGGTATCAATCATCGCCCAGATGCTCCGCCCATAGCCGTAGACTTTCTTAGAAGTAAGTGGCGAGTGGTGAGAGGTAAGAGCGTCGTCTTCTCCAACGACGGCAAAATTACGCGAAGTGAAGTAACGCATGGCGGACTCCACCCATGTCTCGACGCGGAACTTCGTATACTGCTGGGGCATCTCAGCCATCTCGATGGCGAGGCGCGAAAGCACCCAGGAGCGGTTTATCGTCATCAGGCGTTTCATGCCGAAGCCACGGTCGGTGGAGTGGAAGTCGGCTGCGTTGAGCATGTGGTTGCCGAGATGTCCCATGAACAGTTGTCCACTGAAGTCACAGTGGAAGGGCTCGGCCATGAATTCGTAACTGCCAACCTTATCCATTTCCTCTCTCCTCTAAGAATGCGCTGACCTGCTCCTGCATGCCTCGCGTAACGGCAATACGTCCACTACGGGTGTACTGCAACACACAGCCAAAGGCATCAAGGGCGCGATAAAGCGAAATGATATCCTCGGTAATGCCATGCTTCATAACGATGGTATAGGTTGGGTTCACCTCGATGATATGCGCATCGAAACGGCGAACCGTACGGGAAATCTCCGAATTCTCCAGCACGTTCTCAGTAGAGAGTTTGTAGAGTCCCGACTCACGGATAAACAATTGGTCGTCAGTAAAATAGTTGGCCTTGACAACGTCAATCTTCTTCTCTATCTGCCGCGTAATCTTCACGATTTGGTCCTCGTCGCTCCACGCGGTGATTGTGTACTTGTGGACTCCCGGGATGCTGGAGGCCGACACATTCAGACTCTCGATGTTCACCTGACGGCGCGTGAAGACGGCCGTTATCTGGTTCAATATACCGGCCACGTTCTCTGAATAGACCAGCAGGGTATATAGTTTCTCCTTATTATCTTTCATCACATTTCACTTCTATATCTCCAGCTTCATTTCATCAACATTCATGCCCGGCGGCGTCATCGGCAATACATTGTCCTCTTCCTTGATGGCACACTCGAGGATGAAAGGACCGTCGGTCGTCAGCATGCGCTCCACGGCGGCAGCCAAGTCCTTACGGTCGGTGACGGCCTGATAGGGAATGTCATAGCCCTGTGCTATCAGCTCATAGCAGGGGTTCATCATCTTGGTGAACGACTTGCGGCGCAGCCAGAACATGTCCTGCCACTGGCGCACGTTGCCCAAGTAGTGGTTGTTCATCAGTATCATCTTCACGGGGGCTTTCTGCTCCATGATGGTGCCCAACTCCTCTATACACATTTGGAAGCCGCCGTCGCCCATAAAGCAGCAAACCTGACGTTCGGGAGCAGCAAAGGTGGCGCCAATGGCTGCAGGCATGCCGTAGCCCATGGTTCCCAAGCCTCCGCTGGTACAGATGCTGCGCTTATGATGGTATTTGAAGTAGCGAGTAGCAAAGAGCTGGTTCTGTCCCACATCGGTCACGAGTATCGCATCATCGGATGCCTGTTCAGCCACCGCATTTACCACTTCGCCCATCAACAGCGGACCATCCTTGGGATGGATGGCGGGTTCAATGACCTTCGTGCGCTCCATCTCGTCAAGCTGTCTGAACGACTCACGCCACTCGGTGTGGGTATTCTTATTGACTAATGCCGTCAGGGCTGGCAGCGACTCCTTGCAGTCGGCCACCACAGCCACGTCGGTCTTCACGTTCTTGTCTATCTCGCTGTTGTCAATATCTAAGTGTATGACCTTCGCCTGCTTGGCGTATGTCTTCAGGTTGCCAGTCACACGGTCGCTGAAGCGCATACCGATGGCTATGAGCACATCGCACTCCTGTTCCTTCAGGTTGACGGCATAGTTGCCATGCATGCCGAGCATGCCAACGTTCAACGGATGGTTCGATGGCAGTGCCGAGAGCCCCAGCATGGTGCGGCCGGCAGGGATGTCGGCCTTCTCAAGCAGCGCCTTCAGTTCCTCCTGGGCGTTACCCAGTTCTACGCCCTGTCCCACCAATGCCAAGGGCCGCTTCGCCTTGTTGATAAGCTCAGCAGCCTGTCTGACGGCCTCCTGATTGAGTTTCGGGTAAGGCACATAAGAGCGCACGAAGTCGACCTTCTTTGGTTCCCAGTCTATCTCCTCGACCTGTGCATTCTTGGCGAAGTCGAGCACCACAGGGCCTGGTCGCCCCGTACGAGCAATATAGAAGGCACGACTGACGGCCCAGGCCACATCCTCGGCATGACGTATCTGGTACGACCATTTCGATATAGGCTGCGACACACCCACAAGGTCAACCTCCTGAAAAGCATCGGTGCCCAGTGCCGTTATGGGTACCTGACCGGCAATGACGACGATGGGGGTTGAGTCGAGCATGGCGTCAGCGATACCCGTCAGCGTGTTAGTGACACCAGGGCCGCTGGTGACGAGTGCCACCCCCACCTTACCCGACACTCGGGCATAGCCCTCAGCAGCGTGGGCAGCGCCCTGTTCGTGGCGCACCAGTATATGGTCAAAACATTTCTTCTCTCCTCGAGTGTAGTCGAACAGCGCATCGTAAACGGGCATTATCGAGCCGCCGGGGTAGCCAAAGATGGTTTTAACGCCTTCAGCCTGCAACGCTCGCATCAGCGCTTTCGATCCTGTTATTCTGTCTCTCATTGTTCTTTGTTATTCTAATTATATTAGTGAGAATAGTCAAACTAGTCAATTATTCTCACGCCTCCCTTGTCGGCCGAGCTGACGCTCTGGGCGTAGGCACGCAGGGCCTTCGAGACCACGCGCTTGCGCTTCAGCGGCTGTTGTTCGCGGGCGGCCAGCTCCTCGTCGGTGAGCTTCACATTAATGCTGCGCGAGGGAATGTCGATGACGATGATGTCGCCGTCCTTGATCTTGCCGATATTGCCGCCATTAGCAGCCTCGGGCGAAATGTGACCTATGGAGAGGCCGCTGGTGCCGCCCGAGAAGCGACCGTCGGTAATCAGGGCACACTCCTTGCCCATGTGCATCGACTTGATATAAGAGGTGGGATAGAGCATCTCCTGCATGCCGGGGCCTCCCTTCGGGCCTTCGTGAGTAATAACGACGCAGTCGCCCTTCTTCACCTTGCCACCCAGAATACCCTCGCAGGCATCTTCCTGAGAGTCGAACACCACAGCAGGTCCCTCGAAGTGCCACAGAGCCTCGTCGACGCCGGCGGTCTTCACCACACAGCCGTCCTGGGCGATGTTGCCGAAGAGAACGGCCAGACCGCCATCCTTCGTGTAGGCATGTTCCAGGTCGCGGATACAGCCGTTCTCACGGTCTGCATCCAATGACGGATACAGCTCGCCCTGGCTACCCATCTTCGTAGAGAAGCGGTTGCCAGGTGCTGAGAAATAGATATGTGCCGGATGGGCTATTTGCGGCTTATTCACAATCTGCGAAAAATCGTAGGTCCGCATGGCCTCTTCGAGTGTGAAGCCGTCCACACGCATGGTACTGCCATCGATGAGTCCGCCCTTTGAGAGTTCTCGCAGGATGCCCAGTATACCACCTGCACGATTGCACTCCTGAACGCTGTACTTCTGCGTGTTGGGAGCCAGCTTACACAGACAGGGCACACGGCGTGACAATTCGTCGATGTCCTTCATCGTGAAGTCGGTGCCAGCCTCCTGTGCTACGGCCAACAGGTGCAGCACGGTATTGGTCGAACCGCCCATGGCAATGTCGAGCGCCATGGCATTCATGAAGGCCTTGCGGGTGGCAATGTTGCGGGGCAGCACGCTCTCGTCGCCGTCCTCGTAGTAGGCCAGGGCATTCTGTACCACCTGACGGGCAGCACGTTTGAAGAGCTCCACACGCTCAGTATGTGTAGCCAGGATGGTACCGTTACCGGGCAGGCTCAGTCCGATGGCCTCTGTCAGCGAGTTCATCGAGTTGGCGGTAAACATGCCTGAGCACGAGCCGCAACCGGGACAGGCGCAGCCTTCCAGCTCCTTCATCTCCTCGTCGCTGACGCTGGGGTCGGCGCCCTTCACCATGGCCGTAATCAGGTCAGCATTCTCGCCGCGCCAGCGCCCAGCCTCCATCGGTCCGCCACTGACAAACACGGCGGGGATGTTCAGACGCATGGCAGCCATCAGCATGCCGGGGGTCACCTTGTCACAGTTCGATATGCAGATCATGGCGTCGGCCTTGTGGGCGTTGACCATGTATTCCACCGAGTCGGCGATGATGTCGCGTGAGGGCAGCGAGTAGAGCATGCCGTCGTGACCCATGGCGATGCCGTCGTCGATGGCGATGGTGTTAAACTCGGCAGCATAACAGCCGAGCGCTTCTATCTCCTCGCGGACAATCTGACCAATCTCATGCAGATGTGTGTGACCGGGCACAAACTGTGTGAACGAGTTGACAATGGCAATGATAGGTTTGCCAAACTGCTCATGCTTCATGCCCGTAGCCACCCAAAGGGCACGGGCTCCCGCCATACGGCGACCTTCTGTGCACACGGCACTGCGTAACTGATGTTTCATAAGTAGGAATCATTATTTGAAGCGGCAAAATTACACTTTTTCCATCAATTATCCAACGAATCAGCGTTTTTTTTGCCTTAAAGCAGGAAAATTGTCACTCTTCGGTGGCGGGCAACGGATGTTTCACGTCCTCCTTGATGCCAAGACGCTTCAGTTCGCTGGCTTTCTGCAGGATGCCACGCGTGCCGTCGACCGACTTCTGCATATCCGCGAAATCGGTGCTGAGCGTCTCAATGTCGCGCCCGATTTTCTGGGCACGTTCAGCAAAAAGACCGATGCGCGAGACGAGCTGTTCGGCCAGTCCCACGATTTTTTTCTGGTTCTCCGTCTGGTTGTGCTGACGCCATGCTATCTGTATCATACGCAGGATAGCAAAGAGATTCTGCGTACTGGAAATGAAAACCTTCTTCTCGAAAGCGTCCGTCCACAGCTTCGGGTCGCGCGCCAGTGCCACCTGCAAGGCGGCCTCGTTGGGCACGTACATGATGACAAAGTCAATGGCGGTGCGCGGCTGCTGTATGTAGCGGCTGTAGTCCTTGGCCGCCAGTTCCTTGACGTGTGAGCGGACACTCTGCACATGGCGGTCGAGCATCTGCATCTTCAGGGCATCAGCGGTCTCGTTGACATAGTCGTAGTAGGCCTTGATGCTGACCTTGGCATCAATGACCACGTCCTGATTGCCAGGATAATGAAGCACGACGTCGGGACGCATGGTGCGGCCGGTGTCCTCGTTGCGCACGATGAAACCATCCTGGTCAGTGATGGTGTCCTGGATGTCGTAGTCGAAACCACGTTTGAAGCCTTGCGAGTCGAGCAGGTCCTGCAGCACCAGCTCGCCCCAGTCGCCTGCCTGCTTCGAGTCGCCGCGCAGGGCATTGGTCAGACGGGTTGCCGTCTGACCCATTTTCTCAGTCTGCTCCCCTAACTGCCGGAGGCGTTCTGTCAGCGAGGCAGCCGTCTTGGCCGACTCGCGGTCGCTCTCCATGATGACTTTCTGTAGTTCGATGAAGTTGTCGTTGATAGGTTTGGTGACATGCTCCATGGCCTCACGGTTCTGCTGGCGCAGCTGGTCGCTGGTTTTCGAGAGCACTGTCGTCGCCAGATTCTGAAACTGCTCACGCACGACGTTCAGCTGCTCGTCGAACTGCTGCTGGCGCAGTGACTGCTGCTCGTCAAACTGTTGCTGACGGAGTGTCAGCTGCTCATCGAACTGCCGTTGGCGAAGGTTGGTCTCCGAGGCATGCTGCTGGCGCAGCAGCTCCAGCTCACGGCCCTTCGTCTCGTCCTTGACACGCAGGTCTGTCAGCCGCCTATTCAGTATGATATAGGTGACGACGGCCCCAACAGCCAAGCCAAGCAGCACACACAGCGTCTCTATCATCTGAGATTCTCTTGATTGGGAACTTCCTCCTCGGTGGCGGGTTTTGCCTGACGGGCTTTCTCCAGTTCCTCACGCAGTTCACTGATGGTACGTGTGTCACGAGCCAAAGCTTTCTCCTTCTCGCGCAGGTCATAGCGCAACTCATTGAGCATCTGGTTGGTCTTGTCTATCTCGTACTGGTTCAGCACGACCACGCGCTCAAAGTTGTGCGTGCCGTTGCTGTTGGGCAGCTTGTAGTTAACACCTATGTTCAGCTGAAGGTCAGACGCGTTCTTATTGTACTTCAAGCCGTCGAAGCCCTCACCGTTCAGCGTATAGACGATGGCAGGCTCCAGGAAGAGCTGCCAGGCGCGCTCCTTGCCCAGATTCCAGGCAAAGTCGAGCGCCATCTTCGACGTAACGGAATTATGGTCGCGGCCAGAATCACTCTTCGTACCGAATGTACGCCCCCATCCCAGCGCCGGAATGGCAATGACCTCGATGCGGCGAGGCTGCAACTGGTAGCCGCCAAAGAAATTGCTCAGATTGACGGTTGCCATCATCGACGTGTTGAAGAACTGCACAAAGGTGCCGCGCTTCTCGTTGGGCTTATTGTCCATGTAGGCATTACCCTCGACGGCTATGCCGAAGACGGGCGTCAGCCAGCGCCCCACACGCAGCGAAGCCTCGGGGTTCGAATGATTGCCCCAGTAGCCGTCAGTCGTCAATACAGCAGTGCCGCCATTGACACCAATATACCAATTATCTGTCAGTTTGCTCTCAGCGAGCGTCGTCTTTATGGCAGGCTGTGCGACGGCTCCTGTCGCCACCATCATTGCTGCCATGACAAGCATCTGTTTCATCATTATCTCATAAAAATGTTTGTTAAACGGCGGCAAAGTTACACATTTTTTCGTAACTTTGCAAGCGGATATATGAAAAAGATTATTCTTATCACCGGCGGACAACGCTCTGGCAAGAGCACAAAAGCCGAAGAACTGGCCCTTAGCATGACCGATAATCCTGTCTACATGGCTACGGCGCACGTCTGGGACGACGAGTTCCGCCAGCGGGTAGTCATGCACCAGCAACGGCGTGGCCCACAATGGACCAACATTGAGGAGGAACGCCAACTGAGCCGCCACGACGTCACAGGACGGGTGGTGGTTGTCGATTGCATCACCCTGTGGCTCACGAACCTTTTGTTTGCAGCGAGCACCGGCGATTCGGAGTCGCCCGACATTCTCCCTATCCTCCAGCTTGCCCAGCAGGAGTTCGACCGCTTCACCAGTCAGGATGCCACCTTTATCTTCGTCACCAACGAGATTGGCTCTGGTGGCGTCAGCGCCAATGCCGTGCAGCGCCGCTTCACCGACCTGCAGGGATGGATGAACCAGTATGTGGCAGCCCGGGCCGATGAGGTGATTCTCATGGTGAGCGGCATACCTGTGGTAGTTAGAAATGAGAAATGAGGAATGAGAAATGAGAAATGAGAGGTGAGAGATATGATAACTTTCAAGATTGAGAAACCTGATGAAGGGCTGCGTGAGGCTATTCAAGCTAAGATTGACAACCTGAACAAGCCGAAGGGGTCGTTAGGCCTGCTGGAGGAACTGGCCATGCAGGTCTGTATGATACAACAGACGCTGACACCACAGCTCAGCCATCCCTGCCACCTGCTGTTGGGCGGCGACCACGGCATCGAGCGCGAAGGTGTCAGCGTGAGTCCACGCTGCGTGACATGGCAACAGATGCTGAACTTCACCCGCGGCGGCGGAGGCGTCAACATGTTCTGCCGCCAGCACGGGTTCCACCTGCGCATCGTCGACGTCGGCGTCGACTACGACTTCAGCACCACTCAACCTTCACCATCCGCTATCATCAATCGCAAGATAGCCCGCGGCACCCGCAATTTCCTCCATGAGCCCGCCATGACCGACGACGAATACTGGCAGGCCATCGGCATCGGTTCGCGCCTTGTTGACGACTGCCATACCGAAGGCTGCAACATCGTGAGCATCGGCGAGATGGGCATCGGCAACACATCGCCGTCAAGCATCTGGATGCACATCTTCTGCAACATTCCTTTGGACGAATGTATCGGTGCCGGTGCAGGACTCAACGATGAGGGCATACGCCACAAGCGCCAAGTACTCTCGAAGGCCTTGGAGAACTACAACTCCCACCATCAGCCCGACTCTGCCGCTTTGCAGAGCCCTGACTCCAGCCACGCCCCTCTCCGCTACTTCGGCGGCTTCGAGATGGTGGCAGCCATCGGTGCCATGCTCCGTGCTGCCGAGTTGCACATGGTGGTGCTTGTCGACGGCTTCATCATGACGGCCTGCGCACTGGCCGCCGTCCACCTCTACCCCATGAGTCGCGACTACATGGTCTTTGCCCACTGTGGCGACGAGAGCGGCCACCGGTGCATGCTCAATGCCCTTGACGCCAAACCGCTACTACAGCTTGGCCTGCGACTGGGTGAGGGCACGGGAGCGCTCTGTGCCTACCCGCTTGTTGAGAGTGCAGTACGAATGATTAACGAAATGAATAACTTCGAGAATGCGAATATCACTAAATACTTCTGAGTCACGCGACGCCGTCCGCTGGTACGACCGCCTCTGGGCCGCTTTCATCTACTTCACGCGGCTGCCGTTCTGGCGACTCTACCAGCCGCCACGCGAAAGCTACACGACAGTTGTCGAACACTGGCCGCTCACTGGATGGCTCACTGCTGCCGCCATGGCAGGAACCCTCTATGGCTGCTCCCTCGTAGCCCCCTACCCCGTGGCAGTGCTGCTGGCCATCACCGTCCGCCTGCTCGTCACTGGAGCCATGCACGAAGACGGCCTGGCCGACTTTCTCGACGGCTTCGGTGGGGGGGGTACTGACCGCCAGCGCATACTCGACATCATGAAGGACTCACGCATAGGCACCTACGGTGTCATCGGGCTGGTGCTCTACTTTGGCCTGTTGTTCTGCTCACTGCTGTCGCTGTCACCCAAGGTAGCCGCCATGGCCATTGTTGCCGCCGATCCCTTTGCACGGATGGTGACATCAGAGCTTATCATCATGATGCCCTATGCTCGTACGGAGGCTACGGCCAAGTCGCGCACCGTCTACCGCAAGCCCAGCGTCAAAGCAGGCATCAGCTTAGCCGTCCAGGGACTACTGCCACTGGCTGTCTTTGCTTGGATCATGCGTCAGGAGGTCGACTGGTCACTGCTCATTTTTCCGCCGTGCCTGGTCATGTACTTTCTCTACCTGCTCATCTGGCGCCGACTGCGCGGCTACACAGGCGACTGCTGCGGTGCCGTCTGCCTGCTCGTAGAACTGTCGTTCTACCTCACCCTCTTATTTCTCTGAAAGGTCTGACGTCAGTGCCTGCCACAGATTGTCGGCGGGCACTGGTGCTTCTACAACAATTGTTTCTTTTGAGACGGGATGGACGAACTCCACACGGCGTGAGAGCAGCGAGATGCTGCCGTCGGGGTTAGAGCGGTGGGCACCATACTTCAGGTCGCCCTTGATAGGCATGCCCATCTTGGAGAGCTGACAGCGTATCTGGTGATGACGGCCCGTGAGGAGCTGCACCTCCAGGAGCGAGTAGTGGTCGCCTCGACTCAGCACGCGATAGCGCAGCTGTGCCTTCTTGGAGTGAGGCACCTCGCGGTCGTAGGCATACGACTTGTTCTGCTTCTCGTTGCGCACCAACCAGTGGGTAGCCTCCTCCCAGCCTCCCCCAATTGGGGGATGAGTTGCCGAACACCCGGACTTCCCCCCAGTTGGGGGGATGAGAGGGGGGCTTACAATGGCCCAATAGGTTTTGTGTACCTCGCCCTCGGCAAACATCTTGTTCAGGCGGCTGAGGGCTTTCGAGGTACGGGCAAAGACAACCAATCCGGAGACAGGACGGTCGAGACGATGGACGACACCCAGGAAGACGGCGCCAGGCTTCTGGTACTTCTCCTTGATGTACTGCTTGACGGTCTCTGACAACGGCTCGTCGCCCGTCTTGTCACCCTGCACAATCTCGCCGCTCTGCTTCGAGACGATGATGATGTGGTTGTCCTCGTAGACTACTTGCATAGCAATTGATTGGCACGTTCGAGCGCCAGATTGATGTGACTACAGATGTTATCCTTGCCCACAAGGTCGTCGAAGCTGGCCTTGTGGAGCACGGCCTGCACACGCTCGTTGACGCCTGAGAGCACTACCTGGATGCCCTCCTGCTTTGACATCAGACAGAGGTTCGTCAGGTTGTGGATGCCAGTGGAGTCGACGAAGGGAACCTTACGCATACGGATGATGCGCACCTTCGGACGACCGTGACCCATGGCTCCCATGATTTCCTCGAATTTGTTGCCGGCACCAAAGAAGTAGGGACCGTTGATCTCGTAGACCTCGACACCCTCAGGGATGGTCAGGTGCTCCAGATTCCCCATCTGGAAGTCGCTGTCCTCCTCGTTGGGGTCAATCTCGTCGCTGATAACCTTGACATCGGTGGTCTCGGCCATGCGGCGCATGAAGAGCAGACAGGCGCAGATGAGACCAACCTCGATAGCAATGGTGAGGTCGAAGATGACGGTCAGCAGGAAGGTCACCCAGAGCACGATGACGTCACTCTTGGGGTTCTTCATGATGGAGATGAAGGAGCGCCAGCCGCTCATGCCATAGCTGACAATGACGAGCACACCAGCCAGACAGGCCATGGGAATGTACTGTGCCAAGGGCATGAGGAAGAGGAAGATGAGCAGCAGCACCACTGCGTGGACGATGCCGGCCACAGGCGTACGGCCACCGTTGTTGATGTTGGTCATGGTGCGGGCTATGGCGCCAGTGGCGGGGATGCCGCCAAAGAGGGGCGACGCCAGGTTAGCCACACCCTGGGCAATGAGCTCCGTATTACTGGAGTGGCGGGCACCGATGACACCGTCGGCAACCGTGGCCGACAGCAGCGACTCGATGGCGCCAAGAATGGCAATGGTGATGGCGGGCGACACCAGACCCTTGATGGTCTCCCACGACAGGGCAGGCACCGTGGCGCCGGGCAGCTCGTTGGAGATGCTGAAGCGGTCGCCGATGGTCTCGATGGTGGTGACGCCGGCATACTGCTTGAGCAGCAGGGCGGCAATGGTCATCACGATAATGGCAATCAGACTGCCGGGAAGCTTTCTGAGAAATGAGAAATGAGAAGTGATAAATGAGGAATTCGTCAGGCGTGGCCACACGGCAATGAGGGCCACGGAGCCTATGCCGACGCCGGCGCTCCACCAGTCGATGGTGGGGAACGAGCCGAAGTAGGCTATCCACTTCTCAATGAAGTCGGAGGGCACGCTCTCCATGGTCAGTCCCATGAGATCCTTGATCTGCGTGGTGAAGATGGTGAGGGCAATACCCGAGGTAAAGCCCACGATGATGGGGTACGGAATGTACTTGATGATGGTGCCCAGATGGAGCACACCGAACATGATGAGGAAGACACCGGCCATGAGCGTGGCGATGGTCAGTCCCTCGAAGCCATACTGCTGGATGATGCCATAGATGATGATGATGAACGCACCTGTGGGGCCTCCAATCTGCACCTTCGAACCGCCGAGGACGGAGATGATGAGACCGGCCACGATGGCGGTGATGATGCCCTTCTCGGGTGTCACACCCGAGGCGATGCCAAAGGCAATGGCCAGCGGCAGGGCCACGATACCAACGATGATACCGGCCATGAGGTCGGTGGTAAACTGCTTGCGCGAGTAGTTCTTGAGCGTCGCAAAGAGTTGCGGCTTAAACTCCAATGTCGTCATGGGATTTTACGATTTTACTGATTTTCGATTCACACTCCTTTTGCTTATTCCTGAAAACGGGTGCAAAGTTACAACATTTTTTCCGTTTACAGAACGATTCGCTGAAAAAAAACGCCTTTTCGCTGAACCGATTTGGTTAATACGCAGGAAATGACTACCTTTGCGGCAGAAAAAGGACTTAAAACAACGGAAAAAGATGAAACACTACTTACTGGCTACACTACTTCTGGCCGCCACGCTGACCACCGGCGCCGCCACCTACGACTATCTGGTCTTCGAAACCAGCGACGGCACACAGCTGTCGATGACAGCCGACGGCTTAAAGATGGTTTACAACGACGGCATGCTGACGGTCACCAACGGCAGCGTCACGCAGACGTTCCCCACCAGCGCGCTCAGCCGCATGTTCTTCTCAAACACCAAGCAGGGCGACGATGCCACAGCCATCAGCATGGCTACTGCCGACGACCTCAATGACAGCGAGGTCCAGGTCTACGACCTCAGCGGACGGCTGATTACACCTCGAACCTCGAACCTCGAACCCTCGAACCTGAGACCGGGACTCTATATCTTCAAGAAAGGAAACACCACAACCAAGAAATTAGTCAAATGAACCGACTGCTCACCACTCTTCTGCTGGCCATGACCATGGTCGGCAGCATAGCTCAGACCCTTAACGTACAGCAGGGCAACGTCACCTACGCCTTCACGGCCAGCGGCGACGACATGACCTTCAGTGACAATGGTCAGACGCTGACCGTCGGTCAGAAAGCCTTCACACTCAGCGACATCACCCAGATGACCGTCGACGAGACGACGGTCGAGCCCAATCTTGTGAACATCGTCTATGACGGCAGCACAGCCACGGTCGTCATTGCCGGCAACGTGGCTCCCTACGTCACGGCCACCGTCAGCGGCGCACATGTCAGCATCACGCAGACCAACACTGCCGCCGTCGACGGCGAGGAGATAGCCTACCAGCTCAGCGGCAGCTCGACCGACGGCTCGCTGACCCTCGACGGCACATACAAGTGCACCATACAGTTGGCAGGTCTCACACTGACCAATCCCAACGGAGCCGCCATCGACATCGGCAACAAGAAGCGCATACAACTCAGTGTCAAGAACGGCACACAAAATACCCTCAACGACGGCAACGCGGGCTCACAGAAGGCCTGCCTATACAGCAAGGGCCAACTGCAACTCCAAGGTAAGGGCACACTGACCGTCAACGGCAACACCGCCCACGCCATCAAGAGCGGCGACTACATAGCCATGAAGAACCTGACCCTGAACATTGCCTCGGCCATCAAAGATGGCATCTCGTGCAACAAGTACTTCCTCATGGAGAGCGGCAACGTCACCATCAGCGGCGTAGGCGACGACGGCATACAGACCGACTTCGAGGAGGACAACGACGTCACTGGCGTCACCAGCAATCATGAAGACGAGAACTCCGGCAACGTCTACATCGAGGGGGGCACGCTGACCATCACCACGACAGCCAATGGCGCCAAGTGTGTCAAGGCCGACAGCACCGTCTACGTCAACGGCGGCACCATCACGATGAATGTCAGTGGCGGCGTCGACACCAGCGACAGCAGCGATCCGTCCTATGCGGCGGCCTTCGGTTGCGGCAAGTTCGTGCAGAACGGCGGCAACGTCACCATCACCGTCAAAGGCACCGCCGGACGCGGTGTCAAAGCTTACGACATCGAGACCAACGGCGGCGAGCTCAGCATCACCAACAGCGCTGCGCCCACCACCATCTCGAGCGACGTGAAGGGAGCCAAGGGACTCAAAGCCCTCAACATAGCCCTCAACGGCGGCACCATCAACATCAGCATGAGCGGCAACGCCTCAAAGGCCATACGCTGTGGCGACGGCACACAGTCGACCAGCGGCGGTGGAATGCGCGCTCCCGGCGGCGGATGGCCCGGCGGAGGAGGCGGCGGTGGCGGCATGGGTGGACGCACCACGTGGACGAACGTCACCGGCAGCTACACCCAGGGACTCAGCGATGGCACTGGTCCCACGCTTACCATCACGCAGACAGGCTCCCAGTACAATTCCTCGTCGGCCAAGGCCATCAAGGCCATCTGCGCCGTCACCATCTATGGCGGACAGACCGAGGTCACCACCAAGACAAGCGGTGGCGAGGGTCTGGAGTCGAAGACCAGCATCAGCATCGAGGGCGGCAACCACTACTTCTTCTGCTACGACGACTGTCTCAACTCGGCCGGCAAGATCTTCTTCAACGGCGGTGCCACCGTCTGCTACTCCAACGGCAACGATGCCGTCGACTCGAACGCAGGCACCACGGGTGCCATCACCATCGGCAATGGAGCTGTCTTAGCCTACACCTCGAAGGGAGCGCCCGAAGAAGGACTCGACTGCGACAACAACTCCTACATCCAGATCACTGGCAACGGCTATGCCATCAGCGCCGGCGGCTCGCAGGGGGGCGGCTCGTCAAGCAACACCATCTCAGGTGCCAAGCAGGGCTACACCTTCCTCACCAGCACGGTCAGCTACAAGGCCAAAGTCTACAACACCTTGGCCGATGCATCGGGCAACAACCTCATGACCTTCCAGCTGCCCGTTGCCATCAGCAGCACCCTGTCGTTCATCACCGCCAAGGGCATGACGTCAGGCTCGAAGTACACCATCAAGTCGTCGACCACAGAGCCCAGCGACGCCACCACCTCGTGGCACGGCCTCTACCTCGGCTCGTCGGCCACCGGCACCACCAACGTTGTATCCTCGTTCACCGCTAAATAACAGCATCGTTCAGTAATCCATAGAGGGAACACACCGTATTCCCTCTTTTTCAACGACCATCGTCGAGACAATAAATCCCGGCCTACAGCGTTATTGTATATGAATAAAGGTATTTGGATGAAACAGTCGCGTCAGGAGAACCTGATTTACGTAGTGGTTTGGGGCCTGCTCTTTGCGGCTCCAGTGCTGAGCCTGTACGTACGCGCGGTCAGCAACGACAGCGTCGTGTTCGACTGGACGGAGATATTCGTCGTCTGGCGTAAGTTTGCCGTCTACCTGCTGCTGTTCCTCGTCCACAACTTCCTGCTGGCGCCGCTGCTGGTCCACGGCCGACGGCGCGTGGCCTACGTCGCAGCGATGGTCTTGTTGCTGGCGGCATTTACCGTCTACCAGTACAACAGCAAGCCTGCCGGCTGGGACGACCGTCAACATAAGCCGTCTGTGGAGCAGCTTGGCCGTCGCCACGAACCGCCCATGGGGCAACGCGGGCAACACGAGCGGCCTGACGATATGCGTCCGATGGAGCTCGATGGTAAGCGTCCGCCAGAGTTCGATGGCAAACGTCCGCCTGAGCTCGACGGCAAGCGTCCGATGGAGCTCAGAGAGCGTCCCCATGGCGACCGTCGTCGTGTAGGCCCGCCCCTCATCGTCGGCGAGCACGACATTCTGGCCGTGGTGGTGGTGCTGCTCATGTTTGGCGCCAACCTCGGCATCAAGGCCATCTTCCGCAGCCGCGACGACCGCCGGCGGCTGGCCGAGCTCGAACGGCAGAACCTGGAGCAGCAGCTCGAGTACCTGCGCTACCAAATCAACCCCCACTTCTTCATGAACACCCTGAACAACATCCACGCCCTGGTCGACATCGACCCCGCCAAGGCGCAGGAGACCATACGCGAACTGTCGAAGATGATGCGCTTCGTGCTCTACGAGGGCAACAAGCAGAGCGTGCCGCTCGCCAAGGAGATGGAGTTCATACGCACCTACGTCAAGCTCATGCAGCTGCGCTATACCGACAAGGTGCGCATCGCGCTCGACCTGCCCGCCACGACGCCCGACCTCACCATTCCACCACTGCTGCTCATCACCTTCATCGAGAACGCCTTCAAGCATGGCGTCAGCTACCAGCACGACTCGTTCATCGAGGCCAAGGTCGAGGTGAACGACGGCAAGCTCCACTTCACCTGCGTCAACTCGAAAGCCGCGAAACCCAATGAGGAGAAAGGCGGCGTGGGGCTCGACAACGTCCGCAAGCGCCTCGACCTGCTCTACGGCAGCAACTACACGCTACGCATGCTTGACCATCCAGACACCTATCACGTCAATCTTGAAATACCACTATGATTAGAGTACTCGCCATCGACGATGAGCCCCTGGCTCTGCAACAGCTCACCACATATATCCAGAAGGTGCCGTTCCTCGAGCTCGCCGCCCCATGCCAGAGCGCACTGGAGGCCAGCCAGTACTTGGAGCACGACAACGTCGACGCCATCTTCTGCGACATCAACATGCCCGACCTCAACGGCATGGACTTCGTCAAGCAGCTCGCCGCCCCGCCCCTCGTCGTCTTCACCACAGCCTACGCCGAATATGCCGTCGAAGGCTTCCGCGTCAACGCCGTCGACTACCTGCTCAAGCCCTTCGGCCTGCAGGACTTCATGCGGGCCGCCAACCGACTCAGGGAGAGGTGCGAGATACGGTGGCACGGGGGTACGGAGGTGCGGGGGTACGAGGTTCGGGGGTACGAGGTACGAGGTACGAGGTACGAGGATAGTTCGAGCGCTGAAGGTAACCTCGCACCTCGTACCTCGAACCTCGTACCTCGAGCAACCAACCTCGAACCTCGAAATAACGCCCTCTTCGTCAAGACCGACTACCGCACGGTGAAGATTGACATCCAGGACATCCGTTACATCGAGGGCATGTCCGAGTATCTGAAGATCCACCTCGACAGCCAGCCCAAGCCCGTCATCACCCTACTGGCCATGAAGGTACTCATGGAACGTCTGCCCCAGAACTTCATGCGCATACACCGCAGCTACATCGTCAATCTCGACAAGATCGTGGAGGTCAACAAGAACCGCGTCATCCTCGGCCCTCCGCCCTCCACCTCCACCCTTCAACCCTCCACCCTCAACCCTCAACCCTCCACCACCGACCTCCCCATCGGCGACAGCTACCGCGACGCCTTCAACGAGTACCTTGAGAGCCGCTACCTCGGAAAATAAAAACGAGACCCCGGCAGCCATCAAGCTCGTGAAATAATAAGGTACGCACGCTGCCTGCGCAAAAATAATCAGCCGAAAGTTTTGCACTTTCGGCTTTTTCCCCTATCTTTGCACGCAGTTGACAAGATAAAAACAACTGACAAGCAACTTAATACCACAGACAATGACATAGCAACAAAAGAGAAATGAATACAAACATGATGACAAAAACTATTTCTCCAGCCAGCCTGCAGTACTGGGGAATGTTAAGAGGCCTGAACGACAACGTAAAACGCGAACTTGTCGTGCTGCTCGTCAATTCCATTGGTGTGTCTGGAAATGTTGATGAAGAGGCTGACGAGATTCAGCGCAAGCAGAAACTCATGTCGATGGCAGGATGCTGGGCTGATGCACCTGACGGTGATGAATACTACGAGATGATGCGCCACCGCAATGACGGGCGCCCGGCCAACCGGGAAGTACGGTCGTTTGACGAATAGACAGCTATGGAAGAAAAGTTCATTCTCGACACAAACACGTGGATAGAGTTCTTCCACAAGCGACATGGTGTGGCAGACCACATCGATGCCATCCCCACTACCCGGTTGGCTGCCTCTGAAGTGACTATTGCCGAACTCATATTCGGGGCTGTCAACAGCAACGACTATCAGCGGCACATAAAGGAGCCTCAGTGGCTACAAGAAACTGTACAGATATACCCCATCTCGGAAGTGCTTAACGACTATGCAGAAATTCGGTATGATTTGAAGAAGAAAAAACTGGTAGTGGAAGACTTTGACATTCTCATTGGCGCAACAGCACGACACTTCGGACTGACTGTTGTGACAGACAATATAAAAACACTTTCAGCCTATGCCCGACATCAAGGTTGTGAATTGGGTGGAACGAAAGTAGGACACTATATAAGATAGGAGAATAAGCATCGGATGGTTTCACGCCTTTTCTTATTCTCCCAATTAAAATGCAGAATGAGACAAATCTATGTGACAACAGACAACGGTTTACGCTCGACTCCTTGTAAGGTAACAGTGGAACCCGATCCTTCTGGAATTTAAGTGAGAAAGCATGTAAGGCTCTTGCTTCCCGACCTATCGAAGGGCGTCTACATCAGGCGGCAAGAAGCAGGTGGTAAGATAGTATTGTCTAAAAGCAAAAGTACCCTCACTTCCGGCACTTCCTGCACTCTCGTCAGGTGCAATAAGTGCAGGAAGTGAGGGTTGTTTTGGGGTTAGGCAATATATATGCGCGCGCGGGAGAAGAGCGGTCAAGACTTCCGTTGGTGGTCTCAACCTTGCACCTTTCTTGCATGAGACTGCACTATTCTGCGGCGGCTCCGGAGAAGTCTGCGGCGGCTCCGGAAAAGTCTGCGGCAGCCCCGGAGAGTTCTGCGGCGGCCCCGGAGAGTGCTGCGGCGGCCCCGGAGAGTGCTGCGGCGGCCCC
>CAMVPA010000031.1 GCA_947169245.1 uncultured Prevotellaceae bacterium
GTAGGATAACAGGTGGTCGCTGTGAAGCTCCCATTTAAACTTTCAAATTTTTAGCCCTTGCGGCTGAAAATTTCTTTTAGAGAAAAGGATTTTTAGTTAAACATAGGCTTGTTCCGCTGCCGCTCGTGAGAGTTGCAGCGGACTTTTTTTCGGGGCGTGCGTGCGTGCATCCCCCGCCGACGGTCGGGCTTCGCATGCGCTCCCCGCCGACGGTCGGGGCACACACAAAAAAAGGTTGCACGATTCTCCCGAACAGCGCAACATTTCTAAAACAATCTATTAACCTTTTGACGGTGCAAAGTTACGTCATATTATTGTGCCGCCCAAAAGAAATAGCCGAACACTAATTTTTAATCGACAAAAGCCCCCATTTGTTGCTGACAAAAGGTTTGTTGACTGACAGGGGGGCTACTCGTCTGGCCTTATCGGGATAAGCCGCATCTCAGCTATTCGCATGATACGGTTGAACAGGTTACGACGCCGTTCAAGATTAGTGACATTCGTCTCAATCTTCAAGTCAAGCCATGGAGCAGTGGTGCAGAAATCATCAATGACGAGCGTTGAGGCCTCCGTCACAGGCACCTCATGTTTTGTAACGAGAGTCTTCTTGGCTTTCACATCAGCGACGTCCACCTTCGTCGATAGGAAGAACACCTCTGTTGAGTCCGTCTTCTCCGTCACGGTCTCTGGCGCGAAGTTCACAAGCAGTTTGTAGCGTATGCCAGGCATCACCTCGCTGCCACGATAGACAGCGCGGATATTCAAGGTTGACTTAATAGGCGAAAAAACGGATGTATTTCCCACCAGCCACATTCCATGAGTCGTCGACGTTAGCCACGCTGTCAATCTTCAAGGGAGGCTCATTAGGATCGGTAGTATCCAACGCATATCTTGCTTCTGCCAGTCCGCCGAAGGCGTCGATGACCACCTCGTGCTTTGCCATCCAGTCGTAGAACTCGTCAGGGATGTAGTTCAGCCGATAGCCTGTGCCGTCCTCGAAGGTCTCAGTTGTAATGTACGGCGTCAGGTCGATGGCTTCGCCCTCTGGTGTCTTCCGCCACTTATCCCACAGCGCCTCCATCTCCTTCCATTTAGGCGCTGTCACGCTGTCAGGGAAGTGTGCAGCAAAGGCGGCTACGGCGTCCTCAGTGCCTTGCGGATAGGGAAAGTAAGCAGCATCGCCCATCACGTTTAGTACGCGGAAGCTCCCTTCGGGGGCATAGAAATAATTGGTCTTCACCTGTCCGCCCTCTTCTACCTGTACCTCAGCAAAGGTACGATAGTAGTAGGTGTTGCCAGGCTGCAAGGTGGCGTCTACTCGATTGCGTTCGCCATATAAAGCGTCTAATTCAAATCCCTTTCCGTTGTTCTCACCCGTGATAAATCTCTCATAAATGTTCTTACCGATAATCATGAAGTGAAGATGGTCGGCGTCTATCTTCATCCCTCCCCAGGTATGAATTCTTTTCGGGTATATTTCTTTGTAATACTTCATCGAGTCACAGTGTTCTACGCTGACGTTGGGCTCTGAGGACAGGCAGACGCCGTGGCGGGCCTGGAAATTCTGGGGCATGTCGTCCTGCCACACGACGGCAACAGCATATTGGCCTTTCTGATGCCATGCCTGCGTAACATCCCACGGATGGCTGAAACCGTTCTCGTGGCTGGTGGTGCCACCTTTTAAATACATATCATCACAATCGTATAAAGTCCGACCTAAATTAGGACGACGGAGAACCAATCCAGGGTTGTCTATAGTATTGGAGAAATTCTCAATGCCGTCCCAGGCAAATATATGGTTCTTGACGTCTGGGGCATTCGGGTCAATCGCGTCTGTAAGGTTCTCATAAAAGCCGTACCTGTCGTAGACATTCAAGATGTCGGGCGACAGCGTCTTGGCATCGATACGCCACCGTTCGCCGCCCAGCACGTCGTCGCGCGTCTGTTGGTCGTAGGTCAGCATGCGGTCTATATAATAATAGTACCCGTTGAAGGCCTTGTGCGTAAAGGGATCTTCACTGCCATCGCCATCGGCCACTATCTTGGAGCCTCGAATCTGCTTGCCATACTTGTCGGGGCCGTCCTTCAAGCCTCGACGGTTCAGGTAGAGTCCGCTCTCGTCGCCAGCGTCAGGGTACGAGCACTTCATGGCAGCGCCGGGCATCAGCGTCGCATACCACGCAGCAATGTCGGCCAGATTGCTGTCGAAGCAGAACATAAGCTTATAGTTGTCGCAAGCCGTCAAGTAATAATAGGTACTACCATGACGCAGAATGTGATAGGCCACAAAGCGGTTCAGCGAGTTGCGGCGGTCTGTGGGGTCGCTGACACCAGCATCCTCAGGATAGACAGCGTCGTAGACTCGCTTGGCGTAGGCCTTCAGGTCGCTGAGGCTGTTGATGCTCTGAGCCGATAGCACGTCGTCGGTCTCGGCAAACACGGTGAACATGCGGAAACGCTGGGTGTTGTACCACGCCACCTCATACCACGAATACGATGGGTAGCGATACTTCCCTGTGTAAGGACACGTGTAGTCTATCAGATACGCCTGCAGCGTGTCGGCCAGTCCTGTCTCCTGCAGCGCCTGACTGAAGAGCTGCGTCTTGGGGTCGGCAGCCAGACGGCCGGCCAGTAGCGTCGTCTCGAACTGGTCGTCAACCGCGTAGGTGATTTTCTCCACATCGCTGACAACAACGGGTATCTTGTCGTCCACCACGACATAGCGCTGGGCGTGAGCAAAGCCAACACCCAATAGCCAACACCAAAAACCCATCAATACAGTCTTCTTCATGGCTTCAACAGTTTAAATGAAAAACGCTTGTTCACACTCACGATGTAGCAGCCACGCGGCAGCCCCGAAAGGTCTACCGTAGCCTCGCTGCCGTCCTTTAGGTTGACCGTCAGTACACTTCGTTCACCAGCCGTCTGTGCTTTCATGCTGATAGCAGCCATCATGAGGACTGCGACCATCAATAGGATTTTCTTCATAGTGCTTGTCTCTTTCTCCTTTGTTACAAATTCTGCTGCAAAGATACAAAAAGAAGACATAACTTGTATCAGTTGCCTATGGAAAAGTCACTCTTTTGAACAAAAATACAAATACCTATAAATCAGACTATTACATACGTTTATAGACAAATGCATCATAGAAAAATGAAGTGGGGTATGGAAAGGGGGATACCAGTGCCCCCAAATCAGGGCACGAGTTCTGCTATTTTTTGGTTTTGTGTACACCAATGCGCAAAAAGAGAACTGCACATAGTCAGGGAGGTTGACTATGTGCAGACTATATGAATCAGGTGCAGCCTCGGCCGTCAGATGAGGTGCAGTATTCCCATAAGGTAGACGAGGCCGAAGCCGAGCACCATGGAGACGATGCCCATGACGACGCCGAGCTTGGCCATGTCCTTCTGCTGTACGTAGCCGGTGGCGAAGGCCAGGGCGTTGGGCGGCGTGGAGATGGGCAGTATCATGGCGCTGGAGGCGGCTATGGCCACGCCGATGAGGACGGTGGGCGTGCCGCCGATGGGCGCCAGCTTGTCGCCCATGGCGCCGCAGACGATGGCCAGGATGGGCATCAGGAGGGCTGCAGTGGCCGAGTTGGAGATGAAGTTGGACAGCAGGTAGCAGATGGCGCCGCCGAGCAGCAGGATAAGCAGCGGCGAGAAGTGGCCGAAGGGGATGCTGGCCACGGCGTTCTCGGCCAGCCCCGACTTGTTGAGGCCGTAGCCCAGGGCGAAGCCGCCGGCTACCATCCAGATAACTGACCAGTTGATTTGCTCGAGGTCGCGCTTGTTGATGACGCCTGTCAGGGCGAACACCATGAAGGGTATCATGGCGACGGTGTAGGAGTTGATGCCGGTCACGCTGTCGAGCAGCCACAGGGCTACGGTGACGAAGAAGGTGACGATGACGACGTTGGCGTGGAAGCCTTTCTTCATGCCGCCCTCAATCTTCAGTTCGATGCGCTTCTGGGTGAAGGGGAAGGTCTTCAGCAGGATGCGCCAGCTGATGAACAGCAGGACGACGACCAGGGGGAACATGAACATCATCCACTGTCCGAAACCGAGGCCGAGGTTCAGGCCCTCGGGGTCGTTCAGATATTTCAGGGCGATGGTGTTGGGAGGGGTGCCGATGGGGGTGCCCATGCCGCCGAGGTTGGCAGCTACGGGGATTGACATAGCCAGCGCTATGCGGCCTTTGCCCTCGGGCGGCAACTGACGGAACACGGGGGTGAGGAACGTCAGCATCATAGCGGCTGTGGCCGTGTTAGAGACGAACATCGAGAAGAGGCCCGTGATGAGCAGGAAGCCGAGCAGCACCATCTCGCTCCTGGTGCCGAAGGGGGCGAGCAGTACCTTGGCCAACTGGGCGTCGAGACCTGTCTTTGTGGCAGCAATGGCCAGCACGAAGCCACCGATGAACAGCATGATGACGGGGTCGGCAAAGGTGGCCATAACGCCCTTATAGCTGAGCAGCGTGCCCACTTCTTCCTCGTTGACCATCGGCAGTATGCCACTGTCGGTACAGAAGAGCAGCATGAGCACGATAATGGCTACCGACGTGGCCCACGACGACACGATTTCGAGAATCCACATCAGTGTGGCGAAGGCGAAGATGGCGATGATGCGCTGCTGGATGACCGTCAGGTTCTGAATGCCATACCACTCGGATGGCATGTTCCACAGCAACAGTGTGACAAAGACGACGAGCAGTATTTTCAGTGCTCGTTTGGTACCGTCGGCGGGATGATATTTCCGCTCGTGACGCATCTTGTGATAGGTCTCAACAAGATTGAATCCTTCGTAAATATGAAACATGTGTTAATTTGACTATTTAACTATTTGACTATTTACAGTTTTTTGCGGGTGCAAAGGTACGAAAAAGAGGTGAGAGGCGAGAGGTGAGAAGCAAGAAATTGTTGCACCTATGTCTCATAAATATACAAAAACGTCCCCATGGCCGTAGCCGCAGGGACGATTGTAATATGGAGTTTACAATTCTGCTACTTGTTGCCTACGTTCAGCTGCACTCCCAACTGGAGGCTCAGGTTGGTAGGTTTGTCCTTGAAATAGTTGCTCACGGCGCTGTGGTTGTCGAGGTAGTGATTGACGCTGGGCTCGACAAACAGACCGACGTGGGGCATCAGTCGGTAAGCCAACCCCAGCCCGCCACTGAGCGACCACTGTGGGCGGTCGCGGTCGATGTCGGCCTGCAAGCCATTGACACTCATGCTGGCTCTCACATTCCAGTCGAGCTGGCCACCAGCCGAAGCATAGACGCTGAGTCGGCCAAGCTGCAACAGGCGGTACTGGAGCTCCAGCGGCACACCCACATACTGTAGCTGTTGCTGCTGCTCGACCTCGTTGCCCTTCATCAGCTTCGAGAATGTCGACTTGAGACGCGTGTAGACGACGCCGCTGCTCAGCGACAGGCGCTCGGTGAGCGGATAGCGCAGCTGGAGGCCTACGGTGAAGGGCCGCTCGTGGTGCTCGCGCTCCTCGAAGTTGGCAAGCCAGATGGGCGCGTCGCTTCTGGAGCCGTTCATGCTGCTCAATGCCATGTATTTCTGAGCCATTTGGCCATCCATCTGCACACCGTTCATATTGTATTGATTCTCAAGACAGTTGCCCGCATAGAGCGAGGCCGTCAGCCGGCGTTTGTCACGCTTCGTTTCCAGAACTGTCGCAAAGGGTTCTTGAGGACGCGGAACAGACTGTGCCACAGGCTTCTCCGTCGACATCGTGTATGCTGTCTTTGGTTCCTCTGTCTTTGGTTCCTCTGCCTGTAGTTCCTCTGCCTTTGATTCCTCTTGCGGCTCTTTCACACAACTCACACAAAGGGCCTGACCCTTTGTGTGGTTTTGGGCCACCAGCTGCGGAGCCTCCGCCTTTTTCACACAAAGGGTCTGACCTTTTGTGTGGATTCTCGACGTTCCGTCGACTTCCTGTAGACTTTCCGCTTCGCTCTCATCTCTATATGACGCTTTCTCCCAGAGCACCAGCGAACCTCCTGCAAGCAGCAAGACCGCAGCAGCTGCTGCCAACCAATGTCGCCACGACAGGGCAGGACGACGCTGCGGGGCGCCGCCGTCGAGACGAACCTCTATGCCTGCCCATAGGTCGTCGGGAACCGTCGCCTGATGGTCGGCCAGTTTGTCGCTCAGTTGCTTAATCCAATCATCCTGTTTCATCATCGTTCTTGTTGCTTTAAGTAGTCCTTGACATACTCGGCCAGCTTCCGTTTGGCGCGGTTGTATTGTGAGGCCGACGTCTTCTCTCCGATGCCCAGCCGCCGGGCTATCTCCTTGTGGCTCAGCTGCTCGAAGACGAAGAGGTTCAGCACCAGTCGGTAGCCGGTGGGCAGCTGGGCTATGAGCCGGGTAAGCACCTCGGGCGGCACCGGCCCGACGTCGGGGCTGTCGTCCTCGGCATCGTTGGGCACGTCGCTGACGAAGGTCAGCCGCTGACGGCTCCTCAGGTAGTCGATGGCCTGATTGGCCACAATCCTGTTGACCCACGCCTTGAGCGAGCCCTCGCCGCGGAGGTTGAAACGGCCGATGGTGGTGAAGACCTTGACGAAGCTGTCCTGCACTACGTCGTGCACATCGTCCTGGTCGGCAACATAGCGCATGGCGGTGGCCATGGCGTAGCCGGCATAGCGGTCGTAGAGGCTGCGCATGGCCCGCCGGTCTCCGCCCTTGACGGCGGCCAGCAGCTGTCCTTCGGTCATCTCCGACGTCCCGCCGCCCGTTCCCGCTGACGTGCCTGCCCGTAGCCTTTCCCGTTGCCCTTCAGGTGTCATTACCTTATAGTCGTTTGGTGCTGACAAAGGTCAGTTTCATCGCGGGGCTGAGCTCCAGCGTCCTGTGGCGGTCGTCATCGTAGTATAGCTTCACACGCGGCACTACCAGTATGCAGTTGGCCGACGTCTTGCTGAAGGACAATACCGACTCGTCATAATTCAAGCCAAGCGTGAGGATGATGGTGCCTTCGTCCTCGGTTCTTACGTTGTATGCTAAGGGAATCGTGTCGTCGGAGGTGTCTCCTACGATTGCGTCGTAATAGCTTTCTGAATACGATTTCCCTACGTAATTGATTAACAATCCAAAGGACCGGGCTGGGTCCATAATGCCGACTACCCTGCTATCTGTCAGCACATGTTCAGCAATAGCCTGATAGGGGAAGGTGAGGAACTTGACGATTTCGCTGCCTCTATGATAATCAAGGACGTATGCTATCGTGTAACGCTGCTCCAGCGGTGTGCCGTCAATAGACCAGATGCCCTCGTACATTATGGTATCAACGAGCTCTGAGCCGGAAGGCGACGGATTCCCGTTTTCCTCGGTGGGATTGAATGAGTAGTTAACTGAATCGTCGCCGTCCTCGCCTTCACTACAGGCCGTCATCAGCAGGCCTGTCAACAATAATCCAATAATCCTTATTCTTTTCATCTTCATCTATTCTCGTGTTACCTTTATTAAGATATAACTGCACAATCGGCGAAATCTTGCATCTGCCACTCACTTTTTTGTCATCAGCCACTCAAAAACCTGTCAGCGATCCATCATGCGCAGCAGTTCTGCGCGATAGCCATGAGGGTCGAAGGTCAGGCCCTGCTTGACCAACGAGCGCGCCATGTCGAGCGTTGCATTGCCCTTGTAGGGGGAGTTGCGCAACAGCATTCCGTAGGCAGCCACACCGGCAGCAAAGTAGAAATCATCGGGCCGATTGTACTTCTCAAAAATCTTTCCGGCGTTCATCGTCAGCTGTAGCGGACGGCTCTCGCCGTTAAGCGCTTTCTTGTAGCGGAAGTCAAAGGTGACGAAGGGCTGCGAGGCAAATCCCTCCGGCTTGTCGTAGTACCCCAATTCCTATCTATTCAAATATTTCCAAAGCCCGATGGAATCGTCGTGATGGCGCAGCTTGTTGACTATCAGCACAAGTTGCTTCTGGAGTACTTGTGGGGTAATTCCATGCTGTCGGGCCAGTTCCTTCACTGATAGTTGCTTGCAACCCATACCGAGTATCTGGCGCAGCAGCAGGTTCTCATCATCCGTCAGGGCATGATCAAGCAAGGTATTTATCTTCTCTGATAGTTCAAACCTTGGCGCACCTTGCAGCGTGAATGGGTCTTCTGTATCTACAATCCCATCCATACTGCCGTAATTCTCCCAGCGGTCTTCAAGCTGCATCTGCAGATTCTCTTCGTCATGCAGTTCTGTTACGTCCATCATTATAATCTACATTTCATTGGTGGCATCACCGCATTCATTCCAAAACTGACGATTCGTTTCATCCGTTTCATCTTGCCAAGATGGTCCATCATATAATAATTCATCGTCATAATTTGAGATTTTTATCTCTTTTTGATATTTGCGTTCAACTTTATCTTTTTCTGAATTATAGAATTCACTAAAAAGATTTGCTATCTCATACGTATCTTTAGTATAGTCTTTTCTAAATTGATATATTTGAGGAAACTTTTTATGAAGTTCCCAGGTTAAAAAATAATATAATCTTGGACGAGTAACCCATTCTTTTCCAGTAGTAATATAGTCATGGATGTTAACAAAGTCAGCCATAAAAAAACTAATCCTCTTTTTGTATTTATCTGTGCAGAGTAATTTGTTTAAAATATTTAATGTGTAGCCAGCTATAAAGAGTCCACTGTCTTCATCTTCAATTATATTAAAATGAGGTATAACTGAATTATCTACCACGCTATGAGTTATTATTCCTAGCACAATAATATTTGGATCGTCAGTATCTGAAATGTTATTCTCTGGGCGATTGCAATTACTATTTTGAAATAGATCTAAATCATCATATCCAAGAAAATCTCCGTCCGGTGTATAAATCGGTTTCTTTGTTAAATTCGCAATATAATACGCTATTTGCGACATTGCCTCTTTTGTGTTATCTTTAACCATAACATCTGCAAATCCATAGCATAAAGGACAAAAAGTTGATGGTTCAACAAAGGAAAAAACTTTATTGACTTTCAAAATTTGAACTATATAACTCCATGCATCATTACGAAAGCATCGATAATCCAGAAAAAAAACATTCATTGACTATATCTATTTTTGTTGCAAATATACAAAAATAATAGAATAAAACCAAGAAAACACTGTCTTTTCACAAAACAGGCTCATTAATTATCTTTGCACCATCAACTTTTAAACCAACACAACATGACCAAAGAAACAAGGACCGGTCCTTTGTCACCCCCAGCCACTCTTACTCAAATATCACAGAAAGTCTCTTCTCGATTTCAGCTCCACGCAATCCATTGGCTAGGATGGTGCCGTCGGGGGCGAAGAGGATAATCCTAGGGATGGCGGCAATGCCATAGGTATCGGCAGCAATCTTCTGTGAGTTAAGAATCTGCGGATAGGGAATCTTATCCTCCTCAATGGCCTTTTTGGTATTATCAGGCTCATCCCATGCGGCAACGCCGAGCACCTGCAGCCCCTTGTCCTTATATTTATTATAGGCAGCGATGAGGTTAGGAATCTCTCGACGACAAGGGACGCACCACGATGCCCAGAAATCGACGAGCACGTACTGTCCCTTGCCAACATAGTCGCTAAGGCGGGTGGTCTTGCCTTCATACTCTACAGCGAAGTCCCTGAACATATCACCCTCCTGTGGAGCTTGTGCTTCTATCGTCAGTTCCTCTCTCAGCAAGGAAAGGTCGGTATTCTTGTGCTGCATATCCTCACTACACATATCTATCATAGTCAGAATGTCCTTGGCTTCCATAAAGTTTGGTGACTGAACAATGACATAGACGGAGGCGGGGTCTGCGGCATGTTGCTTGACGAAGTTGAAAGCCTCCTGCCTCAGCTTTTCCTTTTCGCCTGCCTTCGACAGCTCGCCTAATCTGGTGCACATCTTAACACTTGCATCGTTGAGGGGTGTGCCTCCAAACAATGCCCACTCGGTACCCAGCACGATGTTGCCGGGCTCAAGGATGAAAGGTATTTCTGTGGAAGACTGACGTTTCTCCCCTTCGACTTCTATTTCCAGTTCTGCAACCAGATTGGAATAGATAGGGCGGCTAACGTTGCCGCTAATCTCGAACTTGCCATCCTTTACGACATATTTTTCCTGTCTCTTCCCCAGCGGCAGATGCGCTGTGGAGTCATTATTGAGATGTACGGAGACCACCTTCGCGGGGTCATAAAAAAAGTTTTCTATAATGGAATAATCGCCACTGATGGTGAAATTGTTCTGTGCTGCCGCCGTCATTGCGACGAGGGCGAACAGGGCGATGGTAATCTTTTTCATTCTATCATCTTTTTTTTGCCGAAGACTTTAAGCGAATGGTTATTGGCGTTTCGGTAATCGGAATCTTATTGACCCAACTGAACCCTTTGGACGCTGTAAGCATAGTATCTGTGGGGGATAGCCAATAGCCGAAGTGACCTGTAGAGTCGGTAGCCGTTCCTGTTCCCATCTGCGATTTCCCATCCACATGAACCCAGACATCAGCCATCGGCTCACCATTTTCGTCCATCACATAGCCCTCGACATAGTGGCGTGACTGCACCAGTTCTGGGTGCAGGCGAACATAGGCATCGCAGAGCGTATCGGGCGTGGTCGTGTATTCCGCAATAGTGCCTTTTACTTTCACGCCATATTTCTCTTCAAGTGGTTGTTTGTCCTTTTCTTCATAGTAATACCTGGCACTTCGGAGGGCCTGCTGCCGTTTGTTGAAATACACCAGTTCGTCAATCGTGTTCGGCACATTCTTGATAAAAACAGCAGAATCGGGAAGCGGTGTGCCGTTTATCACGATGAGCCTGCGCACAGTGCCTGGCTCTAGGACTTCTGGTGGCGGTGGGGTCGTCAGACCCGTGATGACGTTCTGAATTGCAGCGATAAGAGAATCCTTACGGCTCACGTTCCCCGTCTCGACAGCTTCCGCCATATCGTTGGTAAACTTCACGAGGACATTCTTCTCCCGATGCGACTTTGCCAACCTACCATCGATGAAGTACTCCCATTTCGTGCCGTCCAAGAGGAAAATCTCTCTGTCTTCAGCTGTACCGACTGCTGTTCTCCATAACGTCCTCAGTTTCTGAATCTGTTCTGGAGTGACGGCGAGTGAGTAGGTCTTGGCGGTGGGGGCAACATAGTTCTTCGGATGCTTGCGCGGTATCGATTCGTAATGCTTACCCTTGACCTTTTTTTCCTTATGCATAGCCCTATACGTGGTATACCAGATGCTTTTCTCCGCAATCTTATAGACCAATGCATGAGCCAAGGAGTCGTAGGTCAGCGACCACTCAGGCGAGAACGATGGTATACACTCCACGCCGAATGCGGCACCCTGCGGCATCAGCAGTCGCGCCTTCTCGCGGTCGAACAGTGTCCTCTGCGAGTTCTTCTTATGCCATGCTTTTGACTCGCTGTCCACACGGATAAGCCTGTTCTGGGCTTGTCCCGTCATTGCGACGAGGGCAAACAGGGCGGTAATAATGGTTGATTTCATTCTTTTCTTATTATATACCTCCCTCCTCCTCCCCCTCCGTCACTGGAGGGGCTGGGGATGGGTATTTACTTCAGTACTTCGTTTACTGCGTTCTTAAAGACGTCGAGACCAGAGAAGCCGATAGTCTTGAAAGACTGATTGCCCTCTGTATCGTAGATGGCGTAGGTGGGGATGCCTTCGGACTCGTACTTCTCGAGGATGTAGTTGTACTGCTCTTTGGTCAGGTAGTAGTGGTCGCCATCGATGTCCTTAATCATCTCCTGCCATGTGGCGAGGGGCGAAGTCGGTGAGGTGATATAGACAAACTGGATGTTCTTGCCCTTGAGCTCTTGCTTCCAAGGCTTCATGGCCGCATGACCAGCCCTGCAGGGACCGCACCACGTAGCCCAGATATCAATGAGCACCACTTTGCCCTTGTAACGGTCGAGGATGGTCTGCAGGATATTCTCTGGGGCTACGTCGTCCAACTTTTGGAAGTAGACGCTCTGCGTGCTGGCCAGTTCTTCTGCCAGGCGCTTCTGCTCGGCCTGATACTCGCGGATGACGTTCTTGCAGTCCTCATGTTTCATCACCTCGAGATACAGATCCATCAGGTTCGCTTGCCCTTGGTCCATGACGGATTGTATACATCTTAGCTCGTTGTTATAGGCATTCTTCTCTAAGGCTTTTTTGTCGTACATACTCAGTGGTGCATCCCAGAACTCCTGGCTGCATGGCGATGTAGGCTCGTTCAGGTACTTCCAAGTGTAGGCCTGTTCCTCTTCAGAAAGCGGAAGCAGGTCCTTGTTCTTCTCCATCTTCTCAAAGATATTCTCCTGAGACCAGACCACCCTTCCGTCCTCGTCCACATAATAATTACTATATTTCCATTCAAACTGGCGCGACCATTTTACGAAGTTCGACTCTGCCATCATGCACAACAGGTCCTGAGCCGCTGTAGTGTATTTCGATTTCCTGATAGTGGCCACGCGCTGGTCGAAGATGTCCTGCAGGCACTGCAGGCGCTCCTCCTTCGTCTTGCACTCCTTGACCTTCAAGAATACCTTGTCATCATTACCGACGAGATCAACGGCTTCGTTGGCTTTTTTCGCATTCACCAGGTCCATGTTGGTCTTGGCCATGTACCCTTTGAAGGCGAGGAACGGCTTGTTGTCGCTGCAGACCTTCATCAGTATCTCCGTCTCTTGTCCTGGGCCTATGACGATGTTGCCGAAAGCCAGTCCACGCACGCCGACAGTTACCTCGCGCGTCAGCCGTAGGGGAACCTCTATCTTCACCGTACCATCATCGGCAAAGCGGAAAGTCTTGTCGAAACGTTCTTTTGAGGCTAAAGGAACAAAGGTGCCCACAAAGAATTCCAGACCCATGCCCTTCTTGTAGCCCAGCATTTTCACCTTGATAGTTGCAACACCTCTATTAATCTTAGCAGCGGGCAGCATCTCGTCCTTGGCATATTTTACGTTTTGCCAGTCGGCAGGAAGCACCAGTTTCTCCTTCGTCTTGCCGTCACAGATGTTCCAGAACTTAAAATCCTGTTCAGCTTCGCTCTCCAAGAAGTCTATCTTCTTCGTGTCCAAAGGTACCGGTTGGAAGTGGAGCGCCAGACGAGCCGTTCCGCTCTCGGGCATCCAGAAGAGTGAGTCGGGTATCAGGTCAGCCTCCTGTTCGTTGGTCTTCAGGCCACTCGTAATCGTATATTTTCTGCCATCGGGTGTCTGCAGATACGAGTTCTTGGCGAAGCGAATCCAGTTGTGAGGCGGGTAGTTGGCCGTGACGTGCAGCACGGTCTCTGTCTGCTTCAGTTCCACCTTGGTGATTTTGAACTCAGAGCTGTAAGAACCCATGAATGCTGATGGGGTTTCCCATACAATCTGCTTCTGGGCTGTTGCCGTCAGCGCAACGAGGGCAAACAGCATGGCTGATAATAATTTCTTCATTATTGATATGTTGGTTTAGGTTATTATTGTCAGTGCAAAGATAACACTTCCTGCTTATATATACGACTTGTCAAGCGAGAATATTGCAGGCGCCACGAGCTTTTATTTTTTTTAACAACGCTGTTCGACGATTGCACTGTTTCGCTCGACGAAAAATGACACAAAGGCCGTATCTCAACGAGATAGCCGCGTATCTCAATTCAGTAATAATTTATCCTCAGGTCCAGAACTCCTTCTCTCCCGTCTGTAGCATCTCACCCTGACACTTGGGACAGGTATGCGCGTCCCACACCCTGATTTTGCCGCTACCGCACTGCAAACAGAGTCTGCCCACTTCGCTTCTATAGGAAGATGCCACGTCTGCAATAATCCCACCCACCACGATGTTCTGGATGCTCTTGCAGTCGGGACACGACACGGCACGGATCTCTTGTCGGAAGAGTCCTCTGCCTTCGTACACCTCAGCTTCATAGCCACATTCCTGACAGCGATATTTGAGTTTCCAGGCCATAAAATAACGCCTACAATGTTATGTAAGCTTTTTCCAAATCCAAAGTACAGATATGGCACCTATCATGTAAATCAGGGGACTCTCTGGTCTGTTTATGGTTTCTAGTTTGTACTTAATCGGCCTCAAAGGTAAGTATTCTTCGTGATACAGACAAATAATCGTCTGAAAAGATTGTTAAAGAATACACTTAATGGGGTGACGGATGACAGATGAAACATTAAATTACAAAAAGTATCACGCGTACCGCGCGAGCGCATAATGCGCTCAGGTGTACATACGCACGTGTGCGCGGTACGCGTAGGAAGTTTGAAAAATACACTTTCATCTGTCACCCGTCACCAAACGTTTCTGCTCTATGACAAAGTCATAGAGCTATAAGAGGCCTGGATAGTGGACAGAAGAAATAGTGCACGATTTTCAGAAAATACTCCATGAGTTTTGAAAAATTCTCATGGAGTATTTCGCAAAAGTCGTTGAGTATTTCCCCAAAGTCATGGAGTACTTTCTGAGAGTCGGCCCTTATTGCCAGAATGTCGCGAGGGAGAGGACGGGACAAGGGTGCTTCGTGGAGTCCGGACTCCGAAAAGTTCGGAAGTTCGGAAGTTCGGATATTTAGTGTAATTATTAAAAAAATTAACTATTTATATATATATGTCACTGAAATTCGGAACTTCGGAAGTTCCGAACTTCTGAACATCTCCTTCTTATAAAGTCTCTCCGCGACGGGAGGACTGGTATGTGGATTATCTTCAGAGAAGAAATTGGGGCTGAGTTCGTGAGAAACCCAGCCCCAATAGTAGGAATTGTTATGCTCTGACTGCGCGTTTACTGAACAGTCCAGATGTCGTTGGTCTCCAGAAGCTCCTCGAAGTTGTGGTACTTCTTCTGGGCAGAGACTTCTGCGAGCTGTGCGTGAACGGCGTCGTTGTAGGTGGGAGCGTCGACATCGCGGATAACGCCAAGGGCAATGGGGAAGCCGTCCTCAGGTGTCATCAGGGCGAGCTTCAGCTGCAGGGTGTTGTCCTGGCAGTGGGCATCGTGAACGAGGACGTCGTCAATGGTGTAGCCGTCCTTCCCTATCTCGACAACCTTCAGGCCGAAGCCCTGCTGCACGAGACCGAACTCCGAGTTCTCGCCGAAGACGAGCTTCTCGCCGTGACGGACGTAGATGGCGTTCTTCTTACGGCCCTCGTTGTTGTAAACCACATCGTGGCAGTGGTCGTTGAAGATGACGCAGTTCTGCAGCACCTCAGTGACGCTGGCGCCCTTGTGCTTGTAGGCTGCCTGCAGCACCTCGACGGTACCCTTGGCATCGGTAGCCACGCAACGGGCGAAGAAGTGGCCGCGGGCACCAAAGCAGAGCTCGGCAGGGCGGAACGGGTCCTCGACGGTGCCGTAGGGGCTCGACTTAGAGACGAAGCCACGGGGCGAGGTGGGCGAGTACTGACCCTTCGTCAGACCGTAGATGCGGTTGTTCAGGAGAATCATGTTCAGGTCGATGTTGCGACGGTTGGCATGGATGAAGTGGTTGCCACCGATAGCCAGTCCGTCGCCGTCGCCAGACACCTGCCATACGGTGAGGTCGGGGTTAGCCACCTTGGCGCCAGTAGCGATGGCGGCAGCACGACCGTGGATGGTGTTCATGCCGTAGGTAGCCATGTAGTGGGGCAGACGGCTGGAGCAGCCGATACCGGAGATGACTGCGACGTTCTCAGGGGCTACGCCAATCTCGGCCATAGCCTTATGGAGTGAAGCCAGGAAGAAGTGGTCGCCGCAACCAGGGCACCAACGGGGCTGGCCTTTCTTGTAATCTTGTGCTGTATAACTCATAGCTTTTTACTTATTTTACCTTTTTACTTCTTCAAGATTTCCTCGAATGCGTTGACTAACTCCTCGACCACGAAGGGCTGACCCTTGACCTGGTTGAACTGGAAGGGAACGAAGTTGTCGACCTTCATACGCAGGTAGCCGGCCAGCTGACCCATGTTCTGCTCGGCCACCACCACCTTCTTGTACTTAGAGAGCACTTCGGCCGTGTTCTTGGGCAGCGGATTCAGGTACTTGAAGTGGGCCTGTGCCACCTTGTAGCCTTTGGAACGGAGCTCGTCCATGGCCGAGTGCAGATGACCGTAGGTAGAGCCGAAGCCCACGATGAGCAGGTCGGCATCCTGAACGT
Source organism: uncultured Prevotellaceae bacterium (assembly GCA_947169245.1). Taxonomy (GTDB): domain Bacteria; phylum Bacteroidota; class Bacteroidia; order Bacteroidales; family Bacteroidaceae; genus Prevotella. The sequence goes on from CAMVPA010000031.1 coordinate 16,127, forward strand.
CGCCAGCCACCTCGAGGTCGGGCACCTGGATATTGTCTATCTTCTGCTGACGCAGACGCGTCATCAGGTCGTGGTTCTCAGGATTCGTCGAGATGGCGCCCGTGTTAGAGTCCTTCTCCAGTCCACCAAGAATATGAGCAAACCCTTCACGGCCAGGCACAGCCCAGTAGCGGGTACCATTCTCAGCACGCATGTAGGGTGTCCACTTGCCCTTCAGCTCCTCAGGAACATAGGGAGGATTGATGGGGTCGAGCTTATCCATCTCAGGCAGTTTGAAGGCGCCAGAGCCGTTGGCCACGAAGGCATCGGTGAGCAGCACGACAGGCGTCATGTGCTCCAAGGCAATCTTACAAGCCTGGTAGGCAGCGTCGAAGCAGTCGGTAGGACTGGTGGCAGCCATCACAGGCATGGGGCTCTCACCGTTACGTCCGAAGAGGGCCTGCAACAGGTCGGTCTGCTCCGACTTCGTGGGAAGACCAGTGGCAGGACCACCACGCTGCACGTCGAGCACAACGAGCGGCAACTCCATGATGACGGCGAGGTTCATGGCCTCGGACTTCAGGCAGATGCCAGGGCCAGAGGTTGAGGTGACGCCAAGAGCACCGGCGAACGAAGCGCCAAGGGCAGAGGCACAGCCACTGATCTCGTCCTCGCACTGAACGGTGATGACACCGCAAGACTTATGCTTTGACAGCTCGTGGAGCACGTCGGTAGCAGGCGTAATGGGGTAAGAACCCAGATAGAGACGCAAGCCTGCCTTCTCGGCAGCAGCAATGAAACCGTAGGCCGTAGCCTTGTTACCCGTAATATCCATGTAACGGCCGGGCTCCTTCTCCTTAGACTCCACGCGATAGACGTTGATGGCGCTGGAGTGGGTGTTGTGACCATAGTCCCAACCAGCCTGGATGACCTTGATGTTGGCCTCAGCGATGGCAGGCTTCTTGGCAAACTTCTCACGCAGGAAATTGGCCACAAGGTTCAGGTCGCGGTCGAAGAGCCAGCAGACGAGGCCGAGTGCAAACATGTTACGGCACTTGAGCATGGCCTTGTTATCCATACCACTATCAGCCAGACAGTCCTTCACCATTGTGGTGAGCGGACACTGAATGACGCGGTCGGGATCGATGCCCATCTCGCCGAGATAGTCCTCCGTCTGGAACTGTGCCTTCTCCAAATCCTTGGGACCGAAAGAGTCGGTGTCGATGATAATCGTAGCACCAGGCTTGGCATAGCGATACTGCGTCTTCAGCGCAGCAGCATTCATGGCGACGAGCACGTCGCACTTGTCGCCAGGGGTATAGACCTTGCCTGCACCGATGTGCACCTGAAAACCAGAGACACCCGTCAGCGAACCTTGCGGGGCGCGGATGTCAGCGGGGTAGTCGGGGAATGTGGAAATGCCGTTACCAACGGTGGCACTGACCGTAGAAAAGATGTTGCCGGCCAGCTGCATGCCGTCGCCGGAGTCACCAGAGAAGCGGACCACAACCTGGTCCAGTTCCTTCACTTCTAATTGTTCTGCCATAACAATATTGTATTAATTACTACATTCTACTTAAGCGGCTGCAAAATTATTCATTTTTGGCGGAATAGCCAAAGAAAACAAGCAAAAAGTGCATATTTGCAGCAGAAAACTTGCAAATATGCACTTTTGATGCTATAAATATGCACAAAATGTCAGCCTTTGTCTAGAATTTCCATCAGTTCCTTCATGCCCTCGGAGGCACCCTTCTGTATCTGATGGACGCGTCCGCCGGCACTGATGGGGTTGGGGTCAATGAGGTAGATGGGTGTCGAGGGACTGGCGTAGTGAATGAGTCCGGCGGCAGGATAGACAGCCAGCGACGTGCCGATGATGATCATGATGTCAGCCGTCTGCACCTCCTCAGCGGCAACGGTGATGTTGGGCACTGCCTCGCCGAAGAACACGATGAACGGGCGCAGCAGTGAGCCGTCGCCAGCCTTTGTGCCTGGTTCCACTTCGCAGTTGTCGGGCGTCAGCGTCATCTGGTAGCGGGAGTCGTCGACATCACGGCTGGAGCACACCTTCATCAGCTCGCCATGCAGATGGATGACCTTCGAGGAGCCAGCCTGCTCATGCAGGTTGTCGACGTTCTGCGTCACCACCGTCACATCGTACTTCTCCTCAAGCTTGGCCACCAGGCGGTGGCCCTCGTTAGGCTTCACACCCCAGCACTTCTTGCGGAGCATGTTGTAGAAGTTAGTTACCAGTGTGGGGTCGGCCTCCCATCCTTCGTGAGTAGCCACCTGACTAACGGGATACTCTTCCCACAGTCCGTCGGCATCGCGGAATGTCTTCAGACCACTTTCCACCGACATGCCGGCACCCGTCAAAACAACAATCTTTTTCATAAGCCAAGAGTTATATGATGCAAAGTTAAGGAAAAGTTTGGAATTTAGCGTTAAGAATTAAGAAATTTTGTTCTGCATCAGCAATTTTTTCACTTTTCACTCTTCACTTTTCACTTTTTTATTGTACCTTTGCCGCGATTTTCGGAAATTTACACATTATTATTAAGAGAAAGACATGGATAAAGTAAGCTACGCCTTAGGCTTGGGCATTGGTCAGCAGCTGTCACAAATGGGTGCCAGCGAGCTGAATATCGACGATTTCGCACAGGCCATCAAGGACGTCATCGCCGGAGCGGAACTGAAGGTTCAACACCGTGAGGCACAGCAGATTGTGCAGGACTATTTCGCACAGCAGGAGAAGAAGATTAACGCTCAGCGAGCCGAGCAGGGCAAGGCCCAGAAGGAAGCCGGCGAGAAATACCTGGCAGAGAACGCCAAGAAGGAAGGTGTCGTCACCACCAATAGCGGTCTGCAGTACAAGGTGCTCAAAGAGGGCAACGGCAAGCAACCCACAGCCAAGGACACGGTGATGTGTCACTACGAGGGCTTCCTCATCGACGGTACCGTCTTTGACAGCAGTGTTCAGCGCGGCGAGCCCGCCACATTCCCCCTGCAGCAGGTGATTGCAGGCTGGACAGAGGGCTTGCAGCTGATGAAGGAGGGTGCCAAGTACCGTTTCTTCATCCCCTATCGTCTGGGTTACGGCGAGGGTGGTGCCGGAGCATCGATTCCCCCCTATGCCGCACTGATTTTCGACGTAGAGCTGATACAAGTGGTGTAATAAGCCCATAAGTCCCATAGGCCCCATGAGCCCCATAGGCCCCATAAGAAAATTGCAAACCAAAATATTAATTAAACAACAACAATGAAAAAGTTAATGATTGTAGCCTCTATGGCTATTGTAGCTGCTGGCTTCACCGCCTGCGGCAACCAGACTCCCACAGCAAACCTGAAGACCGATGTCGACACCATGAGCTACGCCATCGGTATGGCTCAGACACAAGGTCTGAAAGAGTATCTCGTCAACCAGCTGGGTGTTGACACCGCTTACATCGGTGAGTTCATCAAGGGTCTCAACGAGGGTGCTAACGCTGGCGACAACAAGAAGAAGGCCGCCTACTATGCCGGTATCCAGATTGGTCAGCAGATTGGCAACCAGATGGTGAAGGGCATCAACCGCGAGGTGTTCGGCAACGACTCTACAAAGACCATCTCACTGAAGAACTTCATGGCTGGCTTCATCAGCGGAACAACGGGCAAGCAGGGTCTCATGACTGTTGAGCAGGCTCAGACCGTAGCCCAGGATAAGATGCGCGAGATCAAGGCTAAGAGCCTGGAGGCTGAGTACGGTCCCAACAAGGAGGCTGGCGAGAAGTTCCTCGCTGCCAACGCCAAGAAGGACGGTGTGAAGACACTGGAGAGCGGCGTTCAGTACAAGGTCATCAAGGAAGGTACGGGTGCCATCCCCGCCGACACCTCACTGGTGAAGGTTCACTATGAGGGCCGTCTGCTCAACGACACCGTCTTCGACAGCTCTTACAAGCGTGGTGAGCCCCTCACCCTGCGCTGCAACCAGGTCATCAAGGGTTGGACTGACGTCATGACTCACATGCCCGAGGGTTCTATCTGGGAGGTTTACATTCCTCAGGAGCTGGCTTACGGCGAGCGTGAGCAGGGCGACATCAAGCCTTTCTCAGCTCTGAAATTCAAAATTGAACTGATTGAAGTTAATCCCAAGAAGTAATCATGAAGAAGCTGATTGTCATCACAGCACTCGCTCTCGTAGCGGGTGCTGCTTTTAATACCGCCGAGGCGGCAAAGAAAAAGAAGAATGTGACCACTGAGGCTCCCGTCGAAGCACCCGTAGCCCTGGCCACTAGTTCCGACTCCGTCAGCTATGCTGCTGGTATCAGCGTCACCAACGGCCTCATTCCCTACCTCACCCAGCAGGGTGTCGACACCGCCTACATGGCCGACTTCATTCGCGGTTTCAAAGAACTCGTTAATTGTGGCGACAACCCCAAGCTGAAGGCTTATGCTGCCGGCATGGAGATAGCCAATCAGGTGAACGGACGCATGCTCCCTGGCATCAGCAAGGAGTTCAACGACTCACCCGACTCCATCATCGCTACACTCTTCTATCGTGGCTTCACCGACGCTCTGACTGCTGACACGACACACTTCACACTGGCTGTTGCCGAGGAGTACTTCAAGCAGAAGCAGGCTGCCGACAAGCTGGCTAAGGACGAGAAGCTCTATGGCCCGAACCGTGAGGCAGGTAAGAAGTTCCTGGAGGAGAACGCCAAGAAAGACAGCGTCATCACCACTCCCAGCGGTCTTCAGTACAAAGTGCTTGTTCAGGGTGAAGGCGAAGTACCTCAACTCACCGACAAGGTGCTAGTGCACTACGAGGGTCGTCTCATCGACGGTACCGTCTTCGATGCTTCGAAGAGACACGGCGACAAGCCCTCTTCGTTCCGTCCCGACCAGGTCATCAGAGGATGGACGGAGGCTCTGACCATGATGCCCGTTGGCTCAAAGTGGCAGCTCTACATTCCGCAGGAGCTGGCCTACGGCGAGCGCAACTCCGGACAGATTAAGCCCTACTCGACGCTCATCTTCGACGTTGAGCTCGTAGGTATTGACAAGCCTCAGCCAAAAGTCGAGGTGACAGAATCGAAAACTGCCACCAAAGACAAGAAAAAAGGTTCAAAGAAATAACTTCAACACAAAGTGTGCCACGAAAATGGCACACTTTTTTTATTTTTTTCCGCTTTTTGTTGCAGGTATCGGCAAAAATGATTACTTTTGCTGACAAATTGTAACACAACCCTCTTAGAAATGGAAAAAATTGATAAGCTGGATAAGAAAATCCTGAGCATCTTGTCGAAGAACGCACGCATTCCGTTTAAGGATGTGGCAGCAGAGTGCAACGTGTCGCGCGCAGCCATACATCAGCGCGTGCAGCACCTCATCGAGGCCGATGTCATCACTGGTAGTGGCTTCGACGTCAACCCCAAGAGCCTCGGCTATAGCACTTGCACCTACGTCGGCATCAATCTGGAGAAAGGTTCCATGTATAAGGATGTGGTCGAGGAACTGCAGCACATCCCCGAAGTTGTGGAGTGCCACTTCACCACAGGCCCCTACACCATGCTTGTCAAACTCTATGCCCGCGACAACGAACAGCTCATGGAACTGCTGAACGGCCGCCTGCAGGACATCCACGGCGTTGTGGCTACAGAGACGCTCATCTCGCTGGAGCAAAGCATCAAGCGCGAGATTCCCGTGCACGTAGAGGAGTAGCCAACAGCCCCCGGCAAATAGCTAACAGCTAATCTCATGAAACAGTTCGACCTTCAGGCACACGTCGATAGTGTCTATACCCGATATCCCGCTGCCGAACGACGCCCTGTCATAGGCATCACCGGCAATTTCACTGACAACTGCTGCACCCTGGGCAGCGGCTACTACCAGTCAGTCATCCGCGCAGGTGGTGTTCCTATGGTCATTCCGCCCTCGGCCGAACGCGAGGTGCTCATGAATACCCTCGACCATCTCGACGGCCTCATTCTGAGTGGCGGTGGCGACATCAACCCCCTGTGGGCAGGAGAAGAGCCACAGCCCGGACTCCACGGCATCAACAGCGAGCGCGACCTGCCCGAACTGCTCATCACCCGTCTAGCCTATAACCGCCAGCTGCCCATGCTCGGCATTTGTCGTGGCATACAAACACTGGCAGTGGCTTTGGGAGGAAAAGTGAAGCAGGATATAAGCCTCCCCCCAACCTCCTCCGACTGGAAGGGAGGATTGGTCAAACATTCGCAGGATGCCAACCGCTCGGAGCCTACCCATAGCGTCAACGTCATTGAGGATTCCACCTTATATAATATATATGAGGCGTCTTTGTTCCCCCTCCAATCGGAAGGGGGTGGGGGGAGGCTTTATGTCAACTCCTTCCACCATCAGGCAGTCAGTGAGTCTGGCGAGCGGTTCCGTGTCGTTGCGACAGCTGCCGACGGTGTCGTTGAGGCTATTGAGAGCAGCGAGATGAAGAGCATCCTCGGCGTCCAGTGGCATCCCGAGTGCATGGGTGACAGTGGACAGCCACTCTTCCAGTGGCTTGTCGGCGAGGCTCGTGCCTATCGCGAGGCCCACAACGTTCACAACCGCGTGCTGACGCTCGACACCCACTGCGACACTCCCATGTTCTTCCCCAAGGACATCCACTTCGAGCAGCGCGACCCACGCATCCTTGTAGACCTCCACAAGATGACTGAGGGTCGTCAGGACGCTACCATCATGGTGGCATACCTGCCTCAGCCCAAGATTGGCGAGACTTTCTCCTCGAATGTCGCCTTCGACGTGCAGGGACCTACGGAATACGCCGACCTCATCTTCGACAAGATTGAGCAGATCGTTGCCGAGAACCAGCAGTACATCAGCATCGCCCGCACACCTGCCGACCTCTATGAGGACAAGCGTCATGGTCGGAAGAGCATCATGCTTGGCATAGAGAATGGTCTTGCCCTTGGCGGCCAACTGCAGAACGTCAAGCACTTCGCCCAGCGGGGAGTCGTCTATCTCACCCTCTGTCACAACGGCGATAACGACCTCTGCGACTCAGCCCGTGGCTGCAATACCCATGGTGGCGTCAGCCGCTTTGGCGAACAGGTCATCCGCGAGATGAACCGTCTGGGGCTGATGGTCGACCTCAGCCACGCTGCCGAGAAGTCGTTCTACGACGCCCTTGACATCAGTGCCACACCCATTGTCTGCAGCCACTCCAGCTGCCGCGCCCTCTGCGACCATCCCCGTAATCTTACTGACGACCAGATGCGACGCCTTGCTGCCGTTGGCGGCGTCATGCAGATCACCCTCTATTCGGGCTTTCTCAAGAAGCAGGGCGATGCTACCATCCTTGATGCCATGGCTCATCTGGAGCATGCCGTCAAGGTCATGGGTATCGACCACGTTGGTTTGGGTACCGATTTCGATGGCGATGGCGGCATCTGTGGTCTACGCGACTCCTCCGAACTCCTGCAGTTCACACGTCAACTCCTCAGTCGCCACTACTCTGAGCGCGACATCCAGAAGATATGGGGTGGCAACTTCCTTCGCGTCATGGCGCAGGTACAGCGTGATTGCCGCTAAGCATTGTAGCGCACCCGCCGCTAAGCATTATAAAACCTTGTGGATTATTTAGATTTGTCCTGCCTCAACCATCAGGACAACACGCTCTGTGAGGCGGTCAGTACCTTCAGCATCGTAGGTCTTCTTGAGGCTGGCACCGAAAGTCCAGGCAAAGACCTGCCAGAAGCTGGCACGGACGGGCCCCATAAAAGCCTGGATGGCCTCATAACTGGAAGAGTTACACTCGCGATGAATGAGTTTGATGAGAAGTTTGCCTTGTGAATAAGTGAGCTTCTTCATTTTGGGTTTATATTCCTTGAAGATGCTGGCCTCGACACGCTTCATGTGCTCCTCCTTGGCTTTCTTGTTGGGTAGCGTCTCAAGAAACTCGGCAGTCTCAACAAGCAGGTATCGGGCATCCTTGGCAATAGGCAGCACGGCCTTGACGTTCTTGACCAGCCTCATGTAGGAAGCCTGCTGCCGCTGGTTCTTGAACTCCATCTGTGGGTAGACGTAGACGTTCGAGAGCTCCATGTACTGTATACTGTCGCCACGGTCAAGCACCTTACCAACCTTGACGGTAGGTGCAAACGTAGGGTCGTCGGCACTGGTTTGGGCCAGCGCCTGGAAGCTGACAGCGCAGCTCATGAGGAGCAAAAAAAACAAACGTTTCATCATTCAGGGCGCAAAGGTACGAAATAAATGAGAAATGAGAAATGAGAAATGAGAAATATTTAGTAACTTTGCACCCAAATAACAAAAAATAATGAAAAAACTGTTGATTGAGACGTACGGATGCCAGATGAACGTGGCAGACTCGGAAGTAGTCGCCTCGGTAATGCAGATGGCGGGTTACGAGACAACGGACGATATTGCCGTGGCCGACGCGGTGTTCCTGAATACCTGCTCTGTTCGCGACAATGCCGAGCAGAAGATTATCCACAGGTTAGAGGCGCTCAATGCCCTCAAGAGGTCCCGTAGGCTTATCGTCGGCGTTCTGGGCTGTATGGCGGAACGTGTACAGAAAGACCTGTTAGAGAAGTATGGTGTCGACCTGGTGGCCGGCCCTGATGCCTATATGAGTCTGCCCGATCTCGTAGCACAGGCCGAACTGGGCCATAAGGCCATGAACATCGAGCTGTCGACGACGGAGACCTACCGCGACGTGGTGCCTCAGCGCATAGCTCTGGGCCACAAGATTGGCGGATTCGTGAGTATCATGCGCGGCTGCAACAACTTCTGTCATTACTGCATCGTGCCCTATACCCGTGGCCGTGAGCGCAGCCGCGATGTGGAGAGCATCTTAAGAGAGGTTCGCGACCTGCGTGACCGCGGGTTCAAGGAGGTGACACTGCTGGGGCAGAACGTGAATTCGTATAGGAGTATGGAGGAAAGGAGAGAAGGAGAGAAAGAGATTGACTTCCCTAAGCTGTTGAGGGCTGTGGCCAAGGAGGCTCCTGAGTTGCGCATACGCTTCACTACCAGCCACCCGAAGGACATGAGCGATGAGACACTGAAGGTCATCGCCGAAATGCCAAACGTCTGCAAGCATATACACCTGCCCGTACAGAGTGGCTCTAACCGTATACTGAAGCTCATGAACCGCAAGTATACCCGCGAATGGTATCTGGATCGTGTCGATGCCATCCGCCGCATCGTGCCTGACTGCGGCCTGTCTACTGACATCTTCGTGGGCTACCACTCCGAGACCGAAGAGGACCACCAGCTGTCGCTCGACCTGATGAGACAGGTGCACTACGACTCTGCCTTCATGTTCAAGTACTCCGAGCGCCCAGGCACCTACGCTTCGAAGCATCTACCCGACGACGTGTCTGAGGACGAGAAGATTCGCCGTCTGAATGAGCTTATCGCCCTGCAGACTGAGATTTCTGCCCAGCAGAACAAGAAAAACGAGGGTAAGGAGTTCGATGTGCTCGTAGAAGGCTTCTCCAAGCGCAGCCGCGAACAGCTCTGCGGCCGTACGGAGCAGAACAAGATGGTGGTGTTCGACAAAGCCGGTCACCACATCGGTGAGACCGTGCGCGTCAAGATTACCGGCAGCACCAGCGCTACCCTGTTCGGCACAGTCTGCCCAATTGATAACGAATAGTCATCGACCATGAAGGAGTTCCTGAGTGTACTAAGGCGCTTCGTGCCGCCCTACAAGAAATACCTGGTGTTGTCAGTCATCTTCAACATCCTTTCGGCGGTGCTCAACATCTTCTCGTTTGCAGCACTCATCCCCATCCTGCAAATACTCTTCCAGACAGGTGACGCCGAAGCTGCCACCAGTCTGATGGCGTGGGACTGGGGCAACATACAGGACGTGTTGATGAACAACCTGAACTATTACGTTACAGGGTTGATAGCTGAATTCGGACAGACGACAACGCTCCTGTTTATCGGCTTGTTCCTCGCCTTCACCACCGCCTTGAAGACAGGGGCATACTTTGCATCGTCTGCTACAATCATCCCCATCCGAACGGGTGTGGTGCGTGACATTCGCAACCAACTCTATCAGAAAATAACAGCACTGCCTTTAGGCTTCTTCTCGGAGGAGCGCAAGGGTGACATCATTGCACGTATGAGCGGCGATGTGCAGGAGGTGGAGTCGAGCATCATGTCGAGTTTGGATATGTTGTTCAAGAATCCCATCCTGATTATCGTCTATTTCTCCACGTTGCTCTTCGTGTCGTGGCAGCTCACGCTATTTACCATTTTTTTCGTACCCATCTTTGGTTGGTTCATGGGATTGGTGGGACGTAAGCTGAAGCGTAAAAGCATTGCGGCACAAGCCCTGTGGAGCGATACCATGAGTCAGGTAGAGGAGACGCTGGGCGGACTACGTATCATCAAGGCCTTCTGTGCAGAGGAAAAGATGAACACACGCTTCGACAAGGTGAACTCCGCCTACCGCAACGACATTATGCGGGTGAACATACGTCAGTCGATGGCCCATCCGATGAGCGAGTTCTTGGGCACAGTGATGATTATCATCGTGCTGTGGTTTGGAGGAATCCTTGTGCTCACAAGCCAGGCCATCACGGGTCCCACTTTCATCTACTATATGGTAATTCTCTACTCCATCATCCAACCGCTTAAAGACTTCTCAAAAGCCGGATACAACATTCCCAAGGGATTAGCCTCGATGGAGCGTATCGACAAGATCCTGAAGGCCGAGAACACCATCAAAGAGGTCAGTCAGCCCAAGCATATCGCCAGTTTTGAGCACCAGATAGAGTTCAGAAATGTCAGTTTCCGTTATGGCGAAACATGGGTACTGAAAGATATCAACCTTGTCATTCCCAAAGGCAAGACCATTGCCCTTGTCGGCCAGAGTGGCAGCGGCAAGTCGACGATGGTCGATCTAATTCCCCGCTACTACGACGTGCAGGAAGGTGAAGTGCTTATTGACGGCATCAACGTCAAGCAGCTGGGCATTCATGATTTGCGCCAGCTTATCGGTAACGTCAATCAGGAAGCCATCCTCTTCAACGACTCCTTCAGGAACAACATCTCGTTTGGTGTCGATAATGCCACACAGGAACAGATAGAGGAAGCAGCACGCATTGCCAACGCCTACGACTTCATCATGGCCTCTGAACACCAATTCGATACGAACATCGGCGATCGCGGCGGTCGTCTCTCGGGAGGTCAGCGACAGCGTGTCAGCATTGCACGTGCCATCCTGAAGAACCCGCCCATCCTCATCCTCGACGAAGCCACCTCGGCTCTCGACACTGAAAGCGAACGACTGGTACAGGACGCCTTGGAGCGACTGATGAAGACACGTACGACGGTGGCCATCGCCCACCGCCTGTCGACCATCAAGAATGCCGACGAAATCTGTGTACTTCATGACGGCCGCATCGTGGAGCGTGGCACTCATGAAGAACTATTGTCCGTTGACGGTTACTATAAGAAACTACACGAGATGCAGAGCTAATGAAACAACGACTGGGCTATCTGCTTAACATCTACCTGCTGACAATCTTGTTGTTTGTCCTCGCTAAGGTTGCTTTCATGCTTTTCAATCATGAGGGACACACCTTTGCTGCGTCAGATGTGATGGCCGTCATTGGACACGGGCTCTCGCTGGACTTCTCTACTGCCCTCTACTTCATCATACTGCCCTTCCTTCTGGTCATTGCCTCCCTGTGGATTAACATTCCCCGATGGCTGTACCGTTCATACTATGCAATTATTGCTGCGGCATTTGCCCTTGCCTTTGTAGCCGACACCAGCCTCTATCCCTTCTGGGGCTTTAAACTCGATGCCTCCTGCCTCAGCTACTTGGAGACACCGACTGAGGCTGCCGCCAGCGTCTCAACGGGCTACCTGCTAATCAGATTAGTGATTATAGCCATATTGGCTTATCTGTTTTATTTAGGATATGCATGTCTGCGTACCCAGTTCAAGCCTTCTCCTCATCGTCTTATCGAGTCTCTGCTCTTTCTGCTCACGACACCGCTGATGGTCATTGGCATTCGTGGAGGTTTCAGTGAATCGACAACGAACATCGGGCAGGTATATTATTCGCAAAATCAGTTTCTGAACCACTCAGCCGTCAACCCCGTATTCTCGTTCCTCTACTCGCTGAGCCATACGATGGGAGATACCGCCCAATATCAGTTCATGGACGACGATGAGGCTACAGCCCTTACAGCCTCGGTCTATACGACGGAGAGCGTACAGTCGGACACGCTGCTTACCACAGACCGTCCGAACGTGGTGATTATTCTGCTGGAGAGCTGTGGCGAGCAGTTTGCTGCTGCAATGCCCTACCTTCAGCGGCTGAAGAAGGAAGGCGTGTGGTTCGCCAATTGCTACGCCAACTCGTGGCGTACCGACCGAGGCACACTCTGTACGCTGAGTGGTTATCCGTCGTTCCCTACCCTGTCGGTCATGAAAATGCCCGAGAAGAGCCGTACGCTGCCTAGCATAGCCAGCTCTCTGCAACAGGAAGGCTACACGACCAGCTATCTCTATGGTGGCGACATCAACTTCACCAACATGCGCAGCTATCTTGTGGCTACGGGTTGGGGACAGCTTGTCAGCATGGACGACTTCACGGCCTTAGAGCGTCGGTCGGCTAAATGGGGTGTTCGCGATGATATTACCTTCGGCGCACTCAGCGATACAATACAGAAGGGCAGAGAGAACAGCCGCTTCCTCATCGGCTACTCCACACTGAGTAGCCATGAGCCTTGGGACGTGCCCATCAAGCAACATCCCAACGAGAAGCAGAATGCTTTTGCTTATCTCGACCATTGCCTGAGGAACTTCATTGAACCGCTCAAGAAAACTGCCGCCTGGCAGAACCTGCTCATCATCATGCTGGCCGACCACGGCATCAACAATGGCGATATTGACCAATCGAAACCCCTACTGAAGAACCACATTCCCATGCTGTGGGTGGGCGGTGCCGTGAAAGAGCCCCGTCGCATCGAAGCACTATGCAACCAGACTGATCTGGCAGCCACACTACTCGGACAGATGCACCTCAGCCACGAGGCGTTCACTTTCAGCCGTGACGTGCTCTCGAAAAGCTACCTCTATCCAACGGCTGTCAACAACTATAACAATGCCCAGCTGCTCATCGACAGCACCGGGCATATCCTCTACGACTGCGACGTGCGGAGTATCACCATCAGTCAGAGCCCTGACAGCGCACGCCTGCTGCAACTCAACAAAGCCATTCTACAAGTAACCACCAATGATTTAAAGAACCGATGACAGCAGAACAGAAACATCATAAAGAATACGACTACCTTATCATAGGTGCAGGCCTGTTTGGCTCTATGTTTGCCTACCGCGCCTATCGGACTGGCCGCCGGTGTCTGGTCATTGACCGCCGACGCCACTTGGGCGGCAACATCTACAGCGAACAGGTAGAAGGCATCAATGTGCATCGCTACGGTGCCCACATCTTCCATACGTCGAGCAAGGAAACCTGGCAGTTCGTGAATAGTCTCGTAGAGTTCAACCGCTATACCAACTCGCCGATTGCAAACTACCGAGGCAAGCAGTATAATCTGCCGTTCAACATGAACACCTTCCACCAGATGTGGGGTGTCACGACGCCTGCCGAGGCAAAGGCTGTCATTAATGAGCAGCGACAGCAGGTGGTGCAGAGGTTGGAGCAAGAAGGTGCTGCAGCCCCTCGCAATCTGGAGGAGCAGGCACTGCTGTTGGTGGGACACGACATCTACGAAACACTCATTAAGGGATATACGGAGAAACAATGGGGACGCAAGTGCACCGAGCTGCCGCCGTTTATCATCCAGCGGCTGCCCCTGCGCTTTGTCTATGACAACAACTATTTCAACGACCGTTATCAGGGAATACCCATCGGCGGCTACACGCTCCTCGTCAGCAAGTTGCTGGAAGGAGTGGAGACGCGTACCAATGCTGACTTCTTTGCCGACCGCAACTATTGGGAAGAACTGGCCGACAAGATTGTCTTCACCGGACAGATTGACGAGTTCTTCGACTATCGCCTGGGACGGCTCGACTATCGTTCACTCCGTTTCGAGCAGGAGGTTCTGCCCGTTTCTAACTATCAGGGCAACGCCGTCATGAATTTCACGGATTCCGATGTTCCCTATACCCGCATCTACGAGCACAAGCATTTCGAGATGTTCGGTCAGGCGGTCTATGACTGTCCGAACACCGTTATTACTCGCGAATACCCAACAGAGTGGAAACCTGGCATGGAACCATTCTACCCCGTGAACGATAAGAGAAACAACCGATTGGCTGAGCAATACCGCGAATTGGGCTCAAAGACCGCTAACGTCATCTTTGGTGGACGACTGGCGGAATACAAGTATTACGATATGGCTCCACTTGTGGAAAAAGTGCTTCACATGACCATAGAATAACGACAAAATAGTATAGCGATGGAACGATTTACCTACTATCTTCTTTATGGACTGGTCTACACCTTGTCGCTACTGCCCTTCTGGCTGCTCTATCTGCTGAGTGACGGGCTGTATCTGCTCGTCTATCATGCCGTCAGATACAGGCGTAAGATTGTATGGAAGAATCTTTCTTCTTCTTTCCCTCAGAAGAGCCCTGCGGAGCTGAAGAAGATCGAACGAGAGTTCTATCACTGGTTTTGTGACTATATATTCGAGACCTTCAAACTCCTGAGTATATCAGACAAGACACTGCTGCAGCATATTGAGTTCCGTGGTGTCGAGGAGTTGGAGAAGTGTTTCGACAACGGTCAGGACTGCGCTGCCATCCTGGGACATTACTGCAACTGGGAATGGCTTTCTGCTACGGGGCTCGCCTTCCATCGCCACACCGAGGCCGTGATGGGACTTATCTATCATCCACTGCGCAACGACCCAATGGACTGGCTCTTCATAGATATACGTTCGTCACACGGTGGCGTGTGTATCAAGAAGAAGCACATTCTGCGTTATCTCGTGGAATATCGGCAAGAGAACCGGCGCTCACTCTTTGGATATATAAGCGACCAGACGCCAAAGTGGGATAACATCCACCTGTGGCTGCCGTTCCTGAATCACGACACCCCCGTTTTCACAGGTGGCGAACGCATTATGCGCAAGGTAGACGATGCCGTCTTCTATGTTGACATGAGTCGTCCCAGCAGGGGCAATTATGTGTGCCATTTCCGCTTGTTGTCTGCTCACGCTTCACAAGAAGCCGAAAACGACATTACCCGCCGCTTTTTCCAGATGCTCGAAGAGAGTATCTGCCGGCAACCTGCTTTCTACCTGTGGACACATAACCGCTGGAAGCGGAAGAGGGAAGATATGACAACGAAAGAAAACGATAAAGCATAGAAACGATATGAGCAAACAAGGTCTGTCTCGTAAGATTTATTATACCTTGAACAGCGGTAAGAATCCGAAGTTCGTGTATTATATCAAGAATGTCATTCGTCAGGCGTGGCCGAAGAGCTGGCTGAACTGTAGACTGGAGAAGGTACTGGCTGAATTGAACCAACGTCCTGACAAGGACTATATCCTGCAGCGTGTGGACTACTACTGCAAGCTGTTGGCCAACACTCCGTATGACCATAAACTGTGGCAGCAGAATGCAATAGAGATAGGTCAGCAGCCTATGACGAGTCAGTCGGTCTATTACTACGATGCGATGGAGTATGCCCGCTGGTTCAATCAGCATCTGCGTTGGATCCTGAAATCGGGCGATGTGGACTATGCCCTCGACCTGCCAAGTATTGTGAAGAGCCGCCCTATTCATGAGGATAACTCCTGCAACGTGATGCTCAATCTTGAGAAAGTGCGCCATTTCCTCTTCGTCAACGATAAAAAGTCGTTCTCTGAGAAGAAGAATGTGGCCATCTTTCGTGGTAAGATAGGCCAGCAGACAGGACGTAAGGACAATCATGTAAAGATGAACCGTTTAGAGTTTGCCAACCGATTCTACGGACATCCTATGTTCGACATCGGAGCCATCGGGCATCAATATCCTCAGTGGCATTCTGAGAAGTTGACTATTGGTGAGCACCTTGACTACAAGTTCATCATGTCGCTCGAAGGCAACGATGTAGCTTCAAACCTGAAGTGGGTGATGTCGTCAAACTCGATTGCCGTCACGCCTCCTCTCACTTGTGAGACGTGGTTTATGGAAGGAACACTGAAGCCCGACTATCACTATATAGAGATCAAGCCCGACTTCAGCGATATCGAGGAGAAACTACAGTACTATATAGACCACCCTGATGAGGCTCAACGCATCATCGACCATGCTCATGAGTATATTGACCAGTTCCGCGACCAGAAGCGCGAACGTCTCATTTCCTTGCTCGTACTACAGCATTACTTCGACCTCACCAACAAATAGAATTCTATGAGCCGACTTTGTTTCCTCTCCAGAAATTACTATGGCCTTTCGGGGGCCGGTAATAAGGCCAAGACCGATATCGAGTGTACGCTGAGACAGATGGGTGCCGCGAACTTGGGGCTGCCCACTACCTTTTATAATAATAAGGTGGTAGCATTCCTGCTCAATCTGATAGGTATCATCAAGATGGTGTTCTGTCTCCGTCGCGGAGATGTATTACTGCTGCAATATCCTGTCAAGAAGTATTTTGCATTCATCTGTCAGGTGGCACATCTCAGAAAGGCCAAGGTGGTGGTCATTATCCACGACCTCATGGCACTGCATCGCAAGCGCATCACACTGGAGACCGAACTGAGCAGACTCAGCAAGGGCGACTATATCATTGCTTCCAACGAGGCTATGAAACAATGGCTCAAAGAGAAAGGACTGCAACGCCACATAGGTGCTCTCGGTCTGTTTGACTATCGCTCGGAAGCTGCACCCACGTCGAAGTTCCAGATCACAGAACCCCATCGTTGGTCTTTAGTCTATGCAGGAGCCTTGGTCATGCGTAAGAACTCCTATTTATTGGAACTCGCACGTACAGCCGAGAATTTCGACCTTCATATTTATGGTAATGCCAACGGACTGCCTGGTATCGCTGAGGCACCCCATGCCGTCTGCTATCCCTTTACACCTGCCGATGAGTTCATCAGCACTGCTGACGGTGATTTTGGACTGGTGTGGGACGGTGATTCATTAGATACCTGTCAAGGCGACTTTGGCGAGTACCTGCGCTATAACAGTCCTCACAAGGTGTCATTCTATCTGCGTGCCGGCTTGCCGGTCATCATCTGGCGTGAGGCTGCAGTAGCACCCATCATCGAACAGGAAGGTATCGGCATTACCATCAGTTCCATCGGTGAACTGGAGCAGAAACTTCAGCAGCTGACTGTTGAGGACTTAGATAGAATGAAGAAGAATGTGGCAAAGGTCAGTCATCGTCTGGCCAACGGCGAATACTTTGCCGAAGCCCTCAAGCAAGCGCTTGCAACACTATAAGAGCTATAGTCGGATTTTCCTGTTCTCGAAATGGTCAAGCAGGGACAGTGCCTTGCGAGCCGTGCTGTCAGCATCCCATCCACGTAAAACGGCATAGCGGCGTGTCAAGTCCTCATACAGATCACGACGGTGCGTCAGCCTCACAAGGTTGTTCAGGCATGCGTCGTCGGAGGGATAGCCGTTACAAAACTTCGAGCGGTTGGTGTCTATCATTGTGAAATGATAACCCTCTGCATCCTCAGTACACAGGAAGTTCGACAGATTCAGGTCACCATGCAGGATGCCCTTACTATGCATGAACACTATCTGCCGAGCCACAGCCTCAGCCAAATCGCGTGGATAGTCCTGCACCTCGCGCAACAACAGATGAGTCTCTGTGCCCGGCACCTCTTCGCTGACAAAATAGCCAGTAGTGAAGAGGCCGCAAAGATACTCTTCCATATAGGCTATAGGCTGTGGGGTGGCAATTCCACGTTGCAGGAATTCTTCGGCAAAGCGATAGGCGCGCTCACATTTCGTAGCACGGAAGAAGGTATAGACTATCTGCTGAATTGGATTTACACGTTTGAAGCGCTTCACCATGAAAACGCTACCTTCGTGACGGAAACGCGCAACTTGGTTACGCTTGTCGTAGACAATCTCACACTGGAGCTGTTCCATCAGCGTGGGTATCTGGCTGATGAAAGCTGCATGTTGCTGGTAGGTGGGAGCTACGACCGTTTTCATTTCCTTCCAAATAGTTTCCGCACTTGCGACTGGCGATACTGCCGGCGTACCTGTGGCAGCAACTCTCGGTAGCTGCGCTGGGTGTCTAATACTAGTTCACCATGATAGGATGGGGCACGCATAGGTGTCATATAGTCTGGACCATACTGTGTGCGCAGCATGAGGTCATAGCCGGCAGGCGCAGGTATGCTGATATGCTCGAAAGGTAGCCACACGGTATCGTCGAAGATGCTACGCTCGAAGAGGATGTCATCGCCGCTGAAGCCAAGTTCTGCTACATAACGGCTATCTGGAGGGGCTATCGTGCGAAGTTTGTCCTCGGCCTCACGGAAAATAGTTGTCCAACCCTTACGACTGATGACCCAACGGGCACGTATTTTTCTGAACACCAGTCCCCATCGGCCTGAGATGAGAATGGGCGTATCGGCGGCTTTCAGAAAACGCAGCGTACGTCTCACACTACGCAATGTCTCCTTGAGTTTCTGAGTATCTTCTGGGACGGCATCAAGGGGGAAAATGTCTATGAAGATGCCCTGATTGAACGGACGGTAACTGTCTGACGGGCGTATAGCTGCCGTCGCACTGTTACGCAGCTGTGCGTGTCCGCGGCTATACCCCTTATCACTATAGGCTGACTGCAGAAAGTACGGTTCACTGAACGCGGTAGGTCCAAGCTCGACGAGACAGTCGTAGTCTTCGCGTGGCATGCATAGGTCAATGTCGTCGTCCCAAGGAATAAAGCCCTTGTGGCGCACAGCGCCGAGCAACGTTCCGCCATCGGCCCAGATGCGTAGGCCGTGCACCCTGCAAACATTAAGCAGCTGCTGAAGCAAGTCCAACTCTGCCTGCCACACTTTCTTCATCTCGTGCGAAACGAGATATCCGTTACGCTCTTCGCTCTCAAGGTTGAAACTCATACGTTGTAGTCTTTATAGGACTTCTCAAAGTCAAGTACATGGAAATTATGCTGGCGCTGATGGTCGCCGTCGGGAATGGTCATATAGTCGCCATACTTATGACTGAGGTAAGTGTCATACTGCTCAACGCCCAACACCGTCTCGCCCTCAAAAGTGTATGGTGTAGGCGTACCTAACACCTCTTTCGACATGGCTCCGTGACGCCCGTCATCATAGTCGGCCACCAACGGCGACTGCTCGTAGTCATTCTGCAGCAGCAAGCGACGTATCTTCCGTTGCACACCCTCCATCGTATAGACCTTACGGCAAAGCAGGGGCAGCCACGAAGAAGGGCCATGTCCGTGCTTATAAGGGTCACGGTGTATCAAGTAAAGCACCCGCTTCCAGTATTCATAACAGGCAAAATGCCACTTGCGGCTCAGCACGCCTGCTGGTACACCGTCGATAGGGAACACGTCAATGTAGATGCCACCAAGATAGCGCAGATGCAGTCGTTCAATAAGTGTGGTACTCGCGTCTTGTATCTTACCGAAAGGCAGCGGATAGGCCGCATCGTCCTCAGCACATACAAATTCATAAGGCTGCGGCAGCCACTTCTGGCTGTGGGCGATAAAAGCCTCGTAGTCAGGACGGGGCATGGCGATATCAATGTCGTCGTCCCAAGGAATAAAGCCCTTGTGACGGATGGCGCCTATCATGGTGCCCGCCCAGATATAGTAGCGCAGGCCGTGCTCCCGGCATGTCTTGTCGACAGCCATGAGAATGCGTAGAATGCGCTGATGAAGGGCGTCAATATCGTAAGCAGCCATATCCTTTCTCCTTTTATCTGAACCAATAGAGTGATTGCTTGTAATTCTTCTTCAGCCACCAGTTGAAAGCTATCATCCTGTCTTTCCTTGATGACAATGCAGACGGGAACTGACCCGTGAACGATCCCTGCGTGGCCAGTGCTGGCTGACACCACAGGCAGAGCAGGAACCCTTCTTTAATCAGCTCATAGTGATAGAGGTCGATGGCCAAGTCGCTGCGCTGCTTGTTCAGCCGTTCAAGAATGGCTTTCGCCGCATGGTGGTTGATGAAGTAAGCTCCTGCCATACGTCCCTTCATAGCCCGGTAGAGCATACGCCCTTTTTCTCGCTGGCTGCGAGGAACAAATTTCAGTGAGCTGTCTTCATAGGAGATGAGCACTTTCTTGTCTGCGTAGTGCTCGCGGTATTCCTTGATACTCTGCTCAAAACGAGGCAGGAAATTCTTATGCAGCACGATGTCGTCTTCGAGTATCAGTGCCCCCTCCAGCCCGTCGGCCACAATTCTCTCGCAGGCCAATAGATGTGAAATGGTACACAATGCACGCGGCACAGGCCGGTGAAGCAGTTCGCGTCCGTCACACAGATACTTATCAATATAGGCCGCTATCTGCTGCTCATCATGGCCTTCGTTGATGAACTCGTAGTCCAAACCCTTCAGCATGCAGTCGATGTGTTCGCCGCGTGCCTTGAATTTATCAGGGTGTATCACAAAAATCTTCATATCACAGAAGGTGAGCTGGCAATAATGCTGTGGCGTTACTGAAATCTTCGGGTGTGTCAAGCTCGTAGCTGAACAACTCGGTCGTGTCAACCACCTTGAAGGTGTGTCCTTGTGGAATGAGGCGCTCAAAGGCACGTTCATAGAAGATGTCGATGAGGCCTTCCTGCTCTATCATCTGGTCGAGTTCACAGAACAGGGCGTCACTGTAATCGGCAGTCATCTTCTCGATGCCCACACTCTCGCCCATCGCATCCTCCGGTCGGCAGGTCTTGCTGATTTCTGTAATCTGCATATTATCATCGACCACAACCTTCATCTCCTCCTCGCCCAGCTCATGACGGTTCACCGCCAGAGCCGAGACATCCTGTCGGGCAACAATGGCAACCGTTTCGGGGTCGCAGAGAATGTCGCTGTCCATGAGCAGAAACTCCTTGTCTCTGACAACCTGTCCTGCCATCCACAACGAATATATATTATTGTTGTGTTCGTAATCTGCGTTGTGCAGGAAAGTCACGGACAGATTCTGATAGTGGGCAGTCAGGAAGTCACGAATCATCTCGGCACGATAGCCTGTGACAACGACAAACTCCGTTGCACCTGCTGCACGCATAGCATCAACGGTACGCTGTAACAACGTCCTTCCACCAACCTCCAACAGGCATTTGGGTTTCGTGTTGGTCAGCGGACGCAGTCGCTTGGCCATACCGGCAGCCAATATAACTCCTATCATTTCTTTAACGCTCGCTAAATACTTTCAGAATAGTATCGACTACGGTCTGTGTCTGCTCCTTACGGCCTAAGGTAATACGCAGGCACGACTCCAGTCCCTTGTCGGTCATGAACTTTATCTTGTAGTTCTGGTCGGCCAGCGCCTTCTGCAGCCGCTCCTTAATCTCCACGGGATACTTGATGAGGATGAAGTTGGCCACGCTCTTATAGACCTTGAAGCCCGGCTTGTCGCCTAGCTCTTTCTTATATAGCTGGCGTCCCCACTCCATATCGTCAGCCACGCGGCGGTAGTGCTCGTCGCTATCGAGGGCGGCCAATGCGACGGCCTCAGAGAAACGGTTGTAGCCTAGGTACTTGTTGATGTAGCTCACAAAGTGGTCGTGGCCGGCACCGATGAAGCCAAAACCGCAACGCAAACCGGGAAGTCCGTAGAACTTCGACAGCGTACGCGAAATAATCAGATTGGCATATTTGTTCACCAGCGGAGCTATATAGTCGGTGTCGCTGGTAATGAAGCTGGCATAAGCCTCGTCGATGAGCACCATCGTGTCGTCAGGGATGTTCTCCATGATCCGGCCTATCTCCTCCGGCGTCAGACTGTTGCCGGTAGGATTGTTGGGCGATGCCAACAGCAGCATGCGCGGATGGATGCGGTTGGTGTATTCGATGACCTCGTCCACATCGTAGGCAAAAGTGTCCTCCTGCTCATGCAGGGGGTACATCTCGAAGGTGCCGTAGCACTCGCTGGCCACCTTGTTGTAATACCACCAAGAGAACTCGGGTATCAGGATTTTCTTGTTATCCCCTTTCATTAGGTAATAATGGATGGCGTTTTTCAGAATATCTTCGCCGCCATAGGCCAGCAATACCTGTTCTTCAGGTACATTGTAAATCTCGCTCAGACGGACGGAAACCACACTCTTCTTACCCTGATCATAGATGCGGGTATAGAAGCACAGCGTCTTAGGGTCGAAGTTGCGAATGGCGTCAACGACCTTCTGACTAGGCTCGAAATTAAATTCGTTCCTGTCCAGATAATTCAGTTCTTTTTCCATAAAATGCATTTTATTGGGTGCAAAGGTACAAAGAAAATAAGAATTAGCCGCTTATCTTAGGAAAAAATTGCAAGATAGACAGAGATTCTCAGCGATAGATGGTGACTGTACCGCCGTCACTCTGACAGTACTTGCGGACGAGCTGCTGGATGAACTCTGCATTCTTGCGCACGCGATCCTCCTGGCCGTCGTAGCCGTTGATGAGCACCAGCAGGTGGGTGGTGTCAAGCGTCATCTTGGTGCGCTCGTTGTCGCTGGTGGGCGTTCCGACGCCGCCTATCTGGTCGCGATAGACGGGCAGTCCGGCAATGTTCAGCATGCCACGTCCGATGCCTTCGTAGGGCTCGTCCTCACGTCCCACACCGAGGGTCAGCGTATCACCCACAATCTTGTCGGCATCGAAGCCACCAATACTGTAGCCATAGACGATGCTGGCAAGGTTGACAAGGTCGACGAGCGTGTCGATCTGGTAGAGCTCCTTGCCCTGCAGCATGCGGCGGATGAGCTGTTCGGAGGCTGGACGGTAGCGCGAAGGGTCCTTGCCGCAGGCCTTGTAGACACGGCGTGTGGCGGCAATGCCGCTCAGCTCCTTCAGCGACTCAGTGGTCAGTTCGCGCCGAAAGCGCTCCTCCCACTCATGAATCTCGTCCCACAGCGCAGCGTAGTAAGGACTGTTAACAACCCGTGCCTCGACGGCAGCGCCGACAAAGGCGGGGCACACCCGCTCAATCTCCTCAGAAACAATGATTTTCATCTTCTTACTCCTTTATTCCTTACTCCTACATCATCGTTCCAATGATGTTTACAGGATTGTTCAGATAGTTCTCCTTGGCAACAATCTCCAGTTTGTCGCCCAGGAACTTGATGCGCAGCAGGACGGAACTCATCCAGTCGACATAGTGTAGCTTGGCCTGCAGCTCGTCGTCCTTCCATGCATAGCAGGCGCCGATGCGGAAGGGAGGCTTGATGGGGTTGAAGCGCCCGACGGTGGCATAGCGCGCATCGAGTGGATAGAAGCTGACCTTAGTCGTCTTCCACTTGCCATAGCCCATCTCCACCAATCCCTTGCGCTGGGCCGTGTCGGTAATCTCAATCAGGCTGTCGGCCACGAAGTGCAGCTGCGACCAGCCCAGCGGATTCTTCTGCAGCTGGAACGTCTTGTCCTGATAGGGCTCAGGGGCGTTGCGTCGCGGTTTGGGGTTAAAGAGCACCTGGTTCGTCTGCTCACCCTCCAAGAGCGGCAGCGTCCACGAGCGCTGTTTCAGCTGCTGCCAGCTGTCCGACGGTGTCAGCGGCTGGCTGGCAATGTCGCGGAACAACGTATTCCAGATATGAGCCTGCTCGCGGGCTGTATTGTTGGTAGTACATTGGGTGATAATCACCACGACATCCTGTTTCGGAACAACGATGATAAACTGTCCGTAGGAGCCGTTGGCCTGCATGGCTGTGGGGTACTCGCAGGTCCACATCTGGTAGCCGTAGCCGCTGCCCTTGCCGGTCTCCGTCTGCCGTTTCATCATGGCGGCGACCCACTCGGCGGGTATCAGCTGTTGGTCGTGCCACTTGCCACGCTGCAACAGGAGTTGGCCGAACTTGGCCAACGACTCGCTTTGGATGTAGAGTCCCCAACCACCTGTGGTGATGCCCTCAGGGCTCAGCTCCCACTGCACCTCGCGGATGTTCAGCTGCCTGAAGACACGCTGTTTCAGATAGTCGAGCACCGTCATACCTGTCACCTTTTGGATAATGGCCGACAGCAGATAGGTGTCGATGGAGTCGTACTGGAATTTCGTTCCTGGCTTGGCGTTCATGGGGTGAGCCAGATAGTCACGCACCCACTGGCGGCTCTTGTTACGCATATTGGTATCGACGACAAAACCCGAGCGCATGGTCAGCAGGTCTTTCACAGTAATACTCTTCAGTTGCCAGCTGACGATGTTTGGCAATTTGTCGGGAAAGAACGACACCAGCTTGTCGGTCAGCCGCAGCCGTTTCTCGCCAATAGCTATGCCTACTGCCGCTGCAACAAATGTTTTCGAGCACGAGAACTGTGTGTGCGGATATTCGGCACGAAACGGAGCAGGGTACATCTCGCCCACCACCTTGCCGTGGCGCATCACGATGCAGCTGTGAATCTCAGTCTTGGGGTAGGCCATCAGCGAGTCGAAAAACGCCGACACCCACTCCGACTTCAAACCCACGGCCTCGGGCGATGTTCGCGGCAGGTCGTTCGTCTGTGCCTCTGTCGTCAGCCCGGCGCACAGTCCTATGATCATTATCAGTATTCTATTTCTCATGTCGACAAATCAAAAAGTACTATAAAAGGTGCTGCAGAATCACATCTTGCAGCACCTTTGCTTTTAAGCCTTGTACCCAGAGCCG
>CAMVPA010000032.1 GCA_947169245.1 uncultured Prevotellaceae bacterium
GGTGGTGAGAAGATGCGTTGTATGATTGCACGTATGCAGCTGAAGAACGCCAACTGCCTGATTCTCGACACACCGACTAACCACCTTGACCTGGAGTCGATTCAGGCGTTCAACAACAACTTGATACAGTTCAAGGGCAACATTATCTTTGCCTCGCACGACCATGAATTTATCAATACTGTGGCCGATCGTATCATTGAACTGACGCCCAAAGGCACCATTGACAAGCTGATGACCTACGATGACTATATTTACGACGAGTCTATCAAAGAGAAGAAAGCCGAGCTTTACTCATAATTGTGGCACAGTTTTTGCTATTGGCTAAGCAGAGTAACTTTTAAATTACGTTTTATCATGGAAGAAAAAGATATCAACATCGAAGACGAAGAGCTCAAGGAGCAGGAAAACGAAGAGTTATCTGAGAACTCAGAAGAGGCAGCTATCCCTAAAGAGGCTGAACAGACAGAGGAAAAAGATCCATTGACAGCTGCACAAGAGGAGATAGAGACACTGAAGGATAAGTACTTGCGTTCAGTGGCCGAGTTCGACAATTACCGCAAACGCACTCTGAAAGAGCGTGCTGAGCTAATCCTGAATGGCGGCGAGAAAGTCATATTGGCAATTCTGCCCGTTATCGACGACATGGAACGCGCCATTGAGAATGGTACCAAGACCGATGACCCGGAAGTGTTGCGTGAAGGCATGACACTCATCCATCAGAAGTTCGTAAAAATACTGGAGTCACAAGGTGTCAACCTCATTGAGACCAACAATGCCGACTTCGACACAGACCTGCATGAGGCAGTGGCGATGGTACCAGGTATGGGCGATGACAAGAAGGGTAAAGTCATTGACTGTCTGCTTAAGGGTTATAAGCTGAATGACAAGGTTATCCGTCACGCAAAAGTGGCTGTAGGACAGTAAAAACTGAGAATTGGAAGTTGAGAGTTGAAAGTTGAGAGACAACATTAAATGGCACAAAAAAGAGACTACTATGAAGTGCTGGGCGTCAGCAAAGGCGCATCAGAGGACGAGATAAAGAAAGCGTATCGAAAGATTGCTATTAAATACCACCCCGACCGCAATCCCGGCGACAAGGAAGCTGAAGAGAAATTCAAGGAAGCTGCCGAGGCATACGACGTACTGCACGATCCCAAGAAACGTCAGCAGTACGACCAGTTTGGCTTCAGTGGTCCTTTAGGCGGTGATGGTGGCTTTGGAGGCTTCGGTGGAGCATCGATGAATATGGACGACATCTTCTCGATGTTTGGAGATATCTTCGGCGGACATGGTTTTGGCGGTTTTGGTGGAGGTGGACAGCGTCGTCCTCAGCAACATCGCGGCAGTGACTTGCGCCTAAAGATTCGTCTGACGTTAGAGGAAATCAATCAAGGCGTCACCAAGAAATTCAAGGTGCGCAAAGATATCATCTGCGGTCATTGTAATGGCTCTGGTGCCGAGAAGGGCAGCGATCGTGAGCAGTGTCAGACTTGTCATGGATCGGGTGTCATCAGTCATACCACACAGAGCATCTTCGGAATGATGCAGACTCAAGGTGTCTGTCCTACTTGCGGTGGCGAAGGCACTGTCATCAAGAACAAGTGCCATGAGTGCCATGGTGAGGGCATCGTCAAGGGTGAAGAAGTCGTCGAGATTAAGATTCCCGCCGGTGTGGCCGAAGGTATGGTTGTTGACGTCCCCGGGAAAGGCAATGCAGGTCGTCGGAATGGTGTCAACGGTGACATTCAGGTGTTTATCGAGGAAGAGCCGCACGAGCTGTTCGTTCGCGATGGTAACGATTTGATTTACAATTTGCTACTCGACTTCCCCACAGCAGCACTTGGCGGCGACGTTGAGATTCCTACTATTGAAGGCACTAAACTTCGTGTCAAGATTGACAGTGGCACGCAGCCTGGCAAGACGCTCCGCTTGCGCGGCAAGGGCCTACCAGCTGTTCAGGGCTATGGCAGCGGCAAAGGCGATTTGGTGGTTAACATCAGTGTCTACGTACCGAAGACGCTTAGCCGTGACGAGAAAGAGGCTCTACTTCGCTTCAAGGATAGCGACAACTTCAAGGGAGACAAGCAAACCAAAGACACTATTTTCCAGCGTTTCAAGAACTATTTCAACTAATTCGCAAAACAGCTGAAAGCTATGACATACGAAGAGACCACCCAGTATCTGTTTAAGCAGACTGCCAACTACGAGCAGCAAGGACAGACAGGCTACAAAGAGGGCCTGGAAAACAGCTTGGCACTTGACGAGCGCTATAATCATCCTCATCATCAGTTCAAGTCCATCCATGTGGCTGGAACTAATGGTAAGGGTTCTTGCTCACACATGCTGGCTGCCATTTTGCAGCGCTGTGGATACAAGGTTGGCCTCTACACATCACCTCACCTCGTTGACTACTGCGAACGCATCCGCATCAACGGGAAACCAATCAGTCAAGACTATGTTGTCAATTTCGTAGAAGAAGGCAAGAGTTTCTTTGAGGAACAGGGTGCATCTTTCTTTGAAATAACGACAGCTATGGCTTTCAAGTATTTCGCTGAGAACAGTATTGATATTGCCGTGGTCGAGGTTGGCTTGGGCGGAAGGCTCGATAGTACAAATATCATCACCCCCATAGTTTCCATCATCACCAACATCAGTCTTGACCACACCGAGCTCCTGGGTTCGACGCTCGAGCAGATAGCAATGGAGAAAGGTGGTATTATTAAAAGAGGTGTACCGGTCATCATCGGCGAGACGACACCTGAGACGCACGATCTATTCAAGGCATTGGCCGATGAGGCAGAAGCGCCTATCATCTTTGCCGAGGAACATGCTGAAGTGGCTTCCTACGAGCCACGTAATGAGGGTGGCTTCCGATACACCACTAAGCATCTCGGTGTCTTCGATTGCGAACTCAGCGGCTACTATCAGCCCAAGAACATGAATACCATGTTGCCCGTGCTCCATGAACTGATGAAGCAAGGCTACTTGGTAGCTTGTGAAAAGCCTGCGTTCCTTGCCAT
Organism: uncultured Prevotellaceae bacterium; assembly: GCA_947169245.1. Lineage (GTDB taxonomy): Bacteria > Bacteroidota > Bacteroidia > Bacteroidales > Bacteroidaceae > Prevotella. Next base: position 3,021 of record CAMVPA010000032.1, read on the forward strand.
TGTCAATAAGGAGATGAACGATGCTCTGACCAATATCCACAAACTGACGGGACTGGCAGGCCGTTGGCAGACAGTACGACACAATCCTACCGTTGTTTGTGATACTGGTCACAACATTGGAGGTTGGGAGTATCTGGGTAATCAGCTTTCCGAAATTGTCTGCAACCAGAAGCGCATCGTCTTCGGTATTTTGGAGGATAAAGATGTCTTCGGCATTATGTCTAAGCTCCCCACAGATGCCATCTACTATTTCTGCCGCCCTGACACCGAACGTGCCCTTCCCGTACAGTCAGTGCAGGTTGTCGGTCAGCAACTTGGACTTATTGGCAACGCGTATTCCTCTGTCACTGAGGCCTATGAGACAGCTCTGAAAGAGTCTGGCCAAGACGATTTCATCTTCGTCGGAGGCAGCAATTATGTGGTAGCCGAATTCCTAAAAACAGCCCTTTAGGTGTTTTTAACACTGCTCTAAACGTTTTTTACGCCGTTTCCTTCGTTTGTTTGGTTTATTTTTTGTTACTTTGTAGGCAAATACTTTAAACTTAAAGCAAACTGATATGGCTAACACAACAGAAAATGCGAATCTCTGTGGCCTGAAGCGCGAAGACTTCCAGGCCACTATCAATGGTAAAAAGACGGATCTTTACATTCTGAAGAACCGTAAAGGTTATGAAGTTGCTATCTCTAACTATGGTGGCGCCATTTGTGCTATCATGGTTCCCGACAAAGATGGCAAAGTAGCAAACGTAATCCAGGGACACGGTAGCATCGAGCAGCTGAAGAGCGGTAAGGAGCAATACCTTTCAACACTTATTGGCCGCTGGGGCAACCGTATCTGCAAGGGACAGTTCACGCTGAACGGCAAGGAGTATCAACTCGCACTTAACGATGGTCCTAACCACCTGCATGGCGGTACAATCGGTTTCAATGCCAAGGTATGGGATGCCCGTCAGATGGGTCCACGCTCACTGGCTCTGCACCGCATTTCCAGCTATGGTGAGGAAGGTTTCACCGGCGAGCTCGACGTGACGGTTGAATTCACATTCACCGACCAGAACGAGCTGGTCATCGAGTATCTGGCAACAACCAATAAGAAGACTATTGTCAACCTGACACACCACGCCTTCTTTGCACTGGCTGGCTGCGCCGACCCAACTCCCACCATCGAGGATCAGATCTGCGAAATCAATGCCGACTTCTATCTGCCCACCGACGACACAGCTATTCCTACTGGTGAAATTCTGAAGGTCGAGGGAACACCGTTCGACTTCCGCACACCGAAGCCATTCGGTCAGGATATCGAGGCTGACAATGAGCAGATTAAGTTCGGTCATGGATTTGACCACAACTACGTGCTGAATAAGAGTGAAGAAGGCGAACTCAGCTTTGCTGCCAAGGTGACAGAGCCCAAGAGCGGCCGCACCCTTGAGGTGTATACTACCGAGCCTGGCATGCAGCTCTACACTGCTAACTTCGCCAGCGGTTACAAGGGTGCCAACGGTTGCACATTCCCACGTCGCTCGGCCGTCTGCTTCGAAGCCCAGCACTTCCCCGATTCTCCGAACCGTCCGTACTTCCCCAGTGTCGTACTGAATCCCGGTCAGCGCTACAAGCAGAAGACCATCTACAAGTTCGGTGTAGCCGAGTAAAATCATTAAATTGCAAACAGTTAAAACGTAAATCCGCATGATGGATATTGAATTTGTTAGAAGCCGCTTTATCAAGCACTTCGACGGCAAGACAGGAAATGTATATGCATCGCCGGGGCGTATTAATTTGATAGGTGAGCACACCGACTACAACGGCGGCTTTGTTTTCCCTGGAGCTGTGGACAAAGGCATCATGGCAGAAATGCGTCCCAACGGGACTGAGGATACTGTCATGGCCTACTCCATTGACCTGAAGGATCGTGTGGACTTCAAGCTCAGCGACCCCAATGGCCCCAAGGCTTCGTGGGCACGTTACATTTACGGAATCGCTAAGGAGTTCCAGAAGCTCGGCGTTCCCGTCAAAGGTTTCAACATTGCCTTCGCCGGCGATGTGCCCCTCGGTGCCGGCATGTCCTCTTCTGCTGCTATGGAGAGCTGTTTTGCCTGCGGTCTTAACGACCTCTTCGGCGACAACAAGGTCTCTCAGTGGGACATGGTGCTGGCTGGTCAGGCAACTGAACACAACTACTGCGGCGTTAACTGCGGTATCATGGACCAGTTTGCCTCCGTCTTTGGTAAGGCTGGTTGTCTGATGCGCCTCGACTGCCGCAGCCGCGAGTTCGAGTACTTCCCCTTCAAGCCCGACGGCTACCGTCTGGTACTGCTCAACAGTAAGGTGAAACATGAGCTGGCTGGCTCGCCCTACAACGACCGTCGCAACTCCTGCGAGAACGTTGTGAAGCACATTCAGGCCAAGCATCCAGAGGCCAAGTTCGAGACTCTGCGTGACTGTACATGGGAGCAGCTTGAAGAAGTTCGTGCCGAGGTGGGCGAAGAGGACTACAGCCGTGCACACTTCGTGCTTGGTGAGAAAGACCGCGTCCTCGCCGTTTGCGACGCTCTGCTCGAAGGCGACTATGAAGTCGTAGGTCAGAAGATGTACGAGACCCACTATGGTCTGTCGAAGGAGTACGAGGTGTCCTGCGAGGAACTCGACTACCTGAACGAGCTGGCCAAGGAGAACGGTGTCACCGGTTCGCGTATCATGGGCGGCGGCTTTGGCGGCTGCACCATCAACCTCGTCCGTGCCGACCTTTACCAGAAGTTCATCGCCGACGCCAAGACCAAGTTCAACGCCAAGTATGGCCATGAGCCTGAGGTCATCGATGTTGTCATTGGCGACGGATCGCGCCGTCTCTGCTAACGTCATAGGTAAAGACCAACTCATCAAGGAGCGTTCCGTTGCGGACGCTCCTTTTATGATACATATTCCTTAATGGTTAAATATTACTAAATTGAGTCGCTATTAAAGCGTTAAATGTTCTTATCTGCTATTATTTTTGTACCTTTGCACCCCGTTAGAGTCCGTTGGGGCTGAGTTAAGTGTGCACGAACGTGTGCCGCCTCGCGGAAAAACCCCTAAATACAAAACAAAAAGCAAAATGTACGCAATTGTAGAAATTCAGGGTCAGCAGTTTAAGGCCGAGCAGGGCAAGAAGCTCTTCGTTCACCACATCAAGGACGTGGAAGCCGGCAAGACTGTTGAATTTGAGAAAGTGCTGCTCGTAGATGCTGACGGTGCAGTGAAGGTAGGTGCTCCCACCGTAGACGGAGCAAAGGTAGTTTGTGAAGTTGTTAACCCGCTCGTCAAGGGCGACAAGGTGATTGTCTTCAAGATGAAGCGTCGCAAGGACTCTCGTACACGCAATGGTCACCGTGAGCAGTTCACAGAATTGGAAATTAAATCAGTAATCGCTTAAAACCGTAGGAGGACTTTCATTATGGCACATAAAAAAGGTGTAGGTAGTTCTAAGAACGGTCGTGAGTCAGCAGCTCAGCGACTGGGTATCAAGATTTTTGGCGGTCAGCAGTGCGTTGCTGGTAACATCATCGTTCGCCAGCGTGGCACAAAGCACAATCCCGGCAACAACGTAGCAATCGGTAAGGACGACACGCTGTATGCACTCGTCGACGGAACTGTTCAGTTCCACAAGGGCAAGCGCGACAAGAGCGTCGTTTCTGTTGTTCCTAACGCTGAAGCCTAAGTAAACAACAAATAATTTATTCCAAACAAACAACAAGATAATCCCGCAACTCCTCGGAGCTGCGGGATTCTTGCTTTCTATAATAAGGAGGTGAGGACGGAATCCTCACCCACTCCATTACAGTTTCAGATCCTTCTTCAGGGCCTCGATCTTCTCTTCGGCTTTCTTCGAGCAAGCCTCATAGTCGGCGGCATCCTTGAAGGCGGGGTCTTTAACCTCCGTGTAGAACTTGATCTTCGGCTCAGTGCCGCTGGGACGTACCGACACCTTGGTGCCGTCTTCGCAGAACCACTGGAGCACGTTCGACGTGTCGGGCATATCGAGTTTCTCGACACTGCCATCGGCCTTCTTGGCCTCCAGCGTCTTGTAGTCCTTCCACAGCACGACCTTCGAGCCACCCAGCGACTGCGGCGGGTTGTTGCGGAAGTCGGTCATCATCTGCTTGATTTCGTCGGCACCTGTCTTGCCGGGACGCACCACGTTGATGGTGACTTCCTTCGAGAAGCCATACTCAGCATAGATTTTCATCAGCAGGTCATAGAGGGTCATGCCGTTGTCGCGAGCCCATGCAGCAATCTCACAAATCAGACAGATAGATGCTGGGGAGTCCTTGTCGCGCACCTTGTCGAACGGCAGGAATCCGAACGACTCCTCGCCACCGCCAATGTACTTCTTCGTGCCTTCGTTGACGCGAATCTCGTTGGCAATCCACTTGAAACCGGTGTAGCAGTCCTTATACTCCACGCCATTCTTCTTGGCAATCTCGGCAATGACCTCGGTGGTCACGATGGTCTTCACCAGAAACTCGTTGCCTTTCAGCTGACCGAGCTTCTTCTTGTTGGCAATGATGTACCACGAAAACATCATGCAGGTCTGGTTGCCATTCAGAATCTCCCACTCGCCCTTCGGGTTGCGGCAGACGATGGCCAGACGGTCGGCGTCGGGGTCAGAGGCAATGACCAGGTCGGCATTGAGCTTCGTACCGAGCTTCATGCCCAGGGTCATGGCCTCGGCGTTCTCGGGATTCGGGCTGACAACAGTGGGGAAGTTGCCGTCGATAACCATCTGCTCGGGCACCACGTGGATGTTCTGGAAGCCCCATGAGCGCAGAGCCATCGGAATGATGACGCGGCCAGTACCGTGCATCGGCGAATAGACGATGTTCAGATCCTTCTGGCGCAGGATAACGTCCTGGTCGACCATAGCCTCCTTCACGGCCTGAATGTAGTCCCAGTCCATCTCACCGCCAATGGGGATGATGAGATCCTTGTTGCCCTCGAACTTCACATCCTCAATCTTCACCTTGTTCACCTCGTCGATGATGCCCTTGTCGTGCGGAGCCAGCACCTGGGCACCGTCGTCCCAGTAAGCCTTATAGCCATTGTACTCGCGGGGATTGTGCGAAGCCGTCACGTTGACACCGGCCTGACAGCCGAGCTGACGGATGGCGAACGAAATCTCAGGCGTCGGACGCAGGCTCTCGAAGAGATAGACCTTGATGCCGTTGGCCGAGAAGATGTCGGCTACCGTCTCTGCGAACATGCGGCCGTTGTTACGGCAGTCATGACCAACCACCACGGCACTCTGCTTGCCGGGGAATGCCTTGTTGATGTAGTTGGCAAAGCCCTGCGTAGCCATTCCAACGATGTACTTGTTCATGCGGTTGGTGCCGGCGCCCATGATACCGCGCAAACCACCAGTTCCGAACTCCAGGTTCTGGTAGAAAGCATCAATGAGATCAGACTTGTCGGGATTGTCGAGCATTGCCTGCACTTCCTTGCGTGTCTCCTCGTCAAAGGCCGGAGAAAGCCATACCTTAGCCCGTGCCTCGCACTGAGCAATGAGTTGAGCGTTATTTTCCATAATTGTTTAAGTTATTAGGTTCGCTATTTGAATCACAAAGTTACGAAAAATAATGGAAAGCAGCACGCTAAAGCCATGTTTTTTTGTTTTTTTAGCAAACTGGCGGCAGGGAAATTTGCAAGTTCCATGTTTTTTCCTTATCTTTGCCCCAACTTTACGACTAACCTATGGAAAAACTGGAACTGAAATCAACGATAGCTGTCTGTCAGATGGAAGAACTGACAGCTGAAGAGCGACATCTCGTAGAACTGGCCATCGAGGCCACAAGTCGTAGCTATGCCCCCTACTCCCACTTCCGTGTGGGCTCGGCAGTCAGACTGGCCAACGGCGTCGAGCTGATTGGGTGCAACCAGGAGAATGCCGCCTACCCGTCAGGTCTCTGTGCCGAGCGCACCGCCTTGTTCTCGGCCGGTGCTCAGTATCCCGACGAGTCCGTCACCATGCTGGCCATTGCAGCCCGAGGCACCGACGGCGAACTGGTTGACACACCTGTCGGCCCCTGTGGTGCCTGCCGTCAGGTCATCATCGAGAGCGAGACACGTTCGCGCGGCAGGATGCGCATCCTGCTTCACGGCCGGCGTTGCGTCTATGTCATCGACGGCATCGGCCAGCTCATGCCACTGTCATTTACCGACTTCTAATTCATAAGTTTTGGATTTCTTACGTCCCTGCAGTATGGCGGCGTTCCCCCTCTACTTGGAGGGGGTTAGGGGGAGGCTTTCTAATAGCACCCTTTCCCCTGGGCTGTCGACAGTGAGTCCAGATGGAAGTCGTAGTAGAGGTTCTCTTCGTCAATGTTGACGAAGTGCTTTTTGCCTTGGATACTGTCTTCCGGCGTTTCCCAAATGATATTACGGAAATTCAACGTGTCGCCTTCAACCATCGGCGTACGCATCAGACAGTCGCTGAAAGAGTACTGGAAGACGTAAGCCGTGTCGAGCAGCTCGCCAAATAGCACATCGTCTTCATAGCCCGTCAGGATGGAGTTTGAGCACTGGATAGCAACATCACCATAGCCGACAAAACGTAGTGCTGCCCCACGCTCAGCCGAGAAAGGATAGAACTGGGCCAGCGTGCAATGGTCAATAGTGCAGCGTCCTCCGTACACGGCCAGACAGTCGCCCAGCGTGTTTGTCAGTTGGCAGTAGCTCAGCGAAATGTTGCTGGCGATGCTGACCACGCCATATCCCTTGGCATTATGTACGACGCAGCGTGTCATGGCAAGTCTTAGCTGCGTAGAGTCTATGGCGGCAGAGTCGACAATGACGGCATGCGTGGCATTGCGAATCTCCGTGCCGCTAAGCGAATTGCCTGTCGATGACGGTGCAAACCACAGGCCGCGCCACTGTCCGCTGACGCGGTCGTAGGGCAGGTAGTCGAACATGTGGTCCAACCTGTCGCCACGCATCACGCAGTCCTCCGTTATCAGTCGTCCGTAGACGTCCATTCCAGCCCCGTCGTGAAAGAAGAGTGTCGTGCCGCGCAGTGTCAGCACAGCGCCGCTGTCTACCACCAGTCCTTCGCCATATATAATAATAGGTGCGCGCGAGTCAATCACCGTATCATTGCTGACAACCTTGTTGGTCAGTTTGATGGCATCCCATGCCCAGGCCTCCAACCGCACGCGCTGCTCTACCCCGCTTTCCAACTGAAACAGCAGGTCGTCGCTGACCATCTGCGGCTCCAGCTCATGGGTGTTGGGCGACGTCAACTCTACGAAGACGCGCAGCGAGTCGCCCTTCCTCACTTCCAAGTCGGTGACCACTGACCCCAGCGCATTGTCCAGATAGCTGCCGTCCACATTCACGCGGAAGCCCGTCTGATTGCCGTTCTTCAGACGCACGCTGTTCAGCCGTATGCCCTTGTCCGTATGGTTGAATACCCAGAACGTGTAGGTCGCCGAGCCGACATTTGAGAAGACCGTATCCATCTTCAGCGTGTCGGCTGTGAATGTCAGCAGGTCGGAACCACTCGTCGTGAACGACTCGTCGTCCGAGCAAGCACCCGCCAGCAGCCCCCACACCAGTATCGTCGTGTATGCAAAAATCCGTTTCATTAATAATAAAACGCAGATTCCCCCAGATTATTTTTGCGACATCAGAAAAAAATAGTAACTTTGCAGCTGGAATTGCCAGCTAATTATCACATCATAAACCACTTAATCAACACTACACAATGAAGCGAAAAAACTACGAGACACCTACGACTATGGTTGTCGCACTAGAACAGTAGACGGCGCTCATGCAATTCAGCCGTTCCTGCTATGACTCTGGCGGCGACGGATTCTTCTAACTAAGGCATTGAGCATTAAGCATAGAGCATTAAGTTCATATCGCCGCTTTTATCGAGAGAACAAAACCATTAAAAGAAACAAGAAAAATAACAATAGAACAATGAAAACAACCATTACCAACACCAAGTACTTGTTCACATTGCTGCTGACAACACTGTTCTTAGCAGCCTGTAGTTCGGACTCAGTGACACGGTGATTCTGGAACTGCAAGATGTGTTTCGTCGACACGCGAACATCGATAAAGTTCTGATCAATCAAGTGCGAGAAAACAGAAAAAAAAGATTATTTCTTGTTCATTCTTTTGCTCTCTGAACAAACTCAGCCGGTGTCATCACCAGGATATCGAAGTCCTTGAATCCTCGCTTGTCACGGGTGATTATCACATCAGGACGATATGGCAGCGCCGACAAAAACTGCACGGCATCTTCGTAGTCGTAGGGTTTGAGCCGTACTGCATTCAGAAGTTGGCTGCGGTCTATCGGTGCAACAACGAGCATTTGACACAATGCCTCAACCTTTTCGAGCATAATGTCAGAACTGAAGGCCTTCTTCAGTATATATGCACAGTTGACGATGGTCAGTGCCGAGGCTGAGGCAGTGATTTTCCTGTCATCAATCATGGCGAAGATGGCTGCGGCATCGTCAAAGAAGCCTTCGCGTTCGCCCATGAAATCGATGACAACATTGGTATCAAGAAAAACGTTCATCGTGCTCTCTCCTCCCACATTTCATCAAGTTCCTTGTCCAAGTCGAAATCCTTGGGTAACGGGCCGCACGTCATGGCCATCACCTTTGCCGACGGCTTATAGTCCTTAGGAATCTTCGGAAACACGAGTTCGGCCTTATGCTGCTTCTTCTCCACACTTTCCGCAGCCTCCATCAGATGGCTGGCCAGCCAACGCTGGTTGCTTGCCGTGAGCGACAGACCTTGCAGATAGCTCCACAGATTGTTAAGTGAAATTGCATTCATAATCTATTGCTTTTGCTTGTTTAATCATTTTGATGAGTATTTTTCTATCAAATGTTAGATGTTGCAAAGATACAAATATTTTTCTATAATGCAAGGGAATCGGAGGGTTTTCTTGAAAAATGTTGGGAAAAACAGAGAGGGAAATGGGAAATGGTATAGTGCAGTTTGGGTTGGGTGTAAACAGTGAAGGGTGTGTTTAGTGACGAAGAAGGTTATGTTCTAACAAAGAAAGGCAAGTCGAACAAACCCTTCACGAAGAGCGTAATATATTGTGTATTAAGCAGTTAATGTGAATAGTTGTTAGATGGTTACATGAAAAGGTATAATGACTCACGGCGGACACTAATCTTGCCTGAACGATCTGCGGGGCTGCCTCAGAAACGTCCCAGGCCGTGGGACAAAGCTGTGGGGGCGCCGGAGAAACGTCCCAGGCCGTGGGACAAATCTGGGAGGGCGCCGGAGAAACGTCCCAGGCCGTGGGACAAATCTGAGGGGCCGCCGGAGAAACGTCCCGCGGCCTGGGACAAATCTGTGGGGCCGAGTTTCAATCGCGAGGGGCCGAGTTTCTGCTGAATTCTCTAGAGAATTCAACGAAAAGTCGGCTAATGAAGTACAGATGACGAAAACAAAAACAATAAAAACACCACTCATGATGGCCTAGGACTATGGTAGCAAGAGAGCGACCAGAGGTCGAGCGTTGATGGTTTATGTTAACAACCGAAGCTTGAATTAATGACAACAAACCCTTCACCGCAACTAACTCTAAAACAGTGGTTTAGATTGCTGGTGAAGGGTTGAATAGTTTTTGGGTAAAGAGGATTACTTGCCGAAGTAGCGCTTCAGCAGACCAGCGAAGCCGGCGCCGTGGCGGGCCTCGTCCTTAGCCATTTCGTGAACGGTGTCGTGGATGGCATCAAAGCCGGCGGCCTTGGCGTTCTTGGCGATGCGGAACTTGTCCTCGCATGCACCGGCCTCGGCAGCGGCGCGCTTCTCGAGGTTGGTCTTGGTGTCCCATACGCACTCGCCCAGCAGTTCGGCAAAGCGGCTGGCGTGATCGGCCTCTTCGAAAGCATAGCGCTTGAAGGCCTCGGCAATCTCGGGATAGCCCTCGCGGTCGGCCTGACGAGCCATGGCCAGATACATACCTACCTCGCCGCACTCACCGTTGAAGTGGTTGCGCAGGTCTTCAATCATCTCCTCTGAGACACCCTCGGGCTTGCCGTCGCCAATCTTGTGGACGGTAGCGTAGGTCATGTCGGCATCGTCCTTCAGTTCAGAGAACTTTGATGCGGGAGCCTTACAGATGGGGCACTTCTCGGGAGCAGCATCGCCTTCGTAGATATATCCACAAACGGCGCAGATAAACTTTTTCTTCATAGTTGCGATTGTTAGTATTTGTTTGTTAGTAAATGTATGGCGCAAAGATACGGAGAAAAAACGAGAACGCAAGCGTTTCCTGCTACATTTTTCTTAATTTATACGTCGTCTAAACCATGAGCATTGCGGGGATTTGCAACAGTGTCACAGCAGATGGAAGTGGCCTCGCGGCTGATGGCCGTCGCCACAGTGTAGGCCGTCGTCCACGCCGCCTGGAAATTGAAACCGCCGGTGATGCCGTCGATGTCGAGCACCTCGCCAGCGAAGTAGAGATGAGGACGATGACGACTCTCGAGTGTCGACGGATTGACGGCCGACAGGGCAATGCCGCCACAGGTGACGAACTCGTCCTTGAAGGCGGCGCGGCCAGCCGTCTGGTAGGTGTCGTTGCAGAGGGCGTTGACCAGCCGGTTCAGCTCTTTCTGGTTCAGGCTGCCCCACGGGCTGCGGCCACGCTGTCCGAGGGTCTTCTCTACGAGATAGGTCCACAGGCGGCCGGGCAGGTCGAAGGGGCGCACCGTGGTCAGCAGCTTCTGGGCGTTGGCGGCGCGGAGCTCTGTCAGCGTCTGTCTGACCTCGTCCTCCTTGCAGGCGGTCCAGTTGACTGAGAGCGGCGCCTGGTACTGGCAGTCGTGCAGATGGCGTGCGGCATAGCTCGACAGCTTCAGGACTGCCGGCCCACTCACGCCCCAGTGGGTGATGAGCAGCGGGCCCTCGGCACGCAGCTTGGTGCCGGGAATGGCCACCGCCGTCGGTTCAACCACCGTTCCCATCAGCGCCCGCAACGCCTCGTCGGCTATGCTCAGCGTAAAGAGCGACGGCACCGGCGGCTCCACCTCGTGACCCTGAATCCACTCCAGCCCCTTGAGCTGTGGCTGTCCGCCGGTGGTGATGGCTACGAAGTCGTAGCCGCTCAGCTCGTCGAGCGAGGCTATACGCACGCCCGTACATATTTCTATATGGTGCCGACGGGCTTCGGCAAGGAAGCAGTTGGCAATGACATGGGAATCCTGAGCCGCAGGAAAGACGCACTGGTCGTCCTGCGTCACGAGGCGCACGCCGCGGCTCTCGAACCACTGATAGGCGTCGTGGTAGTCGAACACGCGAAAAAGGCGCTTCAGCAGCCTGTAGCCACGCGGGTAGACTGCCGACAGGTCGCGGACATCGCGGAAGGAGTTGGTACAGTTGCAACGTCCACCGCCCGACACCAGCACCTTCGCCAGCAGATGCTGACTACGCTCCAGTATCGTCACGTGCATTGACGGACACATCTCTTTCAAGTTGACGGCGAGGAAGAACCCAGCGGCTCCACCGCCTACTATTGCTGTCTTCATACGGCAAAAATACGAAAAAAGGCAGAGAGCGCCAAATGTTTTCGCACTTTTCTTAGGGGCTCAGGAAATAATTGATTACCTTTGCACACGCAAACACTAAAATCACAGAGCAATGAAACAACAGCGCATCCTCTTCATCGACCGCGACGGCACGCTCATTGAAGAGCCCGCCGACGAGCAGATTGACTCGTTCGAGAAACTGAAGTTCACACAGGGCATGTTCCGCAACCTGGCCTTCATACGCCAGAAGCTGGACTTCCGCTTCGTCATGGTGAGCAACCAGGACGGTCTGGGCACCGCCTCGTTCCCCGAGGACACGTTCTGGCCCGTCCACAACTTCATCCTGCAGACGCTGGAGGGCGAGGGCATCACGTTCGACGAACAGCTGATTGACCGCCACTTCCCCGAGGACAACGCCCCTACGCGCAAACCGGGCACGGCGATGGTTGAGAAGTACATGCACGACCCGCAGTACGACATCGCCAACTCCTACGTCATCGGCGACCGCGAGACCGATGCCGCGTTTGCACGCAACATAGGCTGCAAGGCGCTCATCCTGGGACGCGACGGCATGACGTGGGACCGCATTGCCGAGCTGCTCTTTGCCGGCGAGCGTACTGCCGAGGTGCGCCGCACGACGAAGGAGACGGACATATATATTAAGGTGAACCTCGACGGCTCAGGCCAGTGCGACATCGAGACGGGACTGGGATTCTTCAACCACATGCTGGAGCAGATAGGCAAGCACGGCGGTCTGGACCTGACCATTCACACGAAAGGTGACCTGAACGTGGACGAGCATCACACCATCGAGGACACGGCGCTGGCTCTGGGTGAGTGTCTGCTGCGCGCCCTGGGCGACAAGCGCGGCACCGAGCGCTACGGCTACTCGCTACCCATGGACGACTGCCTGTGTCAGGTGTGCCTCGACTTCGGCGGACGTCCCTGGCTGGTGTGGGATGCGGAGTTCAAGCGCGAACATGTGGGCGACATGCCTACGGAAATGTTCCTGCACTTCTTCAAGAGCCTCTCAGACGCCGCACGCATGAACCTGAACATCAAGGCCGAAGGCGACAACGAGCACCACAAGATTGAAGGCATCTTCAAGGCGCTGGCACGCAGCATCAAGATGGCCGTGCGCCGCGACATCTACCACTACGAACTGCCGTCGACGAAGGGGACGTTGTAGAGGTGAGAGGAAGAGGTGAGAGGTGAGTGGTAAGTGGTAAGAGGAAATTATAGATCATACTTCTTTTTCCGCGTGTCGGAATGACGCGGATGACGCCCTGCCTGGACCCCCAGGTGGGGCGTTTTCACACCCATGTAGCTCTGGTGGCGCTGACGAATCTTGCGCACGTAGTCGACGGTCTCGGAGCCTCGCATGTAACCGTATTTCACTATTGGGTCGGTGTAGTACTTCGGCTCTGCCAGACGGAGGACGTAGGGTTCTACCTCGCGCCAGCGGCGCTGGTTGTGGCCGTCGCGCTGACAGAGTGCCATGGCATCGCGCACGTGGTGAGTGCCGCCGTTGTAGGCTGCGAGCACGAAGTTGGTGCGCTCCTGTCGCTCGGCAATGTCGCTGAACGTGCGTTCGAGCTCGACCAGATAGCGTGTGGCGGCAGCTATGTTTTTCTCGGGGTCGTACATGTCGGCGCGAGCCAGCCCCAGATGGTCGGCGGTACCCGGCATAATCTGCATCAGTCCACGCGCACCAGCCCACGACGTTGCCTTGGGGTCGAAGGTCGACTCCTGATAGCACTGCGCAGCCAGCAGACGCCAGTCCCAGCGGATGGGGCGGGCGTACTGTATGAAGTAGCTGTCATAGTGGGAGATGATGCCGCCCCGCTTGTCAAGCATCGGCGAGAAGACATGGCGTTTGACGCTGTGCGACGACAACAGCAGCGACTCCTCCTTCTTGACCTCGTCCAAAAGATTCGGCTTGTACCACTCCTTCAACTCCTTGGCCAGCAGCGGTTTCTCCTTGCTGACCTCAAGTTGTCCTGGAGTGGGCCATGCGGCAATGTCGATGTCGCCAGCCTGCAGCTTGGCGGCTATCTCGGCCGAGTCGCGACAGAGGTCGACGCGCAGGCTGACACCCAGCTTGGCGGCCAGAAGCTGACAAAGCATATACTGAGTTCCCAACTGCCGGCCACGGTAGTCATAGCAAGTCTGCGGGCCACTGACGGTAGCCATGATCAGCTCGCCGGCACTCTGAATCTGTGCCAGATCGAAGTCTTCGCTGACCTCAACTGTATCCTGAAGTACCGTTCCCCAAGGTGTGGTGACGGGGTCTTTCTTCTCTTGGCAGGCAGCGACGGAGAGCGCTGCGAAGAGTAACAGAAGTGAATATTTACTCATTTGCGGCACAAAAGTACGCATTTTCTTGCACATCAGCGAAAATTTGCGTAATTTTGTGCCCGTTTTTAAGATTATTAGAGATTTAAGCAGAAAGATGTTACGAATCGCAGTACAATCCAAAGGCCGTCTGTTTGACGACACGATGAACCTGCTCAACGAGGCAGACATTAAGATCAGCGCCAGCAAGCGCACGCTGTTAGTCCAGTCACCCAACTTCCCGTTGGAGGTGCTCTACCTGCGCGACGACGACATACCCCAGTCGGTAGCCTCAGGCGTTGCCGACATCGGCGTGGTGGGCGAGAACGAGTTCGTGGAGCGTGGCGAGGATGCCGACATCATCTCGCGTCTGGGCTTCTCGAAGTGCCGTCTGTCGCTGGCCATCCCCAAGGACATCGACTATCAGGGCGTGGAGTGGTTCCAGGGCAAGAAGATTGCCACGAGCTATCCCGTCATCCTGCGCCGTTTCCTCGACGAGCACGGTATCAAGGCCGAGATTCACGTCATCACTGGTTCGGTGGAAATCAGCCCGGGCATCGGTCTGGCCGACGGCATCTTCGACATCGTCAGCTCTGGCTCGACGCTGGTGAGCAACAACCTGCGCGAGGTGGAGGTGGTAATGCAGAGCGAGGCCCTGCTCATCGGCAACAAGCAGCTCTCTGAGGAGAAGCGCCAGATTCTGGAGCAGATGCTCTTCCGCTTCAAGGCCGTGAAGGACGCCGAGGATAAGAAATATGTACGCATGAACGCGCCCAAGGCCCGCCTGCAGGAGATCATCGATGTGCTGCCGGGCTTGAAGAGTCCGACCATCATTCCCCTGGCCGACGACGAGTGGTGCTCCGTACACACCGTGCTCGACCAGAAGCAGTTCTGGGAGATCATCGGCAAGCTGAAGGACATGGGTGCGCAGGGCATCCTCGTGACACCGATTGAGAAGATGATTCTGTAAGGAGGGAAGGAGTTAAAGAAGTAAAGGAGTAAGGAGAGTGAACGTCATAAAATTTCCTGCCAGAGAAGACTGGCCACAGATTGTTGAGCGTCCGCACCTGGACGTCTCGGAGTTAAACCAGACGGTCAGCGCCGTTCTCGCCGATGTGCGTCAGCGCGGCGACGAGGCCGTGAAGGGCTATGAGCTGAAGTTCGACCACGTCGACCTCAGCGACCTCGCCGTCAGCGCCAAGGAGATGGACGAGGCCGAAAAGCTGGTCAGCGACGAGCTGAAAGAGGCCATCCGCCTGGCCCATCACAACATCAAGGTGTTCCATGAGTCGCAGCGCTTCACCGGCAAGAAGGTGGAGACACAGCCCGGCGTCACCTGCTGGCAGAAGGCCGTCGCCATTGAGAAGGTAGGACTCTACATTCCCGGCGGCACTGCCCCACTCTTCTCTACTGTCCTGATGTTGGCCACGCCTGCCCGCATTGCCGGTTGCCGCGAGATTGTGCTCTGCACACCGCCCGACCGTCAGGGCCGCGTCAACCCCGCCATCCTGATGGCTGCCCGCGTAGCCGGCGTCGGCAAGATATTCAAGATTGGCGGCGTACAGGCCATCGGCGCCATGGCCTACGGCACGGAGAGCGTGCCCAAGGTCTACAAGATTTTCGGCCCCGGCAACCAGTACGTGATGGCCGCCAAGCAGCAGGTCAGCCTCCACGAGGTGGCCATCGACATGCCTGCCGGGCCGTCGGAGGTCTGCGTCGTTGCCGACGATACCTGTAACGTTGAGTTCGTGGCTGCCGACCTGCTGTCGCAGGCTGAGCACGGCGTCGACTCGCAGGTGTTCCTCATCACCACGTCGCACAAGGTCATCGACGACGTGCAGCAGGCCGTGAGCCGTCAGCTAGACCTCCTGCCCCGCAAGGAGATAGCCCAGAAGACGCTGGAGAACTCGAAGCTGGTGCTGGTAAGCGACATCAGCGAGGCCATCGACCTGTGCAACGCCTACGCCCCCGAGCACCTCATCCTGCAGACAGAGAACTACATGGAACTGGCCGAGCGTGTCGTCAATGCCGGCAGCGTCTTCCTGGGACAGTATGCCTGCGAGAGTGCCGGCGACTACGCCAGCGGCACCAACCACACACTGCCCACCCACGGCTATGCCACTGCCTACAGCGGCGTCAACCTGGACAGCTACCAGCGCAAGGTGACGTTCCAGCACCTGACCGAAGAGGGCGTGCGCAACATAGGACGTGCCGTAGAGTTGATGGCCGAGGCCGAGCAGCTCGATGCCCACAAGAACGCCATGACGGTGAGAATAGGAGCAATTAGTAATGAGTAATTAGCAATCAGTAATGAGTAATTAGTGATTGCAGTTGGATAACGTAAAGAAGTCATTATGAAGAGTTTAGAGCAGTTAGTCCGTAAGAACATCTGGTCGCTTGCACCCTATAGCAGTGCCCGCAACGAGTATGCGGGGCGTGAGGCACGTGTCTTCCTCGATGCCAACGAGAACCCCTACAACGCCCCCTACAACCGCTATCCCGACCCCTTGCAGCTCGAGCTGAAGTCACAGCTGCAGAAGGTCAAGGGCGTCCCGGCCGACTGCATCTTCCTGGGCAACGGCAGCGACGAGGCCATCGACCTGCCCTACCGCATCTTCTGCGAGCCCGGCGTCGACAATGTCGTCGCCATCGAGCCCACCTACGGCATGTACAAGGTGTGTGCCGACATCAACAACGTGGAGTACCGCCCCGTGCTACTCGACGAGCACTATCAGACGACGGCCGAGAGCCTGCTGAGCGTCTGCGACGACCACACGAAACTCATCTGGATCTGTTCGCCCAACAACCCCACAGGCAACACCATCTGCCGCGAGGAGGTGCTGAAGGTCATTGAGCTGTTCCAGGGCATTGTCATCGTCGACGAGGCCTACAGCGACTTCTGCCGCGAACAGACCTTCCGCAGCCAGCTCTCCGAGCACCCCAACCTCATTGTGCTGAACACCATGTCGAAGGCCTGGGGCTGTGCCGCCATCCGTCTGGGCATGGCGTTTGCCTCGAAGGAGATCATCGATATCTTCAATAAGGTGAAGTATCCTTACAACGTCAACCTGCTGACACAGCGTCAGGCGCTCGAAGCCCTGAAAGATCCCTTCGAGGTCGACAAGTGGGTGCGCATGCTGCTCGTGGAGCGCAGCCGCGTCATCGACGCCTTCCGACTGCTGCCCATCTGCCAGGAGGTCTATCCCACCGAGGCCAACTTCTTCCTGGCCCGCATGGACGACGCTCAGAGTACCTACAACTACCTGGTGGACGAGGGAATCATTGTGCGCAACCGCACACGCATCCAGCTCTGCAACAACTGCTTACGCGTCACCATCGGCACAAAGACCGAGAACAACGCTCTCATCGCTGCCCTCCGCCAGATGCCGTGATTGTCTTTAGTTGAAAAGCATTAATAAAACCGCCCCGAAGAGTGAATCTCCGGGGCGGTTTTATTAAACGGATAGTCGGTATTACTTCTTGTTCAGGGCGAGGTCGATGGCCACGGCGATGGCGACGGTAGCACCCACCATGGGGTTGTTGCCAATGCCGAGGTAACCCATCATCTCAACGTGGGCAGGAACTGAAGAAGAACCTGCGAACTGTGCGTCGCTGTGCATGCGGCCCATGGTGTCGGTCATGCCGTAAGAAGCGGGACCAGCAGCCATGTTGTCGGGGTGCAGCGTACGACCGGTACCACCACCCGAAGCTACTGAGAAGTAGGGCTTGCCAGCGAGCACACGCTCCTTCTTGTAGGTGCCTGCAACGGGGTGCTGGAAGCGTGTGGGGTTGGTAGAGTTACCGGTGATAGACACGTCGACGTTCTCGTGCCACAGGATGGCAACGCCCTCGCGGACATCGTCGGCACCGTAGCACTTCACCTTCAGACGGCTGGGGTTGTTGCCGTAAGCAACCTCGCGGACAATCTTCAGCTCACCAGTGAAGTAGTCGAACTGTGTCTGTACGTATGTGAAGCCGTTGATGCGGCTGATGATCTGTGCGGCGTCCTTGCCCAGACCGTTCAGGATGACACGGAGGGGCTTCTGGCGAACCTTGTTGGCCATCTCGGCAATCTTGATGGCACCCTCGGCAGCAGCGAAGCTCTCGTGGCCAGCCAGGAATGCGAAGCACTCAGTCTCCTCGCGGAGCAGACGGGCGGCGAGGTTACCGTGGCCGATACCTACCTTACGGTCGTCGGCCACAGAACCGGGGATGCAGAACGACTGCAGGCCGATGCCGATAGCCTCGGCAGCGTCGGCTGCTGTCTTCACACCCTTCTTAATGGCGATAGCGGCACCACAGACGTATGCCCACTTAGCGTTCTCGAAGCAGATGCGCTGAGTGTCCTCACACATCTGGTAGGGGTCAACACCTGCCTTGTCACAAATCTCGTTGGCTTCCTCAATACTATTGATGCCATTCTCCTTCAGAGCAGCAAGAACCTGGTTGATACGGCGCTCCTGACTCTCAAACTGTACTTTTCTAATCATAGTCGTATCCTCCTCTTATTCTTTACGTGGGTCAATAGCCTTAACTGCACCCTGCTCCTTGGTCGTACGACCGTAAGAACCGGTGTTCTTCTGCATAGCCTCGTTGGCGTCCATACCGTTCTTGATGGCTTCCATCATCTTGCCGAGGTGTACGTACTCGTAACCGCAAACCTCGTTGTTCTCGTCGAGGAACTGCTTGGTGATGTAACCCTCGGTGAGCTCCAGGTAGCGTGTACCCTTGGCCATGGTGCCATAGAGCGTACCGGTCTGTGAACGGAGACCCTTGCCCAGGTCCTCAAGACCGGCACCGATAGCCAGACCACCCTCAGAGAAGGCGCTCTGTGTGCGGCCGTAGACAATCTGGAGGAAGAGCTCGCGCATAGCGGTGTTGATGGCGTCGCAGACGAGGTCGGTGTTCAGGGCCTCGAGCAGCGTCTTACCGGGCAGGATTTCGCTGGCCATAGCGGCAGAGTGCGTCATACCGGTGCAGCCGATGGTCTCAACCAGAGCCTCCTGGATGATGCCGTCCTTCACGTTCAGGCTCAGCTTGCAGGCGCCCTGCTGAGGAGCACACCAGCCGATACCGTGAGTGTAACCCGAGATGTCCTTGATTTCCTTTGCCTGAATCCACTTGCCCTCTTCGGGAATGGGTGCAGGTCCATGATAAGCGCCTTTGGCAACGCTACACATGTTCTTGACTTCTGTTGAATAAATCATTGATAATAACTGTTTATTTGAGTGAAACAATGTTTGCCTATTTCCCTTTCAGCCTACAAAGTTACTACCATTTCTTCACATATCCAAACCCCGCCCCGTCGTTTTAGCAATAATTAATAATATGGTTACATTCTGCCGCCGAAGCCGCCGCCTCCGCCGAAGCCACCGGGCATGCCACCGCCGCCAAAGCCACCGCGTCCGCCGCCTCGGCCACCACGACCACCACGGCCATTCTCGCCGTCGCCTTCGCCTCTGCCCCATCCGCTGCCATTGCGTCCGCCGAAGAAGTTCAGACGGTAGCTGACATGAATCATGGCATAGCTGGTGATGGCGTTGACCTCGCGGTCGCTCCAACCATTGGCTGTCACGTTGCGGGTGAAGTTGGTCTGCTGACCAAGGATGTCGTACCACTGGAGCATAACGGTGAGCTTCTTGCCGCGCAGGAAGCTGTGCGAGAGCTGGGCGTTCCAGATGAGCTCGTTGGTATTCAATGTCTGGTCGCTGTAGCCGCGCTTGCTATAGATGTGGAAGTCGGTGTTCAGACGGGTCTCCCAAGGGAAGGTGATGCCGCAGTTGCCGCCGTAGTTGAAGTTCCAGGTGGTCAGGTTGCGCGAAGCCTGCAGTTCATTCTCGGTACGGGCATAGGTGGCGCGCAGGTTCAGCGAGAAGTTGAGCCAGCGGTTACGGAAGCTCAGCGACATGTCGGGCGACAGGTTGTAGGTATGCGTCACGTTGCGGTCGGGCACGGCTGTACGGTTCAGATTGACGTAACCCACCTGGTGGCGGTAGCTGCCATTGACGCCGCCGCTGATGTCCCAGCGGTTCAGGGTGTCGAGTCCTATGGTGAAGGAACCGCCGCCGTTGACGCTCCAGTTGCCGTTGATGTTCTCAGGCCGTGAGATGCGTCCGCCAGTGGTCTCGTTGTAGGTGACAACGTTGCCTATGGAGTTCGAGGTGCGCTGTAGGTTGACGTTGGACGAGAAACTCCAGTTGCGCTGGTTCTTGGGAATCATGAAGCCCAGGCTGTCCTCAATAAGCTTTGGTGTGCGCATCTTCTGGAAGTTGACGCCGAGGTTGGTTGAGAACGATGGTTTCAGGCCGGCATTACCCGTAGAGATGTTCAACGGGTTGGTGTCGTCGTAGATTTCGAGCAGCTGTGTGATGCTGGGCTGTTGCGTCTGTCCGCGGAAGTTCACCTGGAGGTTGGTCTGCTGGTTGAAGCGGTAGCGCAGGTTCAGCGTCGGCGACATGTTGGTGACGGTGCGCACGGTGTCGACGGGACGACCCAGATACTGCTGTATGAAGTGGGAACGCTGAGGGCGTGCCTGCACACCGAGGTTCAGATTGTACTTCTCGCGTACCAGGCGCAACTGCACGTCGGCATTGTGCTGGTACTCGGTGCGCTCGGAGTAGCGGCTTAGGTCGCGCGACAGGTAGTCACGCTCGTAGTCCTGGGGCAGGAAGCCGAAGTCGCGGTAGTTGTTGAGCACCGTCTGGAACACCTCGTCAGTGAAGTCGGGCAGGTCGTAGGTCGAGGGGTCGTTCTTCTGGTAGCTGTAGTTGTAGTTGTAGCTCAGCTGCAGGAAGAGTCCCTGCTGCCCCACCATGCGTCGCATGTTGCGGTTGCCGAAGGGTCCGCGTCCGCGCTGTGTCTGCATGGTGTCCTCAGGCTGTGGCTTGGGTTTGATGATGAACAATGGTTCGGAGTAGGTGAATCCCAGGCTATAGCTGATATTGTCGTTAGGCGACATGGTGTAACGGTTGGTCTGGTAGGTAGAGTCGTTGCCCAGCTGGTCTTTCTGCTGATAGAGGTGTACCATCGAAAGGTTGGCGTTCTTGTTGGTACCGTCACGGTAGTTGAAGTTCGACGTCAGTGCCACGTTGCGGCCTTTATTATTGAGACGTCGGTGTAACTGCAGGTTGGCGCGTATATTGCTGTTCGAGCCGTTGCTCATCGATTTGTTCTGCCGACCATTGACGGCGAGTCCGAGCTCGTTCATCCTGTTGAGACCGCTGTTGCTCAGCGGATCGGTGATGTAGTCGAAGGGGTTCTCCTTGAACGATGCATTAGTAGAGAATCCGTAGCTGTCGTTACTCGAGAAACTCAAGTCGGGACGGAACGAGACAGTCGTCACTGAGTCAATCTGCCACTGCAGGTTCATGTTGCCTGTCCACGAGTTGTTGCGTGAGTAACTCTGGCTAATGCTGTTGGAAAAGGCGCCGCTGTTGGGTCTTGACGACAGCACGAAGTTCTCAGAGCCAGTGCGGTTCCAGTTGTCGGCGTCCTGACGGTTCCAGGTGACGCGTCCGCTCCATTTGAGGTTTCCGCCGTTCTCCTTGCGGCCACTCTCGTAGCTGGCGTCGAGGGCTGCGGTCTTGGTCTCGCGCTGTCCGTTGTTGTTGCCTCGGCCACGGCCGCCGCGTCCCGAGAAGTTTCGGTCGTTCACATTGTTGGCATTGCCCATAAAGGTGTAGCGCATGGCACCAAAGGGCTTCATGGCCGTCAGACGAATGCCGTAGCGATCGTCGGTGCCGTAGCCCAAGTCGGGATTGGCCTGAATGCCGTTGCGGGCGCTACGCTTGGTGGTGAACTCCAGTACGAAGTCGTCGTTGCCGTCGTCGATGCCCGTCAGACGACTCTGGTCGCTCTTTTCGTCGTAGGCCTTTACCTTATCTATTACGTAGGAAGGAAGATTCTTCATCACGGCATCGTTGTTGCCGGTCATGAAATCGCGGCCGTCAAGTTTGAATCGTTTCACGTCCTTACCGTTAATGGAGATTTTTCCGTCGTCATCGATTTTCGCACCAGGAAGCGCCTCTACAAGAGCCTCGATTACAGAACCCTCCGGCACGCGGAAAGCGTCGGCATTGTAGACAACGGTATCGTCTTTGATAATCATCTTCGGAATGTTGGCGGTCACCGTAGCGCCCTGCAGTTCTACAGCATTCTGTTCCATCCTGACGGTGCCAAGAGCCAGCGCCCGGCCAGCTGCCTTGGTAACGTTTCGATGCAGCTCCTTATATCCTAAGTAAGTGGCTTTCAACAGGTAGCTACCATTGCTTACACTATTAATTGAAAAGTTACCGTTAGCATCGCTGAAGACGCCGGTTACAAACGTTGTGTCTTTCTTGTTGACTCTGTACAACTGAATGGTGGCACGCACCAGTGCTTCACCATTATCAGCATCGACCACACGTCCGCTGACCCTGTCTGGCTGCTGGGCAAGAATGGGCATGGCACACAAAGAGAAGAATAGGAACGTAAGCAATTTTCGTAGTTCTTGGCTCATAACTCAGGGGTTGTTGTCTGTTAGTTTTTACTACACCTTAGACGTGAACGGCAAAAGAAGTTTAACGGCTAATGCAAGAATTAACATTTCTTTCATGTTCGTTTGGCACAATGTTTGCAAGGAATGTTGTATCTTTGCAACTGAAAGAAGTAAAAAGGTAAAATAGTAACAAGGTAAAGAAGTAATAATAGAATGACCAGCCAGTTCACACCAACCGTGTCACAGATACTTGCCTTCTCGCGTGAGGAGGCAGCCCGTCTGGCCAGCCGTTCAGTAGGCCCTGAGCACCTGCTGCTGGGACTGCTGAGAATGAAAGAAGGTCCCGTCAACGATATATTCCAGCGCCTGAACGTTGACACACAGTCGGTCAAGACGGCCCTGGAGGAGCTTGTACGCAATGACAATCTCGGCATGCCGATATACCCCGCCGACCTTGTGCTGAACGAGAAAGCCAGCAACATCATGAAGCTGGCCGTCCTCGAGGCACGCATCCAGCACACACAGCTCGTCGACCAGCAACACTTGCTGCTGGCCATGCTGCACGACCAGATCATGAACGGCGCCCGCCAAGTTTTAGAACAGAACGACATGAATTACGAACAGATACTCAACATGCTGCACGCACCGCAGGAAAGCGGCGTCAGGGGCGGCATCGGACTGCCCGAGGACGAAGAGGAAGACTACGAGCCTCAGGCCAACGCCTCGAAGGGCAACACCACTAACACGACGACAAGTCAGAAAAAGAAAGAGTCGAAGACGCCCGTGCTCGACAACTTCGGCACCGACCTGACCAAGGCTGCTGCCGAGGGCAAGCTCGACCCCTGCGTGGGTCGCGAGCGCGAGATTCAGCGCGTCGTCGAGATTCTGGGTCGCCGCAAGAAGAACAACCCCATTCTGATTGGTGAGCCGGGCGTCGGCAAGAGCGCCATCGTCGAGGGACTGGCCCAACAAATAGCCGACCACCACACCTCGCCGATGCTCTTCGGCAAGCGCATCTACACGCTCGACATGACGGGCGTCGTGGCCGGCACCAAGTATCGCGGACAGTTCGAGGAGCGCCTGCGCCAGCTGCTGAAGGAGTTGGAAGCGAACCCTGACATCATCATCTTCATCGACGAGATACACACGCTCATCGGCGCCGGCTCAGCTGCCGGGACGATGGATGCCGCCAACATCATGAAACCCGCGCTGGCTCGCGGCGTCATACAATGTATCGGTGCCACCACGCTCGACGAGTACCGCAACTCCATTGAGAAGGACGGCGCCCTGGAACGCCGATTCCAGAAGGTGCAGGTGGAACCCACCACCAACGACGAGACGCTGCAGATTCTCCATAACATCAAGGACCGCTATGAGCACCACCACCACGTCAGCTACACGGATGACGCATTGGCAGCGTGTGTCAAATTGACAGACCGCTACGTCAACGACCGCTTCATGCCCGACAAGGCCATCGACGCGATGGATGAGGTAGGCTCGCGCGTTCATCTTGGCAACACGCAGGTTCCGCAGGAGATTACCGACAAGGAGCGCGAGATTGCCGACGTCAAGGATAAGAAGAATGAGGCCGTTCACAGCCAGAACTACGAGCTGGCAGCCAGCTATCGTGACCGCCAGACGGTGTTGGAGAAGGAACTCGACGAGATGAACAAGAAGTGGCAGAGCGGCGACGACAGCGAACGGCAGGTAGTCACCGAACAGGAGGTGGCCGACGTCGTCTCGATGATGACCGGTGTCCCCGTCCAGCGCATGGCTGAGCAGGAAGGCATCCGCCTGAAGGGAATGGCCACAGCGCTGAAGGAGGCTGTCATTGCCCAGGACACCGCGATAGAAAAAATGGTTCGCGCCATTCAGCGCAACCGCGTGGGCCTGAAAGACCCCAACCACCCCATCGGCGTCTTCATGTTCCTCGGCCCCACGGGCGTCGGCAAGACCTATCTGGCCAAGAAGCTCGCCGAGTACATGTTTGGCTCGAAGGACGCACTCATCCGCGTCGACATGAGCGAATACACCGAGTCGTTCAACACCAGCCGCCTCATTGGCGCGCCTCCGGGCTATGTAGGCTATGAGGAGGGCGGACAGCTCACCGAGCGCGTGCGCCGTCACCCCTACTCCATCGTGCTGTTGGACGAGATTGAAAAGGCCCACTCCAACGTCTTCAACCTGCTGCTGCAGGTACTCGACGAGGGCCGGCTTACCGACGGCAACGGCCGCTTCGTCGACTTCCGCAACACCGTCATCATCATGACCTCGAACGCCGGCACCCGCCAGCTCAAGGACTTCGGACGCGGCATCGGCTTCAGCGCCGCTGGCTCAACGGGGCTCGCCCTGAACGAGCAGGACAAGGAGCACGCCCGCCAGATTGTACAAAAAGCCCTGTCGAAGCAGTTCTCGCCCGAGTTCCTGAACCGTCTCGACGAGATCATCACCTTCGACCAGCTCGACCTCGACGCCATCAAGCGCATCATCGACATTGAGCTGAAGGGACTGTTACGCCGCATCAGCGACATGGGCTACAACGTGGAGCTCAGCGACGAAGCCAAGGAGTTTGTGGCCACCAAAGGCTACGACGTGCAGTTCGGCGCCCGTCCACTGAAGCGGGCCATTCAGAACTACATCGAGGACGGGCTCTGTGAGCGCATCGTCAACGGCGACCTGCAGCCCGGCGCCCTCATCCATATCACGAAAGTACCCGACAAGGAGGAATTGTTGTTCGAATGAAGACGACAGGGAAAGGTAACACGAGAGCGGGAATGCTGGCGTTGTCGCCGCTGCTGGTGTTCATCACGCTTTATCTGGTGACGAGCATCATTGCCCGCGACTTCTATCGTGTGCCCATCACCGTCGCATTCATGGTGACCAGCATCTATGCCATAGCCACCACGCGCGGCAAGCTGCGCCGCCGCATCAACGTGTTCAGTCGCGGAGCCGGCAAACCCGAGATGATGCTGATGCTCTGGATCTTCGTGCTGGCAGGAGCCTTCGCCAACTCTGCAAAAGTCATGGGCAGCATCGACGCCACGGTGAACCTGACGCTGGCGCTGCTACCGTCGCAGATGCTGCTGGCGGGACTGTTTCTGGCGGCCTGTTTCATATCGCTGAGCATCGGCACAAGCGTGGGAACCATCGTGGCACTGACGCCTATAGCTGCTGGCGTAGCCGCTCAAACAGGCACCTCGGCGGCCATGATGACGGCGGTAGTGGTCGGCGGTTCGTTCTTCGGCGATAACCTGTCGTTCATCAGCGACACCACCATCATAGCCACCCAGACGCAGGGTTGCAAGCTATCGGACAAGTTCCGGGTCAACTCGTTCATCGTCATTCCCGCCGCTATCGTCATCCTGGCGGTCTATGTATTCTTAGGTCAAGGCATGACGGCACCCACCAACGTGCCTGACGTGGAGCTGCTGAAGGTCGTGCCCTATCTCGTGGTGCTGCTGACGGCCATCTTCGGCATGAACGTGATGGCGGTGCTGACGCTCGGCATTGTGCTGACTGGCATTATCGGTCTCAGCAACGGCGCCTTCGACATCTATGGTTGGATGAAGGCGATGGGCGACGGCATCATCGGCATGGGCGAGCTCATCATCATCACGCTGATGGCTGGCGGACTGCTGGAGGTCATCAAGCATAACGGCGGCATCGACTACATCATCGACCGCCTGACGCGCCACATCCACGGCAAGCGCGGCGCCGAGCTGTCGATAGGCGCGCTGGTCAGCGTCATCGACGTCTGCACGGCCAACAACACCGTGGCCATCATCACCGTCGGAGGCATTGCCCGCAAGATTGGCGAGAAATACGGGCTCGACCCACGCAAGTGTGCCTCGCTGCTCGACACCTTTTCATGTTTTACACAGGGACTGCTGCCCTACGGCGCACAGCTGCTGATGGCGGCCGGACTGGCCAGCCTGAACCCCGTGGCCATCGTGCCCTACCTGTACTATCCCTTCGCCATAGGCCTCGCCGCCCTGCTGGCCATTCTCTTACGTTACCCAAGACGATACTCATGAACATCATAGAGCGCAACTTCTTCAGACTCCTGCGTGCCGGTGCCTTCGGCAAGGAAGAGCAAATCGAGGCTCTGTCGGCCTGGAAGTGGAACAGGCTGTACCAACTGGCCGAGATGCACGACGTGGCACCGGTTGTGTATAAAGGCCTTGAGTGCTGCCGCGGACAGTTTCTGGTGCAAGTGCCCGAGGCGCTGTACGAAGAGTGGAGTCGTGCGAAGAGTCACGACGACGAAGAGGACAATGACCTGCTGGCCTCCGACCATCTGACGAATCCCGTACTGAACCACAAGCTACAGGCCATCCTGGACGATGACCACTCGAACACCGAGACACGCACGGCACTCCTCAAGCTGCTGGGCATTGTGCGTTTCATCATGAACGCGGGCATCCCCGTGAAACGCGTCGTGGAGCTGGGACTTTTCCTGAGACAGGAGAAGAGCCATATCGACTTCGGCAAGCTGCAGGAATGGATGAAGAGCCTTCACCTGCAGCCCATGGCTCAGCTCTCTGCCATCATGCTGGTGAAGCTGCTGCACTTCGAGCCCGACGAGTTGCCGTTCATGGAACCCATCAACGACGAGAAAATGGAACGCCAGATGCGCGAGATGTTCCGACAGAAGAACTCGCATGCCGAGGACTGGTATTTCTCACAAGGCAAGAACATCTTCGTTCACACTTCCAACCCTTCGGCCATGCTCTGGCATGTACGACGCTCTGTGCGCAACCTCCGCTACTATCCGTCAGAAACGCTGACGAACTTCTTCACGTCGTTCGCGCACTCGCTCTCGCATATCGAAGAGTAGTGGTCTATGCACGCGCTCTCACAAATTGTGAAGCGTGGTGTTAGAGTCCCAGAATCTTCCCTAACGTACTTTTCGAATTCTCCTCGGCCTGACGGATGGAGTCCTGAACATGAATGGAATCCAGAATTGCCTGACGGCGACGCGCTTCTTCAGCCTCCCTCAAGCGTTCGCAGGCAAGCATGGCCTCGTCGTAGTAAGCCCCGTCGTAATGGTCACGTATATAGAGCTGATAGGCATCCTGGGTGTCGGCCTGGCAAGCTGCAACCCAGTCGAGGGAGTCAATCTGAATCTTTGCCTCGACCACGTGGACACTATTGGGATGGCGCTTCATGTACTTCTCAAGCTCGGCCTTAAGGCCTGAGGCCAGCGCGTTTGCCCAGTCAATATCGATTTGCTTCAGTACTGTCAGGTGAGCCTTGATGCTGTCGCGATGAGCCTTGGGGGCCTGTGCATACATATCCAGATAGTTCTGCAGCACGGCAGGCTGGTCACTGACCAGAGCGTTCTCATAGGCGCGATTCTCGTTCTCAGCCTCCTGAGTCTTGTAGAAATAGAAACCGATGAACACGACAATCAATGCGATGACCACAGCTGTCACAAAGACGATAGAGCCCGTGTTCCGTTTCTTGGCGGGCTTGGCGGGCTGCTGGCTGGGCTCGTCGGCAACGGGTACCGGTTTCGTCGTCGGCACTGTCACAGGAGGCACTACCGTCGTTGCAGCCGTCTCCAGCGGCTCCTCGACGGCGTCGCGATTGATGGGACAATGACAATTGGGGCATTCAGCCTGATCCTTGAAGATGATTTCACCACAGTCGGGACAGCGGGTCACCTTGCCGGCTATCTCAATGCCACATGATGGGCAGGTCTTGGCACGATCGCTCACCTGATGGCCACATTCTGGACACTTAATAATCATATCTTTCTGTATTTTGACTTTATTACTCTGTTTTTAGTGACGGAACCGGATTTCACGTAAACTGTGGCGTCCCATAAAGCGCGACTTGTCGACATAGCCGTTAACACCGACAATACGGCCTTTGCTGGTGTATTGCCACATCAAGATGTCGCGCTCGTCGGCCAGCACCGGTTCGTCCTGCGTGTACATGGCTATCATCAGCTTGTAGTCGTCGATACGGCCGATGAGGTGCTTGTTGTAGAAGTTGCGGAACGTGTAGACCAGCGGCTTCTGGCGGTAGGCCTCCTCTACGAGCTCCAGGAACGTCAGCAGGGAGTCGCAGAACTCGTCGTTGGGAAGACCGGCATCGGTCTCAACATCAATCATGGGTATCAGGTCCTGCTCACCGGGCAGACACTGCGTCTTGAAATTTTCAAGCTGCTTACGGAGCGGCGTCTTGGGACGGAAGAAATGGTATGAGCCGACCTTCAGGCCATAGCGGTGGGCCAAGTCAATATTACGCTCGAAATAGGAGTCGATACGGTCGCCGCCCTCCGTGGCCTTCAGATAGACATAAGCCATCTTGGTATTCTCGCCCACAGTCTCCCAGAACACCTGCCCCTGATAGTGGGACAGGTCAATGCCGTGGACATGCGTACACGTATCTTCGCACTGCAGATACGGATTGTCTACCGCGCTCTGAGCCTGTGCTGATATGTTGGTTATCACAGCCATGAAGGCTGCAATTATATATTTTTTCATGCTTTCCCTCAAATTTAGGTTGCAAAGTTAGTGCAATTTGCGCAAAAAAACGTATCTTTGCACGAAAATCTTACGAAGATGAGGAAAATATTGATATATGCAGCCGCTGTCCTGCTTGTGCTGACGGCATGCTGCAAACACGAGGAGGAAGAGGAAATACTATACGCGCGTACCGTTCTTGTATTCATGTCGGGCGAGAACGACCTGTCGGATGGTGTCCAGGAAGACATCGACGAGATGATAGCTGCAAAGACCGATATCCGCAACCATTGTCTGCTCGTCTACGTCGACGAATACAATAGTAACGAGGTTCCCTATCTGGCACGCATCCGAAACGGCGTCATGGTAGACTCCGTCTCCCTCAGAGACATGGGCATCAGCAAGGGCGACACCTGCAGCGTCGCCCCAGGGGTTATGAGAGACATCATCAACTATGCTTTCCGCAAGTATCCATCGCTCAATAACGACTACGGGCTGGTGCTTTGGGGCCACGCCTCAGGGTGGGTCATCGAGGACTCCGTCACCACGGTGGCTGCTCGCCGTCGCAATGCGTACGGTTACGACAACGGGCGCGACAACAACGGCAGGGGCGCGTGGATGAATATGCACACGCTGTCGGAGGTGCTCAGTCAGGTGCCACACCTAAGGTTCATCTTCGCCGACTGCTGTCATTTCCAGGCACTTGAGTCACTCTACGAGCTGCGCAACGCGGCCGACTACATTATTGGCTCGCCTGCCGAGATTCCCGGTCCAGGCGCTCCTTACACAACGGTGGTTCCGGCATTGTTCGAGTCCGACTCGTTCTATACGGCCATCGTCGACCGCTACTACGAGCAGGTCTTCAGCAGCATCAAGCGCGTCCCTCTGTCAGTTGTCAAGACGAGCGCCCTGCCGGCACTGGCCCAGGCCACCAAGAACGTGCTCCAGTCGATGAAGGACACGCTCACCCAGACGCCCTACCCCAGCGTCACCGGTCTCATACACTATTACTACTCGCCGCTGTTCAACGACGCCAACGACTTCATCCTCAAATATGCTGAGCCCGAGGCTTATGCCACGTGGAAGCAGGCTTTGGACGAAGCTGTCGTGTATAAGAGAATGGCTACGCGATGGATGACCAACACCGACTGGAGTTACAACTACTCGGACTTCGAGATGACCGAAGAACGCTACGGAGGCATCAGCATGTTCATTCCTCAGAACCCCAGTCAGAGAGGACGCTATCTGAAATACAACCAAGACATCAAGCTGATGTCCTGGTACCACGCAGCAGGACTAAGCGACTTAGGCTGGTAAGGCTTGGCGCGCTTAGGGTAAGTGATAGTAGCAGCTTAGACTGGTGACTCCGTCTCCGGAGCAGGATCGTGAACGATAATCTTCACCTTTGAGATGCGGTGTTCCTCAACCTCCTGAATCTCAAACGTGAAATTGGCATAGTCTATACGCTCGTGCAACTCGGGGAAGTCGCCTTTGATTTCCAACAGCAAGCCCGCAATTGTGTCAGCATCACCCTCGACGTCGGCAAATGTCTCGTCGTCGATGCTCAGAATCTTGTAGAGGTCGGCCAGCAGTGTCTTGCCCTCAAAGATATAGGTATTGGCATTGAGGCGCACATAGTTCTTCTCTTCGTCGTCGTACTCGTCGTTAATCTCGCCGACAATCTCCTCCAAGATGTCCTCCATGGTCACGATACCGCTGGTACCGCCAAACTCGTCGACCACGATGGCGATGTGCACCTTGTTCTCCTGGAACTCGCGCAGCAGGTCGTCAATCTTCTTCGTCTCAGGCACAAAATACGGCGGGCGGATGAGCGACTGCCATCGGAAAGTGGCCGGCTTGGAGATGTGAGGCAGCAAGTCCTTGATATAGAGGATGCCGCGGATATTGTCGACAGTATCCTGATAGACAGGTATGCGCGAATAGTTGTTCTCGACGATGCACTGCAGAACCTCGGCAAACGACGAATGGAAGTCGAGGTCGATAACGTCCTGACGGCTCGTCATAATCTCTTTGGCGGTCTCGTCGCCGAAGCGCACGATACCCTCCAGCATGTTCTGCTCGTCCTTCAGCTCCTTCTTGTCGGTCAGCTCCAAAGCCTGTTCCAGGTCGTCAACGCTGAGCACATGGTTCTCGCGCTGCACAACCTTTCCGGCCAGGGCTCCCGAACGGATGAGGATATTGGCCAGTGGGCGGAAGACACGACTCAGGAAGAAAATGGTGTCCGCAGAACTGCGGCAGAAAGCCAAAGCATGCTGTCCGCTATACACCTTAGGCATAATCTCGCCGAAGAGCAAGAGCAAGAATGTCAGCAGAACAGTAATGCAAACGAACTCCAGCCAATAGGCACCACCGAAGCTCACCGTGTGGGAAATGAAGTAGTTGCAGAGCATGATGATGGTGACGTTCACCAGATTATTCGTAATCAAGATGGTCGCCAGCGTACGCTCGGAGCTGTTCCTGAGCGCCATGATCTTGCGGTCGTCATCATCGTCCTCGTCCAGTTCGTTCAAGTCAGCAGGCGAGAGCGAAAAGAAAGCTATCTCGGAGCCTGATGCGAAACCCGATGCCAACAGAAGCAGACAGGCGATGACGCCTGCAACAATGGCACCCAACGAAGGGGTCAGAAAATGAACCTCACTAAGAATCTGTCCTAAGTCCATCGGTTGTCGTTGCTGGTTTCGGTGTCAGCATCTCCATGTTCTCAGCCCATATCTCGGTCTGAAGATGACGCTGACCACGCTTGTCGTCGTAAGTGGTATAACGCAGGCGCCCCTCAATATAGAGCTTGTCGCCTTTGTGGACGTACTGCTCCACGATTTCAGCCAGACGGCGCCACAGGATGATGTTATGCCAGTCCGTACGCTCAGGAACCTGTGTGCCGTTAGGTAGCGTATAGCCGCGTTCCGACGTCGCCAGACGCAGACGCGCAACAGCCACGCCCTGATCCACATAACGGACCTCAGGCTCGGCACCCACATTACCTATAAGCATCACCTTATTCATGCCATCTCAACTCTTGCTTCTTACCTCTCACATCTCACCCTTCACCTATTGCTTCTCTTCCTACTTCGCCATTCCAAGATAGGTGAAACGGAAGTTCTTACCCTTGGCTGAGGGGAACTGGCTACGCTCGTCAACACGCTCACGCAGGTGTTCTACAATGCGGTTGTAGCAATCGATGCCCGACATGCCCTTGAGCTGAACGACGAAACGGGTGTCGCGATACTGGAACTTCCCGGTACCAGGAACAAGCAGGACGCGCTTGAAGTCCATTACGCACTCATACCAGCCGAACTTCTCCTCGTTCAGCTTCAGAATGACGGGCGACGTTGAACGCTCCTTGGCGGCAACGGCAGGACGGACAGCTTTCTTCTCCTTGAAGTCCTGCATCGTCTGAGCCTCCGTCTTGATGATGATAAAGTATACGCGGGGACGTACCTTATAGCGCTTGGGGAAATAAACGTCGCTATTGACGTACTCACGGATGTCGGCTTCCAACATGGGATTCATGCCTATCTCGTCAATGGATGCCAAAAAGGCAATGGCTTCATCGACAGAAGTGACAAGTGTCTCTTTGTCAAAATATCTTAAGTATAAGTTCATTTAATTGGGATGTTTTCCTAAATAACAAAAGAGCGGAAAACGGGACTCGGACCCGCGACCCCAACCTTGGCAAGGTTGTGC
>CAMVPA010000033.1 GCA_947169245.1 uncultured Prevotellaceae bacterium
TTATTTTTTTGTAATTTTGCATCAAAATAACGCAAGATATTATGCCACGTAAGACAGACGGAATAGAATTTGAGATTCATCCTCGCCCAACGAAGGGTGAGGATGGCAAGCCGCTGCTCTATGTGCGCCCAGCAAAAGGCCGTAAGAAGAGCTTCAAGCAACTGGAAGATTTCTGCAACAAGTATCGCAACCTGCGTACAGGAGAGTTGCAGATGGTGTTCGACGTAGTGATAGACGTTGTTGGCCTCTGGCTGTCAGACGGCTATCGTGTGGAAACACCCATCGGCTCGTTTGCCCCCAAGTTGAAACTATTGGGCGAGCATACCGACCCCAAGACCATTCATGGCAGAGACATTGAATATGCAGGCATTGAGTTCATCCCTTCCAAGGAGTTCATCAAGGAAGGTGGCAAGAACCGCGAGGGCTACCGCAAGAGTGAGGCTCAGGTGGGTAACAGCCAGATGTACGACGAGAAGGCAATGGACGAGGCTTTGCGTCGTTGTCTGAAGTTGGGTTACGCGACGATTCCAGAGTTTATGATATTCAGCGGACTGAAACGTGATTCAGCCAAAGCCTATCTCGATAGTCTCTGCAAGGGCGACCAGCCGCGTCTGTGGAAGGTGCGCGAGAGCCGCCGCTGGCTTTACTTTCCTAAGCAAGGCTGCGATTGAGCGAGTGCAGACTGGAGCTTGTTCCATCTCTGCCGAGCATGAGCAGACTCGACCAAAGGTCAAGGATACTACTAAGGAATAAAACTCGGGTTCGACCGACCGCTCCAACATATCAGGGCGGGCGCTCCAAGATATAAGGGCGCCCGCCCTAATTCATGTGGCCGTCCGCCCGAATCTGGCTAGATGCCGCCTCTCTCCCTGTTACATGCCGTCTCTTTCCCTGTTTGCACGGGTCTTTTCCCCTGTTCCCTCGCTAAAGAGGAAAAGAATTATCTTGGTAAGCTCTCTTTCCAGAAGATGTCGGTTGAGTATTATATGAATGATTGCGAGGATGGTCATCCCGCCGTGTACGTAGGTACATACGCCAAGTACAATGATGGTAGCCTCTTTGGTATGTGGGTTGATTTGGTAAAGTGTGGCGATTATGACACATTCATGGAAGTTTGCCACAATCTACATGCTGATGAGGAGGATCCTGAGCTGATGTATCAGGATTATGAATGTTTCCCCAGTGCCTGGTACTCTGAAAGCGGTATCGATGAGGATACATTTGATAAAATCATGGAATATGCCGATATGGATGAGGATGACATGGAAGCCTACGAGGAGTTTGTTGATAGCTTCGGCAATGATAGCTTTGACAGCTTCAAGGAGCGCTATATGGGCAAGTGGGATTCAGAAAAGGATTTCGCTGAGCACATCATTGATGAGTGCTACAATCTCGATGACATGATGGGTCCTCTGGCATCATACTTTGATTACGAGGCCTATGCGAGGGATCTCTTCATAGATGATTTCTATTTCACAGATGGTTATGTGTTCAGAAGAGGCTGAACACAGGTCATTCAAGCGTAGTGTTAAATATTTTGATTAAAAAAATATTGCGCTTCAAAGAAATGAAAGTCAGGACAAATCCTTTAATCTTCTAAATGAATTTCTTACATTAAAATCTATTTCTATAGTCTCTACTGATGGCTTCGGTGGTTCAATGTGCCCATCCACAATAACAATTGGAGAAATGTCAGCTCCTGTTTGAATGCCATCGAATTTCTTTTTATACTCGTAATCATTGAAAGTTATTAGTCTTTTGCCGTGGTTTTGAAGATCTGCCAAATAATGTAATGCTTTATTTCTCGCTTCTGTTATTTGAGGTATTTCATAATCCGATGCAAAATTACTTAAAGCATTATATTCAATCGCTCTTCTTATCAAATCTCTTTCTAATTCATCACTATCTATGTATCTATGAGTTTTGACACAAAAATCGTCAAGTTCAAAAATGTTTTTTTCAGAGAACCCTTCTAGAAAAGTCAGTAATAATATTCGCTCTTTCGATAAGTGAATAGAATAATCGGTTGCAATAGTAAAAAACTTTATCAGCCCATTTAGTCGTTCTTCGTCATTATATATAACTGGAGTCCGAAATTTAAATGGAATGCCAGATTGCTGTACACGTAAAGGTTGAATTTCCAAATATGAATAATGTGATATTGTGTAATATTCCAGCCCTTTATCTTTTGCCATTTTTTCGGTCTTTTCAGCAATATTTATATATTCCTTTGTCCTATTATTAACAAGACAATCACCAATTAGGTGATGGTTCAAGACATTATTACGAAAATAAACATTTTCAAACTGTGGTCTTCCTCCTATTTCAACTTTTTGTGTATCTACCAATGCGACGTCTAAATAATCACCACATCGAAAGTTCTTACCAAAAGCATAAATACAATCCGTTTCCTTAAAAACGAAGATGTAGTCTTTGATATTTGTTCTGCCCATACACAGAACAAGATTAGGAATCCCATATTTTGAAAATAATAAATCTCTTTCTTTTTTGAAAGTATCATTATCATTTTTCAGCTTCTTTTCTAATTCTGTATCATTATGAGCACGATGCTGGGCCATCCACTCTTCTCGTTGTTTGTTATTTTTCTTTTCTATGTATAGAATAAACAAAACACCAAGATATATCGTCAATGATACACCGATAACAATTCCAAAACCAAATCCAAGATCACTCATGATTAAAATGTTTTATACGTTCTTTCCCAATGCGTATGCCTCCTGGAGCTTAGGGTTGTCATCAATCTCACGAGGGTCATTCACACCTCCGCAGAAAAGCGTTCCTGCCAGGCGACTCTTGGGATAGCAGTCTATCCAGCCCGTCAAGCCCGTCTCTGCACGCTTCGGAGTCTCGGTTTCATCCTCTGCCGCAGTTGTCAGCAGATAGACGTCACGGAACTGATAATCCTGTTCGTACATACCGTTCATGCGGTCGATGAGGGTCTTCATCTGGCCGCTCATCTCGTAATAGTAGATAGGTGTTGCCCAGCAGATAACATCAGCCTTCAGCACCTTGGCCATGATGTCGTTCACATCATCATTGATGACACAACGCCCTAACTTTTGGCAACCCAGACAACCCTTGCAGAACTGGATGTTCTTGCCAACGAGAGAAATCTTCTCCACCTCGTTTCCTGCAGACTTGGCTCCTTCAACAAACTGGTCGGCGAGCATGTCGCTATTTGAGCCATGACGAAGGCTCGTAGATATAACTATAACTCTTTTCATATCATTTCATTTTATTTCTTCTAATTTGCCAGTCTCTGAATCTATGATAAACCCACGAACCACGATATCCTTTGGTACCAGCGGATGGGTCTTGATGGTCTCAACGGTCTTGCGGACAGATTCGGGCGTATCCTTGAAGCCCTCTAACCAATGATCCAGGTTGATGCCGCATTTGCGGATGGTATCAAGTGTTTCATCCGTCACACCACGGGCAATCATCTCGTGGTGGAAATGGTCGTAACTCATGTGGCAGGCTCCGCAATGAGAGTGAGCCACCACCATGATTTCCTCTACACCCAGCTCGTAGATGGCTACGATAAGGCTACGCATGGCAGAATCGAAAGCAGATATGACTAAGCCTCCTGCATTCTTGATAATCTTTGCATCACCATTCTTCAGACCCAAAGCTGCCGGTAGCAGTTCAGTAAGTCTGGTGTCCATACACGACAGCACCGCCAGCTTCTTGTCAGGGTACTTGCTGGTCAGATATTTCTCGTAGCCTTTCTGTGCCACGAACTCTTTATTGAAGGCAATAATCTGGTCAATCATACGCGTAATACCTAAATACACTTAAATATGAGCACAAAAATAAGGAAAAATGCTATAAAATTGTTATATTTGCATCAAAATTTAACAAAAGTTGAATCTCGTCACGACTCGGCAGAATAAATGCGAGCATTTTTCTGCTCTCGCTGCTCCGAGAATTAGGATTGTTTATGAAGAAAACGACTTTTATCACAGCAATTGTGGCCATTATGATGATGGCAGTCACTCCTGTTATTGCTCAGGAGGAGAATGGATTTCAGAAATTCAATGTAATTGAGGACTTCACTGATAACGGTTTCCAGTGGTTCCGTGATGCTCAGTTGCTATGTGCAGGAAACAAGGAAAGAAGCAATGCCATGACCATCGGATGGGGTGGTATCGGTACACTCTGGCAGCGTCCTGCCCTGACTGTCTATGTTGCTGAACAACGTTATACCAAGAAGTTTATGGATGACTCGGAGTATTTCACGGTGATGTCATTTGACGTAAAGGACTCTAAGGTTCTGAACTACATGGGAACGAAGAGCGGACGTGATGGCGACAAGGCTCAGGCTTTAGGACTGCATACTGCCTATACTGCCAACGGTACGCCATATTACACAGAGGCAACGATGGTGATTGAGTGCAAGATGATGTATGCCGCACCATTTGATCCTCAGAATTTTAAGAGCAACGTACCCAAGAATATGTACGGTCATTTCCCCGCTGGTGTTCATTCTATGTATATCGGTGAGGTAGTTAATGCTTGGAAGAAATAGAATGAACCTCCCCAAGTTTATTATCACCATGGACGGCGCTTTCCGTCTCGGCATGGTTGACCAACATAAGCACTTGCTGAAGCCGGGGGACCAGTGTATCGGTGGTGGCTATTATACCTTCGACTTTGTTTCCAATCGCATCATACTTGACAGGGAATCATACGACTTTGGCCGCCCCAAGTGGCATCTGCTGGAGGTACTGAAGGTTCTTGCCTTGCAAGCGTCCTACGGCCGAGCGCCATCTACCTATCGCGGCATGAGAATTGTCTATAAGTACGATGACGGATTCCACGATGATTTCAACGTCAGTGAGGAACTGCATATAGAGTACTATGAATAAGGGAACCTCATTCTTGCGTCCTTTCGGTAGCAAGCGAGCAGAGCTCGAGCGGCTGAGATTCCCCTGAGTCCTCTTTCGAGGCATATGATAGAGGCAAGTAAACAACGTTTTCATTAAGCCGAGAGTAGAAGCCAAGCTTGCTTGGACTATTCGCGGGCAGTTTAAGAACGTTAAATACGTTAAATCTTAATGTTTGGAGGACATCTAAGAATACCCAGCGTCACTTTTTCTACCGTTTAAAATGTAAGTTCTTGATTATCATCATTTAAAATATTCTCATGGTATAGTGGTCTGACCAGTATCAAATCCCTGATAGAGGAACCTTTCAATATAAGTCTTGATTGCTTTGGTGGTTGTTATAAAGCGGCGGAACCTTCGACGTCTACGATATGAGCGGCCGCAAGGTACGCCGTCAGACCACAACGCTGAATGACCTGCCGAGGGGTGTGTACATCATCGGCGGCAGGAAGCAGGTGGTAAGATAGTAAGACTCTGCGGCGTACCGCAGAAAAAAAGTGCTCTGCGGCGTACCGCAGAAATCTGATTCTCACAGCGGGAATCTTCCGGACGGGTCCTGCTGTGAGTTCTTTTTTCAGCCAATCTGTCATGTGCCGGGGCACAGGTGTCAGCCGGTAGGGCTGAGGGAGTCCCGCGACGCCACAGCGTAGTAATGGTGAGCATAGCGCGCCAGAGTATATATAGTAGGTAGGCGAACGGCTTATGCCTGTATTTGTTGTTTGTTATTCTTGGCTGTTGCGGGCGATTCCCATCGGCCGCGGATGCAATTGCATGATTGTATGATTTCGTAGGCAAAGGTACGGAATATTTCTGGATCCTGCAAGCATTTGGGGTAGACTGGCGGAATCCTAACTTGCTTGGGCGGCGGTAACTCTCTCGCGCTCAAGGACTTCATCTTCCTCACGCAGCCCACAGATACTCAGCGCCAACTCTGTGCTCTCTGCGGCTCTGCGCGATAAACAAAAGGCTCTGCGCGAAAGCGGAAAAGTACCCGCACGTCCCTCACCTCCCACACCTAACTGGTGGAGGGAGGAAGGTGGAGGATGAAAGGAAATGTTCCAGGCCGTGGAACAAATCTCCGGGGCCGCCTGACGATTCTGCGGCGGCCCCGGAGAAGTCTGCGGCGGCCCCGGAGAATGCTGCGGCGGCCCCGGAGAGTGCTGCGGCGGCCCCGGAGAGTTCTGCGGCGGCCCCGGAGAACCTCGAAAAAAAACCGTACCCCGCACCTCGTACCTCGAAAGAGCGCACCTCGTACCCAAGGAATTTAGGTGTGGGAGGTGAGGGACGTGCGGGTGGTTTTCGGTTACTGGCATAGCTGTTACAGGCGTAGCTGTTACAGGCGTGGCCGTTACAGGCGTAGCATGGATTGGCGTAAAAAAAGGGTGGGTATTTCTTTGCGTTTCGGAAAAAAAGTAGTACCTTCGCGGCGTTTTCAGAAAAAGCAATGAAGTACAAACAGCAATTCAACCAGCAGCCGGCCCTGCGCTTCCGCCAGTTTACGCGGAAACGGTGGGCTCTCTTTGCCTGTCTGGGACGTGTCGTCACCATCAGCGTGCTCAGCGTCGCCACTCTGAAGTCGGCCAGTGCCGCTACAGACGACGTGGCCACGAAGGTGGACTATGTTGCCGACACCGACAGCACCACAGACAAGGAGGTGAAGCTACGCGACCTGGAGGTCACGGGCTCACTGGCTCCGCTTGCCTCAGGGCAGGCCGTGAGAATGGTCACTGTACTGACGCGCGACGACATTCAGGCGGCGCCAGTACAAAGTATTAACGACTTACTGAAGATGGTCAGCGCCGTCGACGTGCGGCAGCGAGGCGCCATCGGAGCGCAGACCGACGTCAGCATACGCGGCGGCACGCAGGAGCAGGTCACCATCCTGCTGAACGGCATCAACATCTGCGACCCGCAGACGGGACACAACACGCTGGACCTGCCGTGCGACGTGAGCGACATCGTCCGCATCGAGGTGCTCGAAGGTCCGGCAGGCCGCGTCTATGGCACGTCGTCGATGGTAGGGGCGATTAATGTCGTTACAAGCCTCCCCCCAGCCCCCTCCAAAGAGAGGGGGAGTATGGCACAAATGCGGTTGGAGGGCGGCTCGTTCGGCTACTTGTCGACAGCAGGACGGTTTTCTCTGCCATCAGCCATCAACCATCTCACATCTACCATCTCAACCGGCTACACCCGCAGCGACGGCTACAGCCGGGCTAAGTCAGGAGCACTCAATGCTGACTACGAGGGAGTGAAAGCCTTCTACCAAGGCAGCTATTCTCCACTCACCACTCACCAAACACCATTCACCTCAGAAATATCTTGGCATGCTGGTTTGAGCACCAAGGGCTTTGGCTCGAACACGTTTTATAGTGCGAAGTACGACGAGCAATATGAGAAGACCACAAAGCTGTTTACGGCCGTGCAAGGTGATGGGTGTTGGGTGTTAGGTAATGGAGGGGGTAAAACCTATGAGTGGCACCTGAAGCCCGCCGTCTATTGGAACCGCTCGTGGGACCGCTTCGAGCTGATACGCGGCAGCGAGGACCAGGTGCCCTTCAACCACCACCGCACCGACGTCTTTGGACTGAACCTGAACAGCTGGTTCGACTGGCGGTTAGGACGCACGGCCCTGGGCGCCGAGTTCCGCAACGAGGACATCGTGAGCACCAATTTAGGAGAGCCGCTGCACAAGCAGTTCAGCAACTACAAGAACGGCCTGAACCGCTCGCAGTTGAGCTTCCACGCCGAGCACAACGTCCTCCTGAAGAATCTTACGCTATCTGCCGGCTTCATCGCCATCAAGAATACGGGTAACGAGATGCCCTTCAAGCTGTATCCCGGTGTCGACGCCAGCTACCGGCTGAACGACCACCTGCGCTTCTATGCCTCCTACAACTCCAGCCTGCGCATGCCGACGTTCACAGAGCTCTACTACAGCGTGGGCGGTCACAAGGCCGACAAGTACCTGAAGCCCGAGGAGCTGCAGGCCCTACAGGCAGGGGTGAAGGCGAGGTACGAGGTACGGGGTACGAGG
This sequence comes from uncultured Prevotellaceae bacterium, assembly GCA_947169245.1. GTDB lineage: Bacteria > Bacteroidota > Bacteroidia > Bacteroidales > Bacteroidaceae > Prevotella. The sequence continues at coordinate 7,942 of CAMVPA010000033.1, forward strand.
TGCGAAGTGGAAGGGAAGCTGTTCTATCACCACGCCCGCAACATGATTGACTGGGTGATGGACACCCGCGACCCGGAGGCCATCTGGCAGAGCGTCAACCACACGAAGGTGAACACCTTTGGACAGGAGATCTCCGCATCGTTCCTCACTCCCCATTCCTCATTTCTCTTTCCCCATTCCTCGTTCCTCATTTCCTACTGTCATCTTCACCAGCAGAAGGAGGAACAGCCGTTCATGCAGTCGCAGTACTCGCTGGAGTACCTGCGCCACAAGGTGACGGCCTCGCTCTCGATGCCGCTGACGAAACGGCTGGCGCTGACGGTGAAGTACCGCTTCCAGGACCGTACGGGCAGCTACACCGACACCGGCGGCGAGGTTAGGGACTACCGCCCCTACTCCATCGTCGACAGCCGCCTGAGCTGGGAGGGCAAGAAGTATGCCCTCTACGTGGAGGGCAACAACCTGTTGGGCACCCGCTATGTGGACTACGGCAACGTGCCGCAACCCGGTTGCTGGCTGATGGTCGGCGCCAAAATATCATGTTTTGCAAACCACGCCTTACATTATCAATAACAGAGCGCAAAAAAACGCTAAATGTTCGCGGGCGGGTGTAGAAATCCCGAAAAAATGTCGTAACTTTGCGCTCTCATAAGAACAAAGTATCACAATTATCATTAATATCACATCATTATGACAATCAACGAAATGAACTTTGCCGGTAAGAAGGCAATCGTACGTGTAGACTTCAACGTACCCCTCGATGAGAATGGTAAGATCACTGACGACACCCGTATCCGTGGTGCCCTGCCTACCCTGAAGAAGATTCTGGCTGATGGTGGTGCTACTATCATCATGTCGCACATGGGTAAGCCCAAAGGTAAGGTAGATGCTAAGAAGTCACTCGGTCAGATCCGCGAGGCTGTAGAGAAGGCTCTGGGTGTTCCCGTTGCTTTCGCTCCCGACTGCGCTAAGGCTGCTGATGCTGCTAAGGCTCTGAAGATGGGTGAGGCTCTGCTGCTTGAGAACCTGCGTTTCTATCCTGAGGAAGAGGGTAAGCCAGTAGGTATCGACAAGGCTGATCCTGCATACGACGAGGCTAAGAAGGCTATGAAGGCCAGCCAGAAGGAGTTTGCTAAGACTCTGGCTAGCTATGCTGACTGCTACGTAATGGATGCCTTCGGTACAGCTCACCGCAAGCACGCTTCTACTGCTGTTATCGCTGATTACTTCGACGCTGACAACAAGATGCTGGGCTTGCTGATGGAGAAGGAGGTTCAGGCTGTTGACAACGTACTGTCGAACATCAAGCGTCCTTTCGTTGCCATCATGGGTGGTTCTAAGGTATCTTCTAAGATTGGTATCATCGAGAACCTGCTTGGTAAGGTTGATAAGCTCATCCTCTGCGGTGGTATGACATACACCTTCGCTAAGGCTCACAACGGTGAGATTGGTGATTCAATCGTTGAGCTCGACAAGCTGGATGTAGCTCTGGGTGTTGAGGAGCTGGCTAAGAAGAACGGTGTAGAGCTCGTTCTGGGTTCTGACTGCACCGCTACTAACGGTCTCGACTTCGGCACTATGAGTGTTAAGGAGGGTGCTCAGATCATCACTTGCCCAGCTAACCAGGTTCCTGCTGGTTTCGAGGGTGTTGACGCTGGTCCTGAGAGCCAGAAGGCATTTGCCGAGGCTATCAAGGGTGCAAAGACCATCCTGTGGAACGGTCCTGCTGGAGTATTCGAGTGCGACGCTTTCACCGCTGGTTCACGTGCCATCGGCGAGGCTATTGCCAAGGCTACGGCTGAGGGTGCCTTCTCACTGATTGGTGGTGGCGACTCCGTGGCTTGTGTCAACAAGTTCGGTCTGGCCGATCAGGTGAGCTACATCTCTACCGGTGGCGGTGCACTGCTCGAGGCCATCGAGGGTAAGGTACTCCCCGGCGTAGCAGCTATCAAAGGTGAGTAAATTAGAGTTGAGAGATAAGATGCTCACTCGTTGAACGCCCCGCAGTGGGGACAACGACCTTTCTTCTGGAGTTCGGCTCCGCAGTTGCCACAAACGAAGCGACTGCGGGGCTGTTTTTTGTAGCACTTCAGCGCCCACACGAAATAGGCGGGCAGCAGCAGATAGCCTATATAATATAAGGTGAAGACGCTGAACACCACGTAGACCACAGCACAGACGGCACCCAGTCCGAGCAGATAGAGCAGCGCCTCGCCGAGCGGCAGACGACGGCGCACGTCGTCGATGACGGCAATGCCCACCAGTACGACAGCCCAGACGGAACACAGGAAGAGCCCCAGCCAGAAAGGTACGGCGTAGGGGTTGAGCGTCGGATGGTAGTAGAAATGGCGCCACTTCTCGGGGTCAAACAGCTGAATACTGCTGTAGAGCGTGACCGAGGCGGCCAGCAGCAGGCAGAGCAGCGTGGGATAGAACGAGGGAATGTCGTTGAGGTGGACAATCTTCGCGTTGCGCCGCATCAGGTGGCGCAGCACATAAAGGGCACCAACGACGACAATCAGCGCTAAAAAGATGAGCAGGTGGGCGTTGGAGAAGAAATCGATGAACGCCGAGATGGGGTCGTCGGGCGACACCCCCGGCAACAGGTCTCTCTCGTGAATCCACCCTAACGTGTACTCGTCGCGCGCCACTTTCACCCAGACGGAGTCGATGGTGTCGAGGGGCACAGTGACAATATCAGCCACAACGACAACATCCTTCTTGTAAATCTGTAACGTGTCGACAGGCATGTCGATGACAGCTTCGGCCGGCAACTGCTGGATAATGGGCAGCGAGTCGGCATGCACACGGAAGTTATAGCCCTCGGTGTAGTGATGAGTGGAGTAGAACGAGATGCTGTCAATCTGCGACTCCGTCAGCGACAGGGCATCAGGCGTCTGCTGACCGCGGTTGTAGCACGACGTCAGCAGCACGAGGGTGACAAGGATACTAACGAGCCGACGCATAGACATTCATCTGACAGTTCCGGCAATCAAACTCCAAGCGGAAACGGCGGCCGTCGCCGAGACGCAGGTATAACGGTTCTTTCCATGTCGGCCGTTCGCCGCCATGCTTCACACAGTAGCCCAAGGCATAGCGCAGACAATGGCGGCACTGCATCAGCACAGCGTCAGGCGTAGGACGCAGCTCGTAGGCCGTGGGAGCCTCAACGCCATAGAAGCGGCAAGCCTCGCGGTTGGCGATGTTGAGGAGGTGGGGTTGATGATAAGGCGGCTCATAGGGCATATGGGGCCCATAGGACCCATAGGGCTCATGGGGCTCATAGGGCTCATAGGCTCTGGTGGCCAGTTTGGTCACCAACATCCTTCGCAGCTCCGCCAGCTGACTGCTGGGGATGAAGTAGTTGAAGTCGGCAGGCATGTCGACATCGCTGCACGCATAGGGCGTGCCGCCAAGCTTTGTCAGTTGGCGGACAATGTTGTCGCGCTGCGGCTTCTCGGCGGTCTGGTGTTCGATGGCGAGGCTGACAGCCGTGTCGCCTGACGACAGCTCAAAGCCGTCGTCCGTCGCACGGAGACTCATGGTGATAGGAATCTTGCGCTCAGCACTGGGACGCGACAGCAGTCGGTCAAAGGCCTGGTCGCTGCTGCGATAGAGGGCCATCCCTGAACGCAAGTCCGCTGGCATGTGCTGCGGATAGAGCCGGTTGCCCTCCACCCTATTCACACGGAAGCCCTGCAGTTCGCGGTTTGCAGTAAAGAAGCACAGTCCGTCGCCGTTGGCGAAGCTGACCGTCCCTGCGACGCTGAATGAGTCGCGGCGTATCTCCTTCACCTTACCGACGTACTCGCCCAACGCCTTCGGGGTGTCGAAACAGGCGATGTCGGGCTGGCGGCCATGGGCGAAATAGGTGGTATAGCCGCGATTGAAGGTCTTGTCGAGATTGGGCGCAAAGGTGTAGGTGCAGTGACCGCGTGACGACCGACAATAACGGTCGGGATGACGACGTATCATCTCATTGAGCCGCTGGCTGTAGGCCGCCGTGACGTTCTTCACGTAGCCGACATCCTTCAGCCGTCCCTCAATCTTGAACGACGTAGCGCCGGCTTCGGCCAGAGCCTCCAGATTGTCCAGCTGGTTCATATCGCGCAGCGACAACAGATAACGGTTGTGCTCCACCACCCTGCCCTCAGCGTCGAGGAGGTCGAACTTCATGCGGCAGAACTGCGCACACTCGCCACGGTTGGCCGAGCGTCCGAAACAATGCTGGGAGGCGTAGCAAAGGCCGCTGTAGCTGACGCAGAGAGCGCCGTGGACGAAGACCTCAAGCTTCGTCTCCGGCACCTGACGGTGAATCTCGGCAATCTCGCTGATGGAGAGTTCACGAGCCAAGACCACCTGCTCGCAGCCCAAGGAACTGAGCCAGCGCACCTTCTCGGCCGAGCGGTTGTCGGTCTGCGTGCTGGCATGAACCGTCAGCCCCACTTCCCGGGCCATCTTCATCACTCCCATGTCCTGCACCAGGACAGCGTCGACACCGACACCGGCCAAGTCGTGAAGAAGACAGCGGGTGGCCTCCAGCTCGTCGTCGTAGATGATGGTGTTGACGGTGACGTAGACCTTGGCCGCGAACTGATGGGCATAGCGGCAGAGCTCGGCGATGTCGGCCACGCTGTTGCCGGCAGCAGCACGCGCACCGAAGCGCTGGGCCCCGATGTAGACGGCGTCGGCGCCATGGTCAATGGCCGCCCTGCCACACTCCAGATTCTTGGCTGGAGCCAACAACTCCAATTCTCTCATCTCTTGCTACTAACCTCTTACCACTTATCTCTCATTTCTCACCACTCACCTCTTACCTCTCACCTCTACCGGATATCGTCGATATTAAACGGCGTCTCCTGATAGACGTAGTAGTTGATCCAGTTGGCATAGAGCAGGTTGGCATGAGCGCGCCACGTCACCAACGGCGGTTGCGACGGGTCGTCATGACGATAGTAATGAAGCGGTATATCCACGTCCTTGCGGATGTCCTTGTCGCGACGGTACTCCTTGTCGAGCGTGTCGGGCGCATACTCCAGATGTCCTGTTATGAAGAACTCGCGGCCCTCGCGCGCCATCACCATGCTGACGCCGCAATCGGGCGACTCGGCGATGAGCTTCAGGTCGGGATTGGCCAGAATGTCCTCGCGATGTATCTCCGTATGGCGGCTGTGCGGCATCTGGAAGACATCGTCGAAGCCGCGGAAGATGGGCAGCCGCGGGTCCAGCGTGTATTGCGGGAAGATGCCGAACATCTTCCTCGGCAGCGGATATTTGGGAATGTTGTAATGGTAGTAGAGTCCTGCCTGGGCAGCCCAACATATATATAAGGTACTCGTGACGTGCGTACGCGCCCACGCGAAAATCTCCTTCATCTCCTCCCAGTAGCCCACTTCCTCGAACTCCAGCTGCTCCACAGGGGCGCCGGTGATGATCATACCGTCGTATTTCTCGTCCCTCATCTCCTCGAAAGCCCGGTAGAACATCATCATGTGCTCTATCGGCGTGTTCTTCGGCGTGTGACTCTGCAGTTTCATGAAGCTGATCTCCAGCTGCAACGGTGTGTTCGAGAGCAGGCGCACGAGGTCTGTCTCGGTGGTAATCTTCAGCGGCATCAGATTGAGTATCACGATGCGCAGCGGGCGGATATCCTGAGTGTGCGCCCGCGTGTCATCCATCACGAATATATTCTCGCTCTTGAGAATATCGATGGCTGGCAGCCTGTCTGGTAGTCTTAATGGCATAGTTGAATCTTGAAATATAATCTTTTTACACTTAAACAATCTTGATGACGCAGGCCGACACGTTGTCGAAGCCGCCGGCCATCTCGGCGGCCTTGCACAGCTTCGCCGCATCGGCACCGTTTTCCAGGAGCGTCTGTATCTCCGCGTCGGTGAGCATATCTGTCAGGCCGTCGCTGCAAAGTAGTAGGACATCACTGGTGGCCACCTCCCTCGTACACTGCACAATATCGATATACGACATCTTGCATCCGCCGCCAATACAATTGGTGATGATGCTCGAATGCTGGCCCGACCCCATGAGATTACTCAGCGAATGGTCGGTCGACACCTGTGTCAGGTTGTTGCCGTAAAGACGGTAGAAGCGGCTGTCGCCACAGTTCATCCAGTAGAACTGCCGGTTGTAGAACACCAGAGCCACGAGCGTCGTACCCATGCCGTTGAAGCGGGCTTCCGAGCGTCCCTTCGAGTCGATGACATTGTTAATGGATTCGAGCCACCCGAAGATGGCCTCGTTGAAGTCTTCGACCGACAACTTTGGCGGCAGGTCACTGAAATAGTACTGCAGGTTATGCAGGACATCGCTGCTTGCCACCTCGCCACTGCTATGACCGCCCATGCCGTCGGCCAGCGCAACTATGTAACGTTCACATTCATCGGTGTCAATCATCGTCCAATGCTTGCCATTTCTGATGAACTTGTTGTCCACAAGTATCATGTCTTCATTGTTACGTCTGACACAGCCCAAATAACTGGCAGCTGATATACTGAGTTTCATCGTTTTCTTCCTCCGTTTAGTTCACGTTAACCTGCAGATTGATATTGGCAATGGTGAGAATGTCACCATTCCTAAGCGACATCTCCACATCGGGCTGCAGCGGATGCTGGTTCACCTTCGTCCCGTTCGACGAGTGCTTGTCGATAACACACCAGCCCTTGCCTGCGTTGTACTTGAGCTGGGCGTGGACACCAGAGACATACCTGTGCTGGACGAAAGCCTGGGTATAGGGTCCCTGACGGCGCCCGATGACGGCCCCATTGATGCCCTGGACGTGGATATTCAGGCTGGTATTATAGAGGGTCAGCACAGGAATACCCTGCACAGCAGGTTTCTTTCCTATCGACAGGCTCATAGGGCCTGTCGTCACAATGCTCTGCGAGAAACTCGACGACATCAGCGAAGCATAGCCAGTGTGCTCTGCCTTACGCTGGTATTCTTCCGGCGTAATCATCATGCCGCCACACTGTGTGCAGCGTCGGCCTACTCCCACCCTTCCGCAGTTGTTACAGAACAACAACGCCTGACCACATTGGTCACAGAAGTAGCTGTCGTCGTCAATCTCTTCTTTACAGTTTGGACAAATTATCATTCTTATCTACGATATCTTCGGGTTGTATTAACTGGTATGTTTCCTTCGTCACCTGGTCAGGTGGCATCTGCGACACACGCTGTGACAGCTGCTGGACAGTGGCGTCAAGCAGGTTGCGCATTTCGCGGGCATTGCCAAACGAGGCGTCCTTCATCATCACCATCTTATAGATGACGTCGAGGGCCTTGAACTCGGCCGTAGGCGACAGGGTGTACTGCTCTTTCTGGGCCATCTTCTTGAAAATGGCGAGCAGCTCGTCCTCGTTATAGTCATCGATGTGCAGCTTATGTGTAAAGCGGCTGGCCAGTCCGGGGTTCATCTGCAGGAACTCGTCCATCTTGTCTTTATAGCCGGCGGCAATGACCACGAACTTGCCGCGGTCGTCCTCCATGCGCTTCATCAGCGTGTCGATGGCCTCCTTGCCGTACTGGTCGTTCTGGTCGCTCAGCGTGTAGGCCTCGTCAATGAAGAGGATGCCGCCCATGGCCTTGTCGCACATGTTGTTGACAATCTTCGGTGTCTCGCCAAGATACTTGCCTACCAATGTGGCCCGGCTGGTCTCCAGCACGCGGCTGGTAGGCAGGATGTCCATGGAGTTGAGCACCTCGCCCATCTTGCGGGCTATCGACGTCTTACCCGTGCCGGGATTACCCGTCAGCACGAAGTTCATAGCCATCTGCTGCACATTGCCGGCGCCCATGGCGGCACGCTGTTTCATGAACATGCTTTGTACAGCCAGACGGCGGATGCTGTTCTTCACCGACCGCATGCCCACGAAATCGTCGAGTTCGTTGAGCACCTCGTCCAACGGACGGGCTTTCTCGTTCTGTGCCATCGGCAGGTCGCCTGCCGTAATACAGAACATGTCTTTCTCCTGGAATCCGGGCTGTCCCATCAGTTCCACCAGTCGCTGGCTCTGTTTCTCCACCGTCTCGTCGAAGATGCGGCGTGCCTCGCGGGCATTGCCGAAATTCTTGTCACGGCGCAGGTAGAGCTGTTCGAACTGGCGATGGATAGCCCGCTCGGTTTCGTCGTCAATGGTGAAGTTCTTGGCAGCTGCCAGGTTCAGGAATATCTTTGTCAGTTCGTCGGGCGTATAGTCGTCGAAGTGGATGGTCTGCGTAAAACGGCTCTTCAGGCCGGGGTTCGAGTCGATGAAGTCGTGCATCTGGTCGGTATAGCCGGCCACGATGCAGATGAACTTACCGCGATCGTCCTCCAAGCGCTTCAGCAGCGTGTCGATGGCCTCAGCGCCAAAGACATCGCCGTCATTGGAACGCAGCGTGTAGGCCTCGTCGATGAAGAGCACACCGCCGATGGCGGAGTCGATAAGCTGGTTGGTCTTGATAGCCGTCTGGCCGGAATAGCCGGCCACGAGCTTGGCACGATCGGCCTCTACCAACTGTCCGCGGCTCAGGATACCCAACGTCTTGAACACGTCGGCCATGATACGTGCCACGGTCGTCTTGCCCGTACCCGGATTGCCAGTGAAGACGTAGTGCTTACCCTGGAAGGTGTTCGTCTCGCCGCGGCGTATCTGTAGATTAAGGAATGCGGCAAGGTTGGCTATTTCCTTCTTCACCGATGCCAGGCCTACCAGTCCGTTGAGCTTCTGGAGACACTCGTCAAAGTCGACAGACTGTGGTTCCTCATAAGGTATATCGGCGGCCTCGATGGTCATCAGCTGCTCGGTGGTCATCGTCGAGATGTCGCCCGACTGCAGACGCTGTGCCTGCTTCTTGCAGATATTGTCGAAGAGGGTGCGCATGGTCCGACCATTGGCAAAGTCCTTGTCGCGCGAATCATACATCTGCTTGATGCACTTACGTGCAACAATCATTGCCTGCGAAGAGAAGACATATTTCTTCTCATGGGCAAAGACCTGCATGATGTCGTAGAGCTGGTCGGGCGTGTAGTCATCAAGATTCAGGAAGTAGTTGAAACGGCTCTTGAACCCCGGGTTCACACGGAACAGGTTATCCATCTCCGTGCGGTAGCCGGCGGCGATGACGACGAACTTGCCGCGGTCGTCCTCCATACGTTTCATCAGCTTCTCCAACGCCTGAGCGCCTTGGTTGTCACGGTCGCCGGCCTGACTGATGGGAGCCAGCGTGTAGGCCTCGTCGACAAAGAGGATGCCACCGATGGCCTTGTCGCACAGGCGGTCGACGACCTTCGGCGTCTCACCCTGATAGGGGCTGACCATCTTGGCACGGTCGACCTCAACGACGTGACCACTGTCCAGATAGCCGATGGCGGCAAGTATCTCGCCCAGCTTGCGGGCGATGGTGGTCTTGCCGGTACCGGGATTACCGGTCAGTATGATGTGCATCGACATTTTCTGCTGGTCGCCCAGTCCGCGCTCGGCACGCTGCACGCTGTTCTGCACGGCATAGGCTATCTCGCGTACAGCCTGCTTCACCTCGTCCATGCCTATGAACTTATCCATATCGCTGAGAATCTCCTCAAGCGAACGCTCCTCGGGCACGTAGCCCTGTATGTCGTCCTTCTCCACGCGCGATGCATCGGTGCCGCGGCTGATGAAGGCAGTAAAGACATCCTCGGCCGTCTTCATGGCCACATGAGCGTTGCCGAAGGTGTCGTCCTTCGTCTTGATCTGGTACTTGAAGTAGCGCTGCAACTGCTGGTCGGCGTCGGGCGAAAAGTTAGTGATGCCGTACTTCACACGCAAGTCGAGCTTCGTGATGTCGCATAGCTCCTGATAGCCGGGAGTCGGCAGGCGGAACACATACTTGAAGCGGTTCTTCACCGCCGGGTTGCTCTCCAGGAAGTCGTCCAGGCCTTTAGGCAGACCGGCCATCACCACGATGGGATTGTCGTCCCACCTGTCCATCTCGACAAAGAGCTTGTCGAGCGGGTTCACCTGGTTCGAGTACTTGTCGGGCAGCAGCTTCTGCACGTTGTCGAAGAAGAGTATTCCGCCACGGGCCTTCTTGATGTTGTCGTCCCACTTGTCGACGAAACGCGAATAGTCGACGGCATCGACCATTGTCAGCTTGGCCTTCTCAATGATCTTGTGCTGGAAGAAGTAGTCGCGCAGAATCTCGGCCAGCGCCGTCTTTCCTGTTCCCGTCTCACCGATGATGATGGCATTGACCGACAGGCGCACGTTGGCAATATCCTTGCGTGAACGGAGATAGGCGTAGGTATCGACAATGGTCTTCAGCTGAGCCTTCACCTCGTCAAGGCCCACCAGTTTGTCGAGCACGTTCTGGCTGGCAAGCGGTCGTCCGCACCACTTGCAGAACTTGGCTATGCTGCGGTTTTCCTTATGACAGTGTTCGCAAATCATTCCACGTCTTTCTCTAATTGTTTAAGAACCTTATGGGGCTGCAGCTTCCAGTTATTGTCGAGGTACGGATTTCGGATATTCAACAGACTGGGGCTGAAGATAAAGAACTCGGCCACCATGACGGCGACAAGCGTGCTCCATAATATATAATGTATGACTGACTCACCACTGATAGAGCGTATCTGGTCGGTGACATCGTCGAGGACAGCAAACTTAGAGCCCTTGTATTTGAACGACTTTGTCTTGAACGTGTAGTAGAGCGGTTCGAGTAGCGTCGATTTGATGTCGTCGTCGAAGACGTTGTTGATGAGCTTGTTGTCGGCATTCTGGTCGCCACGGAAGTCGGTGAGGTGGCAGATGAGCATGTAGACCAGCGTTATCAGCACAATGCTCACATTAAACATGGCGGGAATATTGCCGTTAAGGAACTTCAGTATCTGAATCGGGATAATACAAGTCAATCCGCCAAGGAATCCGAGGAATGTTGACATGAGGAAGCCGAAACCACGGAAGTAGGCACGCATAGCCGATATGAGCAGCGTCATGCCGCCTAATGGTATGCCAATAGTGATGAACGAGTGGCGCAGCAGGAAGCCGCGTCCGGTGACGCCGAAGATGAGCACCATGAGCATCCACACGCCGCAGAGAGCATAGAACGTGTAGCGCCAGATATTCTCCTTACGCTTGGCACGTTTCCAGCCTCTTTTCACTTCGTTCATCTTGTCATCGGTCTCCTTCCGGGCTGCAACCAGACGCTTGTAATAGCGCTGTCCCTTGTCATACGAGCCCAGTGCCATCACCCAGTCCTCAAGCGAATGTTCGTAGCTGTATTCTTCGGCAAAGTCGGCGTTCGGGTTCTCGTGGTAGAAGATGGAGAGCCACTGTGCAAAATAGCCTTCACGTATCTCGCTGCGTACCAGCCCCATGGAGGCCGGCGGCAGCTGCAGACCGTCGGTCAGCTCCGTACCGTCAGGCAACAGGTATGTCGGTGTGACGCCCAGTATGCAGCAGAAGCGGTAGACGGCAGTCGGCACGTCGTAGGCACTAAGACGTTCGCGGTTCTCCTCCGACTTCATGTCGAAGCAGCGCCCGGCACCCGCCAGTTCGTTCATCCAGCCATGAAGCTGTGCGAAGTAGGCAAAGCGGCCATTGGGGTCGGTAAAGTCCGCCATCTCCTTGCTGAAGTCTTCGACACTCAGGTGTTCGCTGTTCTTCAGCCGTTCCTTCAGCAGCAGTCCCACCTTCTCGGGCGTGTCGGCCATGCGCAGGTCGTAGGCTGCATTGCGGTCGAGATTGTAGAGCACCTTATAGGCTAACGTCATCGAGAACGGCTGGTCCTTGGTCAGGATACGCAGACTCTCACAGGCCATCACGTCCTCGTGGCTATACATCCACGACAGCAGGCGCCCGTCGGTCACGCTGTGCCATTCGTCCTCCGTCGGCTGGCCATAGCCGAAGGCATGGACAATCTGCGACAGTGTCGATGAGGGGAACTTCGGCAGGAACGGTATCTCGGGATCCATCTCGTAGACAAGTCTGATAACAGCTTTGCGCGCCTCGTCGGGCTGCGATGGGTCGATTTCGGCGAAGTAGGAGCGCAGGCGGCTGACGTCACACTTAGTGTGGGACTCCAAATAGAGGAACAGGTTGTCGTTGGGATTCTTCAGCAACAGGCCGTACTGCTCCAGATAGCTCAGCACCGAGATGGCTATGGCATGAACGTCGTCGCACAGTGTTCCCTGAATGTCCTTATAGGGGTATGTCGGCTCCATGGCGTAGACACATGCCATCATACCTGCCCGCTGGTCTGCGGGATAGCGGTTGACGGTGATGTCCTTCACAGTGACCGCCAGTTTCTGGTTACCGCACGTCTCAAGCCACTGGCTGATACGACCGTTGTAAAGGTAGCCGATGGCCAGCCGCTCATTCGCGACGAGCAGGGGCACCAGTTCATGCACGTTGTCAGCAACGAGGTTGCGGTCGGGATCCACGATGAAGCTCTTATATCTCAGGAACGGCGACGTCAGGTCGACCTTCACGTCCTCACCCAAGAACCAGCGTTCTACCTCGTCATAGCCCCAACGGTTTTGTGGATTGACTGACGTCAGTCCCTGGACAATGGTCCTCACCTTGTCAGGCAGTTCGTTCAGACGGGGCAGGCGTCCTTCGTTCTTCTGGCGCATCATCACGCGCTCGTTCGAGCTCAGCGGGTTGTCGCCGATCCATAACGAGAACAGCGTAATGCCCAGCGAGTAGAAGTCGGCAGCCGGCGTTATCTCCACCACACCGTCAATGACGTCGGAGTACATCTCCGGCGCTGCATAAATGGGCGTGCGGGCCTGCGATGTACGATGGGCATTTCCGTCGTTCTCCACCATGCTCGAAATGCCGAAGTCGCCCAGCACCAACTGCTGGTGGTCGCTGTCGCGGAAGAAGAAGTTCGAGGGCTTGATGTCCTTGTGCAGGATGTTATAGTTATGGCAGTAGGCCAGTGCGGCGGCGGCCTGCAGGGCTATGCGGCGGAACTGGTCCATGTCGCCGTTCAGGCGATAGTTGTTCAGCGTACCACCCGACAGATACTCCATCAGCTCGTAGTAGCGGTGTTTGCCGTCTACGTAGGTCTTGCCGAAGTCATAGAGCTTGACAATCATCTCGAACTCAAACGAGCGGATGACCTGCAACATTTTCTTGTTGACATCGAAACTGGGATAGTAGACCTTCAGAACGTAGGGTTTCTCCTCGTACTCCACCAGGAACACCTGAGCCTCGCCTGAATTGTCGCTCAGGCACTCCAGCTTACGGTAGGTAACACCCTTCAGCAGAAACGTGCTGCTCTCATTGTCACCGACGGCGTCTTTCTGTTCCTCCAGTGTTCTCAGCGTATGCTCTATATCCTGCGGATGCTCACCTTCAACGACACGAACGGTGCGCAGTGTGGTCACTGTGCCGCCGTCCTCAGGCAACGGGAGGTCAGCACCCTCAGGAAGTATTGTTTTATCGGTGTTATTGTCTGTCATGACTTATCGTCTTTTATCTCTTGTTTCGAATTCTTACCTAAAACTATCCACTTGCCGCCCATGTGCGGTTTCGCACAGCCGCACGGACTGCTGTGAATGGCATGCTTATAGTTGCACACCCACGCCAACCTGATGCCGAGAGGCTTCTGGGCCATAGCGTAGTTGCGGGCCTTGACTGGCGAGGGCATCGGCGGAAGAGCCATGGAGTCAAGCAGGCGCGTCAGTAGTTCCAGTCGTTCATTTTTCTGACGTCCCAGTTCCTCTTTACTCAGGCGCTTCGACACGACGGGTTTGACAGTTTCAGCTGCTTCGCCACGATCCTTGGCCAGCAGCGACAGGACACGCTCGCGCAGCTTCTGGTTCATCTGGTCGCGCACCACGTCACGCTCCGACATAAAAGGCACCTGCAGCTGCAGCTGTTCGTACTCGCGGGCCAGGTTCACCAACTCCTGGAATTCGGGGCGCTGGCTCATCTCAGCCGCCAGCTGACGGGCTTCGTCCGTCAGTGGTCTGCCACACTGCTTGCAGAAAGCAAAGTCGTTCAGGGAGTGACATGTTGGGCAGACAATGCCGCCACGCGGGCTGCCGCACTCCGAGCAGTAGGCCTCGCTGCCGTTGAGAGGGGCGCCACAGAAGGAGCAGACGTCGGTCTTGATATAATGATGGCAGACCTCACAGAAGTCTGCGTCGGGTTCCATCTCACTGCCACAGTTGGGACAAGCACCCATGCGGAGGGGCTTGCCACACGACAGACAGAACACGGCGCCGGGCTCGTTCACCGTTCCGCAAAAGGGACAGGCGATGCCTTCGGCTGTCTGGACAGCAGCCTGTGTCTGGATGGTCGAGTCTGGTTGTTGAGGTCTGGCGAGTTCCTTATGCTGGAGCAACTGCTCGTCAGTAGTCATTTGTTCAGGTCTAATAGTATTATCTTCGGGCATATGCAACTCTATATTTAAAATCATTGGCGCAAAGATACGAAAAAAAAATGTAATGCAATAAAAAACCGCCGTAAATTTACATTTACGACGGCATTTTTCCCATTTTCATCTGCAAATACGGCCTACCAGAGCTGCAGGCGCTGCTCTTTTGGCAGATACATCTTGTCGCCGGCCTTGATGCCGAAGGCCTCGTACCAGGCATCGATGTGAGGCAGTGCACCGTTCACACGCCAGCGGCCCAGCGAGTGGGGATCGCTCTTCGTGCGGTTGCGGATCTCGGCCTCTGTGATGTTGCCTGCCCACACGCCGGCGTAGGCCAGGAAGAAGCGCTGGTCAGGTGTCAGACCGTCGATGACAGGCAGCTTCTGGTTCTTCGTGGCGTTCTTGAAAGCGGCGTAGGCCACCTGCAGTCCGCCGTGGTCGGCCAGGTTCTCACCCAGCGTCAGTCGGCCGTTGGCCTTCAGGTCGGGCAGCACGTCGATGGCCGAGAAGAAGTCAGCATACTTGTCGGTACGTTCTGTAAAGTTCTTTCCGTCTGAAGCCTTCCACCAGTCGTGCATGTTTCCATCCTTGTCGAACTGACGTCCCTGATCGTCGAATCCATGGGTCATCTCGTGGCCTATCACCACACCGATGGCGCCATAGTTGAAGGCATCGTCAGCTGTCATATCAAAGAACGGAACTTGCAGGATACCAGCGGGGAAGCATATCTCGTTCGTCGTAGGATTATAGTAGGCGTTCACCGTCTGCGGCGTCATGTACCAGTCGTCAATATCAACGGGTTTGCCGGCCGTGTGGTCGATGTAGTACCAGTTCCAGAACTTGCTCACCTCCTGCATGTTCTCATAGTAAGATTTTTTCGGATCAATCGTCAGGCGCGTCATGTCTATCCACTTGTCGGGATAGCCCACCTTCACGTAGAACGTGCTGAGCTTCAGCAGAGCGTTCACCTTGGTCGAGTCGTCCATCCAGTCCTGGGCGGCAATACGCTCGCCGAGGGCTATCTGCAGGTTCTTCACCAACTTCTGCATACGCTCCTTGGCGGCAGCAGGGAAGTACTTCTCCACATAGATCTTACCCAAGGCCTGACCCATGGCGCCCTGAACGGCGCTGGTGGCGCGGCGCCACAGCGGGTGGTCCTCCTGTCGGCCAGTCATCGTGCGGCCGAAGAAGTCGAACTGGGCCTCGCGCACCTCGTCGGTCAGACGGCTGGCAGCTTCCATGATGACGCCCCACTCCATGTAGTCGCGATATTCGGCGGGCTTCATCTTAGCCACGATGGCCTCGGCACCAGCCATGAAGGCGGGCTGACCGACAACCAGCTCCTGCATATACTGCGACTGCAGGCCCTGTGCGTTCATCACTTCTTCCAGGCGCAGGTGCGGGTAGTTCTTCTGGAACTCCGCCAGCGTCGTCTTGTTGTAGTTGGCCTGCGGGTCGCGCAGCTCGGTGCGGCTCTTCGACACCTTGGCCAGCGCGAGCTCAATCTTCCACACGTTCTGCATCTTCTTCGTAGCAGCACCCTTCGAGAATCCGAAGAGCTGGAACATACGGACCATGTGCTTCTTGTAGGCCTCACGAATCTTCGTCGTGGCTTCGTCGGTCTCAAGATAGTAGTCTTTCTGGCCGAGCGTCAGTCCGCCCTGAGCAACACTCAGAATGTTCTGCGAC
The DNA here is from genome assembly GCA_947169245.1 of uncultured Prevotellaceae bacterium. Classification (GTDB taxonomy): domain Bacteria; phylum Bacteroidota; class Bacteroidia; order Bacteroidales; family Bacteroidaceae; genus Prevotella. The sequence continues at coordinate 23,992 of CAMVPA010000033.1, forward strand.
GCGTTCTTCTCGTCGGCACCCATACCTGCACGATAGAACTGCATGTCGCCGTAGGGAGCCATCGTCAGCTGTACGTCGTTCAGCTGCTTGATGGTCTTCGCGGCCTCCAGCTTCTTGATGAGGGGCATGACGGGGGCCAGGCCCTCCTGCTCACGACGGGCAGAGTCCATCGCCAACTTGTAGAGGTCGCTGAGCTTGCGCTCCGTGGTGCCCTCGGCGTAGGTGTTCTCCAGCAGTTCCTTCAAGATGCCGTTGATGCGCTTGTTGTTGTCCTCGGCCAGACGGTCGAAGCTGCCGAAGCGCGAGTAGGCTGCAGGCAGCGGGTTGGCCTTCATCCATCCGCCGCAGGCGTACGTGTAAAAGTCGTCACCAGCCTTGGCGCTGGTGTCCATGTCGGCCAGGTTGATACCCGACCGCAGCTGTGCCGTCGCTGTGACGGCCATGGTTGCTAATGCCATGATAGTCAATAGTTTCTTCTTCATAATGCTGTATACTAATAAAACTTCAATCCTTCAACTCTTCCATTCTTCCATTCTTAACTTCGTTGAGTTTTGTCACGACTCGGCATAGTTCAAGCAAGCTTGACTCTGCTCTCGCTGCTCCAAAACTTCAATTCTTCAACTCTTCAATTCTTCAAGCGTCATCGAGAGTTCCTCCCACCGTTCCACCTCGGCGTCGAGCTGACGCTTCGTATCGGTATATTCGGTGACGAGCGTCATGTCCGAGGCGTTCTTTGGGTCGCAGAGCAGTTCGTCGAGCTCCTTCAGGCGCGCCTCCATCTTCTCTATCTTCTGCTCACTCTCCTTCACCGCCTTCTCAGCCTTGTTCAGCCGTTTCTGCTGTTCCTTGTGGGCAAGATAGGCCTCGGACCCTCCCCCGGCCCTCCCTATAGGGATAGAAGACCCTCCCCCGGCCCTCCCTATAGGGAGGGAGCCATTACTTTGCACGTCATTATTCTTCGCAGCAGAGGTATTTCCTCCCCTCCCTATAGGGAGGGGCTGGGGGTGGGTCTCCCCTATCCAGTCATAGATTCCTCCCAGGTGCTCGCGCACCTTGCCGCCCCCGAACTCATAGACCTTGCTGACGAGGCCGTCGAGGAACTCGCGGTCGTGCGAGACGATGATGGCGGTGCCATCGAAGGCGCGGATGGCCTCCTTCAGCACGTCCTTCGACGCCATATCCAGATGGTTCGTCGGCTCGTCGAGGATGAGCAGGTTCACGGGCTCCAGCAGCAGGCGTATCATCGCCAGACGGCTGCGCTCGCCGCCGCTGAGCACCTTCACGTACTTGTCGGACTCCTCGCCGCCAAACATAAAGGCGCCAAGGATGTTCTTGATTTTCAGACGTATCTCACCCTTCGCCACGCGGTCGATGGTGTCGAAGACCGTCAGGCTTTCGTCCAGCAGCTGTGCCTGGTTCTGGGCGAAGTAGCCTATCTGCACGTTGTGCCCAATCTTCAGTTCACCGTCGAACGGAATCTCGCCCATGATACACTTCACCAGCGTCGACTTGCCTTCGCCGTTCTTACCGACAAAGGCCACCTTCTCGCCGCGTTTGATAGTCAGGTTCACGTGGTCAAAAACAAGATGCCCCTCCCCTTTGTTGTCTTTAGTGGAGGAAGTAACCTCTCCCCTCCCTAAAGGGAGGGGCTGGGGGGTGGGTCTATAGATTTTCCGCACCTCGTCGCAGATGACCGGGTAGTCGCCACTTCGGAGGCAGGGCGGAAACTTCAGGTGCATGGCCGAGTTGTCGACCTCGTCAATCTCGATGGGCACAATCTTCTCCAGCTGCTTCACCTTCTGCTGCACCTGCACGGCCTTCGTGGCCTGGTAGCGGAAGCGCTCAATGAACTGCTGCATCTCCTGAATCTCCTTCTGCTGGTTCTCGTAGGCACGCAGCTGCTGCTCGCGCCGCTCCTTGCGCAGCACCACATACTCGTCGTACTTCACGCGGTAGTCGATGACGCGGCCACAACTGATCTCCAGCGTGCGGTTCGACACATTATTAATAAACGCGCGGTCGTGACTCACCAGCACCACAGCCGACGACGACTGTGCCAGCCACTGCTCCAGCCACTGAATAGACTCGATGTCCAGATGGTTCGTAGGCTCGTCGAGCAACAGCACGTCGGGGCGCATCAGCAGAATCTTGGCCAGCTCAATACGCATGCGCCAACCGCCCGAGAACTCACTCGTCGGGCGCTCCAGGTCACTGCGCTCGAAGCCCAGGCCCACCAGCGTCCGCTCAAGGTCGGCCTCCCGGCCGTCGACGCCCATCATCAGCAGTCGCTCATGCTCCGTCGTATAGCGGTCCACCAGCTCCATGTAGCTCTGACTCTCGTAGTCAGTACGCTCCGACATCTCGCGTTCCAGCCGTTTCACCCGCGCTTCCAGCTCACTGATGTTGGCAAACGCCTTCTGGGCTTCCTGGCGCACGGTGGTGGAGTCCTGCAGGTTCATCACCTGCGGCAGATAGCCCACCGCAGTGTCGGTGGGCACACTGACACTACCGGCCGTCGGCCGCTGCTGTCCACAGAGAATCTTCAGCATCGTCGACTTACCCGCACCATTCTTGCCCACCAGGGCAATGCGGTCGCGGGGATTGATCACGAAACTGGCATCCGTAAACAGCGGCTTCACGCCGAATTCCACCTTCAGTCCTTCTACAGAAATCATACATCTTTTCAATTGAGTTTGCAAAGGTAGTGCAAACCGAGCGAAATACAAAATAAATCTGTATTTATTTTTATTTCCGAGGTGAAGCCTACCCTCGGCGTAGCCAGAGGTACGAATAAGTGAGAGAAAATGCAAATAAATTTGCAATTTTCCGAACGGAAGTACCTTCGACGTAAGTCAAAGGTACTGCAAACCGAGCGATTGTCCTTGGAGTCCGTAGGATATATATCTGTCAAGCTGAGACTATACGGACGCCGCCGGGACTCCTGCGTGGAGCCTCGGCGGCGGATATATTTCTGTAAGGGGAGTGGGTTACTCCTCGTCCCAATCGTCGTCCCAATCGTCGTCCCTGCCGCCGTGCTGGCGGGCATAGCTGGCGTTGGTGCTTACTTCGTCATTAGTCCCGGGGCTGCCGCAGAGCATCTGCGTCTGCCGAATCTTCACTACCTGCATCGCAGGCTTCATATATTGTCTTTTCATTGTGTTGTCCTCCTGTTATTTGATGATTACCATTTTACCATTATTCACGTAGATGCCGCTCTTCATGGGCGTGCCGTCGAGCTTGCGACCGTCGAGGGTGTACCACGCGCCAGCCGAATTCGTGTCATTCGTGTAATTCGTGGTCGTTATTCCCGTGGTATTATCGTCGGAATCTGGTAATCCGATGAAACTGCGGGCGAGGCTGGTGGCGGGCAGGGCGAGCCAGGCCTTGTGGGCGGGACTCTCGAAGGCGGCGCCGTCGGCGGCTCCCCAGTACCAGCCGAAGATGCTTTCGTGGCCGGTGGCGGAGCCGTAGGTGAGCTTGTAGTAGAGGGTGCCGCCGGTGGTCTCGGTGGCTACGTCGCTGCCGTGGAGGAGGCTGACGAGGCCGGGGGTGTTGCCGCTGGCCTTGGTGAAGTCGCGGTCGTCGATGTCGGCGTCGTGGACGGTGAGGGTGACAGAGCCGCCGCCGTCGTGGCAGAGCATGACGGCGGTGCCGGCGGGCACGGTCTTGGGCAGGGTGATGCCGTCGTCGCCGTCGGCGATGGTCTCGTAGTCGAGGGTGCCGTCGGTGCCGCCGCGTGCGGTGACGATGCGGGCCTGTGTGCCGGCGGGCAGGGTGATGTCGTAGTGGCCGTCATAGTAGGTGCCGTAGCCCTTGGGTGCGAGGGTGACGGGGAAGTCGGCGGTCTCGGCTGCTTCGAGGGTCACGCCCTTGAGGGCATTGAGGGCGGTGCCGGTGAGGGTGGCGCCGTAGTAGTTGTCGGTGGCGTCGGTGAAGAGGCGGGTGAACGTGGCGGTCTTGGCGGGGGCGTAGAGGCCGGTGGCGCCGATGGTGATGCGGTCGGCGGGGGTGCGCCAGCTGAAGGTGTAGTTGCCGCTGTATGCACAGATGGCGTTGCCGTTGGGGGCGGTGGCGGTGACGTTGCCGCCGTTGTAGTTGAAGTTACCGTAGGCTAAGAGGGCATGGGCATCGGTGCCGGCGGTGGTGGCGGTGACGGTGCCGCCGTTGATGGTGAGGTCCCCGAAGGCAGAGAAGGGGGAGGCAGTTCTTCCGTCGGTGTCGGCGGTGATGTTGCCGCCGTTGATGTCGATGGTGCCGGTGGTGATGCACTCACGGGCATTGCCGGTGGTATAGACGCTGAGGTGGCCCATGTCTTCGCCGAGGCTCTCGCTGGTGATGGTGAGGGTCGGTAATTCGTCAATTTCAAAGTTGTCGTCGGGCTCGATGCCGCAGCCGCTGATTCTCTCCCCGCTCGTTCCGACGTTCATGTGGCAGTTGTCGGCGAGGATGAGGGTGACGTTGCCGGCGAGGGTGATGCCGTGGGTGTAGTTGAGGGTGCCGGTGGCGAGGTAGTTGCCGGCGGGGAGGCTGGTGTCGCTGGCGTCGAGGAGGATGGCGTCGGCGGTGTCGGCGTTGCCGTCGGCTGTGGTGTATGTGGCGGTGGCGGCGGGGCGCAGGGTCTTGCCGTTGACGGCGGTGGCGGGGTCGCCGAGGGTGCCGTCGAGGTAGTCGGTGCCGTTGTGGAGCTTCTTGCCGCTGGCTACTTGGACGGTGCCGTAGTAGCTACTGGCGGTGATGCTGATGCGGTCGGTGGGCTTGTTCCAGCCGAGGGTGATGTTGCCGCCGCTCCAGATGCCGTGGCCGTCGTTGCCGGTGGCGTTGACGGTGCCGCGGTTGATGATGAGGCCATAGGCGCTGATGCCGTAGTCGCCGGTAGCGTTGATGATGCCGCCGTTGATGGTGATGGTGCCTGCATTATTGTCGGCAGCATCTATACAACCGGTAGCGTTGAGGGTGCCGGTCTGTCCGTTCTGGCCGTAGAAGTAGAAGTTGCCAAAAGGACTCCAGAGGGCATAGCTGCCGTTGCCATCGACGGTCATGGTCTTGCCGTCGCAGAGGATGATGTGGACGTCGCCGTAGCATGTAATCTTGCCCGTGTGGCTGAAGTCGATGCCGACGAAGTACCACTTCTCCTGCCTGTAGGCGCCGAGGCTGGTCTCCGTGCCGTCGAGGGCGACGGCTTGGGCGGCGTTGTCACCGTCGTGCAGGGTGCCGTCGGCATCGACGTAGGGGACGGCGACGGGCTGGCCGGTGCTGGCGAGGGCGGCGGTGTTGACGCTGATGGTGACGTCGGCGTCGGGCATGGTGAGGGTGGAGCCGCTGAGGGTGCCTGCGCTGGCGGTGTAGGCGTACTGGTAGCCGAGGGGTGCGGCGGTGGCGGAGTTGCTGAGGGTGAGGCTGAGCTGGTCGTCGCTGCCGTAGTAGAGGGTCTCGCCGCGCTGCAGTCCTCCGCCGCTGTAGGCGGTGATGCCGCTGACGGTGTACTGGGTCGGCGTGCCGGTGAGGGCGATGGCGTCGATGGTGACGTCGTCGGCGGCGGCGATGGTGCGGGTGGCCTTGCCGTTATACCACTTGGCGGGGCTTACCGTGCCGTCGGCCAGGGCGGGCACATGGTTGGTGCCGTCGTTGAGCAGCGTGGTGTAGTAGCAGTTGTAGGTGTCAACGGTGTTGCGGGCGAAGGTGGCGCTGCCCTCATTCTGTACGGTGACTTCCGTCGGGGCGAAGAGCGAGTTGGTGATGGTGGCGGTATAATTGCGCCAGCCGATGAAGCCGCCACATTTGTTGGTCGCTGAGCCGAGCAGACTACCGTCGAACAGGCAGCCCGTGATGGTGATAGAGGTATTGGAGGGCTGCGATGCCACCAGTCCGCCGTGTGTGCCATCGCCGCTGGTGGTGCTCTGGATGGTGACGCTGACGCGGCAGTTCTCGATGGTGGCGGTGTTCTGCACGATGCCTATCAGTCCGGCGGCGTATTTGCCGTCGGTGGCTATCTGGCCGGTGGTGGTGCATCCGCTGACGGTGAGCACGCCGTTCGACTGGCTGACGAGGGCGGAGGGGTAGAGGTCGGAGGGGTTGGCTGTGCCTTTTGTGTTGCTGATGTGTGCCTCGACGTTGCAGTCCGTCACGCTGACGTAGCCGCTCTGCAGGGCTATGAGTCCTGCGGGGTGGCGGAAGTCGGCGGCTGTAACGGTGCTCACCACGTTGAGGTTGCGTATGACGGCCGGAGTCTCAGCCGTTGCACCCTGCACGTTGCGGAAGGGAGCGCAGTAGTTGCCGGTGGCGGTGTGGCTGAAGGTCAGCGTGTGGCCGCCACCGTCGAAGGTGCCGGTGAAGTCGTGGTAGTCAGCGCCGGCCATGCGGCTGACGGTGATGTCGGCGCCGAGCTGGACGGTCTTACCGTCGAAATAGCCCTTGGTGTTGTCGGCCAGCAGGTCGCAGAACACGTTCCAGCCCGTGGCGGTCTTGATGGTATAGGTGTCGCCCGACTGCGAGAAGTGGGCGGGGTCGGGGGCGAAGGTGGCGGCTACGGTGGCGTCGGCGGCGATGCTGAACGTATTGCCATCGATGGCTGTGCCATTGACGGTGTAGCCGCTGAAGAGCCAGCCCGCAGCGGGGTCGGCGTGGCCGAGGGTGACGGTGCCGGCGTAGTAATCCACGTCGCTGTAGGTGAAGAGGGGCTCGGTGGTGGTGGTGACGCCGTCGGTCAGGCTGAGGGTGTAGGCGGTGGCGGGCTGAAGCTCCTTACCGGCCAAGCCGCTGATGTCGCTGGTGTAGGTGCCTACGTAAGAGTTGCCGCTACCGTCAACAAAGTACTTGCCACCCGCACCGCCTACGGTGACAGAACTGATGTTTTGGAAACTGCTGATATAGATGCGGTCGGTGGCGTTACGCCAGTTGAGGGTGACGGTCTGGCTGGTGCCACTCTTGCCAAGAATGCCAGTGCTGCTTTCCAGCTTGAGCTTGCCTCCGTTGAAAACGAGGGAGCCGCAAGTTAAGGCGCGCCCCCAGTTGTAAGTACTCTTCGACTCGACGATGCCGCCATTGATGGTGAAGGTATACGCATTACCATTTATGGCGGACATCCTAGTGGTATTGAACTCCAGCTTGCCCGTGCCGCCGCTCTGGCCGTAGATGGTAAGGTTGCCGTTCAAAGTCATGGGCGTATCATTATTATTACTCACCGTTATGGTACAATTGTCTTTCAGGATGAGGTTGGTATTGCCCATGTAGAGTGTACTGCTCGTGTAGCTAATGTTGCTGTTGACGACGTACCAGCCATTGTAGATTGATGGCTCGCTGCCGTCGAGCACGGTGGCGATGACGGTCTGCTCGTTGCCGTCGGCGTCGATGTAGTTGACGCTCTCCGTCGTCTGCGCCCACCCCGTCGCGGCGGTGAGCATGGCGAGGGCGAGCGTGAGGGCGGCCCTCGTGATGAATGGTTTGATGTTGTTTGTCATTGTTGTTATGTTTTTTAATGTTTTGACGATGTTCGTTGTCCCGGGAGCCGCCGCTGGCGGCGTTGACGCCGTGTTTGGAGTCGCCTTCGGCGAGAAGGTTTAGCTCGACGGCCCGAAGGGGAAAGTCAAATCTTTCAAACCTGTCATATATTTTCTTTCTTCATTCTACTCGTATCTGAGCCTGAGACAAAACGGACACCGCCGCGACTCCTTGCGGAGCCTCGGCGGCGGATAATTTCTTCTGTTAAGGGGATGGGGGCAGTTATTGCGGCTTGTCCTCGAGCGGGTTCATAGGTTATCTACTTTATAGAACGGGTCTGCCTTGGCCTGGCGGATTTTCTCCTCCATCTTGGCCAACTTGACTTCCATCTTGGCCCGCCACTCCTTCTTATACTCGCGGTAAGCCCTTACGGACTCTCTGAAAGAGCCGACGGGGTGGCTGAATTGTAGTGCCTTTGTTGCCATATCTTCTTGCGTTTTATTATTATCTGCGTGCAAGGACGGTGCAAACCGAGTGCAGAGAGCTTGCTCTATGCCGAGGTGCAGCCCGTTCTCGCAGCCTTTCGGCTGCAAAGATACTACTTTTTTCCGATACGGCGCACGATTCCCCTAAAAATTATCCGTTTGGCTTATTGCCTTCGTCCGTCGCGACTCGGCAGAATGAGCGAGCTCTTCTGCTCTCGCTGCTCCGGACGTTGTCTCAGTATGTCAAAGAACGATGGTGCTTTTCGAGGCAAAGCCTCAAAGATTGCGTTTGCTTTCGAGGCAAAGCCTCAAAGAGCGCGTTATTATTCCTTCGCAATCGTCAGCGTCACCACGGGGCGGACGCGGGCGTTGGCCGCGAAGTTCTCTGCCCCGTCGCCGCCCTTGTCATGGTTGCCTTCATTAAAGCTTCATGCGGAACAGGCGCACGAGCAGCACGACAAGGATGACCGCCACGGCCAGGTAGCCGAGGGCGATGGGGATGGATACCCACAGGGGAGAGTCGGTGAAGAAGTTCATCAGCGTCATACGCGGGTGGATGTATTTCGGGCGCGAAGGCTGCGATTAAGCGAGGGCAATCAAACGTGCTTGAATTGCCGAACCGATGGAGCAGTGAGCACCATCAAGCTCGCTTGGATGGTCGAGTCGAGACAGAGGTCGGCGAAGCCATCGTGAGCAGGATCGCGGTTTTCAACTGCAAAGTAACGAAAAAGAGGCGACGCAGGGTGTGTAAATTCTAACAATGGTGTGTAAATTCTCGCAATAAGGTGTGAAAATTCGTCGAATTTATACACTTTTGTTGTTTTTTCGCTCACTTATTAGATAAAATTCTCTCGCTCGACAAAAGAAATACATTACTTTTATTCTCGCTTAATCGAATTTTTCGTACCTTTGCAGCCGAAATGAAGACGTTGACGTTAGAAGCGATGCAATTTACGGCGGTGGTGCTGATGGTGCTGCTCACGTTCAAACTGCTGGTGCCTCACAGGAGGAGCCAGGAGACGGTGGTGGCTACGACGGCGCGCTGGCTGATGGCCACGGCGACGGCGGTGCTGGCCGTGCACTTCGCGATGCAACTGACGTTGGGCCTCAGGGCGATGGGCGTCACGCAGTCGGTGATGCTCAACCTGACGATGCTCATACCAGCCTCCTACCTCTTCTCGCGCGCCGTGCTGACGCTGCAACGGCACGGACGGCTGAGCCGATGGGACCGCTGGGCGGGGCCGCTGACGTGGGGCGCGGCGATGACGATGCTCTTGGTGGCCATCCTGTACGACGGCCAGCCGCTGCTAAGCGACTCGCCGCAGCGGCAATGGGCCGAGGCCGCGGGCGCATTGTGCTACCTGGCCATGCAGACCTACTACTCGTGGCGCCACACCACGGCACTGCGGGCCATGCACCGCACGCTGAACGACTACTACGACAGCGATACTGCCGGCATGTTGCGCTGGATGCAACTGAGCATCGTGGGACTGATGCTGCTGGCGCTGATGGTGCCCTTCGTCATCTTCGCCACAGCCGAATGGAACGGACTGCTGTTTGTGATAGCCATCGCCATCTACTTCTTCATCTTCTATCTGGTGGACAGCTTCTGCTACTACCTGACGAGCAACGCCCCGCAGAAGACGCTGGAGGCCGAGGAAAGCCGGGCGGAGGAAGAGCGGGCTACGGGCGGGCAGCAGACGGCGGGGCAGACGACGAGGGCCGCCGACGAGCAGACGACGAAGGCCGTGGAGCAGTGGACGGCCCGGGGCGGACACCGCAAGGCGGGCATCACCAGCCCCGTGGCAGCGGCCGAGATGGGCATCCCGCGCTACCAGCTGACGGCATGGGTGAAGCAGAGCGGCCATGAGTCGTTCAGCCGCTGGATGACGGCCCTGCGCATCGACGAGGCCAAGCGCGTGCTCTTAGCGCACCCCGACTGGGGCAGCGAAGCCGTCGCCGACTACTGCGGCTTCAACAGCCGCGAATACTTCCACCGCATCTTCAAGGAGCAGCAGGGCATGACGCCCGCGCAGTACCAGAGAGAGCACGGCGTAACCGTAGATTAATCTTATTTCACCCCCGTACCCCCGACCCCCCGACAAGTTGAGCTATCCTCGTACCACCAGCCCCGTCAGGGGCGGCACCCCCGTACCCCCGTACCCCCGACAAACTATTCTCGCACCCCCGTACCCCCGCACCCCCGACCATTAAGGATTAGGCTGGTTCATGAGAGCCTTGTCGGCGTCAATCTTCGTCTGCGCGTCCTTCGTCCAGCCCAGCGTGGCAGCCTTGTTCAGCTCGGCCTTCGAGTAGGCGCCGGTGGCCTGTGCCAGGAGCTTCATCGACTTCACGGCGTTGCCCGTCTCCACGGTCTGGCCGTTCACCTTCACCGACTTCGAACCGATGGCAGCACGCATCACGGCGTAGCGCGAGCAGGGGTTCGACTGCACCGAGGCCTTGAAGATGGCCAGGTTAGCAATCTTGACCGTGTTGCCGTTGAGCGTCAGCTCGCGGATGCACGACACCATGTCCGTCAGGATGCCCTTGATCGTACCCTTCGAGAAGGGGGTGTTGTGCTCGGCCATGTGGTCGGCCAGCTTGTCGATGTCAAACTCCTCCTTGTAGTCCACGCGGCAGTAAGCCTTACCATAGTACTGCGAGTTGGCGTCGTTGTTCTTGTAAACATTCAGTTGTACCATAATTCTCTTGTGTTTTTCGTAGTATTAGAAACTCTGCGACTGATTACTCCGGCCAGCCGCCTACCGCTTTTTTCAGAGCTCTTTTGATGTTACAAAGGTACAAAAAATTTCCGAATTACGCAAGCATTTCCGCCACTTTTTTCGTTGTCATTTGAAAGAAATTTTCAGAAATTAACCAGAAATTCCAAAGGCGGCGAGTTTCGCGCGAAAGTCATGGAGTTTCTGGAAAATCTCATGGAGTTTCTGGAAAATCTCAAAGCCCCCCTTTTGTCCCGCGAGGGGACACGAAAGCCTCCCACCGGGGAGGTTTGGAGGGGGCTTGTCGCGGGTGGCGAGGTAGTAGTCGCTGAAGTCCTTGCAGCCCACAGGCAGCTGGTGGTGCTCGAGGTTGGGGAGTAGCTCCTTCAGTTGCAGGAAGAGGCGCTCGCCGGGCTCGTCGCGGTCGGGGTACATGTGGAAAGTGACCCCCACCCCCACCCTTTGGTCCCCCGAGGGGGACACAAAAGCCTCCCCCCGTGGAGGTTTAGTGGGGGCTTGGCTGATGCTTTTCAGTAGCTCCTTGTCCTTCTTGCTCAGCAGCGTGGCTGACGGGATGGCGATGGCCTTGTGGCCGGCTGAGAGCATGGCCCAACAGTCGGAGCAGCCCTCGGTGATGTAGAGCTCATCGCCGGGACGCAGGAGGTTCAGCACGGGCAGGTTGTAGATGCCGCACTCCGAGCCCTGAGGGAAGCGGAATCTTGGTTCACGGTTCATGGTTAATGGTTCATGATTAGCTGCAGAGCTTGACCGTGAACCCTGAACCGTTAACCCTGAACCATAAGTAAG
>CAMVPA010000034.1 GCA_947169245.1 uncultured Prevotellaceae bacterium
ATGCCAAGCGCAATCACATCCATCGTTTCCGTGCGGAACATCCCGATTTTGAATATCGTCCTCTTACGCCGGAATACTTCGACGAATGTCGCCGACTGACGGGAATCTGGCAGGAGGAGAAGGCTGCGATTAAGCGAGAGCAGAGTGATGCTTGCATCGACTCTGCCGAGCGTGAGCAGGCTCGAACGAAGTTCAACGAAAACCAAAACGAGAACAGGAATGAGACTATCAATGCCGAGCACCAGGTGATGGAGACCATCTTTTCCAGTTGGGACGCGCTCGGCATGGTAGGCGGATGCATCCTGGTGGACGGTCGTATGGTGGCTTTCACCTACGGCGCCGCTGTCACGACCGACACCTTCGACGTCTGCGTGGAGAAGGCTGACCGTCACGTGGAGGGTGCCTTTGCCATCATCAACCAGCAGTTCGCCGAGCATCTGCCCGAGCAATATGTCTATCTTAACCGCGAAGAGGACATGGGCATCCCGGGTCTTCGCCGAGCGAAACTCTCGTATCACCCAGAAATATTGTTAAGTTACAATGTGGTAAAGGTAACCTCTCACCTCTCATCTCTCGCCTCTCACCTCTCAAGAATGACTGAAGATGATGCACCGCTTACCGTTGACTGGATGGTGCGACAGTACGGTTTCGACCGCGCTGAGGTGGAGTCGTGGGTGCAAGACCTGCATTTCAACTGGCCGTTGAGCGTCAAGGCCTTGGATGAAAACGGCGATGTCGTGGGGCTGCTCAATATGAGTGACTACCGGATTGAGGAGGAGACGCCGCAGATCCTGAAAGACATGCCTGAGCTGATAAAAAGCCTGAACACCCAGCGTTATATCGCTGTCTTTTCGTTCATCGTGGCTGAAAACTATCGTGGTACCCGATTGAACTACGACATGCTGATGTCCATCATGCCCGAGTTGAAGGCCAACTATGATTTCATCTTCATTCCTGTGCTGCATCGCCTCAAAACGCATCAATACTGGCAACGTTGGGGTGCAAAAGAGTTTTACCGCGATGCGGATTGTGTGTGTTACAAATTGGCTATTTAAAATGGTAAAGGACGTAGCATTAGTATTAGACTTCTCACTAAGTATTAATCATATCGCCAAGGGCTCGCGCATCCTCGAGGCCATCATGGAGTTTGTGCCTGACATGCCTATCGAAGACCTGCCGATACCGTATTGTGCTGTAGCTACCGACCTGGTAGAAAAACTGAAGCCCGACGTACTGGTTGACATACAGATGAGTCGTTACGGCGGCTTCGACTACGACAAATCAGAAAAGCTTATAGCCATAGGTCGCCAAAAGACATTACAGGCTCTCGGTAAATCCTGAAAAGTACCCGCACGTCCCACACCCGGCACTTAAGTCGCTGATTGTCAGTATGGTTTCAAACCGTGTCAGTCACACTTTAGGTTGCACGTGATGGTGGAGGGAAGATGATGGCACTTGTTTCGGGTCGGGAAACGAGTCTGCGGCGGCCCCTCAGACTTCTGCGGCGGCCCCTCAGACTTCTGCGGCGGCCCCTCAGACTTCCGCGGCGGCCCCTCAGACTTCCGCGGCGGCCTCCCAGACTTCTGCGGCGGCCCCATACTGTACAAACTTTTTAGGTGTGGGAGGTGTGGGACGTGTGGGTACTTTCGGGGTTGTGTCAGCGTGACAACCTATAAGTAGAACATTTGACAGTAAAGCGCGGAGCAACACACATGCTGCTCCGCGCTGTCATCATAGTGATTGAACTATAGTAGCGAGTTAGAAATCAAGATCATCGTCCTCATCATCATCCCACATTGATCTGCTGTTACGGCGTGAGAGAACATCAATTTCAGGATTGGCCTCCTCTTCGTTAACGGTTGTTCCGTAGGGGCTACCGGCCATCACATGCTGTACCTGGACGGTCAGTATTGTTAACTCTGGGCTAATATATATCTTCTTCATATCGTTCTGTCTTTAATCAATTATATATCTGTCAAGAATTAGAGAATTACTTCACGAGTACTTTGAGCTAAAGCTCGAGCTCGTTCACGTTCGGAAGAGCTCAAGCTTGCTTGGCTCTTCGCTCACTTAATCACGACCTTCTTGCTGTTGACGATGTAGAGTCCCTTCGTAGGCTGACCGATGCGCTGACCCTTGAGGTTGTAGACAGGATGGTCAACAGGAGAAATAGTCAAATTGTCCGATGTCTCGATGCCCGTCGTTTCGTCGGCGAACGTGATGCCCAGTCGAGCACCTGCCTGTGCCGTCAGATAAGCGCGGAAAGGCTTGATGTTGATGGGAGTACTACCCACCTTGAAGAAGCCCAGCTTGTTGTCCTTCTTCTGCAGTACATAGCTGCCTTCAGGAACAGTACCAGTCTCGAACACACCCTTCAGCGCTCCGCTGACGTTTGTGGCCGAAGCGCTGACGGCGCCAGAGCCCGTGAACGTCACCTCGCCACTGCCGTTCAGCAGCACCGGTGTGTTAGCCGGAATCGTCGTCTCCACTTCCGTTGCCGTAGCATTGTCGCCGCTCTGGTAGGTCAGCGTGTATGCCGTCACATCCTGAGGAAATGTAGCAGCAAACGGCAGGCACAGCGTACCGGCCTGAGCAGCCGGGCTGATAGTCGTGGTGTACGTGGCAGCAGTAGCCGTGAAGTCACTGGGTGCCTTGAACGGATAACCGTCAGTCAGCACCAGGCTGGCGCAAGTACCGTTCACAATCACGTTCTCGGTGTTACTGAGTTGATTTGCTGTAGCGAGGAACAGACAGTTCGGATTTGCACTCGTCAGTTCAATCTTACCTGCCGCATAATTCTGGTCGGTTGTTAAGGCTGTTACGCCTGTGGCATCAATACTGGTTGCCGTAGCGTCAGCAAGAGCAGCCACCGTCTCTGCAAGCTGCATACCAGAACCGGCAAGAACATATTTTGGCGCATTTGCTCCAGGTGTCTTATATACAACAATATTGTTAACTGTCAAATTATTTACACCTGAATTAGCTTTAATACACTTGAGAGCTACTTTGTTATTCCATTTCTCTACTGTGCTCAAATCGAAAGACCAGTATTTCTTCTCTGCATTCCAAGTAGCAGAACCTGTGTTAACCTGATTTGTTCCCGTTCCAGCAGCATTAATGAAAAAAGCACGACACGGATCGTTGTTATCGCGATATACACGCAGTTCGCTGTAGGCAGTCAAATCAACATAGTGAGTCGCATTACCACTATAATCGCCATAATAAGTATCAGTAGTTGTATGCATGTTCCAATCGGGAGTTGCAGTCCCACTTCCATCAATCTTATTCCAAGGTAATGTGTTCAAAACCGTTTCACCTGCATTTACGCAAGACATGGTCTTCAACTGCCATGTGATACCAGTGATTGTTAGAGTCAAATCAGTAGACTTACCAGCAGCAGATGACCATACCAGTTTCTTGACAGGATTGTGATTGATAAAAGCTTTCGTGGCGTTATTATCCAGTCCGTCATTCTGTAATTTGGAATTGTTCCATGTGTTGATTTCTGCATCATCTGCATCGTAGAACTTGACATTGTCAATAATCGCGTCATTACCACTGCGGTTAACGGTAAATTTATTAAGATAGTTCAAATTGACAGGATTCGTGAACTTCAATTCCAACGTACCCGCCTTTCCATTGGTAGTAAGACCCCCTGTCTCTGGGTTGTACGACAAGCCTCCCGTAGCTCTCAGGTCTGCTTTGTCAGTTGTAGCCACTCCGTATTCATCAAACGCTAAGAGAACTTCTACCTCCTCTTCCTTGTAAAGATAGACCTCAGAAATCTTGATAGGATCAGGGTTAGCGTTCATGTTGAAAATAGTGAAGTCAGAAATTGGTGTGCCGTCTAATGCAAATTCATATTCTGTTTTACCAGAAAGAGCTTTGAGACCACTATTGTTATTCAAATGCCATCCGCCAGTATTTGGTACGGCTTCACTAAACTTTATAACCATCTTCTTATAGTCTCCTGTTGCAAAGTTTTTAATTTGGAAGATATTCGTTTGCGCAGACGTGGCACTAAACTCACCTCCGTATGCCCCAAACGTCTTGGCATTTGACTGTTTGATTGTCATAGGCTGGCCACAAATGGTACCACCATTAACTTTAAATGTGAAAACATCATCTGTTCCAAAGTTTTCTATCGTGACTTTTGTGATTTTCAATTCTTTCTTATCATTCCATACTGCGCTCAAACCTTTCTTCAGCCAATACGTAGAGTTGTCAAAAGCGTGTCCGTATGGTGTGCTGGCATCATCTGCAGAGGTACCTATACCCAAACACCACCACTCTTGTCTAGTACTACCATCGCTAAAAGTAAATGTGACTCTTACACTGCCATTACTGCATGATTCTGCCATATCGAATACCATGGTAGAATTATCGTTAATGGCAACTCCTTCGGCATCTTCGTAAGCAACAAAGCTCTGCCATCCTTGCATCTCGATGATATAGGTTCCAGGGGTAAAGCACTCTGCAAATTTGCCGCCAGTCAGAATAACTTTATTCTGGATTTCTGCCTGAACAGAAGACGCCTCTCCTGTCTTCGTGACGGTGATGTCTGTTACAGTGATGACATCGTCGGCAGTGGGGCGTGTCATCGTCAGTTTGTACTCTCCCCAACCATCCGTCACCTCGAAGGGTAGTTCGGCATCCTCGCCGGCATTAACATTAGCATTGAGTATTGCCGTATATGGACTGGTCAGCTTAACGATTTTCACATTAATAGTCTTACCAGCATCTCCGGCTGACTTAAAGTTCAGTTTGTACTGGCCATTGCTGAACTGCAACGAACGATATACGTTCTTATTGTTGGTGGTATACTGATCGCCGCCAAAGCTGAGCAGCGTGGTGCCACTGTTCACAGTCCATCCGTGCTCAGCAGGGGTGTATCCTTCCTCCTCAATGCGCGGAGCCCACTTCAGCGTCTCGTCGCACTGCGAGTCAAGCGTGTACTGCTCGAAGAAGTTCCACATGGTCTGGGCAGAGTTGCCATCCTCAGTCTTGTCGGTATAGTCAACATGGCCCATGCCGTCAATCTCATAATAAACGTAGGGGAAGCTGCCATCAGCTGCCTGATAGACATTCTTGGTGTAGACATCGCTTGTGGTTGTTGTGGTTGTTGTGGGCACAGGATTTGCGCCAAGACGAGCCACCATCTCGTCGACAATTGTCGGCATCTTTTCATACAATACGAAGTCGTCTGCCTTACCATGAATATGCATGAACGGCACGGGACGACTGCCAGTATGGCGCAGATGGAACTCATTAATAGGATAGCCGCTGATACTTGCAAAAGCTGCAAACACATCGCTACAAGTATTGCTCAGGGCGTAGGTCATCATACCACCATTGGAGAATCCGCAGCAGTAGATGCGTTTACGGTCAATCTGATACTTCGAAGCCACATCCTCGATAACGGCCTTCAGGAACTTTACGTCGAAGTTATTATCGCCCGATGCTGTCCAGCCGGTATTGGAATTGCCTAAAACGGGGAAAGAAGTCACCTTGCCCTGCGGATAGGCTACGATACAACCTTCTGCGTCAGCCACTGCCTTCTTGAACGGGCTATAGTTTGTGCTTGCTCCACCAGCACCGTGCAGCGATATCACCAGCGGACAGTTCTCCTGAACTTGTTCAGGCACATAGAGCTGGTAATTGCGGGTCTCACCGCCAACGGTGATGTTGACATTCTCATCGGCTGTGGCGTCAATTTCTGAGTTCACATTAATGTCAAGACTCTTGTAAAGCTTCAGATATACTTTTCCAGAACTAACAGCCTGGGTTCCGTCAACTTTCAAATAAACATATGGATTATTTGCTTCCTTTTTTCCTGCACATTGGAAAACAAATCCAGATTCTTCATGTGAAATCTTCCAAATTCCTCCGTATGCAAAATCCCAACCATAATTCTGATTAACACCACTTGCAGCTGTAGCAGCGAAAGTATATCCATACATAGAATAGTTCAAATAGCTACCTCCACTCCACCATGGATTTGGAAATATTGTCCCCGCACTATTGAAAACCTGCACAGTGTAGTTGTCATCTTCGGTGTTACTGTCGCCATCTGTGTCCAAACCATCAATCTTAGTTACTTGATAATAGTAATATCCATCGTTAGGAACATTGTTTATAGTACTATTTTTTGAGTCAACACTATTCGATACAAAATACATAGCTTTGGTAGCATTAGTGTTTGCTATCACGAACTTCGTTCCATCTGTGATACCAGCTAACGTTGTGATCTCATCACCAAAGCTCCCCGTTACAACATCAGTAGGCTTTTGGAGATAGGCATCTGCAATAACGGCACTACCATCAGATGAACCAGTACCCCATAGAGTCAATTCCGTTACATTTGTCCAATTAATATCGTCATAATTGAGAAGGACAATATTATTTACTCCATTAGTAAGATTAATCATTTTGTCGCTCTTTCCCTCACTACACACCTTCAACTGAACATAATCGTTGTCACCTGTGATAGACGTAATAATGAAACTAATCTTTGTGTATGCACTTAAGTCACCTGTTGGAAAGCCTGTACTCATGACTTTATAGTCATCCGTTCCTTTCCAAGACATAGTATTTGTTCCTGCATTCCATGATGCTACCCAGCCTGCTGGAGACCAATACTTTTTACCTGCATAAGCACTATTGACTCCAACAAGGAGCAGTGTCGCAGTGACGAGTAATTGAGTAATTCTTCTCATAAATAGAGGTTTTAGATAGTTAATAATATGATTCTGTCTGCAAAGTTAATACACGTACATTATTATACGCGAAAGAAAGTGTCTCATATGGTTGCCATTTTGTATGCAAAACGCAAAAATAGCGCTCTGCACTCCCTTTTTTCACGGAAAATCCACCAAAACTCCCCAGTGAGGCCCCTTCGTGGATAATGAAAAAGTGGCAACACGTGCCGCTTTTTCATCTCACAGTTTTTTTAACACGCCCCAATCAAGTGGGTACGTTTAGTAGTCATCCTCGTCATCCCAGAAGGAGCCTCTACGGCTATCGGCTGTCGTAATACCGTTTGTACTAGCTGCGCCACCTTTTGTTAACGATGTACAAACCATATTATTGGTCTCTACAACTATTAAAACCATTTCTGGTGCGATATATGTCTTTTTCATTGTCTTCTATATTTAAACACGAATTTCCGTTAATTACTCACGAATTAGCCATTAATTATCTAACAAATATCTTCTTGCCATTCAGAATATAGAGACCCTTGCGCGGCTGGCTAACACGTTGTCCGCTCAGGCTATAGATAGCATTGTCACCTTTCTGTGCTGCAACAGTATTGATACCAGTAGTCTCATCAAAATTGATGGTGATAGTTCCACGAGAAGATGCATTAGTAATCTGCGACAAGTCAATATAAGCTTTATTGGCACCAACCTTCACAGCCTTCTCACCAGTTGCGCCTGCATCAACATTAAACAACTTTTGTTCACCATCCTTAGTTGCAAGCACATAATAATCGTCTCCTGTCGGTGCATTAATCTGTGAGAACGTACCTATTAAACCATTGTTTGCTATAGGGGCGGCAACACTTCCCGTCCAATCTGCACGGAAGAAATTCACATTTGGTTTATTAACTGCAGGATCACCAGTTACATATCCATTATCCGTTGCTTTATAGAAATATGGTTTTCCCGCCTCAAGTATGCCATCAACACGCTCAAGAGAAATAGCTGAAGCAGAACTTGAAGCGATTTTGTAGATGAATGCACCTGCAGAAATTGCCTTATATGGCAAGCAAATCGTTCCGAACTTACCTAAATCAGCAGCTTCGTACTGACGCTGATAGTCACCAGTGCTATAAGTGTGCCATTGATCTGTTCCATCGACAACGAATTCGCTACTTGCATAATTCGAGAGAACAACATTATTTACGATTACGTTACCTCCGAACTTGAGGGACTTAATTTTTGTTATGTCAACGTCCAGTCCTTCTTCTAAGTATTGAAGATTGAGACAGAGTACATTCTTGTGGTTCCAGTTATCCAACCACATACCTCCACCTCGGATTCCAGAATCTTCCCACTTATAACTATCACCACCGATGGATTTGCCATTATCGTCAGTTATAGTAACTTGAATACTATGATTTGCATCAAATGATTGTGCTGTCGTTATAAATAGATATTTATAGTCAGAAATATCTACTGGAGTATCGAATGTCCACCCGCCATTGGCAGAGAATGTTTTTGTTCCCTCATCATAACCTGTTGCTTTGTCGAATGAGAAGATAGCATCGTTAGCCAGAGCATCCATCGTCTTTATAGTATGCTTTTCCAATGTTAACTTCTTAAAGTTGTTATAACGGGGGAAGTCGCCAGCGCCAACACTGAGAGTTAATGTGCCAATAGTAGAGAGATTTCTTACATCAACTGTATAGGTCGTGCTTCCAGCCGGAATATTCTCGCTTGTCTCATCGTATGAGACTGTCCATGTCCCCACTGTTGGTGAGCTGAATGTCAGTACAAGATCATTGTATTTAGCAACATTAACATCCGTGATTTCAAAAGCCTTGGCACCTTTAGTAGTTGCAATCTCATTCTGACCACCTAAGGTAGAGAGAATGCTATACTTTACATTACCATCTTCTTTATAAAAATAAACATCGTTTATAAAAATATCACGTGCACCATCTGGATCTCCGGCCTGAAGAACAAGACTTGTGGTACTCTTATGATCGTCACCTAATTTCACTTGTCCAGAAGTCCCCGGTGAAATAGTTTCCCACCATCCACTATGAGCATAGGGCTCTGCCACGTTACAAATCAACCAATCTCCAACAGTAGTAGGCTCAGCAATATCAATAATAAAATCATCATATTCACCCATACTGAAAGAATTAATAGAAAACGCCAATTCGGGAACTTTTGTTACTGAGAATTTTGTGTAAGGTGCGGCGTTGAATGTAGAACCAGAAGTTGCGACCTCTTCAATTAAGTCTGTAGCTCTTGTTGGCGCAACAGGCTCAACCTGATAGACTTCCACTTTCTGAATAGAAATAGTTGCCACGACCTTTCTACTTTGCCACATAATAAAAAGACCAGTTGCACTGCGAGCGTAATTTTTGAATTCTACTGTTACGGTTTGGAAATCATTAGATACACTGAGTGGTACAGAATAATCTGTTGGTCTATTGCCCCAATCACCTAAACCAACACTAGGATAGTGCCCTTCTGACGTAGCTGCAGTCGTTTTATATGTTATCTTCACCTTATAATCATGACCTTCAATAGTGGAAATCCCACTACCAATCCAAAGCTGGAGATCATAGTTGTTACCTTCATCAGACGTATTTTCTATAACTAGCAGTCCATCTTTTATTTTGACGCTAGCACCTGATGGCATGTCAGCTGCCCAGAAAGGTGCTCCGTTTTTATCTACCATTGTAGAATAATCTACTGAATAGACAAGCGTCTCAGTCGCTTTTACCCCCCCCACTCCGATAAACAACAGGGCGAGGGTACAAAGAATAGTTGATAGTTTCTTCATGTCTTTAGTTGTAATTTTGTTAGTATTTTCAAGTTCTGGGCGCAAAGGTAGTACGCGCGGGCGATACGCGTATGTAATAATGTAGCACGATAGGGGGAATTTTGTTGCATGGGGTGGAAAAAGCGAAAAACAAACTATATTTCACGCATTTTCTACCTAGGAGTGCCCCGAGCGCTCCGCTGGTAGGCGGACTGACAGAACATCATGAGTGCCCCCTTGCGGGGCAGAAATAATAGAAAATCGCACGCGGGGACTGACCCCGTGTGCGATTATGGTTCTGGTGAGACCGGCTTGGCCGGCCGTTACTCGAAGTTCAGGTTGAAGGGTACCCAGTAGCCGCCATCCATGATGCGCGAGCGGACGATGGTGGCGAGGGACTCGTCGGTGTATTTCGGACAGACGCGGTCGGCCACGATGGCGGGGTCGCTGTAGCGCACGGCCATGCGGCACATCATCGGGTAGACCTTGCCCTCGCCGGCAAACTCGAGCATGGCCTCGTCGAGGAAGGCCAGGTCGTTGAACTTCAGCGTAGCCGTCTCGCCCAAGTCGTGGATGTTGTCCTTGACGGGGCGGGCCGTCAGGTTGAAGCAGCCGCGAATGCCCAGCGACGGGTACTTGCGGGTGCCCCAGTTGGCGGTGCCGGTCCAGTCGCTCTTCGTCGGGTCGACGGTGCTCTCGAAGCCCTGCCACTCGGCTGAGCCAGCCACGAAGCAGTCATCGGTGTCGCCAGCCTTGACGCCCTTGTTGAAGACGGCGTTCATGGCGGTGAAGCGCTTCAGGTGGTTCAGGGCCTCACAGAGCATGAGGTGGTACTGCGTGGCGCGGTAGATGTAGATGTGGCAGTCGTCCTGATAGGCGTTGGCGCGTGCCGAGCTGCCCACGGGGCGGAACTTAGCCAGGTAACGCTGACCGGAGGACATGCCGAAGCAGGCCTTGTAGCGGGTGTCGTTGTCGGTGGCACCGGGGTTGAACGTCTTGTCGAGGAAGCGGGCTACGCCGACCTCCGACGGACGGAGCCAGTACTTGTTGGGATACTCGTTGGAGAAGTGGCGCAGCAGTGTGTTGGTCTGGTTCTTCGTATAGTCGTAGATGATGGCCGAGACGGTCTCGTAGGGGTAGGGCTGCGCGTTGTTCCAGATGGGCGAGTAGTGGCCGGGGGTGGCGGCTGAGGGCAGCCAGTAGACGTTGGAGCCCGGGTCGCTGGTGACGTTGATCTGCTCGCCCAGCTTCTTCAGCAGCTCGTCGGCTGCCTGCTGATAGTAGGTAGCCGACTGCTGGCCAGCGGCGTCGAGGAGTGCTCCTTTCCAGAGGCAGAGCTCAGCATAGAGGCCGGCGTAGGGCGGCACAATGTAGTTCCACTTGCGGTACTGGCTGCTGGCCAGGGCCACGGTGTGGGTGGGGTCGAGCCACTCGTACCAGTTGATCTCCTGGTCGCTGCTGACACCGTCGTAGCCTGTCGTCAGGAGCGAGAGACAGCGGTCGACGAGGTCGCCCAGCTGCAGCAGCTGGAACTTGTCGCCCTCGCGGATGTCGCTAACCTCGGTGATGGCATCGTCGAACCACACGGCCTGGCCGTAGATCTCGGCCAAGGTCTTGTAGGCCCACACCTTGGTGCGCACGGTAGAGGCGACGAGCGCCTGCCAGGCGTCGCTGTCGACGTTGGGGTTGGATTTATACTGGGCCATGTTCTGCAGGTAGTCGTTGCAGGCGATGATGACCTCGTAGTAGCCAGCAGGGTTGGCGTAGGCGTTGTCCTGCAGGTTCTGGTCGTAGTTGTAGAGGGCGATGAGGTCGCTGGTCGACTCGTCGCTGGGCTCTATGAGCTCGCCACGGGGCTCTGTGAGCAGTATCTCCTTGTCGCCGACGGCCTGCATCTTGGTCATGATGCCGAGGAAGCCGGTGTACATCTCGGTGTTGCTGGTGAAGCCGTCCTCGCCGTTGAACTCGTCGTCGGTCGACGGGTCGAAGAAGTCGGAGCAGGCTGTGAAGATGAGCGGGAAAAGGAGAGAGAACACTCCGAGTCTCACAATGGTTTTATATGCTTTTGTTATCATAGTTCCAAATGTCGTTATATCGTTATTACGTTATATCGTTGTTACATTGCTTTGTCAGAACTTCAGGTTGATACCAACCTTGACGGAGCGTGGAGCCGTGGCCTTGGCGTAGTCGACACCGAGCATCATGGGGCTGTAGCTGTAGGAGAACTCGGGGTCGAGACCCAGGTACTTGGTGAACGTCAGCAGGTTCTGGCCGGTGATGAAGGCCGTGCCGCCCTGCAGGAAGTTCCACAAGGGCTTCTGCCACGTGTAGCTCAGGGTGATGTCGCGTAGCTTCAGATAGGAAGCATCCTCAATCCAACGGTCGCTGAAGGCGTTGTTGCCCACGCGGTCGTTCCAGCGTGCACGCGGCATGTCGGTCTGCTGGCCCTCCATGGACCAGCGGCGGTTGACCGACTGGGCCTGGTTGGCGAAGTCGCTTGATGACTCGGTGATGCGGCGCACGGCATTGTAGGCATCGTTGCCCACGCTGTAGGCGAAGGTCATGTCGAGGGTCCACTGCCGGTACTCGACGCGGGTGAAGAACGAGCCGTAAAAGTCGGGCGTGGCCGAGCCGATGATGACACGGTCGGCGGCGTCGATGATGCCGTCCTGGTTCTGGTCGACGTAATGGACGTCGCCGGCGACGAAGGCCTTGCCGTTGGCACTGAGGCCGGCAGCCTCGGCTTCGGCAGTGGTCGAGAAGACACCCAGCGACTGCAGACCGTAGAAGGCGTAGGGGCTCTCGCCGGTGCAGGTGATGATATAGGCGTCGTCGTCGAGGTTGGTGACAATCTCGTCGAGGGAGCCCAGCGAGTTGACCTTGTTGGCCAGCGTCGTCAGGCTACCGCCAATGGTCCAGCGCACATCCTTATTATAGATGGGCGAGAAGGCGAGGCTGAGCTCGAAGCCCTTGGCCTCCAGCTCGGCGTCGTTGTTGTAGTAGGCGCTGCTGCCGAGGATGGCCGAGCGCTCGCCCGAGATGAGCACGTCCTTGGCCTTCATGCTGTAGTAGCCGATGCCGAGCTGCAGGCGGTGGCGCAGCAGCGAGGTCTCCAGACCGACGTTCAGGGTGCGGTCGCTCTCGGCCTTCAGACTGGTGTTGGGCACGTTGGCGCGGACAATGCCGGCAATGGTCTGGTAGGGGTTCGACGTGTAGTAGTACTTGCCGTACTTCGACGAGAAGCGGCTGTTGCCCGTCACCGACCAGTTGGCGTAGACGTTCAGCTTGTCGAGCCACTCCTGCCGGTTCAGTACCGGCAACTCCTTGGCCATCAGCACCATGTCGGCAGCGGGGTAGAACGACAGGCGCGTAGCGTCCTTGCCGACGCTGGAGGCGCCGTCGAAGGAGGCCGTCAGTCCCACCTTCACCAGGTTGTCGTAGGTCCAGTCGGCGTGGAGGTAGGCGTTGGCCCAGTTCCACTTGTTGTTGTAGCCGGCAAAGTACTTGCCTAAGGACTGTGCGTCGCCCAGGGTCTGGTAGAAGTCGTTGTTGGAGTTGCGGCCAAAACCGGCATCGTACTCGTAGCTGGTGGTCAGTGCCTGCCAGCCGGCAGTGACGTTGAACATTGAACGTTCAACGTTCAACGAGTAGTCGACATTCAGGTTGTAGAACATGTTGAACGTGTGGTTGGTACCCACGCGGATGGTGTTGTCGGACTGTCCGTACTGGTCAAACAGCGGCACGATGTCCTCGTTGTCCTTGCCCGGGATGAATGCCTCCTCCTGGTTGTAGTTATAGTACATACCCACGATGCCGTTGATGGTCAGGTCGCGCAGCGGCTTGTAGATGAGCTGTATCTTGGTGTTCATGTCGTACTGGCGGTTCTTGCCCGTCATGGTGTTGACCAGCGAGACGGGGTTGGAGACCCAGAAGTCCTCGTTGTCGATGGCACCGAAGCGGTAGCCGGCATACTGGCCGATGAGGTTGCCGTACATGTCGCTCTGTTGTGGGTTGAGCAGCGGGGCACGGCGGTAGGCGGCCAGCAGCGGGTTGGTCTCGAGCGAGATGCCCTGCTCCTGGTATTGTCCCTTGAGGTAGGCGGTGTTGATGTTGGCACGGATCTCGAACTGCTTGCTGACCAGCACGGAGGCGTTGATCTGTGCCTGATAGCGGTCGCTGAAGGTGTTCTTCAGCGTACCCTCGTCGCTGGTGTAACCGAGTGAGATGTTGTACTTGGCAATGTTGTCACCACCCTCGACGCGGAAGAGGTAGTCCATGGAGAGGCCGTTGCGGTAGATGGCGTTCTGCCAGTCGGTGTCGTATTGGTAGAGGTACGACTTGTTGGCCTGCGGGTCGCTGAGGAAGTTGAAGTCCTTGAAGAACGCCTCCATGTTGGGATAGTAGGTGAGGCCCATGTCCGAGAGGTAGTTCTTATACTCGGTGGCGTTCATCAGGGGAATGCGCTTCGAGTTCCAGTTGGTGCCGGCGATGGCCGAGAAGGAGATGCGCGTGTTCATGTCGGTGGCGCTGGCCTGGTCGGTCTCAATCATGATGACACCGTTGGAACCCATGGAGCCGTAGACAGCAGCCTCGGCGCCCTTGAGGACGGTGATGTTGCGGATGTCCTGGCCGTTGAGTGCCTGGAACAGCGAGCGCGAGTAGCCGCCGACAATCTGGCTCAGGTTGGCATCGGGCATGTAGGGCACGCCGTTGATGACGATGAGCGGGGCGTTGTCGGCCATCAGCGTGTGGATGCCGCGCAGCTGTATCATGGCACCCTCGCCGGTCATGCCGCTCTTGTTGGTCACCTGCAGACCGCTGACGGCACCCTTCAGGGCATTGTCGACAGACAGCGAGCCGAGGGCGAAGTCCTTGCGGTTGAGGTTGCTGGCGCTGCTGACGGCAGCGGCGGCGTTGCCCGTGGCCGAGGCGAAGGGCGTGACGACGGTCTCGTTGTAGCGCGACCTGTCGGTCTCAATCATGTAGACGCGGAGGCCGTTGGCATTGGCGTCGCGGATGATGACGGCACGCTGGAAGTAGCCGTCGTGCCAGATGTTCAGGGCGTTGCCCTCCTTGACACCCGTGATGGTGAAGCTGCCGTCGGCCGCCGAACGGACGGTCTCGCAGCCGGGACTGCTGATGACGGCTTCGGCAATGGGCTCATTGGTGGACGAGAGAATCTGTCCGCTGAGCTTCTGCGCAGCTACGCTGCTCATGGATAAATGGCTGATGACAAATGATAATGTTATCAGTAGTCGTTTATTTGATTTGGTAATCATAATCATTACTAATTATTAATTACTAATTGTTTTAGTAGTTATTCTCGGTGGGGCGCAGGCACCAGTGGTGCAGCTCGACGTTGGTCTTGCCGGCCCAGTTGTAGCAGTCGAGACGGAAGGTGAGACGCACGGCCGAGCCGTCGCCGGCGATGTCGGGGATGGTCACCTCGTCGATCATCAGACCACCGTCGGTGTCGTAGTTGTCGGCCTTGCTGTCGCCGCCCATCTCGCGGACGTAGCTGGAGTTGTAGCCTTCAGGGTGACGGTTGGGCAGGGTGGTGCCGCGGTCGTAGTGGTAGGCTGTGCTGGAGCCCCAGGTAATGGTGGCCGACTTGGCAATCTCCTGTCCGTTGGCAAAGACGGTACAGATGACGTCGAGACCGGCGTTCTGCACGGAGCCCATGGCCAGACGGTAGGAGCCGGGCGGCACGAGGTAGGCACGGATGGTGCCGTCGTCGAAGCGCTTGATGGGCGTGAAGTCAATCTGGAAGCCCTCGCTGTCCTGCAGGTCGCTGGGATCTTTGTCGAAGCGCAGCACACGGTTCTCGTGGAGGGGCCATACACCGGCCCACGGCGTCCAGGCCGACACCTTGGTGTCGCACGACTTGAACTTCATGTTGGTTACCTTATAGTACTCGGCCTTCTGCTCGTCGGTGCAGTTCTCGTACAGGTAGAAGTAGTCCTTCAGACGGTAGATGAGCACGTTGGTTGGGATGTGCAGACGGGTGACGTTGTAGACGATGCCGTTAGACAGCTCGATGGGGTTCTGGGCGTCGACCTTCTGGATGTTGGTGCGCCACTGCGTGCTGTAGATGCTCTTGAGGTCCTGGACATCGGTGGTCTGGATCTCGGCGGCGCTGTAGCGCTTGTTGAAGAAGGCTGTCTTCAGAATCCACTGCTTGATGATGCTGTCGGGACGCTCCAGCTCCCAGGCTTCCAGACGCTGGTGGGCGTCGTCGAGTGCAGCGTTGATGACGTCGTTAGAGAAGAGCAGCATCGTAGCTGTGAGCGACTCGGAGTTCATGTCGAAGCCCACGCTGTCGAAGAACGTGTTGGTGTAGATGAACACAGAGTCGTAGACGGTGTTGCCCTGTTCGTTGATGCCGACGGCCTTCGAGTTGGTGCGGTCGAACTCCTTACCGCCGGAAGCCTGCACCATGTCGCGGAAGATGGAGTAGTCGTCGGGCAGCTGGTCGATGTAGTCCTTCAGCGACGTGGGCGTCTGAATCATCTCGGCGAGGACGTAGATGTAGCCTGAGGTGGTCTTGACGACCTCCTGCACGGCGCCGTTGTTGAACAGCACGTGTCCGATGATGTTACCCTCCAGCCCCAGGGAGTCAATGCTGACGTTGACGTACTTGCCGTGCCACATCATGAGGCGTGTGCCGTTCTCGAGGTTGGCCGGCGAGATGCTGATGTCGCTGACGTGCGAGCGGGTGATGAACTCCGTGTTCTCGGCGGGAGCGCTATAGTGGTCGTTAGTGACGACGAGCAGAGTGGAGAGCTGTCCCTTCTGTTGCAGCTCGTCGTAGATGCCCTGCGAGGCGAAGAGCTGGCTCATGCTGCTCAGATCGCTGCGGCTCTCAATGTACTGCTGCGATGTCATGTCGACAATCTTCAGCTCGGCATTGCTGATGACCGACTCGGCGTTCTTGTAGTGGTCGTCGTCCTTCAACTCGGAGCAGGCAGTGAAAAGCATGACGGCCAATAAAAGCCTCACCCCCAACCCCTCTCCAAAGGAGGAGGGGAGTATATAGTTCCGAACCTTATAAAATGTGTCTGTAATCATAACTTTTGCCTATTACTTAATTGGTGTGAACTTGATGCAGTCGAACTGCAGACTGAAGTTGGCATTGGTAGAGGCGGCGGGGTCGAGCACCACGAAGCTGAACTTGTGGTTGGCCGTCTCGCTGAACTCTATCTCGTCGTAGATGGTCGACGTGTAGACGCCGGGCATGATGCTCGTCACCTTGGTGTAGGGAGCGACGAAGGTGGTGTTCTCGTCGTCGAACTCCATCTTCAGCATGCCGCCGTTGCCGTCGGTCATGTTGCGCATGAAGAGGTTGTTGGCCAGGTAGACGATGCTCAGCTCCACCTTATACTTACCGCGCACGATGACGGGGGTGCGCATGGAGACACTGCCCATGTAGCCGAGGTTGAACACCAGGCGGTCGAGGTTGTTGGCGTCCTTCAGTGTCTTCTGACAGGTGGCGTAGCTGATGTCGCTGTAGGTGTGGTTCTTGGTGCCGGCCTCGCCCAACTCGTACTCGAAACAGGAGGCGGTAGCCACGCGGAAGCGCTGTTCCTGCGCCGTAGGCTCAGAGGGCTGGTAGTATTCGGCATCGACCATGTTCTTGATTTCCGTATAGTCGGCCAAGTCCCAGAGCACCGTGGTCTGCTGCGGCTCCCAGACGGGCAGCCAGCCGTCCAGCTCGTGGACGTAGCCGTTCTTCGACAGCACGTTCGACGTGGCGGGGATGAAGCGGGCGGCCTCGGCCGAGGCGTTCAGCGTGTAACGGTCGGTCTCGGTGGTGGCCAGGCTGTCGTAGGTGACGGTGAAGACCTGGTTGCGGGCTGAGGAGCCCCAGATGCGGGTAGCCTCAGAGCCGTTCATGGCACCAAGCTCGTCGGTGGTGTACTGGTTCTGCAGGATGTGGTAGCCCACGTACTCGCGGAGCAGCGAGTCCTCGCTGAGTCCCTGCTCGTTGGCAGCCTTCAGCTTGGAGCGCAGGGCGTCGAGCGACGCGATGCCGGCCTTCTGGAAGGTCTGGTCGCTGACGTTGAGCACCGTGTAGTAATAGTGGGTGATGACGCGCTCGCGGTCGTCGTTGAGGGTGGTGTCGACAACGGTGCTGAGCAGCTTGTCCCAGCCTGTGGCACGCAGGGCGGCCGTCATGATGGTCGACGTGCCGCCTTCGGCAATGCGGTCGTAGACGGTCTCGACCAGCGGCGTCATGGCTGAGGAGAGAACGTAGACCTTGCCGTTGAAGGCACTCAGTCCCATCTCGACGATGCGGCCCTCGCCGTTCAGCGTGGCCTCACCGGCATGGACGGAGTCGATCTCGATGCTGATTTTGTCGCCAGAGAGGTTCTGCACCGACGATTTCAGTATGAAGGCATCGGGCAGGATGGAGTCCTTCACCGTGTGGTAGAGCACGAACTGGCGCACGTAGTCGGCAGGCAGCTCCTCAAGGCTGCTGACGCCACGGCGCTGGTAGAAGTCGTGCATAGCCTCGTCGGTGGGTACGAAGGCGGTGAAGCTGACGCCGTTGGACGATTGGTTCAGGGCGTCGAACATGCCCGCGTAGCGCAGGGCGCTGACATACTCGTCGAAACCTTCCTGCTCGACGAGGAATGTCGAGATGGGCGGCATGAGGGCGTTCTTGTATGTCTGATCCTTGAACGGGTCGCTGTTGATGTCGAGGACATCCTTGTCGCAGGCGGTGAGCATGATGCTCAAGGCAAAAGTGAACAGTGAATAGTGAAGAATCTTCTTCCCCAGAGCGTTCACCTTATTATATATATATAGCTTATCGGTAGTCATAATTCTTTCTTTTTGAAAGCGAGCAAAGCTCGAATCCTAATTACTCATTTTACTAATTTACTTGGTCGATGAATAGTAGGGGTTCTGAACAAGCAGCTTGTTGTGCTCGATGTCGGCCTGCGGCAGCGGCATGTACCACGCGTTCGGGTCTTGCAGCACGGAGAGAATCCACTGCTGGTTGGTGGTCTGGTTGCCCAGGAGCACCTTGGCGATGAACTGTGTCTTGTACTTGCTGTTGCTGATGCGGCCCAGCCAAAGCAGGTCGTACCAGCGCTTACCCTCGGCCATGAACTCCATCTCCTTCTGGTTGAGAATCTCCTCGAGCAGGGTCAGCTCGTCGAGCTCGCTGAGGCTGGCGTTGTAGTCGGGGAGTGCGGCGCGGTTGCGGATCTTGTTGATGAGTGTCACGGCCTCGGCCCAGCTGCCCTCGCCCTTCATGGTCAGAGCCTGTGCCTTGATGAGTATGACCTCGGCCACCCGGTAGAGGATGAAGTTGGCATCCTGATAGGGTCGGGCGCCGCCGGTGATGTCCTGCACGTCGGTGCCGTAGTACTTCCAGATGTAATATTGGTTGGCCGTGGGCCACGTGTTCAGTGCCGAACCGTCGGGCACGTAGGTGGCCAGCAGCATGCGGCCCATGCGACCCTCGGCAGACATGCCGCCGTCGACGAGCGTCTGCGTCTCTTGCTTCATCATGGCCACAGCCTCTGCCGTCGGACGCAGGGGCGACGAGGCCGACAGCGTGAAGAGCGAGGCGAAGTTGTTGGTCTGGCTCTGTGAGTAGTCCCAGTTCAGCTCCAGGATCGACTCGTTGGAGTTGCCGGGATAGAACATGGTGTACCAGTCGTTGGTGTTCGACATGAAGGCGGGACGGAAGTTGTCCTTGGCATTGAGAATCAGGTCGCAGTACTCGATGCACTGGTCGTAGTCCTCGCTCCACAGGCAGGCGTCGGCCATGAGGGCGTAGAGTGCCCACTTCGTGACGCGGCCCTTTGTGGCCCACTCTTCCTCGTAGGTGCCCTTGGCGGCGCCGGTGGCAAGGGCGGTCTTCACGTCATCCTTGATCTGTGCGATGATTTCGGCCTCGGTCGATTTAGCCAGGTCGAACGACGCCTTGTCGTTGACGTAGGCCGACAGCACCAGTGGCACCTCCTTGTAGTTCTTCACCAACAGCAGGTAGCAGTAGGCGCGCATGAAGTAGGCCTCGGCCAGGTGCGAGTTGCGGATGGCGTCGTAGTAGGTGTTGTCCTTGACGCCGGGCGCATAGAGAATGACGGAGTTGGCCATGCCGATGATCTTGTAGATGGCCGACCAGTCGCAGATGGAGTTGGTTGGCAACATGTTGAAGTCCTGCAGCTTGGCGTCGCCGGAGTTCTGCGTATAGAGGGCTCCGCCGCGCAGCTCACCCCACTTGATGATGGTGGGCACGGCCTGGCGCATGTAGTAATAGCCTGAGGCGATGACGGCCTCAACGTCCTCCTTCGACTTCCAGTAGTCGTCGGTCACCTGCTCGTTGTTGGGCAGGATGTCGAGCCAGTCGTTGCAAGACGAGAAGCCACAGATGGCGCAGATGGCACATGTTATCTTGATAAGTGTATGTTTCATAATTGCAATTGCTAATTACTCATTACTAATTACTATCTTAGAAGTCAAGGTTAATACCGAAGGCGTAGCGCTTGGACACCGGAGTGGTGGAGTTGTCTTTCACCAGCGACGTGGGCGACGGCATCTTGACCTCCGGGTCCTGACCCTTATAGCCAGTCCAGGTGAAGAGGTCGTAGCCGGTAGCGAAGATGTTCAGCTTGTTGATGCCCAGCGACTTCAGCCACTTCTTGGGCAGGTTGTAGCTCAGCGAGAGGGTCTTCAGACGCAGGAACGACGCATCCTCGACGAAGCGGTCGGAGCCCAGGTAGTTGTAGCCCATGCCGTAGAGGGCGCGGGGAATGTCGGTGTCGTCGCCTTCGGCACGCCAGCGGTGCAGGACGGCGGTCGACTGGTTCTGCTTGCCGCGCATGTTCTCCAGGGAGATACGTGCACCGTTGATGACCTTCTGACCGTAGCGGCCGTAGAAGAAGGTGGTCAGCGTCAGCTGCTTCCAGCGTATCTGGAAACCGCCGCCGCCGAAGAACTTCGGGTTGGCGTTGCCAAGGTAGACAATGTCGTTCTCGTTGATGACGCCGTCGTGGTTGATGTCCTCATACTTGGCGTCGCCGGGATAGACCTGCTCAGTGCCGTTCTTCATGGTGATGGCCTTGCCCTGCCAGTCGTACATGATGCCGCCTTCGGCATTGCGGGCGTAGGTCTCGTCGGTGTTCTGGTAGACGCCGAGGTAGCGGTAGCCGTAGAAGGCGCCGACAGGGGCGTTCTCCACGATGCGCAGGGCGTAGTTGCCGTTGCCGAAAGAGTAGTTGTCCATGATCCATGTCGAGGGCAGCTCCTTCACCTTGTTGACGTTGCGGCTGACGTTGGCGTTGACCGAGACGGTCCAGTCCTTGTTGCGGAACACCTCGACGTCGAAGCGCATCTCGATACCCTTGTTCGACATCTTACCCGAGTTGATGTACTTCACCGAGCTGTAGCCGGTGGTGACGGGCAGTGCAGTGTTCTTCAACAGCATGTCGCTGGTCTGCTTGTCGTAGTAGTCGACGGTGAAGTTCAGCCTGTCGAACAGGCGCAGGTCGATACCGAAGTCCATCTCGCGCGTGGTCTCCCACTTCAGATTGTCAAGCTGCATGCGGTCGGGGACGATGGCGGCCATGTCCATGTACTGGCCCAGGCTCTTGTAGGCACCCAGGTAGATGCTGGCGCCCGAGGGCGACGTGCCGCTCCAGCCGTAGCCGAGACGCAGCTTGGCGGTGGTCAGCCACTTCTTGATACTCTCGCTCCAGAAGTGCTCCTGCTCGGCGTTCCAGGCCAGACCGAAGGCGGGGAAGGTGCCCCAGCGCTTGTCCTTACCCATGGTAGAGTTGCCCTCGCGGTTGACGGTGGCACGCAGGACGTAGCGGTTGTCGAACGAGTAGACGGCCTGTCCGATGAACATGATGCTGCGCTTCTCGCTGTTGCCGCTGCCCGACGAGGCCACGACGCTTCCCACAATGGGGTCGCTGAGGTTGGCCGAGGCGTTGCCGTAGGTCGAGCTGCTGTAGGAGAAGCTCTGGCTGTCGTTGGTCTTCACCAGGCCGGTGGCAATAATCTTATGCTTCTCGGCAAAGGTGTTGTTGTATATCAGCTTGTTCTCTGACTGCAGTGAGAAGGCGTCGCTCGTGGCGTCGGTCGAACGGTTGGCGTTCGAACTGGTCCAGAGCACGCCGGTAGCCACCTGCGGCAGGAACTTCTTGTTCTTCGTAGTGTTCATGTTCATCGACACCCAACCGGCATACTGCAGGTGGAACGGGAAGTCGTACTCCAGCGTGATGGTCATCTTCTCGTTGCGCTGCGTGGTCTTGTTGTAGCCCTCGTTGACCATGGCCACGGGGTTGTAGTTGCCCGAGTAGCTACCTTGGAAGTCCTCTTCGGGGGTGAAGTAGATGTTTGTCGGCTGCTTGGTAACGTCGTCGATGTAGTAGGGGCTCAGGTTAGGCATCTTCTGCATGGCCATGGAGCGTGCGTTGTCGAGCACGTTGGCGTCCTTGTTGGTGTTCGAGAAATTAAAATCGGTACGCACGCGCAGGCGATCGCTGAAGTTGTAGGTGATCTTCATGCCGGCTGACAGGCGCTGTACGCCCGTGCCGACGGTGGTGCCCTGCTCGTCGTAGTAGCCGAGGTTCAGCTTGTAGACGGCTTTCTCGCCACCGCCCGTCATCGAGAAGTTGTTGTCGGTGATGATGGCGTTCTGCTTGACGGCCTCCAGCCAGTCGGTGTCGACGTTGTACTCGTCGTAGTAGCGGAAGGTGGGGTCGTAGTTCAGCTCGGCGTTGTTGAAGAGCATGTTCATCTCGTTGGCAGCGCTGCTGACGCCCTTGGCGTTGGCGGCGTTCCAGATGGCATCCTGCATCATCGAGACATACTGGGCACCGTTGAGCAGGGGAATGGCGTCGGGCTCCTGCTTGATGGTGAACTTCGACGAGAACGAGAACTTCGTCTTACCCATGGCGCCGCGCTTGGTGTTGATGAGCAGCACGCCGTTGGCACCCTTGGTACCGTAGATGGCGGTGGCCGAGGCGTCCTTCAGCACCTCGATGCTCTCGATGTTGGCCGGAGCAATGTTCAGCAGGGCGCCGAAGTCCTCTTCGTTGGCGGTAGCAAAGTTGAAGTCCTCGCTGATGTCCACGTCCTGTGGCACACCGTCGATGACGATGAGGGGTTCGTTAGAGGCGCTGAGCGAGCTGGTACCGCGGATGCGGATGCTGCTGCGGGCACCGGGGTCGCCGCCCAGGTTGATGTCGAGACCGGCAATCTGACCTTGCAGCGCCTCCTCGACAGAGGTGACGGGCGAGGTCTCGACAATCTCTGACAGGTCAATCTTCTGGACCGACGATGTCTGCTCCATACGGGTGATACCCATGTTGTCACGGCCGCCGCGCTGGCCTACCACCTTCACCTCCTGGATGGTGGTGGCACCCTCCATCGTGAAGTTCTGGGTGGTCTGGCCGGTGTAGTTCACCGTGATGGTCTTCATGCCAATGTAGGAGACGCGGATCTTCAGGTTCTTGGTGTCGGCAGGGACTTGCAGGTTGTAGTTGCCTTCGAAGTCGGTGACGGCACCCTTGACGTAACGTCCCTGATTGTTCACCAGCACCACGTTGGCACCCATGATGGGCTCCTTGGAGCCGCCCAGCACTTCGGTGACCTTACCCGTGATGACTTTGGTCTGTGCCATCATGCTCACCGAGCATAACAGCATCACTATCAGTGTATATATCTTTTGCTTCATGGCGTTCAGTGTTTATTCGAGAATACCGTCGATGAACTGTATGCAACCGTCGGCGTAGGCGAAGGGCAGGCAGTAGTACTTCCGGCTCACCTGTACGCGGTCCTTGCCTTCAAGACCCACGCTCAGCGTACCGCTGTCCTGCTGTGTCAGACCGTCGTTGGCTATCACAATATGCTCGCCGCTCATGGTCAGGAACGTGCCCTTCATCTGAGAACCGGGGTAGGGGTAGCTGGTGATGGTATTCATGAGCGAGGAGATGAAGTAGCGGCGCAGGTAGTTGGCAAGCTCGGTCTTCTGCGTACTCGTCGGGGTGCCGCTCAGGGTGCCGTCGGCAGCGATGGTCAGCTTGTCCGTGCCGGGAATCTTCGACAGGTTCTGCGTGATGGTCTCGTTGGTGGGTACGAAGACCACCAGACGGTTGTCGGCGCTGGTCAGCGAAGGCATGGTGTTGGTCTTGGTGTCGACGAGACCGGCCTTCTGCAGCAGCTGTGCAAAAAGGTAGTATTCGTAGTTCTTGTCGTTGCCGACGCTCAGCAGGTGCTCCATGCCGTCGCCCGACTGCTCCGTGAAGAGGTCGTCGCTGTCGTAGGTGTAGGCCATGCCGTTGGTCCAGGTGTTGCCGCCTGACACGCCCGTGTTAAACGAAGGCTCCAACGGGTGGACGTCGACGAAGGGTGAACCGCTGTACTCCGGGTTCAGTTGCTCGTTGAAGCGGGCGTTGGTGGTAATCTTGCCGTCGTGGACGTACCAGTAGTTGAAGGCGGTGTTCGTCTCGTAGACCTGTGTCTCGAGGACGCCGATGCCGACACTGCTCATCGCCGTGTGCATGTTGACGATGCTGCGGGCCTGGCCCTGTCCCATGGTGGCGTAGTTGCCGTCGACGTCGCTATAGACCTCGAGCAGGCGACCGGCCGTCGTGGTGTTCAGGCGCATGGTGGGGTCACTCTGGTTGTACTGCTTGTTGGTGGGCATCAGAACCACGAAGTTGGTCTTGTCTGATGCCAATGACAGCATCAGGTCGCTCTTGTCCAGCGTGTAGAGGAAACACTGGAAGGTGGTGTCGCGGAACGCTTCGCCAACGACTGACGAGAAGATGGCCGGGGCGCGCATGTCGTTCATGCCGTAGACGACGCCATTCTCACAGAACAGGCGGTCGTCGACGTCGTCGGGGTCGACGGTTGCAATATTAATAGGTGTGCCGAGGCTCGTCTGCACCTTGTCTTTGCGTATCTCTTCGGGGAAGACGGGCTCGTTGGCATCGGCAAACGACTGCATGATGAAGTAGCGCAGGATCAGCGGGTCAAGGTCATCGAGCGACTGGTAACCGCCCTCGGGAGTCCAGTAGTTTTGGAAGAATTTGGACATGGCCTGATTCGACGGCGCGAAGATGGTGTAGGCCGAGCGCTCCAGCGTCGACATCTTGCGGTAGTCGGTGACGGGCCACTCGCAGGCGATGTCAGGCAAGTCCTTGTGCGTCAGCGTGTAGACCACCTTGCCCACCTTGTCGCTGGTCTCCGTCGAAGCCTCGGTCAGCTCGGCATACTGGTCGTAGAGACCGATGAAGTCCGAGTAGTTCGGGTTCTGCTTCAGCGTCTTGTAGATGGTCTCCAAGGGGCGTACCACCTGGTTGACGTGGTACAGGTAGCCGTTGTCGGTGATGACAGCTGCCTGGTCGTTGACGCTGGCGTTGGATACCTGGAAGCCGTCGCCGCTGACCGTCCATTGGCTCGTCGGGAAGAAGTACTCGTAGTTCGACTTGGCATTGATGCCCTTCGTGTCGAAGAACTTGTTCGACAGGACGGGCAGGAAACGCTCGTAGTGATAGACGGTGACCAGCGTGTCGACGCTGTTCAGACGGCCACGCATCTCCTCCATGTCGTCCTGGCTGCGCGTGCGGTGCTTGTACCACAGGCCGGCACTGCTCTGCTTGGCCTCCTCGCTGGCACCGTCGCCCTCCTCGGGACGGAAGTTCACCAGCTTGTCCCAGTCGTAAGCGTAGTACATCAGGTGGTAGCCGATGGTGTTCTTCAACTGCACCGGCGCCTGCTTGTACATCTCCTCGACAGAGGCGTAGCCACTCTGCTGAAGGAACGTCTGGAACGCGTCGTCGTCGGGAGCCATGACGGTGAGGATACTCTTACCGTCAACGATAGGGCGGTAGCCCGTCAGCTCGATGCCCTTGAGGAACTGGGTGTAGTTACCCTCCTTCTCAAGCACCTGCCAGGCGTTACCTTTCAACCAGTCGGGCACGCGGTAGTGGTCGTTGTCCTCCACGCTCTCCTGACAGCCGACGACAAATGCTGCAACCACTGCAAGGCTGCATACTCTCAAAAAAGTCTTTAACATTGTCATGACGTGTTGTTTGTTAGTTTGTTTGTAGTAGTTTGTTGCTGTTCTCGGTTTACTCTTCACTGTTAGCCTCTCAGTAGCAAGGCGTTTCAGCGCTTGCGGTTGGCGCGCTGCTCGCGGTACTTGGCTTTCTGTCGGGCCGACCCGGAGCCGTGCGCCCCCGTGATGTATTTCTTCTTCTTGGCCTTGGTCTTGACCTTGCCCTCGTTGGGGTCGCGGCGTTCGCCGCCGCGCCCGAACGAGATGCCGTTCTCAAGGATTTTCTGAAAATCGTCGTCCATAATCGTGGCTATTATTTGGTCTTATTGGCCTCATGAGTCCCATAGGCCCCATTTAGTGATGGAACAGTCTTACGCCGGTGAAGGCCATGGCGATGCCGTACTTGTCGCACGTCATGATGACATGGTCGTCGCGTACCGAGCCGCCGGCCTGGGCAATGAACTCCACGCCGCTCTTGTGGGCGCGCTCGATGTTGTCGCCGAAGGGGAAGAAGGCGTCAGAGCCGAGAGCCACCTTCGTGTTCTTGGCTATCCAGGCTTTCTTCTCTTCGAGCGTCAGCACTGCGGGCTGCTCGGTGAAGAACTGCTGCCAGGCACCGTCGCGCAGCACGTCGTCGTGCTCGTCCTCAGAGATGTAGACGTCGATGGTGTTGTCGCGGTCGGCACGGCGGATACCTTCCTTGAAGGGCAATTGTAGCACCTTCGGGTGCTGGCGCAACCACCAGATGTCGGCCTTCTGGCCAGCCAGACGGGTGCAGTGGATGCGGCTCTGCTGGCCTGCACCGATGCCGATGGCCTGGCCGTCCTTGACGTAGCACACCGAGTTCGACTGGGTGTACTTCAGCGTGATGAGGGCGATAATCAGGTCGCGCTTGGCCTCTGCCGTAAAGGTCTTGTTCTGTGTGGGTATGTTCTCAAACAGGGCGGGGTCGTCGAGTTTGATCTCGTTGCGCCCCTGTTCGAAGGTGACGCCGAAGCACTGCTTCGTCTCCACGGGAGCGGGCTTGTAGCTGGCGTCAATCTTGATGACATTGTATGTGCCCTTGCGCTTGTCCTTCAGAATCTCAATGGCCTCGGGGGTGTAGTCCGGGGCAATGACGCCGTCGCTGACCTCGCGCTTCAGCAGCAAGGCTGTCGTGGCGTCGCAGGTGTCGCTCAGGGCTACGAAGTCGCCGTAGCTCGACATGCGGTCGGCGCCGCGGGCACGGGCGTAGGCACAGGCTACGGGGCTCTCGTCCAGCCCCTTCACGTCGTCGACGAAGTAAATTCTCTTCAGCGTGTCGCTGAGGGGCAGACCTACGGCAGCGCCCGCAGGACTCACGTGCTTGAACGAAGCGGCGGCAGCCAGACCAGTGGCGGCCTTCAGCTCCTTCACCAGCTGCCATGCGTTCAGTGCATCGAGGAAATTGATGTAGCCGGGACGGCCGTTTATCACTTCAAGGGGCAGCTCCGAACCGTCCTGCATGAAGATGCGAGAGGGCTTCTGGTTCGGATTGCATCCGTACTTCAATTGTAGTTCTTTCATTGTTTTAGTTCGTATTCTGGTTTCTGGGTACAAAATTAGTGCAAAAAGAGCGAAAAGCCAAATTTTTTACTGGACTTTTCCGCCTTGCAGCCTAATTTCATCATTGAAAAATGATTAAGTTACTGCATGTTGTGCGAAAAGCCATAGGAAAAAGCAAAAAAGAGGCTCGAAAGCCTCTTTTTATTCTGCTGCAATGTTACCGCTGCGCTTCTCCTTGATACGGGCAGCCTTACCTGTGAGCTTGCGCAGATAGTAAAGCTTAGCGCGACGGACCTTACCAACCTTGTTCACCTCGATTGATTCGATGTTCGGCGACTCGATGGGGAAGATACGCTCCACACCAACGGTGCCCGACATCTTGCGAACAGTGAAGCGCTTTTTGTCACCGTGACCGCAGATCTTGATGACTACGCCACGATAGAGCTGGATGCGCTCCTTGGAACCCTCGATAATTTTGTAAGCGACAGTGATGGTGTCACCGGCCTTA
Source organism: uncultured Prevotellaceae bacterium (assembly GCA_947169245.1). Taxonomy (GTDB): domain Bacteria; phylum Bacteroidota; class Bacteroidia; order Bacteroidales; family Bacteroidaceae; genus Prevotella. Next base: position 27,555 of record CAMVPA010000034.1, read on the forward strand.
AACTCCGGGAACTTCTTGCCGGTTGCAAATGCTTCTTCAGCAACTTTAATTAAATCCATTGTACCTTTAAAATGATGTTGTTGTTGTATCGTTCGGGCGCAACATAACAGGCCACTCGATGCTTCCTGCCAGCGATTACGCCGAAAGCGGGTGCAAAGGTACAACTTTTTTGCGGAAGATGCAAATAAATCTGCTTTTTTTTGTACTTTTGCACCATGAAACGCATACTTTTCGTCTGTCATGGTAACATCTGCCGCAGTCCGATGGCAGAGTTTGTCATGAAGGATCTCGTCAGCAAGGCTGGCCGGGATAATGAGTTCTATATAGAGTCAGCAGCTACCTCGACCGAGGAACTGGGCAACGAGGTCTACCCACCCGCCCGGCGGAAGCTGGCCGAGCACGGCATCACCTGCAAGGGAAAGCGGGCGCGCCAGATGACACGCGACGACTACCGCCGCTTCGACCTCCTCATCGGCATGGACTCCTGGAACATGCGCAACATGCTGCGCATCTGTGGCAGCGATCCCGACGGCAAGATCCACATGCTCCTCGACTTCACCTCCCGTCCCGGCGACGTGGCCGACCCTTGGTACACCGGCAACTTCGACGCCACCTGGCGCGACGTTCTCGAAGGCTGTCAGCGCCTGTTAGCGCTCTATTGATTGTCGTTATCCCTGAAGGGCGACAGTTCCACGCTATGACACCTCCCGTTTTGGTCATCAATCTCGATGAAATGTCATTTGTTGTTGCTTGTACGTTATTTACTTTTTTGCAAATTAATTTGTATAAATGAAAAGAAATGTCTATCTTTGCACCGGTTTTATTAGAATGGATACGAATGATAATTGCCAATAAGGAACTTTTGGATGACTTTGTGCAGACTCATGCTCAGGCTGTGAAACCTTTGAACAAATGGGTTGAAGCCGTGAAAGCTGCGCAATGGGCAAACCACGCTGAGCTTAAGAAGATGTTCCCGTCGGCAGACTACGTGAAGAATGGTCGCTATGTATTCAATATCAGTGGCAATAATTACCGTGTTGTAGCGGTGGTAATCTTCATCGGTGGTGTAATGAACGTCCGTTTCGTCGGTACCCATCCTGAATACGACAAGATTGATTGTTCAACGATATAATTAATTGGAGGAAAAAAATGAAAAAACTGACAACCCGTAAGCAATACGATGAAACAAAGGCCCGTGTTGAGCAGCTCATTGCCGAAGCGACGCAGAAGGGGATGATGGAGCCCGATATGGACAATGCTTATACTCAGGAGATTGCTCTCCTTAGCAAACTGATGGCCACCTATGAGGACGAATATCTCAACATACTGCCCCTGCGCCAGAAGTCCCCGCTCATTGCATGTATCGAGGACTATTTCTACGCTCATGGCATGAAACAGAAGGACGGTGCAAAGCTCTTGGGTGTCAACGAGTCGCAGTTCAGTCAGATTATGAGCGGTCGTCGTCGTATATCTATGCCCTTTGCCAAGCGTCTTCGTGCTAAGATGGGTATCGATGCCAACCTTATCCTCGACTACGCATAGCTCTTCATTATTATCTAAAAGACAACACTCTGTCTCTGCTGATAACAACAAGCGAAGACGGAGTGTTTTGTTGTCTTTTTGCAAACTGGCCTCCCGTTTTTGCCAGAAGACCTCATCACAGCGCGAACTTCAAGGTCCGTCCGTCAATTGTAAGGACATACACTTGCCCTTGTGGCAACACGATCTTCCTCGTGCCCTCGCCAACGACGGTATTCACCACCTGACTGCCACTGGCTGAGTAGACTACACACTGGCTGTTGGGCTCTGCATTGCTGATGATGACACCATCGTTAACCACCTTGACAACTGCCTGCGAACGTGTAGCCCTGACTCCTGACGGTACTGTCTCTTCATAGACGATGATGATCGAGGCGTCGCTGGTAATGGCTGGCGTGACGAATGTACCGTCTTCAGCCAGTCTTGCCGTCATATAGCGGCCATCCATAAATATATTACTAATTTTCCATCCTTCCTCAGCCGCAATGTTCAGCGTCTGCTCGGCGCCTTGCTTTACCTTTATCTTCGTGTATCCGCTCTGACAGTCGTTCACCGTCAGCCACACAAAGACTTCTTCCTCTGGCTCCTTCACCACTATACCATAGACTACGAGATCATGTGCCGGCATCGTTGAAGGATAAGTGTACCAAGTAATCGTATTTCCTTCGTTGTCCGTAGTCGGCGCAGTAAATGCAGCCCCATACGTTACATTCTGAGCACTCAGTTCCACGTTGTCTACGATGAACGACAATCGATATTCATTCACGCTGAACGTTCCGTTCACCGTCACATCGTTGCCAGGCATCGTCGTCGGCTCATCCTGCCAGCCAGAGAAAGAATAACCTTCCTGATATGGCGCCTTTTCCTTGGTTATTGTCGTTCCTTCCTCCACTACAACGCTCTTATACATCTGACCATCCACATAATAAGATAAGGTGTACATTGCAGGCGCGTCAGGCTTTGGCACCATTCCATAGACCACGAGGTCGTGTGCTGGCATTGTAGTTGGGTAGGTGTACCAAGATATTGCATTCCCGTTAATATCATTCGTTGGTGGTGTTATCGTTGCTCCTTCATCCACCTTCTTTGCAGACAACTCCTTATTGTCTACGACGAAAGAAAATATTGCTGTGGTTCGGCAGACCCCACCTCTTCTATCTTCAGGAACTCTCGCCAGCCATCAAAGCGGATATAAAGGTCCTTTGTACCAGCAGGTACTTTTAGCGTTCCCTTGCGAAGTGTTTCTGTCGAGAATGCATCCTTGCAGTTAAAGGGCTCTGTAATCTCAGAGCTCACCGTCAGCAAATTGTCGCAGCCGGAGAAAGCCCCACTACCAATCTCTGTAACACTGTTAGGAATGGTAACGGAGGTTAGGCCTGAGCAGCCTGAGAACGCAGCACTTTCGATGTTTGTCACGCTGTCGGGGATTGTGACAGATGTAATAGACTTGCAATTATAGAATGCTTTTTCGTGTATGATTGTCGCTTCCTGAGAGATATCCAAGTTCGTAACCTCCTTGCCATTCAGATATAAGTGATGCTCGTTATTGGAATATAACGGATTAGCAGTTTCTTTAGAAACATAATAAGTAGGGATTGTCGTTTAATTCTTCTTGTATAGGTAGGCATGAGGCTTTGCCCTTGA
>CAMVPA010000035.1 GCA_947169245.1 uncultured Prevotellaceae bacterium
GGTAAGCGCAGCCAGACCATCATCATCTACATGAACGGCATGGTGGCCAAGGCCGACCGTAAGCACAAACCGGCTCCCGGCTGCCAGATAGTGGTGCCGACGAAGGCCAAAAGACGTGGCTTAGGCCTGACGGAGTGGCTAAGCATCGGCACGTCGACAGCATCTATCGCCACGATGATTGCTACAATTGCGAACTTGATTAAGTAACAACGTAAACGAAGTATGAGAAGATGGAAGAAGTGAAGAACAACAAGCAACTTGACTTCACGGCCTTAGTCAAGAAGCTGTGGCCACACAGAAAGACATATTATAAAGTACTGCCTGCCACCTTGGTTGCCACCTACCTGCTGATGGTGTGCATCCCCCGCTTCTACCGATGCTCGGTCAGCCTGGCGCCGGAAGCCAATAGCGGCTCGGGAGGGACACTCAGCTCCATTGCCTCGCAGTTCGGACTTGGTGACGCCTTCGGCAAAATGTCGTCGAGCGACGCCATCTCGGCAGAGATTTATCCGGACGTCCTGGCGTCGCAGAACTTTATTGCACAGCTGATGACCACCGAGATTACGACCAAGGACGCCGATGTGAAGTGCAACTACTACACCTACCTGCGCGACAAGCAGAAGGCGGCATGGTGGAACGTGCTGCTGGTGAAAGTCATGGAGCTGTTCAAGCCGACGCCCCCCGACTCATATAACGGCAAGGAGACGCTGTCGGTCTTTAACCTGACGAAACGGCAGAAAGACATCTTCGACTTGGCCAAGAGCAACATCAAGTGTGTCGTCGACAAGAAGACCGACGTCGTATCCATCACCTTCACCGACCAGGACCCGCGGGTGTGTGCCATCATGGCCGACGCCACATGCCAGAAGCTCCAGGAGTTCATCATCGACTACCGCACCAACAAGGCCCGCATTGACTGTGAATACTACGAGAAGCTGTGCAAGAACAGTGAGAAGGAGTACCAAGAGGCGCTCCGTGCCTACGCCGAGTACTCTGATGCACACACCAGCACCATCATGACGACCTATCAGGCAAAGCAAGAGAGCCTGGAGAACGAGATGCAGGCCAAGTACAACGTCTACACAGCCATGAACACCCAGCGGCAGAGCGCCTATGCCAAGCTGCAGGAAGCCACGCCGGCCTTCACCGTCATCGAGAGTGCCTCCATGCCCGTCAAGCCGGCTGGCCCCAAGCGCATGATGGTCTCCATTGCCATGATGATGCTGTCGTTCTTTGTCCTGTCGGGCTGGCTGCTGGTTAAGAAATCCTGACCCCTATAGGAACACCCAACGTCTGCATAGATGATTATCTACCTCATCTTCACGTTGATGGTTCTCTGTTTCTGCATGTCGATGATAGAGGACTACATTCCCCCACACTATTACAAATATATTGTGTGGGGCATCATTGTACTGTTGGTCATCATCTCTGGAACAAGACCAGGCACCAACGTCAGCGACTTCAGGGTGTACGAGGATACATTCTACAACTACGACTCGCTGAAGAACCAACTATCCATGGAGCCGACGTTCCTCCTGCTATGCGAGTTCTTCAACAAGATGGGGGGCACCATCCGATGGGTCATCTGGGTCTACGCCATGATGTCAATCCCACTGAAGATCTACTCGCTGTCGAAAATGATGACGCCGTCAGTGTTTTTTCTCGCCATACCTATATATTTAGGCAACTTCTTCCAGTTGCACGACTGCGAGCAGATGCGCGTGGCAGCAGCACTGGCTTTGGGAACTTACTGCTATCTGCTCAGAATGGAAGGGAAGAAGTGGATGTGGATACCCTTCTGGCTGGCCGCCATCTCTATGCACCACACGGCAGCCGCACTCATCCTACCCATACTGATTACACCCAACAAACGGATGGGACGGTACTGGAAGCTGGCCATGATTGGCGCCATTCTGCTGGGCGTCTTCTTCTGGATAGTCAAGGTCAATCCCATTACGACCATTCCCATACCGTATATTGAGGCCAAGATGCTGCTCTACGAGGTGGCCATCTCGAACGGCGAGCATCCCGACATTCTGGTGTACCACCCCATTGTGCTGCTACGCCTCATCACCTTCTTCTACGTACTCTACTTCTACGACGTCATCTACGAACACCTGAAGTGCATCAATCTGGTGTTGATATGCGAAGCCATCGGACTCTTCTGCTGGTTCGGACTGTCGACATTGTCGGTATTTGCCGTCCGCATGTCGGAGCTGTTTGAGATCACAGAGATTATCATGTTTGCCTCTGTCATCTACACGGTCAAGCCGATGTGGCTGGCAAAGCTCTACCCCATGCTCTTTGCCATGTACATATTCCTCTACGGATGCCGTGTCAACCAATTCGGATTCCTATGATACAAACAGGCACCAATCATCACACCCGACGGACGAACCTGCTCATCAAGAACGTCCTGTTCTCCTTCTTCATCAAGGGATGGAGCGCTCTCGTCGTGCTGATCATGGTGCCACTGACCCTACAGTGTCTGGGGAAGTACAACAACGGCGTGTGGCTGACCATCAGCAGTTTGCTCGTATGGATTGACCAGATGGACATCGGACTCGGTAGCGGACTGCGCAACCGGCTGGCAGCATGTAAGGCTCATGGCGACAATACGGCGTCACGCGAGGCCGTCAGTTCGACAATGGCTATGCTGGTGTGCATCGTTATTCCCATATTCATCTTACTGGCCGCCGCCGTGTGGTTCGGCGATGTCTATGGTTTCCTGAACGTCGACCCCAACATGATTCCCGAGCTGAGGGTGGCACTGCTGTGTGCGGTGAGCCTCGTCTGCAGCACCTTCGTGCTGAAATTCATCGGAAACGTCTACATGGGCATGCAGCTGCCGGCTGTCAGCAACCTCATCGTCGCCCTCGGACAGACGTTGGCACTCGTCGCCACATGGCTGCTCTACAAGAGCGGCCAGGCCACCTTTCTGCCCGTGGTCGTTGTCAACACCGCGGCACCGTTGATCGTCTACCTGGCCGCCTATCCCTATACCTTTTATATAAAGTTCACGGAGCTGCAACCCACGTGGCGCAGCGTCAACCTGCGCGCAGCACTGCAGCTCGGCAATCTCGGCATCAAGTTCTTCTGGCTCCAGGTGGCCGGCATCATTCAGTTTATGACGGCCAACATCCTCATCTCCAACTTCTTTACGCCCGAGATGGTGACGCCCTACCAGATAGCCTACCGCTACATGAGTCTGGTCATTGTGTTCTTCACCGTCATCTGCATGCCTTTCTGGAACGCTACTACCGACGCTTACGAGCGCGGCGACATGGGATGGATAGAGAAAGCCGGCAAGAAGATGAACACACTGACCATCTTCATCTTCTGCCTGTTGGTACTCATGACCGCACTATCGCCGTTGGTCTATCAGGTGTGGATAGGCGACAAGTGCGACGTACCCTTCGGCATGACAGCCATGATGGCGCTCTACATCTTCCTGCTGGTGCTGAGCATGCGCTATTCCTACTTCCTGAACGGTATCGGGGCCCTGCGCATGCAGCTCTACATGACCGTCTCGGCCATCGTCTTCATTCCGTTGGCATGGCTGGTGAGTTACGTGACCCACGACATTCTCTGGTTCATGGCTGTCATGTGTCTCTGCAACCTGCCTGGCATCGTCGTCAACATCATTCAGTTCAACAAGATACTTAAAGGAACGGCCATCGGTATATGGAGAAAATAAAGATGATGGGGGTCGTCACCCTCTACAATTCCGACAAGGAGCAGACGCTGCACAACATCGGCCTCTATGCTCCCGCCTTAGACCGCCTGATAGTCTGGGACAACAGCGCCACAAGCCATCGGGAATGGTTTGACTCCCCTGACATCGTCTACCACTGGACGGGCGAGAACACGCTGATAGCACCAGCCATCAACTATGCTCTGCACATGGCCGTGACGGAAGGTTATGACGCTATCCTGCTGATGGACGACGACAGCCGTTGGGAGGACTTCGCGGCATACCGTCAGCATGTTGAATCGCTGATGAAAGAGGGCGACATCATGGTGTTTACTCCCTACGTCAACGGCTGCGACCAGTTTGAGAGGACTGACGAGATCATGGAGAAGCGGCTGTTCATCAACTCCGGCACCGTCATTCCCACAAGCATCCTGCAGGACATCGGTGGCGTCGACGAAGATGCGTTCCCCCTCGACGCTCTCGACCACGACATTGCCTTCAGCATCCGTGAGCACGGCTACAAGGCGGTATGCCTGACGCGTCACCAGCTGAACCACTCGCTGGGATACCCTCAGCGCATGGGACCGTTCCACATCTTCACGCCCAACTACAACAGTCTCAGGACTTACAATATGACCCGGTCGCACATCATCTGCTACAGAAAGCACAAGGCGATGATGACCCCTGAAGACAGGGACTATCTATTTAACGAGATTATTCGCAGGAAGTTCCTGCGTATCATCCTGGCAGAGCCCGACAAACTGGGGCGCCTGAGAGCCATGATACGTGGCATCATCGGCGGCTGCCGATACAAACTGAAGAAGACATGAAGTGCGAGAACAAAATAGCAATACTCATGGCCACCTACAATGGGGCTATGTATATCCGTGAACAGATGGACTCCCTGCTCTGTCAGACGTTCACCGACTGGCACTTGTATATTCATGATGACGGCTCGACAGACGAGACGGCCGACATCATCGCCGGCTATGTTCAGGCAAACCCCGACAAGATTACCGTCCTTACCTACCCTTCCCAGGGAGGAGCGTGCCACAATTTCTTCAGCTTACTGGAGGCGGTCGAGGCTCCTTACTACATGTTCTGCGACCAGGACGACGTCTGGTTGACTGAAAAGATAGAGAAGTCGTTCGCAAGAATGACACAAACAGAGCGCAACCATCCCGGCAAGGCCATTCTCGTTCACAGCGACTTGCTGCTGACCGATGCCCGTCTTAACGTGACCTCATCGTCGTTCCTCAGCAACCAGCGCATCAGGACTGATGTCATCAAGACCTTCGAGGACTATGCAGCAACCAATACGGTCACTGGCTGCACGACATTGTTCAACCAGCAGGCCAAAGCCTGCATCAAACGTCCGTACAAGAAAGCCATCATGCACGATGCATGGCTCTGTCTGTCGGTGGTTGCCGACAATGGCATCATTGAGCTTGTCAACGAGCCGCTCGTCAGATACCGCCAGCACGCCGGCAACGCCTTAGGCTCGACCGACATGAGTCGTCAGACCACACTACACAAACTTTTGAACATCAAGCGCATAGTGACCGCCGACATCAGGCATTACCGGGAGATGAACGCCATTAAGCCCATCTCCCTCTGGTCATTCATCAAGGCGAAATGGCATTACCGAAAAAACTATTACCTATGAAAGAGTGTGCTTTTACCATCGTAGCGAAGAACTACATAGGGCTGGCTCAGATTCTGGGGCAGTCTTTGCAAAGGCAAAATCCTGCCATAGACTTCCGCATTTACGTGGCCGACGAGATCTCTTCTGACAGCAACGCCATGCTGCCACCCAACGTCGTCATCGCCAAGACGGCGCTAAAGAACCTGTCGGACAGTCAGTGGACGGACATGGCGTTCAAATACGACCTGACGGAGTTCTGTACTGCCATCAAGCCGTTCTGCTTCGAGCACGTCTTCGCCGACGGCTTTGAGAAAGCCTACTATTTCGACCCCGACATCTACGTCTTCTCAAGCATCAGCCCCATCAGCGAGGCCCTCGACCAGCACAGCATGGCACTGACACCACAGGTGGCTGGCATCCATGTCAACTTCACCGGCGAGCATCCCGAATGGGCCATGAACGTGAACGGCATCTTCAATCTGGGTTTCTGCGGCATTCGCAACGACGACTGGGGACGGCACATCGTGCAGTGGTGGAAAGAGCGGCTGCGCGACCAGGCTTTTGCCGACCGCTCCGTGGGACAGTTCACTGACCAGAAGTGGATGGACTGGATTCCCGCCTTTCTCGGCGACCGTCTCTTTGTGCTCCAGTCACTGGGCATGAACCTTGCGCCGTGGAACTACTTTGAACGCAAACTCCATCAGGACACCGAAGGCCATATCCGCGTCACCTTCCGTACTGACGACATGCCGCAGCGCGACGACCTGCTGGTATTCGTCCACTTTGCCGGCTACGACTACAACAAGCTGAAGCAGGGCATCATTGAGCGCAAACGCATAGAAGACCTGAAGGACTATGAGGACCTGACGATGATCAACAACATCTACCGCGATGCCATCGTCAGCAATGTGCAGATGTTCGACTCCTTCATCAACCAGCCCTACTCCTATGGCACCTACGACAACGGCGTTCCCATAGCCGCCTTCCACCGCAGGCTGTACCACGGGTTGCAGGCATCGCCAGGGCGACCTTTCTCAACAGGCGAAGGCTCGTTCTACAAGGCCATTGAGAAACGGGGAATGATTATCGAAGAGCGTATCGACAATGTGTCGCGCCGCAACATTGGCGACCTGGCGGGAAAACACAAGATGCTGGCCCGCTTCTACAAGCTGCTCTTCCGGCTCATGGGATACAAACGCTACGTCATGTTCCTCAAGAGCCTGTACTTCTATTGCCGCCCAGAGATGCACACGTTCCTCATCAACAAGAAACGGACATGATCAAGATTCTACAGATACGCCAGAACATGAAAGGCGGAACGGACAACTACTGCCGCGGACTGCAGCATCTGCTCAGCGATGATGCTGAATGTAGGGTACTGCCCGTCACCGACATGCCCCAACGCCCGTCGCGCCTGTTCCACTACAGCTATCGGGGCAAGGACCTTGAGCCTTTAATAGCCGAGGCCGACATCGTCCACGTCAACGGCTACACTGCCCAAGGCACCATTGACGCCATGAAGCAAGCTCACCGCATGGGAAAGAAAGTGGTCTATACGGCCCACTTCCACCCTTTCCCCTATCTGGCCCATCCACTCGCCGGCCAGCTGTTTTTCCAGTTCAAAATGAAGCCGGCCATCCAGCGTTATGCCGATGTCGTGACCACCATCAACAACGAAGACACGCAATTCTTCCAGGCGTTCTTCCCCAGAGTGGTGCAGATTCCACACTGGAACGAGTTCGACGAGGGTCCCGACGACACCATCAAGCGCCAAACGGACATGATACTCTTTGTTGGCCGCCTCGACGATCACGTCAAAGGCTTCTCACAAATACTCGAGCTCCCAGAAGGACGCTACGACATTCACTGCGTGGGCTGGGGCGACATCGACTGCGACAGGAAAGACATCACCATGCATACCAACATACCTCGCGAAGGACTGCGCCGTCTCTACCAACAGGCATCGCTGCTGGTTGTACCGTCAAAGTACGAGGCTTTCTCCTTCGTCTCTTTGGAAGCGCTGTCACAAGGCACGCCCGTTCTAATGTCCGACAGGGTCAGGATTGCCGACTACCTCGACGGCATCAGCGGCTATGCCGTCTACCGTTATGGCGACTCAGACGACTTCCTCAGCAAGGTACCCGCCTGCATGGGGATGAAGGTCGACACAGAACGCATCAGAAGCATCTTCGACGCCAAAGCTATCGCCCAGAAGTACAAAACGCTCTACTTATCACTGTGAACGCCCCATGAGACACCTGATAATGACTATATTACTGGCAAGCCTCACGATGATGGCCTACGGCGCTGACGACGAAATGCCAATCATCGCCTACATGGGCGTGCCCAACGACCAGACGAGCCACCAGCATTTCAAGGACTTCAGCGACTGCGGCTTCAACGTGAGCCTGTATGGCTATGCCTCACTCCAGCAACTGATAGAAGCCTGCAACGTTGCCCAGCAGCACGGCGTCCGCATCCTGGGCCATTGTCCCGAGACCCACGACACGCCCGAGCAGGCTGCCGCAGCCCTCAAGAACAACAAGGGGTTCTTCGGCTACGTGCTACAGGATGAGCCGTCGGCAGCCGAGATCAAGGAGCGGCAGAAGGAGATCACCCGTCTGCGGAGCGTCGACGACAGCCACTGCTTCTACATCAACCTGCACCCCTACTATGCCGACTGGACGCTCCAGCATACCAGGACCCGAACCTACGATGAATACCTCGACGCCGCCGTCTCGACATCGTGCCGGCAGCTGTCCTTCGACTACTATCCCGTGACCCGTGACGGGCTGCGAGACGGCTGGTACAGCAACCTGGAGACCATACGCACCAAAAGCATCAAGGCCGGCATTCCCTTCTGGGGCTTTGTTCTGTCTGTTCCCCATGCCGTCTACCCCCAGCCCACCCTCGCCTCGCTGAGGCTTCAGGTCTACTCCAACCTGGCCTATGGCGCTCAGGCCATACAGTACTTCACTTACTGGACTCCACAGCCCGACAAGGACAACGACTATCACGACGGCCCTGTAGACCAGCAGGGGAAGAAGACGAAGACCTACGACCTGGTCAAGAAGATGAACGCCGAACTGAAGACCGTTGCGCGGCTGTTCTATGGCGCTAACGTACGCTCCGTCAGACATCTTGGTACCATCGCCAAGGGGACAAAGCGCCAGACACGTATGCCCGTGAATCTCCGTTCCCTGAAAATCTCCAGTCGCGAGGGTGCCGTCATCTCGCAGTTTGAGAAAAACGGCCACCAATATCTGGCCGTCGTCAACAAAGACTACCTGCACGAAATGACAGTCAGCCTGAAGCTCAGAAACGACCAGCCGCGCCACATCACCAAGACACTGACCGAGGAACCCGCCCTACAGAATTACACCTTGCCGCCTGGCGACATTCTGCTCTTCAAACTGAAATAATCAGACGAAGTTGGCTGTATCTGAAAAAAATGTTGTACCTTTGCATGCGCAAAATCAAACGACAAGCCAGAAGCAGCCATCATGACGCAGTTCTCGGTACTCATGTCTGTCTATAACAAGGAGAATCCCGACTTTCTCCGACAGAGTCTCGACAGCATCTTCAAACAGACGCTGCCCCCTACTGAGGTCGTGCTGGTACAGGACGGGCCTCTCAACGACGACTTGCTACAGGTGATTGACCACTATCAGGCGAATCATGAGGAGCTGAAGACCGTCAGACTGCCTGAGTGCCATGGACTGGGTGGAGCACTGAACGAGGGGTTGCGCCATTGCTCCTATGACTTGGTGGCTCGCATGGATACTGACGACATTTCCAAGCCAGAACGTTTCAAGATACAGATTGAGTGGATGGAGCAGCACCCTGAAGTTGATGCCTGCGGCAGTTGGATAGACGAATTTACAGGTGCTACAACAAACGTCATCTCGTCGCGCAAGCCACCACGCGATCATCAGGCCATACTCCATTTCGCCCGTAAGCGCAACCCCATCAACCACCCTACCGTCGTCTTCCGTCGCCAAGCCGTCGAGAAAGCCGGTGGCTACCAGCACTTCTATCTGTTCGAGGACTACTACCTCTGGATCAGAATGATGATGTCTGGCAGCCAATTCCACAATATTCAGCAATCACTGCTCCTTTTCCGCATGTCCGACGATATGTTCCAGCGACGCGGCGGTCTCAAATACACCCAGTCTGAGATCAGGCTTCAGCGCCAACTACACCACATGGGGTTCATTGGGTGGGGCACCATGCTGCAGAATATTGTCTATCGTACCGTCGTCAGGAACATGCCAAACAGGCTGCGGCGTTTTGTCTATATCTCACTATTAAGAAGATAAAATCTCACAGACTCTTGGCGGAGTGAATTATTTTTTGTATCTTTGCAGCCGTTTTTGCAGAAAGATGCACAAAACAGACAAAAAAAAGATGTGTCTCGCTGCAATAATACGGCACTAGTGCCGTTATAGTAATAAACAAACGAATAATACTGCGCTCCATCATATATGACAATACATACCAGCGGTTATATCATCGACGGAATGAACGGATTCGAACGCAATGTCAAACGACTGTTCGACCTGTTTGTTGCGCTTATCTGTCTGATTGTATTCTCACCACTCTTCCTTTTTTGCTATATCGCCATCAAGCGCGAGAAGAACGGTCCCGTCATCTACAAGCAGGAGCGCATTGGTCGTTTTGGCCGTCCCTTCAACATCTACAAATTCCGCAGCATGGTGGTTGACGCCGAGAAGAAAGGGCCGGAACTGTGCGACACTGACGACGACGACCGTCTGACCAAAGTCGGTAAGTTCCTGCGTGCCCACCATCTGGACGAACTGCCCCAGTTCTGGAATGTTTTCAAAGGCGAGATGTCGTTTGTCGGTCCTCGTCCCGAACGCAAATTCTTCATCGACCAGATCATGGAACGCGACCCACGCTACCAATACCTGTTCCAGATTCGTCCCGGCATCACGTCGATGGCTACTCTCTACAACGGCTATACTGACACCATGGAGAAGATGCTGAAGCGACTGGAGATGGATCTGGAGTATCTGGAGCACCGTTCTTGGGCGCTCGACTTCAAGATTCTCGGACTGACATTTGCCCGCATTGCCTTCGGCAAGGTTTTCTAAGCCTGTTCACGAAAATCCACCACGATGATTTCCTTTCTCGATTTGAAAGGCGTCAACCAGCAATACGCCACAGAACTGAAAGAAGCTGCCGCCAGAGTCATTGACTCAGGATGGTACCTACAGGGTAGCGCCAACGCGGTCTTCGAGGAGCACTACGCCCAGTATATCGGCACACGTTTCTGCGTGGGTGTGGCCAACGGTCTCGACGCCCTGACGCTGATTTACCGTGCCTGGATGGAAATGGGCGTCATGACAGCCGGCGACGAAGTCATTGTACCGGCCAACACCTACATCGCCTCAATACTGGCCATCAGCGAGAACGGCCTCAAGCCCGTCCTTGTGGAGCCCGACGAAGAGACGCTGGAGTTGGACGACCGCCTCATCGAGGCTGCCATCACACCGCGAACACGCTCTGTCATGGTGGTACATCTTTACGGACGCTGTGCCTACACCGAGCGCATCGGACAGCTTTGCAAGAAGTACGGTCTGAAACTGGTCGAGGACAACGCACAGGCTCATGGCTGCCAATATAATAGAGGTACGCGCACGGGAAGCCTCGGCGACGCTGCTGGCCACTCGTTCTATCCGGGAAAGAACCTTGGAGCTCTTGGCGACGGCGGTGCCGTCACTACCAACGACGAGGCTCTGGCCGACTGCGTGCGGGCACTGGCCAACTACGGTTCTCAAAAGAAGTACGTGTTCCGCTATCGCGGACGCAACAGCCGGCTCGACGAATTGCAGGCCGCCCTGCTCGACGTGAAACTACGCCATCTCGATGACGACAACCTTCATCGGCAGCGGGTGGCAGCCTACTACTACGGCCATATAAAGAACCCGTTGGTTCGCCTGCCACGACGTATTGACGACACACATAACGTGTACCATATTTTCCCCATACTCTGCCCAGAGCGCGACCGTCTTCAGCAACACCTCCGTGAACAGGGCATCGAAACGCTCATTCACTACCCCATTCCACCGCACCTCCAGCAGTGCTACAGCGAGTGGCATCGCCTGCAACTGCCCATAACAGAAAAGATTCACCAGCAGGAGCTGAGCCTCCCCATCAGTCCTGTACTCACTGACGACGAGGCACAACAGGTAGTGGAAGCAGTGAACAGCTTCTGATATTACGCAACAGCTCCCTTTTATGTGATTTTACAGGATTTTCATGATGTCACTCAGCGACGTCACCTCGTAGTCGACAGGTGCTGGCGCCGGATATTCAGGAAAACGGTTGAAGAAGATGACGGCAAGCCCCGCCTGTTGGGCGCCAAGAATATCGGTATTGTAGTTATCACCAATCATCAAAGTCGTCTCAGGCTTAGCTCCTGTCACACGGAACGCATAGTCGAAAAACTGCTTCGACGGTTTGTTGGCCCCGGCATCCTCGCTCAGCACCACCGTCTCGAAGGCATCGGACAATCCTGAAGCTGCCAGTTTCTTATATTGCACCTCATGAAACCCATTACTGCACATGTGGAGCCGATAGCCTTTGTGGCGCAGATAGTCCACCAATTCGTGAGCGCCATCGACAACACCAGGTTTCGAGGAGCAGTAGCCCAAGAACACGTCGTTCATGTGTAAGAGGTAAGTGGTAAGTGGTGAGTGGTGAGCGGTGAGCGGTGAGTCGTGAGTGGTGAACGGTAAGTGGTGAGACCCAGCCTCAAACTTCCGGCTCGCCAGCAGCGGACGGCGGAAGCGTTCGGCGATGAGGAAGTCGCGGTCTATCTCACCCTTCGAGTAGCGCGTCCACAAATCGATGTTCGCCTCCCAATAGCTGTCGTAGAACACCTGCGGATCAGGGAAATAGCGACCCAGCTGGAAGTGTTCGAACGTCTCTTGCAGGGCAATGACAGAATTGCCGTAGGTGTCGTAGAGCGTATCGTCGAAGTCGACAAAGAGATCGGTGTAATGTTTCATGGTGCCTGACATTAATACTTTCTGAAACTCAGCCGCACCGTGTCGTCATCCAGCACCATCTTGCTGCTGTTGAGCGTTCTGACACGGTAGCTGTAGAGTGTCGTCGTGTCCTCGTTTCCCTCCTTGTCAACATCAGCAGGCCGCAGCCTCAACCATCCGTCGGAGTGGGTGAAGCGGTAATAGCCACGACGCGAGCCGCCCTGAATCTGCAGGAGTCGCACCTGTACAGCCCAAAACACTTTTGAGCTACGCATGTCCTTCGACACCCCCGTACTGACAGAGTCCTGCTGCGTCAGCTGCCACAGTCCGTCCAAGTCTCCGTTGTCCGACGTCTCAAACTCACACGCCGTCAATGCTATGCCCAAGGATAATGAACCAAGAAAAATCTTCAATAACTTCTTCATCGCTTGCAAAGGTACGAAAATTTCGATTAAGTGAGAACAAAAGGAATGTATTTCTTTTGTCGAACGTGAGAAATTTATTCAATAAGCGAGCAAAATACAAAACAAAAACGCGTTTTTGTTTTAATTGTCGAGCGCAAGTACCTTCGACGAAGGTCAGAGGTACGAATAAGCGAGAACAATACCAAACAAAACCCTACAAAAACCATTATAATAGGGAAAATCCCCACGAGTTTAGGGAAAATCCTTTGCGTAAGTCAGAAAAAAGCAGTTACTTTGCAGCAGATAAACATTTAGAGTCTCTTGATAAGGGGACGGCTATAATGCAGGGATTAATAACAATAAAACATTAATATTTAAAACAATACGATTATGAAGAAGATGATGTTCACCCTGATAGCTCTGCTGACCATGTCGGCCGCAGCTAACGCCATGAGCTACGAGCAGGCCCGCAACGAAGCTCTCTTCCTCACGGATAAAATGGCTTATGAGCTCAACCTTACTGACGCACAGTATGAGGCAGCCTACGAGGTCAATCTCGACTACCTCATGAGTGTCACCAGCGTCGACGATGTCTACGGTGTCTATTGGGAGCGCCGCAACCTCGACCTGAGCTATATCCTCTACCAGTGGCAGTGGGACGCCTACCTCGCCGCCAACTACTTCTACCGCCCACTTTACTGGAGCGCTGGTCACTGGCACTTTGGCGTCTATGCCCGCTACACTACACGCGATTTCTTCTACTTCGGACGGCCCGACTTCTACGTCACATACCGTGGCGGCCATGCTTGGCACATGAACGGTGGACGTAGTTATTACCACGGACGTATCGACCAAATCCGTCCTCCTCTCGGCAATAACCATCAGCACTTCGGCATGCGCACACGCTTTGACAATGGCGAATTCCGTCATTCCGGACGTTCGTATGGCGACAACCGCGGTTACCGCTCCGGCAGCTCTACCCGTGTAACAGCAGGCAACGGCCGTATGTCTAACGACCGCCGCTTCGGCAACTCACAGGGCGACAATAGCAACCGCCGCTTCGGCAACTCCGACAACAGCAATCGCCGCTTCGGCAACTCAGAGGGCGACAACAGCAACCGCCGCTTCGGCAACTCACAGAGCGAGGGCAACCGCCGCTTCGGCAGCAGCTCGTCACAACCGAACAACCGTCCCAGCGCCAGTTCGTTCAACAACGGCAGCAACCGTTCTTCCATTGAGTCGTCGGGCAGCAACCGTTCCACCATCGAGTCGTCGGGCAGCAGCAACAGACGTTCCTTCATCGGCTCGTCCAGCAGCAACAGCCGTCCCAACATCGTCGGCTCATCCAGCAGCAGTAATAGTAGCAGCAGTAGCAACCGTTCGTCGAACAGCATCCGTCCCAACATCGGTTCGTCGTCAAACAGCTATTCGTCTGGCAGCAGCAGCCGCTCCAATATTGGTCCGTCAAGCAGCCGCTCCACCATTGGCTCATCAAGCAGCAGCCGTCCGAACTTCGGTACGTCAAGCAGCGGCTCGTCAAGCAGCAACCGCTCATCCAGCAACCGCTCGTCAAGCAGCAGTAGCAGCCGTAGCCACTTCGGAGGAAGCCGTCGCTAAAGTTCCAGGATGCGGACCTCGCAGTTAGTCATCCGCTCCACCTCACGCATCTGCTTGCCGTAGAACACCGCCTGTATCGCCTTGTTGATGATACCGTGTCCTACGGCAAGCACGCGTTTACCGGCATAGTCGCGACGCACAAAGTCCAGAAATCGTGCGGCCCGCGCCAGTAGCGCGTCGAGCGACTCGATATCGTCGGGCCAAGGCTCGTTCTTCAGGCTTGGAATGTAACGCCCGGTGAACGAGCCCCAGTCACGTTCGCGGAGCAAGGGTGTTGTCACGACAGGCAGTCCGTGAGAACCGGCCACAATCTCGGCGGTCTCGACAGAGCGGTACAGATCACTCGCAATAACAGCATCGAACTGTTTGTCAGCCAGCTCGTTGCGCAACTGCGCCGCCTGCTGCCGGCCGATGTCGTTCATCTGTCCTTGGGTCTGTCCCTGCATAATCTGGGCTGCATTGTCCACGGTTTCGCCGTGCCGCGCCAAAAACAACAATGTATTCATCCTTCTGTGTAATCTGCCGCAAATGTAAACAATTAAAACGAGTTTGCCGCTGCTTTTTCGGTATTTTTTTGGCAGATAGAAAAAAAATCAGTAATTTTGCAGGCTGTAGACAAACAAATTCGCTATTATGGCATTATTTGACAATCGATACGAGCAACAGAAGCTGTTAGGCCAAGGCGCTTTCTCCGAGGTCTGGAAGGTTAAGGACATCCAGACGGGCGTGACTTTGGCGCTGAAAATCTACCATCCCACCAACGGTGTTGACCAAGACGGCAACAAGATGCTGACGCATGAGTTCTCACTGATGGTGAACGCAAGCCACAAGAACCTGTTGCGTCCGTTGTTTTTTGCATCCTGCGAGAACTGTCCCTACCTGATTCTCCCGTATTGCAAGAAAGGGAACATCGGTAAGATGATTGGCAAGATGAGCGAAGACGAGGCTTGGAAGCTGCTGCGCGACTGCGCCAGCGCACTGGCCTATCTGCACGCCATGGATCCTCCCATCCTGCATCAGGACATCAAGCCTGCCAACATTCTTCAGAATGACAATGGCGACTACATGCTGACCGATTTCGGCGTGAGCACGCAGGTTAAGCAGTCGCTAAGCCGCGTCTCCAATGAGGACATGGTACTCATGTCGGCAGGTACCATCTCCTACATGGCACCCGAACGTTTTTCGAAGTCGCCCCTTCCTATCATGGCCAACGACATCTGGTCGCTCGGCTCCACTGTCTACGAAATGCTGTCAGGTGTATTGCCCTTCGGCAACGACGGCGGTCTGTTCCAGCATAAGGGAGCCGACATCCCCGACCTGCAGGGCGACTTCTCGCCCCTGCTGAAGCAGACGTTGGACCGCTGTCTGCAGGCAGAGCCTTGGGATCGTCCCACAGCTGACAAGTTAGAGGCCATTGCCATCGACGCCATACAGCACCCCGAGAAGCGTAATGAGATTCCTGCCGAACTGCGTCCCAACGACCCTGCTGCCGAGAAGGAGACCGTGTTCATGAAGCGTCCCGAGGTCAACGACCTCAAGATGACACAGACCATGGGCAGCTTGCAGAACAGCAACGGCAAGCCTGAGATCAAGGGCACCGTCATCGGTGCGTCAAACATCTCCAACAGTGGTGGCTTCGGCAGCAACAGCGGCGGTTTTGGCAGCAGCGGCGGCTTCGGCAGCAGCGGTGCCAACGTGCAGCAAGGCGGCTCCAAGAAGGGCCTCATCATCGGCATCATCATCGCCCTCATCCTGTGTGGTGCAGGCGCAGCCCTCTATTTCGGCGGTTTCCTGACACCTACCAAGGAAGAGGTGCCCGAGCTCACCGCCGAGCAGCTGGAGGCCAAGGAGTACGAAGAGGCTCTGGCTCTGTTTAACCAGAATTCGGCCGACAGCATCAAGGTTGCCTTGAACCGCATGAAGGTACTGGCCGACAACGGCAATCCGCAGGCCATATTCGAGGTAGTCAAGACCTATGCATTCGTTCCTATGGACGTCGAGTCAGCCCGCCGCAAGGGACTGATGGGATGGACGATGGAGAAAGACCGCGGTATTGAGGGCTGTCCCACTTCACCAGAGATCAACCGTGAAGCCATCACTTGGCTGAACAAAGCCATCGAGGCCAAGATTCCCTATTACCACCAATGTCTCTATTGGCTGGCATTCTACTATGCAAACGGCAAAGGCACATCCCAGGACCTGAACAAGGCCAAGAAACTGTTGCTGCAGGCACAAGCCGAAGCCGAACGCCAGCAAGACGTTGTCTACAAAGAAAGAATAGACAAGACATTGGCAGGCGTGAATAACTTACTGAAATAATATAGTGATGATGAACATTCGAAATATCTGCTATGGTCGTCGGGGTGTTGCAACCCTGATTGTACTCTTCTGTCTGTTAACCGCAGCAAACGCACAGGTACCTCAGTGGCGGCTGCACCCCAAATACAGCAGCATCCAACTGTTGGGCAACGGCTACTATGCCGTCTCCATTGACGGGAAATACGGTATAATGGATAAAAACGAGAAGGTAATTGTTGACTTGAAATACGACAAGTTAGCTCCCTTCTACTCGAACATGGCTCTGCTCTACAAGAATGGCAGATACGTGGGCTACGTCAGCGACCAGGGACGCGTCAAGGAGTTTGCACCCATCAACTACGACCCTGCCGAGGAACCTCGTTTCTACGAAGGCTACCTGCTGGTGAGGAACAACACGGGCTACTACTACCTGCGGGCATCCGACGACCAGACCTTCGGTCCCTACACCGGCGGTCGTCAGTTCTGCGAGGGCTACGCCGTGGTACAGGTACCTATGAATCCGAAGAAAGTAATCAATGGCGACTATACCACCCAGATGCTGTCGGCAGAGACGGGTGAACTGGTACAGCTGAACCTTGGCGAATATGGTGTAGACGACATCGACTTCATCTCTTCCGTCAGCAATGGCAAGAGCATCATCGTTCTGAAAAAGCGTTTCTATGAGTATAACTTCCGTAGCGGCACGCTGACTCCTATCCATACCGACGGTAACATCACCAACAAGAAGACCCGCGTGATGGCCAACGAGCGCCCGCTCTTTTTAGAGCAGGTAGGCGACAAGTACGTGGCTACATTCAAACTGGGTAAGATGACCTTCGACCCGCTGATGCGTCTGGCCTCCATCGAGTTCAACGGACAGCAGCCCAAACTGGTCGACATCCCCAAAGAAAAGCAAGAGGAAAAGAAAAGTAGCATTGCATTCCTCGGCGAACCTTGTGCCATCTATTACAACAAAGAACCGCTTCGCGAGGAAGACCAGATTCTCAGTCCACAGTTCGACAAGGTGGCCGACATCTGGAACGACGAGGCTCTTGTTGAGCAGAACGGCAAATACGGCGTTGTCGGCATCGACCTCAGCCGCAAGTTCCGCTATATGCTGAACGACAACATGCCCATCGGCTTTGAACACAAGACGGTGAACACCATTGTCAAGGTGGTCTGCCCGCCTTACATCGACCCGAAGAAGATGGTACTCACAAGTCAGGACGAAAACTGCCACATCAGTCCCGACACACGCAAGGAGAACACCAACGTCGAGTCATCGGTGCTCACCTATCAGTGTACACTGAACATCCCCGACGACATCGATCTGAAGAAGAACTCGAAAAGTACGAACGTCTCGCTGACCTACGACGGTCTGAAGATTTCTCCTTATGTCATCCCCTTCGACACATGGTATATCAACAACTACACAGTTGACGTCAAGCATGCTGTCGAGAGCGATGGGCTGAAGCTCAATGTCTTTGTCAAGAACAAGTCTCAGGACGGCAAATACTTCCGTAACGTCACACTGGAGCGTGCCGACTCCATCGCAGCTCCCGAACTGACGAAAATCAACGAGGAGGAATACACAGCCACCATCTATGGTTGGAAGGAAGGCACCCTGCGCTTCAGCGTCGACATTGAGGAAGACGGCTGCCCCACCCTCTCCTACGACCAGCAAATCACTGTCGGTTCGACCAAGAAAGCTGAGAAACCTGTTGAGGAGCCTGTAGTCACACAGCCTAAGATCAAGAGAAAGGCAGTCACTACATCCAAGCCCAAGACAACACCCAAGACCAATCAACCCGTCATATTCTATTAGCAATGAAGATACTCCGCAGTTCCGCCTTCCGTGCCATCTGCGCCATTATCATTGGCGCATTGCTCGTGATGTACCCCGACAACACGGTGACAGGCATCACCATTGCCATCGGCGTGCTGTTTCTTATCTCGGGCATTATCTCCGTCCTCACCTACTTTCAGGCCCGCCGTCATGTCAGCGACTATAAAATCTACGATGCCGACGGTCGTCTCATTTCTGGTGAGCAGCCTACATTCCCCGTCGTGAGCATCGGCAGCATCATCCTCGGACTTGTACTGGCACTGACCCCGACCACGTTCGTCTCGGCGCTGATGTATATCATCGGCATCATCCTCGTCCTCGGAGCCATCAGTCAGTTCATGGCGCTCATTGCCGGCCGACGCTACGGTCACGTAGGCTTCCTCTACTGGATACTGCCCACGCTCATCCTCATCACCGGCCTCTACGTCATGCTGAAGCCCTTGGCTCCGCTTAACATGGCCATGCTCATTCTCGGTTGGTGCATGCTCGTCTACGGCGTAGCTGAACTCATCAACGCCCTGAAATTCTACAGCGACAAAAAGAAGCTGCAGCAGTCACAAGACCAGCCACAGCTCGACACGTTCGAAGAGATTAAGGAATAGGGGCGGCCAGAGGTAAGACTCACCTCTGAAGCAAGCAGAACTTGCGATTACCACACCAAATGCTTCATGGGATGGCCTCCCCACTGGCTGTCGTTAGCATAACGGAAACCGACAGAAGAATAGAGAGCTTCGCCGGCAGGATTCCCCTTGTCTACCAAGAGCCCCACGAGAGGCAGGCCCATGTCGTCAGCCTTCTTCTTGGTAGCTTTCAGCAGCTGCGTCGCTATTCCCATGTGGTGGTATTCCGGGCTTACGGCCAAGGAGTCAAGATAGAGCTCACCGCCCTGGGTCTCATCTGCCATGCCCGAATGATCCTTACCTATACATTCCCTTGCATGTTCAATGAAGGCCTGCCGAAGTTCGTGCAATAGGCTTCCGTCATAGCTGACGGCCACACCGACTACCTTACTGTCAGCCATAGCCACCAGCGTATTGCCGTAACTATATTGCGACTGCTCGAGCTCCACCAGTCGGGTCATCATCCTGTGGAAGTCTGGTAGTCCATAGCCTTCGCCGCAGAAGTGCAGGCAGCAGTCATCCGTCATGGCCATCATAATCAGCCGTGCTATCTCTGCCGACTGCTCTTTCGTCGCTTTCCGTACATCAATAATCATCTTGCCTATAGCTTCCTTCCTATCTGCTTTTTCAGTTTCAATACGCGGCGCACGCTTTGGTCGATGCGCTGTTCGGTGAGCCTGCCGTCCTCCACAGCCTTGACCACGGCATCGAAGGCTTCCACGAAGTTCTGCGGCCCCAGAACGATGTCGGCACCGGCTTGGAGCGTACCGACAGCGGCCTCGGCATTGGTGTACTGCTTGGTGATGGCTCCCATCTCCATCGCGTCGGTGATGATGATGTTCTGGTAGCCGAGTTCGCCACGCAGCTTATCCTGCAGGATGACGGACGACATGGTGGCGGGGATGTCCGAGCCCGTGACGTTGGGCGTAGCGATGTGGGCCGTCATAATCAACTGCGTACCCCACTGGATGCCCGCCTTGAAGGTAATCATCTCGCAGCTCGTCATCTGCTCCCACGTCTTCAGGCTCTGTGCATAGCCGAAATGCGTGTCGGCCTTGGTGTCGCCATGTCCGGGGAAGTGCTTGATGCAGCCCGTCACGCCGGCATCCTTCAGGCCCTGCAGGTAGTTCGTGACCATCGGCGCGGCCACCTCGGGGTCGTCGCTGAAGGCACGGGCACCGATGACGATGTTCTCGGGGTTGGTGTTCACGTCGGCCACGGGGGCGAAGTCGATGTCGAAGCCGTATTTCTTCAGGTAGGTGCCGATGGTATTGCCGCAGTGGTAGGCATTCTGCGCATCGCCCGTGGCACCAATGGCACCCATCGACTCGAACTTCTCCACCTGGAAGTTCTCATTGTTGCCGATGCGGGCCACGCGGCCTCCCTCCTCGTCGATGCAGAGCAGTGGCGAGCCTTTCAGGGTCCGTATCTGCTGGATGAACGCCGAGAGTTGTGCCTCGTCCTCGATGTTATGGGCATAGAGGATGATACCGCCCACGGGATACTTCTCGTTCACGCCCAGCATCGTGGCGTTTACGGCCTGCAATTTGATTTTCTTGATATCGTCAGCACTATTGTCCACGGTGCTGACCAGGTTGAAGTGGATGGTGGTGTCGAGGCACTCGGGGCGCACGTAGAACAACTGTCCCACTTTTTCACGGAGCGTCATCCGCTGCAACTGTGCCTCCACCTCGTCAGTCGTTTCTTCGGGGTCATCGTCGTTCGAACACGATGTCAGCACCATTGCGCCGCTGGTTACGAGGATGGCGGCGAGCATCCAAAGCTTTGTCTTATTCATTTTTCTTCAATTCCTAATGTTTCTTTCTCCACTCACTTGCCCTCACGGCGATGTTCTTGGCCAGACACTCGCTGTAGAGCCAGGGTTCGCAGCTGTGAATATCGCCCACGTTGATCAGGTCTTTATAGGCCGGATACTCCGCTCCGCTGTAGCCGCTGACCACCAGCACATGGTACTCAGGTGCGAGGGTGACGGTGATGGTGTCGTGGAGTGTGGCGGGCGTTGCATCGGTGCGCCAGTTCACGGGGTTGATGCCCATGCAGGTGGCTGCGATGACGGGCTGGATGTACTTCACGTCCTTCACCGTGTTGTAACAGATGGTCACGCCGGTATCCGTCTCGCCCTGCGCAGCCTTGATATGCTTGGTCTGCAGCGTGTCCTCGGGCGTTACCTTGTAGCCCAGTACGTAGGCCGCCGCCAACTGGCCGTAGGTCTCGTCATCGATATGCTTCAGCAGTTCCACCACGGCCATGCCGCCCTGACTGAACCCCGCGATGATGAGCGGACGCTTCTGGTCACGATGAGCCTGGAAATAGTCGAAGGCCTTGCAGACATCACCCATGGCCAGACGGGCTCGTGCTCTCGTACTGTCTTCATTGTGCAGCATGAAAGCCTCGATGGTTGTATGGCGGTAATAAGGTGCATAGAACCGGTTGCCAGGCGACATGTAAGCCGACACCTTATTGATCTCCATTGCCATGTGCTCGCGGTGCGTGGGATTCCACACGTCGGCGTAGTGACAAACCGTGCTGTCAGCTGTTTTCCAGTCCTCCTCCCATGTTGAAACGACATAGAACACATCAGCTCCCGTGCCTTCAGTGTCATCGTCCTCCGTTATCCACATCGTTGTGTCCGCATAGTCAGGAGCCTGCGGTGTATATTGTGTCGCCACATTCGGATTGTTATTCTTGCAGTAGCGGCAAGTCATCACACCTGCACAACAGATAATGGCAAGAATGGCGGCGAGCAACCAAAGCATTATCTTTTTCATATACGTTTGTTTAGAAGTCGAGGCGATAGAATATGTTCGGCAGCGAGATGCCGGCCTTGTCGGTGCGCACGTCGCGGGTACCGAGATCGAAACGCTGCCATTGCGGAGCCTTGGCACCGAGGATGTTCAGCCCTTCGAAGGCGATGGTGTGGCTCACCTTCTTCTTGTTGATTTTGTAGCTGACGGTGAGGTCGACAACGCCCGTGGGGTCGAAACGCTCAGAGAATTCCTCGCCCTGCTTGTAGATGGGCGTGTCGTCGATGATGCCGGCATCAAGGTTGTCCCACATCTTGGCCACGTTGATGGGCGAGTAGCGCAGGCCGCCCTGGATGCTGTACTTGGCGCTGACGTTGAGCACGTTCCTGCCCAGCATCCACTCCTTACCGCCCAGAATCTTGAACATGAAGCCACGGTCGTAGAGCTGGTTGCGCCACACCTTGTCCTCGCCACGGTACTCCGACTTGTAGAGCGAGAAGTTGGTCTGGCCGAAGAAGCCGTGACTCATGTAGTGCTCCAGCGTGATGTCGCCGCCGTAGTTGCGGGTGTTGCCCTTGCTGACGAGTGGCTTGTCGGTGTAGGCATAGAAGCGGTTGCAGACGCAGTAGTTGCTGCCGTTGGTGCCCACGGGTGTATCGAAGCCGTACTGCCAGAACAGGTTCAGGCGAACGTTCATGTTGTCACCTATCTTATACATGTAGGAGGCCAGCACGTGGTGGGCTTTCGTCAGTCCGAGGTCTTTGTTCACCAGCGTGCCGTTTTGGTCGCGATAGAAGTAGGCATCGAGCTTCTCCACCATCGAGTGCAGGCCGTAGCCAAGCGAGATGCTGTGCTTGTCGCCGGGCTGCCACTTCATGCTGAAGCGCGGCTCTGCCGAGAAGTCCTTCGAGAGCAGGAAGTAGTTGGCAGCAACACCTAATGACATGCTGAACTGGTCGCTCAGCGTCAGCAGGTTCTGCCAGAAAGCACTGGCCAAGCCCGTGTTGTCCTTCATCTCCGTATAGGTCTGCATGGTTGCAGGGTCGGCATAGAGCTGGTCTACGCTGCGATAAGCGAGGTCGAAGAAGCGGTGTGAGTATTCGGCACCGAACTGCGTGAGCCATTTTGCCGTGACCTGCTTCGACAGCTCGGTATTCAGCAGCAGACGGTCCTCGTTCTGCTTCTGCTTGCTGAAGAGATACTGCTTCTCGGGTTCCTCGAAAGCCAGCGGGGTCTTGAGCACGCCGGTGGCGGGGTCGCGGTCAATGCCATAGTAGTAGTTGTCCATGGAGATGTGCTGCATGTTGTAGGCAGCCGTCGTGCGCCACGTCCATTTGTTGCCCAGGTGAATCTTGTGCGAGATACCCGCCAGCAGCTGCGTCATGTCGCCGTCGTTGTTCGAGGCATCGTAGGCCGAGTGCATGTCCTCTAAGGCCACACGCTCGTCGTGCGTCTTGTCGAACAGTGCCAGACCGAACACTGAGAAGGTGCCGGCACTCTTTGTGGGCATGTTCAGCTTCCATGAGAAGTCCTGGAACGTGATGTGCCCTCCTTCGGTTTCGATGAGTCCCAGCTTATCGACGAGCGACGAGAAGCCGTAACGGTAGTTCACAATGTAGCTCGACTTACTATTCTTCGAGAGCGGACCTTCGAGCGTCAGCTCCTCGAATACCGAACCCAACTGCAGGATGTTCTCGTGCTTCGCGTTGTTGCCCGGCCTCATCTTCACGTCGAAGACGCCGCTCAGGGCATTCGAGTAGTTGGCGTTGAACGTAGAGGTGAAGAAGTCTGAGTTGCCGATGACGTTGGCGTTCAGTCCGCTCACCAGTCCGTAGCCGGCGTTCCACATATCATTATAATGGTTGGGCGTAAACACCTCCACGCCCTCTATGCGGTACTGCATGCGCTCAGGAGCATTGCCATGAACGGAGAGACCGCTGCCGTCACTCTCACCCGACACACCCGCAAAAGCCATCACCAGACGGGCGGGGTCGTTGCCACCACCGGCAAAACGGCTGGCTTCCTCCATCGACAGCATCACGCCACCGGTGAGCACGGCGGGGTTCACCGTCACCTCCTTGTTCACGCGCGGCTTAACCACCACTTCCTTCAGCTCCGTGTTGTTCTCGCGCAGGGTGATGTCTATCACCACCTCCTTGGCACCGGAGATGAGGATTTCCTTCATCACGCTCGGCTCGTAGCCGATGTAGTTGGCCTCGATGGTATAGCGGCCTCCCTGCTTGATGTTGATGAGATAGTTACCGTCCATATCGGCCACAGCAGCCGCATTGTCCAACTCTACTATCTTCACTGTTGCACCAATAAGGGCTTCGCCTGTGATGGCGTCTTTCACTGTTCCGCGCAGGGTCTCAGCCTCAGCGCCGCTTGCGCCGCAAAGTGTCAGGATGGCGGCGAGCGCCCATTGTTTCATTTGTTTCATTGCTTTTTATTGTTCTTTGTAGTATTATCGGTCTTATCTCACGATGTTTTTTGTTCCACCTACAATGTTCACGCCACGCTGAAGGGTGTCGAGACGCTGGCCTTGTAGGTTGTAAATGGCGGCAGATGGTGAAGCGGATTGACGGATAGCACTGACGGCAGCCGGCACATCCTCGATGGCTTCGTATTCCGCCATTACATTGGCCATGTGCACGTCGAGATCGGAGAGGTGGTAGAGCCCGTCGGCGTTGGCGGCCAGGCCCTCGACGGTGACGGGGAGCACCATCGGCGGCACGTCAGTAGATAGCAGCGTGCGGTCCTGCAACTGCTGGACGGACTGATAGACCAGGTTGACGGCGACATAGTCTTCCGAGCCGTTACTCCACTTCTCAAACACAAGTTTCGAGCCTATAGGCGTGTGCAGTTCCAGAGCCTGCTCTGTCTCAGGGAGCTGCAGGCTGAGGGCGGCACTGATACTTGCCAGATTGCTGTCGTGCCCACAGAGAAACATGAACTTGCGGTCGCTATTGTTCAGCTCCTCGCGGATGCGGCTCACTAATGGATAGGCCAGGTTGACGGCGGCAGCATGGGTGGTGAAGAGCAGACCGTCGTAGACCTCCTTCACGGCACCAATAGCACGCCATTGGTCCATAGTCAACTCGTGGCCGAAGGGGGCGAAGCTCTCCGACTCATAGCACTGCAGCACCAGCGCGTCGGCCACACTGTTCACCAGCGTATAGCCGCCCGTCATCTTCGGTTCGTCGCCCTTCTCTATCTTGAGCTGCACGTCGTCGTACCAGAAGTGCGTCGTGTCGCCCTGCAGCGCGGCTGGCGAGTGCGCCATGTCGAGTATCTCCTCCATCAGGCCGATCGTCTTCTGCTGGGCAGCCATCCATGCCTGAGGTCCTCCGTGCATCGACTGCATCTCGCTGATCACCTGCTGACGGTATGCGTCGTTCATCTTCGTGAACTGCGGGGTGAACACCGGGTCCATCTTGTCCTCGTCGTACTTGTGCGTGATCTCCACGTTGGCAAAAGGCAGGAACCCCGCAGAGAAGTATTTCGCCGTGGCGAACGTACGCTGCCGCGAGTTGGCGTAGAACAGCACCTCGTCGCCCGTGGGCCGGTAGTTGTCGGGCAACAGACCTTCTTCGACCACCCACTTGCGGAAGAACTGTCCCATCTCCGTCTCCAGCACACCGCCACGCAGCGACAGCTGGCTGTTTGGCGACGACCACTGGAACCATGTGTGTGGTGTCACCCGCTGATAGGCTGCACTGCCCGACGATATCGGCGAGCGGATGTTGTGGCGGCTCATCACCACCACCTCCTTCAGTTCATACCGTGCCCGGAAGTCGTCCGAGCGTTTCGTCTGTGCCTGCAGGCCCGTGCCGCTGATTACGAGGATGGCGACTATCATCCAAAGCTTTATCTTATATATCTTGTTTGGTTTCAATTGGTAAAACATATTGTTATTGATTATATGATCAGTTTCACGCGGAAG
The DNA here is from genome assembly GCA_947169245.1 of uncultured Prevotellaceae bacterium. Lineage (GTDB taxonomy): Bacteria > Bacteroidota > Bacteroidia > Bacteroidales > Bacteroidaceae > Prevotella. Next base: position 25,846 of record CAMVPA010000035.1, read on the forward strand.
CCTCGCTTGGTGGGTTCCTCTATCACCTGACGGCACTGCGCGGAGAGCGCGGCGCGGTGGGTGTCGCTCAGTGGCGTGGCGGTCATTTTTTCCACCATGAAGTCGAGCGCGGTGACGGCTGACTGTTCGCTGTGGGTGATGCGGACGGTGATGGGGCGGTACTGGGCCATCACGTCGTCGAGCATCTTGTCCGTCAGCCGCTCTGCTTTCTCTAATTTCTCTGCAATGCCGTACTTGTGGCAGAAGGCACTCATGGCAGAATGCATGCCGAGGAAGTCGTAGTCGGGGCCGTCAATCTCGAACACCTCCTTGCGGATGCGCTGTATGAATGCCTTGGTGGCGCTGTGTACGGGGTTTTCGAAAATTTGCTGTGGCGAGCCGTCCTCGTGGATATAGCCGCCCATCATGAAGAAGATGCGTGTGGAGACGTCGTGGGCGAACTTCATCTCGTGGGTGACGATGAGCATGGTCAAGCCCTCGGCTGCCAGCTGTCGGATGACGCTGAGCACCTCGCCCACCATGGTCGGGTCGAGGGCCGACGTGGGCTCGTCGAAGAGGATGACGTCGGGCTTCATGGCCAGGGCGCGGGCAATGGCCACACGCTGTTTCTGACCGCCGGAGAGACTCGACGGATAGACGTCGGCCTTCTCGGCCAGTCCTACCTTGCGCAGCAGTGCCAGTCCCTCCTTGCGTGCCTCTTCCTCCGGCTCATGGCGCAGCTGGCAGGGCGCGAAGATGACGTTCTCCAGCACGGTCTTGTGCTCGAAGAGGTTGAACGACTGGAACACCATGCCCATCTTCTGGCGCAGCCGATTGACGGGATAGCCCTTCGAGAGGATGTCCTCGCCATCGACCACGATACTGCCGCCGGTGGGCTGCTCCAGCAGGTTCAGGCAGCGCAGGAAAGTGCTCTTGCCCGTGCCAGAAGGACCGATGATGGAGATGACCTCGCCGCGATGGATGTCGACGGTGATGTCGCGCAACACGTTGAAGGAGCCATAGCTCTTCTGAAGGTGAACAAGCCTCACCCCCGACCCCTCTCCCAAGGAGAGGGGAGTAGAATGTAACGTAGTGAAACGTCTGCGGCGGAGGAAGAACCACGTGCCGCCACCTATTATCATAATAAGAATAGCCAGTCCGCTCCAAAGGTATCCACTCCCCTCGCCCTTTGGAGAGGGGGCGGGGGTGAGGCTTAGTATCCCTGCCTCCCCCTTTCGCGTCATCAGCACGATGTGCGAATCGATATAGCCGTCGGAGAAGAGCACCTGCTTCTGTCGCTCTTCGGTGATGCTGATAGCGCCCATAGCCATGTCGGCCTTACCTGTCTGCACAGCAGGTATCTGCGCGGCGAAGTCCATAATGAGGTACTCCAGTTGCCAGTTACGACGGTTGGCCCATTCCGTCAGCAGTTCCGGCTCCAGTCCCGAAGGCTTTCCGGAATTGATGAAGTTGAACGGCGGCATGGCCGGATAGGTGGCCACGCGCAGGGTGCGCCCCGTGCCGCGTTGTTGGGGAATGGCCATGGCCGAGGGGTCGTCAGCATTGCTCCAGCGGTTCAGAATCTGCTGGTAGGTGCCTTCGCGCTTGATGTCGGCCAGGAAACGGTTGAAGTCCTGCTGCAATTCGGTATTGTCAAGTCGGTAACAGGCTCCTATCGGAATCGGCGTAAGCCCTGCGCCCACAGAATCCACCTTTTCAAGCAGCTCCTTATTGAACATCAGCGTCAGGCTTTCACCGCCCGCCGCATCTACCTTGCCGTTCTCCAGGGCTGCCAGCAGATCGGTCTGACTAGTCATGCGCATGATGTTGGCATCGGGGGCCATGTCGGTGACGGCAATGTCCTGTATGCTGCCGATAATCACAGCCACATTCTTGCCGTTAAGCGCCTGGAAGGCGGGCGGAACTTCCGACCGGCCATCACTGTGGGCGGCGGTTTTCTCGCCGTCAATCAGCGTGGGCACATAGCACACCGTTCCCCCTATCAGGAGCGCCACAGCCGCAGCAATGGCCTTCACGCGCTTGCGCTGAACGAGGCTCTGGAGCAGCAGCCCGATGAGCCAAGCCATGAGGAAATAGATGAGAGCCGTCACGATGAGCGGGAAGAAGGCATCGAACGTGCGCGAGCGTATCAGGTCGGAGGCGCGCGTCATGTCGCTGACGGCAATGTAGCCCACGATGCTCGTGCCCTTCAGCAGACTCACCACCTCGCCCTGATAGACAGGCATCACCGCCTTGACCACCTGTGGCAGCACAATCTTGAAGAACGTCTGTCGCAGTGTAAAGCCCAGAGCCAGGCCCGCCTCCGTCTGGCCGCGGTCGATGCCCTGGATGGTGGTGCGCAGCATCTCGCTGATGTAGGCCGCCGTATTCATGGCGAAGGTGACGATAGCCACCACGATACCCGTAGCATCCAGCGGCGCCATCACCACATAATACATCAGCATGAGCAGCACCAGCACGGGCGTGCCGCGCATCAGCTCGATATACACCTTGGCCACTTGTTGCAGCCACTTCCGTCGGCTCATGCGCATCCAGCACACCAATCCGCCCAGCAGGGTGCCCAACAGGGCGGCGCAGAGCGTGATAAGCAGCGTCACTTGCAGACCGTCGAGAATCATCCTATAGCGATCCTCGGCTATCAGATTGTCGTAAAAGCTTTCAGCCACACTTTCAATCATGTTCACATTCTTTATTCAAATGATAGTTTCTGGGCCTGTTCGAACAGTTTCATCAGTATATCTTCTTCGCTTGGCTCTGCCGCTTTGCTCAAAGAACATGCGAAACTTAAATAAACTCATTGTATCCTTCTTAACAATTCAAGCAGTACCTGCCAAATGTCAGCGATGGTTTTCATTTCCACCCGTTCGCTCGTGGAATGGGGCTCCACGATACGCGGGCCGATGCTGGCGATCTGGATGCCAGGATAGTGCTGCACGAAGAATCCTGCTTCGAGTACAAAATGCATGGCTACCATTCGGGGACGCCAGCCAAGTACATCCTGGAACGTATCGCTGACCAGCCTGAGGAAGGGCGACTGCTGAGGCGACTGGTGCTCACCGCCGCCTTCCTGCCAGGCCGGAGCCGACATGATGACTTCAGAGTCTGCACCAACAGTCCTAAATACGTTGGCAACATCCTTGCTGAGCCTGTCCATATCTGCATCGATGAAACTGCGGGTATGCGTTGAAACAAAGATGTGGTCTGTTTCAGTAGATATTCGTCCAACGTTATTCGATGTCTCCACTGTGTCTGGCATGGCCTCACTCATCTTCACTACACCCTGCGGCACCTTTTCCAGACTGTCTATGAGCAATGCTATGGCCTGTTGTGGGATTGTTGTTTGCTGCTCTCCACACGGTTCAAGGCTACAACTGATATTTGGGTCTTGTGGGTAAGTTTCACGCAGCTGTCGGTTGATATTGTCTATCTGCTTCTTGAAGGCCTCAGCAGCCGCAGATGCTGCACAAATCACGATCTCACCCTTTGATGCAATCGAGGCATTGGCTTCACCAATCTCTATTGCTGATACTCCGACTTCTTCCTCCAGGCAGACAGACTTCAGAATAGCTTTGGCAGGAATCATGGCACTGCAACGACCCTTGTTGATGTCCACGCCAGAGTGACCGCCCAGTCCACCTTCAATCTTGATGCGATACCAGTGGCTGTCTCCATCCGTAACGGGCACGCGCTTGATAGGAATGCGGTGGAACTGCAGACAGGCACCTGCGGCACCGGTCGTGATGGTGTCGTAATCCTCAGAATCGAGGTTGATCACCTTGCGCCCTTTCAGGAAGTCCTTACTCAGCGCTGCAGCTCCCGACATACCGTCCTCCTCATTGGTGGTGGTCATCACCTCCAATGCCGGATGTACGATACTGTCATCTTCGAGCACTGCCAATGCCATCGACAGGCCTATGCCATTGTCGGCACCCAGCGATGTGCCCTTAGCCTTCATCCATCCGTCCTCAACGTAGGCCTCGATAGGATCGTTGAGTGGGTCGTTCATCCCCACACATACCATATCCATGTGGTTCAGTAGCACGATAGGCTCACGCTCCTCATACCCAGGACTGGCAGGTTTGCGAATCACCACACAGTTCTCCTTGTCGCGTTCGTACTCCAGATGAAGCCGTTCGGCAAACTGGCAGAGATAGTCGGCAACCTTCTCTTCGTGATGAGAAGGACG
>CAMVPA010000036.1 GCA_947169245.1 uncultured Prevotellaceae bacterium
TCTGGCTGACGGAGCACGGTCCGCTGGTGTACTGTCCCTGCAGCTTGTTGCAGCCCTTGACAATCCACTCAGGTGCGGCGATGTAGCCGATGCGCCATCCTGTCATGGCGTAGGCCTTGCTGACACCGTTGACGATGATGGCACGCTCCTTCATGCCGGGGAACTGTGCGATGGACTCGTGGCGACCCACATAGTTGATGTGCTCATAGATCTCGTCGGCCAGTACGAACAGGTCCTCATGGCGCAGGATGACCTCAGCCAGCTGCTGCAGCTCTTCCTTGTTGTAGACGGAACCTGTGGGGTTGCTGGGCGAGCAGAGGATGACCATGCGCGTCTTCGGCGTGATGGCGGCCTCCAGCTGTTCGGCGGTCATCTTGAAGTTCTGCTCGAAGGTGGCCTCGACGATGACGGGCTTGCCGCCTGCCAGCAGCACCATCTGCGGGTAGCTGACCCAGTAGGGAGCGGGGATGATGACTTCTTCGCCGTCGTTTACCAGTGCCATCACCGTGTTGCAGACGCTCTGCTTAGCGCCGTTCGACACGAGGATTTCTGACGGCTGGTAGTGCAAGTGGTTCTCGCGTTCCAGCTTACGGGCGATGGCTGTACGCAGGTCTGCATAGCCTGGTACAGGTGAGTATCTGGAGAAGTTCTCGTCTACAGCGCGTTTAGCTGCCTCTTTGATGGCGTCAGGTGTGTTGAAATCGGGCTCGCCGACGCTCATGTTGATGACGTCAATGCCCTGTGCTTTCATCTCTGCGCTTTTCTGCGACATTGCCAGCGTAGCCGACGGGGCCAGACGCTGCAAACGGTTAGATAGTTGTGCCATTATTGTCTTATTGCTTTAAATTGGTTGCAAAAGTAATCAAAAAGTTTCTCTTTAGCAAGGAAAACTATCTTTTTTTTAGCCTTCGTGCCGTTAACGACTGTTATTTGCTCAGTTCCTGCACGTACTTTACCGGTTCGCCCTCACGCTTCAGTACGTCGGCAAACTCCTGCGGATGTATGGTGACAGGCCCCTTCATGAATTCCGGAATGTTGTAGCATTTCAGGAACTGACGGTGGTAGTCTGGGTCGGCACAGGGCAGCTCGAAGGGCTTCGTGGCGTGGCCGTCCTTGTCGATATGTGCAAAGAACGGACGGGTGTAGTTTCCGTCATCGCGGCGGCTGCTGAAGACCACCCATCGTCCGTTGCTCGACCAAGAGTGGTAGCTCTCCACGTTGTCGCTGTTGATTTCCTTCATATTTCGAACTGCGTCCCTCGACAGATCCAGGAGCCACAGGTCGGCATCGCGGTGCCAGATGTGGAAGACGCCGTAGTTGCCGAGCGTGAACATCAGGAAACGGCCGTCGGGCGATATGCGGGGCAGTGTGGCGCTCTTGCCCAGGCTGTCGGCAGCGAAGACGAGCTCGCGGGGGCCGAAGGTGTAGGTCTCCGTGTCGAAGCTCTTCTTGTAGATGTTGTATTTCGCTTCCTTGAAGCGCTGGATGAACTCCAGGCCTTGGTCTATGGTGTCCTTGTACTCGAAGTGGGCGCTGCAGTAGTAGAGTGTCTTGCCGTCGGGTGCCCAGAAAGGGAACACCTCCAGCTCTTCGGGGTCGTTCTCGATGTTCGTCACCTCATTTTTCTCCACATCGTAGGCTATCAAGTCACTGGTGGTGTCATAGACCTCAATCTTGTCGGGATTAGTGATGTGGAACGTCTGAACCGTCTTGTTGGTGGAGTAGACGATGAGCGGCAGCCACGGGTGCCACGTGGGGTAGACGCCTGCCGAAAGGATGGAGTCCGACGACATATTGATTTTCCGCACCTTTCCGTCGTATGCGATGACCGTTCCGCCCAGGTTCTGGCGTGCGTGGAACTGCATACGCTCAGGGTTGTACTGCTGATAATTGTGGCAGTTGATGCATTGGCCGGCATTGTCGGCACTGCAGAGCATATTGTCGTAGACCACGCTCTCATCGTAGTTCTCCAAACAGCGCTGGCTGATGGTCAGTTCTTCGTAAGTGACGTAGGATGGTGCTATCAGACGGTAGCTGATGTAGGGGTCGATGGAGTCGGGCGATACGTAGATGTTGAAAGGCTTGAATCGCGTCCACTGGTCGTCGTTCTCGATATATACTTCCACCTTGATGGCACTGCCCTTGGCTTGCTCCGTCAGCCGCTGCCAGTCGTCGGCGTCGGGCTGTACCTTCATTCCGCCACAGACCACCTCTTCCTCGCCGACTGTCAGTCGGGCAACAATGCCATCGCTCTTGCCATCAGCCTCAAAGGTGAGCGGTGCAATGTTTACAGGCACAGTGACATTTGTGTAGTCGGGATAGATGCCTGGCAGTTCCGCAGACTCCTCAAACGTCGACGGTATCTGGTTCCCGCAGGCGATGAATGTCGCAGCAGCGGCTATAATGACAAACAGTTGCTTCATACTTAATAGTAGGTGATGTCCCTCAGGAAGAAGTATTCAAAATAATAGGTGTGACCGTATTTCTGGTAGATGTAGTCCCTCTGCTGGCCGGTAGGTTTGCCCTGACTCTGGCTTAAGAGCTTCATGAACCCCTGGAAGTTGCTCTTGACACTCTCGGTGACAGGCAGCTCTTCGGTGAACGGCTGTTGCTGGAGGTTGCCGAAGAGATAGGCTGCCTCCTGGAAGATGCGTGGTACGGGATTGTTGGGGCACAGGTTAAGGTACTTTTCAAAACGTGGCCAGAAGTCATCCGGATTCCTGGTCCAAAGGGCGGCGAGGACTGCTTGCTCCTGGAAGTACGGGTCGTCGGCATCCAGTTGCGACAGCATGGTCATCAGGTTTTTCTCCACGTAACTGTCGCTCTGGCTGCAAATGTCGGGGTAGTGCATCATGTGGGTAATGGGACCGGTTTCACTGTCTTTGGCCAGGAGCTCTTTGTCTGTCAACAGTTTCTCCATGCGGTTGGCCCACCCACGGTAGAACAGCGTCTGCCGGAGCAGATTCAGGAATTTCCTGGCAACCTGCTGTTCACCGTTGAACAAGGCCGTTCTGGCCATGTACTGAAGTATCTCAGTACGCCAGCCGTACTCCACGCCTTCCTCCATACACATGCGGTGACACTCGTTCATCGCACCGTATTGGTAGAAGATGAGACGACCGGCCGTATTGAACATATAGATGGGTAGGGGCGTATTGCTTCGCTTGGACCCTTTGGGGAATTTGTACATCTCTTCGCACTGACGCCCCAGACGACTGAGCGCCAGGTTATGCATCATGACGATGGAGCGTGTCGGTTCCGACTTCTGTTTTGTTCCCTCTTTCACCACGCCTTCCCAGTCTGTTTGTTCAATGCAGCGTTGCATCCTCAGTTCGTGGTGGAAGTTGTCGTCCTTGTACCAGAAGTGCCATACCCCGATGACGAGTGCTGCCATCAGCGCTCCCTGTAATGTCCAGCGCAGCAAGGGCTCCTTTTCCTTGCTCTCCTTCTTGCCGTTCTTGTTCTTCTTTTTCCCGGTCTTGACTGTCTTTGCCACAGGCTCGGGCCATGAACTGCGATAAGTGATTACTAACGCCACGAAACAGGCTGCCAGCACGTAGTAGGGAGTCATGTATTGGGGGTATGACTCACTAATGGTGAAACAGGGTAGGGCAGTGTGGTAAATGGCGTCAATGTTTGTCTGGTAATAGACGTATCGGTAGAAGAACAGGGGAATGGCCACTATGGCCAGCAATGCTACGGCGGAAATGATGACGTTCTGCATCCGTTTGTCGGAAAGTCGCCATGAAAGGATGGCCATCAACAGGGCTGTGGCCAGGGCATAGACGCCCATCAACGGATAGCCTGCCAATACGGTAAGCACGATGCAGGCAATGCGAAGCCACAGCTGTTCGGGGAGCTTTCGGAACCCCCACAGAAGACTGACGCCGGCGGCAGTGCCAATGGTCGGCACAAAGAAGTAGCCCCGCAGTTTCATGACGTACACCCAGTAGCCCAGTTCCATGTTGGTTGTCAGCAGGACGGCTATCGGTATCAGTGCAATGATATTCCATCTGTCAGGGATGTTGAACGTGCGCTTGATGAGCCATAGTAGCAGCAGCCACCAGCCGCATAGCATGACGACGCCCAGCCAGGGATAGTAGAAGAACTGTGTGAAGAAAGAGCCCAGGTAGGAAAGCATGCCGCCCGCAACTACCATCTGTTGCTTGAAAAAAAGCGATGAGTTAAGGAATATGTCGAACTGCTGCACCTTCCAGAGCAGGTCGCCCTCTACGATGATTAGCGCCAGGGCGATGACTATCAGCGCCCCCAGCCATAGAGCTATCGGTCTTATCTTTTTCACGTCTTGCTTCTTATTACTCACCACTCACTACTCACTACTCACCTCTACAGATGCAACGTATGCCCCATACGCTCCTGCTTGGTTTTCAGGTAACGGTAATCGTACTCGTTGGGCGTCACCTCGATGGGCACGTTCTCCACGATTTCCAGCCCGTAGGCTTCCAAGCCGACGCGCTTGGTGGGGTTGTTGGTCATCAGACGCATTTTGTGAATGCCCAGATGGCGCAGCATCTGTGCGCCGCAGCCGTAGTCGCGCTCGTCGGGCTTGAACCCCAGGTGGACGTTGGCCTCTACGGTGTCCAGTCCTTCCTCCTGCAGCTTGTAGGCCGCAATCTTGTTCATCAGACCGATGCCGCGCCCTTCCTGCTGCATGTAGATGAGCACACCCTTGCCCTCCTCTTCAATCATCTGCATGGCCTTGTGCAGCTGTTCGCCGCAGTCGCAGCGCATGCTTCCGAGGATGTCGCCCGTAGCACAGCTGGAGTGTACGCGCACCAGCACAGGCTCGTCCTCGCGCCACTCACCCTTGATGAGTGCCATGTGCTCCAGTCCATTCGATTTCTGGCGGAACGGAATCAGCTTGAAGTGTCCGTAGCGAGTCGGCATGTCGGCTTCGTTGCCCACTTCAATGAGCGACTCCTTGCGCAGGCGGTAGGCAATGAGGTCCTTGATAGTGATGATTTTCAGACCATATTGTTTGCCGAACTCCATCAGCTCGGGCAGACGTGCCATCGAGCCGTCGTCGTTCATGATCTCCATCAGTGCACCGGCAGGGTAGAGACCGGCCAGCTTGCAGAGGTCGACAGCTGCCTCGGTATGTCCCGAACGGCGCAGCACGCCGTTGTCCTGGGCATAGAGCGGGTTGATGTGTCCGGGACGGCCGAAGGTCTGAGGCGTCGACGTGGGGTCGGCCAGCGCCTGTATGGTGGCGGCACGGTCGTGGGCTGAGACACCGGTGGTGCAGCCCTCCAGCTTGTCGACGGTGACGGTGAAGGGCGTACCCAGCACCGAGGTGTTGTCCTCCACCTGGTGGGGCAGTTCGAGCTCTATGCTGCGGCTGATGGTGATGGGGGCGCAGAGCACGCCACGTGCGAATTTCAGCATGAAGTTCACCATCTCGGGCGTTATCTTCTCGGCCGCGCAGATGAGGTCGCCCTCGTTCTCTCGGTCTTCGTCGTCGACGACAATGACAAAGCGTCCCTCGCGGAAGTCCTCAATGGCTTCTTCTATGGTGTTCAGTTTGAAGTTCTCCATATTTCGTTCCTATACCTTATTTATTATTATATAATCCGCAATGCGGTCGTTGGTCTTCTTGATGACCCGCAGATCCTTGTACAGACGCCGACGGAAGCGCAGCATGCGGCAGTAGAAGAAAATGCCTACAGGTAATATCAGGCCCGTCACGATGTTCATCCACTTCCGGCGGAACGGACGTGTGTGGGCGTGTGTGGCTATGGTGGGATAGTGGTTCAGCTCTGTGAGTATCAGCTTGTCGCGCGTATTGCCAAGGTCTTCGATGATGGTCTCCAGCTGCTCGTTGATACGCTCTATCTCATGGTCGTCGCCTTCGCGGAAGAATACCTTGATGGGGTTGGGCGGGTACATCAGGCGGTGGTGCTCAGAGTACTGTCCGATGTCGTTGTTCACCTGTTTCAACAATTGGGCGTCCTGCTGGTAGTTCGGATCTTCGATGATGACCTCCTTGAGGGTGACGTTGCGCTTCGTGCGCAGTCCCAGCATACGTCTGGCAATGTCTCTGTATAGGTCGAAGTTGAAGACCACTGAGTCATTGTTGGCCTTGTAGGTGAAGAAGACGGCCAGCGGCGTCAGCACAGCCGTCGATATCCACTTGCCGAACCACACGTTCCAGTTGTCGTCGCGTGCCATCTTGGCGCCTGAGTTCTCGAAGATGTAGTAGACGATGAACACCAGCACCGAGATGATGACGGGCACGCCGAGGCCGCCCTTGCGGATGATGGCGCCCAATGGCGCACCGATGAAGAAGAAGATGATGCACGACAGCGCCAGCGTCACCTTGTTGATGGCCTCAATCTGGTGTGTGCGTACGCGTCGGTTCAGTCCCTTCGCGTAGTCACTCTTGAAGCTCATGTCGTTGACCTCCATTTGTGCATACTCCATGGCGTTCTTGACCACTTCGCGGCGCTTGTCTTTCGACAGCTTAGCCACGATGCTGTCGAAGTTGGTCTTCGGTGAGACCCCTAATGTCATGGCGCGCAGCGAGTCCTTTTTTGTCAGCTGCGGCAGGTAGAAGGTACGCATCTTCGCCTCGTAGAGGAAGGAGCGGCCCACGGAGTCGTTGAAGACCCTCATGGAGTCAAGGTCGTGGAATATCTGTGGCATACCCTTGCCGCGGGCATCAGCCGAGATGCCGGCCATGTCCGTGAGGTTGAACTCCCCGTCAAAGTCGAGCACAATGCGCTTGTGGGCAAAGGTCTCGCGACGGTAGGGCACGTTGGCAGAGCCTGCCAGGTCCTGAGAGCGCATGTTCTCGAACCACTCGCCGCTCCACAGCGTCAGCAGCAGGTGCTTCTTCTCGGCTGTCGACTGCATCATGCCCGAGTCGGCCAGGATGATGGCCGCATCCTCGTAGCTGTTGGTCATGCGGTAAATCATGATGCCGTAGAGCTTGCCCGTCTTCAAGTCCTTCTTCTGGACGTAGATGTTCGAGCCGGGAATACCGTCGTAGAACACCCCTTCAGGAATCTCGAGCTCCGGGCTCTTCTGCTTCATCGACACCAGCAGCTGCAGGAACGACTTGTTCGCGTCGGGGCCAATGACGTTCTGGAAGTAGAACGACGCTATGGTTATCAAGACCACAATGACGATGAGCCCTCGGAAAGCCTGCATCAGCGAGATGCCTGCTGCCTTGATGGCTGTCAGCTCCGACGACTCGCCCAGATTGCCGAACGTGATAAGGCTCGACAGCAGGATGGCCAACGGGAAAGCCTGAGGCATCAGCATCAGGCCCATATACCAGAAGAACTGCGCCATGACCTCCAGCGATAGTCCCTTGCCTATCAGATCGTCGACATAGCGCCATAGGAACTGCATCATCAGTACAAACTGGCAGATGAAGAAGGTTCCCACAAACAGCAGCCCGAACTGCTTGATGATAAATATGTCTAATTTCTTAAACCGAAACACTTTTTACCTTACAGTCGCAATTGTCCATCACCAATTGCCAGTTATCAATTCGTTACAACCCGCTCACCTGGTGGAGACGCTCCATGTTGCCGTCCCACAGCTCGTGCAGGTCCTCAATATCGTCCGACAGGGCGTAGTCCGTCACAAACAGACACAAGTCGCCTGTCAGCTCGCTACGTCCTATACGCATCTCCCAGTATGCCTCCGGGTCTTCTTCGTCAACCCATCTCAGGCGTATGTGACTTGGCTTCTCTTGCTCGGTGATACGAGCCCTCAGGGTGTGGTGGTCTGCCCACAGTTCACCCCACGTCAGGTCAATCACGTCCTTTTCCACCTCTTCTATACGGTCTGCCAGCCAGCGCTCGAGGCCGGGCAGGGTACCTATCTGGTCCCAAACCAGATTCTGCGACTTAGCAGTCAGCGGATACTCTAAATTTAGCCTTTCTTTCTTCATAATCAGTGGGTCATACAGGTTAATGCCGTATTCACTGCGCAAAATTACAACTTTTTCGCGGAAAAAGAAAATATTTTCCCGAGAAATTTTGGCAGTTCCAAAAAAAGTAGTACCTTTGCAGGCGATTTCGAGGGGGTGACCCCTTAGAACGGTAAAAAGATGGCGGGATAGCTCAGCTGGTTAGAGCGCATGATTCATAATCATGAGGTCGCCGGTTCAATCCCGGCTCCCGCTACCAGAAGAAGCGCCTCAGAGTTTTCTCGAGGCGCTTTTTTGGACTGAGCCCTTTTTTACTTAACCACTCTCGCTCTGCTACGGCATGGTAGGAGGGGGCGCCGGCGGACAGGCCTCCGCCGACCGTCATCTGCCACATTTGGCGGATGGCGTGATGTGAATGTAGTTGCTATAACTCACCTGCGCTTGATTCTCTCCTCTGTGGTCTGGAAGATGACGAAGAGGACGGGGACGATGAACAGCAGGGCGACGGTGCCGACGACCATGCCGCCGATGGTGCCAACGCCCAGCGAGTGGTTGCCGTTGGCGCCGACGCCGGTGGCCAGTGCCAGGGGCAGGAGGCCGAAGACCATGGTGAGCGAGGTCATGAGGATGGGGCGCAGGCGGACGGCGGCGGCGTCGAGGGCAGCCTCGACGATGCCCATGCCCTGACGGCGTCGCGTCGTGGCATACTCGGTGAGCAGGATGGCGGTCTTCGACAGCAGACCAATGAGCATGATGAGGCCGGTCTGCATGTAGATGTTGTTCTCAAGACCCCACAGGCGGGCGAAGAGGAAGGAGCCGGCCAGTCCGAAAGGTACGCTGAGGATGACGGCAAGGGGAATGAGCAGGCTCTCGTAGAGGGCGCAGAGGAGGAGGTAGACGAAGACAATCACGAGGACGAAGACCATCGTGGTGGTGTTCTGGGCCGAGGCCTCCTCACGCGACATGCCGCCAAACTCGTAGCCGTAGCCTTCGGGCAGCACCTCGGCGGCCACCTCGCGGATGGCGTCGATGGCTTGGCCGCTGCTGTAGCCCTCGGCGGCGGTGCCTCCCACCTGTATCGAGGGGAAGAGGTTGAAGCGCGAGAGCGTCTCGGAGCCGTAGATGCGTGTCAGTGTGAGATACTGGCCTATGGGCGACATCTCGCCAGATGAGTTGCGGACGAAGATGTTGTTGAGCGACTCGGTGTCGAGACGGTACTCGGGTGAGGCCTGTACCATGACGCGGTAGAGCTTGGTGAAGCGCACGAAGTTGGAGGCGTAGGTGCCGCCGACGTAGCCGCTGAGGGCGGCCAGCACGTCGCTGGGCGACACGCCGCGCCGCTTGCACAGGGCGGCATCGACCTCGACGCGGTACTGCGGGTACTTCAGTGAGAAGTTGGTGAAGGCGCGGCTTATCTCCGGCCGTTCGTTGAGGGCGGCGATGAGGCGGTTGGTGTAGCCCATGAGTTGGTCGATGGTGCCGCCGTGCTTGTCCTGTACGTGCAGCTCGAAGCCGTTGATGCGTCCGAATCCTGGCAGCATGTTTTGGGTGTTCACCTGAATCTTCGCGTTGGCGATGTCGGCGGTGCGGCGGTATATCTCGTCGACCACGCTCTGCACGTCGTCGCCCTTGCCCTTGCGCTCGCCCCACTTCTTGAGTTTCAGCGTGAAGTTGCCGTTCGACGACGACTGCTCGAAGTTGTTGCTGTTGCCCGCCATCATCGAGTAGATGCGCAGCTGCGGCAGGTCCTTGATGCGGGCCTCCACCTCTTTTAATATACCGTAGGTCTGCTGCAGGCTGCTGCCCGGCGATGCCTGTACATTGATAAATACGGTGCCCATGTCCTCGTTGGGCACAAGGCCGGTACGCGTGGTCTTCATCATCCAGCCGAGTGCCACAAGGGCCACGACGACGAGGACGGCGGCGATGGCTTTACGCTTTGTGAATCGGGCTACGGAGCCTTTGTACTTGTCGGAGAGTGACATGAAGAAACGGTTGAAGCTGGCTTGGAACTTGTTCAGCTTCGAGTCGCGCATGATGATGGCCGACAGGGCGGGGGAGAGCGTCAGGGCGTTGAACAGCGAGATGGCCACGGCAATGGCCATGGTGACGCCGAACTGCGTATAGAACGTGCCGGTGACGCCGCCAATGAAGCAGACGGGCACGAAGACCGCCATGAACACCAGCGTGGTGGTGATGAGCGCGGAGGTAATGTTCTTCATGGCGGTGGCAACAGCCTCACCCCCGACCCCTCTCCCAGGGAGTGGGGAGCGGTTGCCATTGACCCTTGACTCATTCGTGGAAGAGGTATATACTCCCCCCTCCCTTTGGAGAAGGGTCGGGGGTGAGGCTACCGCTTCCACCACTACGATGGCATCGTCGACCACGGTGCCGATGACCAGCACGAGGGCGAAGAGCGTCAGCATGTTAAGCGAGAAGCCGATGGCATAGATGACGGCCAGGGTGGCGATGAGCGAGACGACGATGGCGATGGCGGGGATGATGGTGGCGCGCCAGCTGCCGAGGAAGATCCACACCACGAGGATGACCAGCACGAGGGCTTCGAGCAGTGTCTCGACGACGCTGGTGATGGAGGCGTCGAGGAAGTCCTTCTTCGACTCCAGGTCCTCGATGACGATGCCCGGTGGCAGCGAATGGCGTATCTCCTCCACCTCGGCGTCAACCTGCTTGATGATCTCGTTGGCGTTGGAGCCCGCCACCTGGTTGATGCTGATGTTGATGCCCGGGCTGCCGTTGGTCTCGCCGATGATGTTATAGTTCTGTGCTCCCAGTTCCACACGGGCAATGTCGCCGATGCGCAGCACGTCGCCGTCGGGCAGCGAGCGGATGACGAGGTTGGCGTACTCCTGCTCCTCCTCATAGCGTCCGCGGTATTTCAGCACATATTGGAACGTGTTCTGGCTCTCGGCGCCCAGCGTGCCCGTGGCCACCTCGACGTTCTGCTCGCTGAGTACCTGCGTGATGTCGGCGGGTGTCAGTCCGTAGTGGGCCATCTTCAGCGGGTCGAGCCAGATGCGCATCGAGTAGTCGGCGCCCATCACGTTCACCTCGCCCACGCCTGGTATGCGGCTCAGTCGCGGCTCGATGTTGATCTTCGTGTAGTTGGCCAGGAACGAGCGGTCGAAGGTCGAGTCGGGGCTGTAGACGGCTATCTGCTTGATGTTCGACGTCTGTCGCTTGCGCACGGTCAGTCCGCTCTTCACCACGTCGCTCGGCAGTCGGCCCTGCACGGTGGCGGCACGGTTCTGCACGTTGACCATGGCCATGTCGGGGTCGGTGCCCTGACGGAAGAAGATGCCGATGCTGGCGGTGCCGTTGTTCGAGGCCGACGAGGTCATGTACATCATGCCCTCCACGCCGTTGATGGCCTCCTCCAGTGGCACCACGACGCTCTTCTGCACCGTCTCGGCGTTGGCACCCGTGTAGCTGGCCATGATGCGTACGGTGGGCGGTGCTATCTCGGGGAACTGCTCCAGCGCCAGCTGACTCAGTCCGATGATGCCGACGAGCACCATCAGCACGCTTATCACTCCGGATAATATCGGTCTGTCAATAAATGTCTTTACGTTCATGTTTTTTCGTTATAACGTTATAACGTCATGTCGTTATGACGATTCTTATTTCTTCACCTCAATACCTTCTCTCAGCAGTCCGGCACCCTCGGCAATGATTGTGTCGCCCTCGCTGATGCCGTCCTCCACGATGTACTCCTTGCCGTTGTTCTGCGGAAAGAGGGTGACGGCCGTGGTCTTGGTCTTGCCGTCGACGACGCGGTAGACGAACATGCGGTTCTGCAGCTCATAGGTGGCCTCCTGCGGAATGACGATGGCCTGCTGCCGTTGTGTGGGCACCACCACCGTGGCGCTGCCGCCGTGGTGCAGCAGTCCGCCGCCGTTGGGGAACGTGGCACGCAGCGCGACGGCGCCCGTCTTCTGGTCTACCGTTCCGCTGACGGCGCTGATGCGTCCCTTCTCGGCGTACTCTTGTCCGTTGTTCAGACGGAGACTCACCGCTGGCGCCTTCTTGATGAACTCGGCAATGGAGCCATATTGTGTGATGAGGTCGAGCGCCTGGTTCTCGCTGATGCTGAAATAGACGTATATCTCGGAGTCGTCGGCCACCGTCACCAGCGGTTCGCTGATGGCACTGCTGACGAGCGACCCCACATGCCAGGGAATCATCGAGGCCACGCCGCTGACGGGACTCTTCACCTCGGTGTAGCTCAGGTTGTTACGGGCGTTCACCTCCTGCGCCTTGGCCTGTGCCAGCGATGCCTCCGCCTCGAGCAGGGCGTTGCGCATGGTCTCTACCGAGACGTCGCCCACGACGTGCCCCTCCTGCAGCCGCATCTCGTTCTCGTAGTTCATCTTCGCCGTCGACAGCCGTGCCTCGGCACTCTTGCGGGCGGCCACCGCCACCTCTAGGGCGGCGCGGTAGGGCACCTGGTCGATGACGAACAGCGTCTGTCCCTTGCGCACGGCCTGCCCCTCACCTGTGAGGATGCGTGTGATGCAGCCCGACACCTGCGGGCGCACCTCGACAATCTGCCGGCCCGTGAGCCGCGCACTGTACTGCCGTTCGAGGGTCATATCCTTCCGGCTCACCACCATCGTCTGGTAGTCGGCAGCCTCTTGTCGCTTATGCTTTTCTTCACCGCACGACATGACCAGAAAGGCAGCAGCGAGTGCGGCGACGATACATTTCTTCATACGTATTGACTGTTTCTTTTATGGACGATTCTCTTGTTGGGTGCAAATTTACGAAAAAAAACTCATTTCGCCATATTTTCTCCGTTTTTTCTTTTGCTTTTTCCGCACTTCTTTGTACCTTTGCACCCTGTTTTCACTATATAACGTTATATTGCAATGTCAGAGAGTAAAAAGATTAAGACGGCGCTCGTCTCCGTGTTCCACAAGGACGGTCTCGACGAGCTGCTGAAGAAGTTGAATGAAGAAGGTGTGAAGTTCCTGTCTACCGGCGGTACGCAGAGCTTCATTGAGTCGCTGGGCTACGAGTGCGCCAAGGTTGAGGACCTGACGACGTACCCCAGTATCCTGGGCGGTCGTGTGAAGACGCTCCATCCGAAAGTGTTCGGAGGAATCCTGGGTCGTCGCGACAACGAGGGCGACCGCGAGCAGATGGCTAAGTACGAGATTCCCGAGATCGACCTCGTCGTGGTCGACCTCTATCCCTTTGAGCAGACCGTGGCCAGCAATGCCTCTGAGGCCGACATCATCGAGAAGATCGACATCGGCGGCATCTCGCTCATCCGTGCTGCAGCCAAGAACTTCAAGGACGTGGTCATCGTGCCTTCGAAGGCCGAGTACAGCGTGCTGCTCGACATCCTGAAGCAGCAGGGCGCCGAGACGACGCTGGAGCAGCGCCGCATGTTCGCCACACGTGCCTTTGGCGTCAGCTCGCACTACGACACCGCCATCCACGCATGGTTTGAGAAGTAAACGACAACTTGCCCGTTGATAGAGATAAAGACAACTAAGACAACAAAGGACAACTTGCCCGTTGATAGAGATGAAAAGACAACATAGACAACAGGTGACAACTTAATTAGAAAAGATTGATATGGGATTTTTCAGTTTTGTCCAGGAGATAGCCATGGACCTTGGTACGGCGAACACCATTATCATCAGCGATGACAAGATAGTGGTCGACGAACCGTCCGTTGTAGCCCTCGACCGCCGCACCGACAAGATGATTGCCGTGGGCGAGAAGGCTAAGATGATGTATGAGAAGACACATGACAACATACGTACCATCCGTCCGCTGCGCGACGGTGTGATTGCCGACTTCTCGGCTTGCGAGCAGATGATGCGCGGACTCATTAAGATGGTACACACGGGCTCGCGCCTGTTCAGCAATTCACTGCGCATGGTCATCGGCGTGCCGTCGGGTTCGACGGAGGTCGAGCTGCGTGCCGTGCGCGACTCTGCCGAGCATGCCGACGGCCGTGACGTCTACCTGATTTTCGAGCCTATGGCTGCTGCCATCGGTATCGGCATCGACGTTGAGGCCCCCGAGGGTAACATGATCGTCGACATCGGTGGCGGTACCACTGAGATTGCCGTCATCTCGCTTGGCGGTATCGTGGCCAACACAAGTATCAAGGTGGCCGGCGACGACCTGAACGCCGACATCCAGGAGTACATGTCGCGCCAGCACAACGTGAAGGTCAGCGAGCGCATGGCCGAGCGTATCAAGATCAACGTCGGCTCGGCACTCACCGACCTGGGCGACGAGGCTCCCGAGGACTACGACGTCCACGGACCTAACCGCATCACCGCCCTGCCCATGGAGGTGCCCGTGTGCTATCAGGAGATAGCCCACTGCATCGACAAGACGGTGGCCCGCATCGAGGCTGCCGTGCTGGCCGCTCTTGAGAACACGCCGCCTGAGCTCTATGCCGACATCGTGAAGAACGGCATCTACCTGACGGGTGGCGGCGCCCTGCTGCGCGGTCTGGCCAAGCGTCTGACCGACAAGATCAGCATCCCCTTCATCGTGGCCGAAGACCCGTTGCACTGCGTAGCCCGCGGTGCCGGCATCGCCCTGAAGAATGTCGATCGCTTCTCGTTCTTGATGAGATAATTATATCGAGGTGCGAGGTGCGAGGTGCGAGGTACGAGATACGAGGATTGTTTTGAGGTGAGAGGTGAGTAGGTAGATGAAGAACTTGCTGGCCTTTTTGGCAAAGTATCATCATTGGCTGATTTTCGGCGTGCTCGAGGTCGTCAGTGCGGTGTTGCTGTTTCAGTATAACAGCTACCAGGGCAGCGTGTGGTTCTCGTCGGCCAACTATGTCGTTGGCAAGGTCTATGAGGCCGATGCCTCCGTCCGCTCGTTCTTCTCTCTGACGCGTGTCAACGAGGAGCTGACGCTGCGCAACTTCTACCTGGAACGTCAGGTCGACCAGTTGCGCCGCCTCTATGGCGAGCTGACTGCCGACACCACGGTGCTGCAGCGTCAGGAGCTGCAGTTCCTGAGTCAGTACCGTCTCATACCGGCCAAGGTGGTCAGCAACTCCATCGACCGTCCCGACAACCTCATCACCATCGACCGCGGGCGTGCCGACGGCATCGAGCGCGACATGGGTGTGGCCTGCGGCAACGGCCTCGTCGGCGTCGTCTACATGGCGAGCGACCACTATGCCGTCATCATCCCCGTGCTCAACACTTCGTCGTCGCGCATCAGCTGCAGCATCCGCGGACGCGGCTACTTCGGCTACCTGCGGTGGTACGGCGACGATCCTGCCGTGGCCTTCCTCGAGGACGTGCCCCGTCATGCCCGCTTCAAGCGTGGCGACTGGGTGGAGACGAGCGGCTACTCCGCCATCTTCCCTCAAGGGGTGCTGGTGGGCAAGATCGAGACCATCTACAACTCGCCCGACGGCCTGAGCTATCGTCTCAAGGTGCGTCTGGCTACCGACTTTGCCTGTCTGCGCGACGTCTGCGTCATCAGCGACAAGAGCATTGCCGAGCGCTCAAGGCTGTTGGAGCAGGTGAAGGATTCGCTGACGATGAAGCCTGAGTAAAGAGGTGAGAGGTAAGTTATAAGAAGTAAGGAGTATGGCAATAGATACATTGAAGCGACTGGCGGTGTTCGTGGTGCTGGTACTGGCACAGGCACTGGTGTTCAACCATATCCGGCTGTTCGGATATGCCACGCCCCTGCTGTATGTCTATTTCACCGTCATCATTCCGCGCGGCTATCCCAAGTGGGCCACGCTGCTGTGGAGCTTCGCCCTCGGCCTGTGCGTCGACCTCTTCACCAACACACCGGGTGTTGCTGCAGGCTCTATGACATTGGTAGGCCTGCTGCAGCCTTACATGCTTGAGCTCTTCATTCCCCGCGAGGCTGCCGCCAACATGAAGGTGTCGGCCGTCGAGATGGGGTGGGCTAAGTTCGCCACCCTGACCGCGCTGCTCATGCTGGTCTACTGTCTGGTGTTCTTCTCTCTGCTGATGTTCACCTTCATCGACCTGCAGGTGTGGGGCTTCTCCGTGTTGGGCAGTCTGCTGCTTACGATGGTTCTTCTGATGGCCTTAGAGAGCGTGCGCAAATCATGAAGGATCACTCCCTCGACAATCGCCGCTTTGTCATTGCCGGCGTGGCCACCCTTATTGTCGTGGTCTACATCATCCGTCTGTTCATGCTACAGGTGACCAGCGATGACTACAAGAAGAGTGCCGACTCCAACGCCTTCCTCAAGAAGATCGACTACCCGTCGCGCGGTGTCATCACCGACCGCAACGGCAAGCTGCTGGTGTTCAACCAGCCGGCCTACGACATCATGGTCATCATGAACGAGACGAAGGACCGTCTCGATACGGCAGCCTTCTGCCAGGCCATCGGCATCAGCCGCGAGGAGTTCGACCAGCGCATGGCCACCATCAAGGACCGCTCGCGCAACCCCGGCTACTCGCGTTTCACCCAGCAGGTGTTCATGAGCCAGCTCAACGACCGCGACTTCAGCATCTTCCAGGAGAAGATGTACCGTTTCCCCGGCTTCTACGTCCAGCGCCGCAGCATCCGCCAGTATCAGTATCCCGTGGCCGCCCACGTCCTTGGCGACGTGGCCGAGGTGTCGCCCTCCGACATCGAGAACGACGACTACTACCAGCCCGGCGACTACATCGGCAAGCTCGGCGTCGAGCGTTCGTACGAGAAGCAGCTGCGTGGCGAGAAGGGCGTGCAGATACTGCTGCGCGATGCCCATGGCCGCATCCAGGGCCGTTACCAGAACGGTGCCCTCGACCGCCGTCCGAAGGCTGGCAAGAACCTGACCCTCTCCATCGACTACAAGCTGCAGGCTCTCGGCGAGCGACTGATGCGTGGCAAGATAGGCTCCATCGTCGCCATTGAGCCCTCCACCGGCGAGGTGCTCTGCATGGTCTCGTCGCCCACCTACGACCCGCGCCGCATGGTGGGTCGCCAGCGCTCCAAGAACCATCAGGAGTTGAGCCGCAACGTCTGGAAACCCCTGCTCAACCGCAGCATCATGGGTCAGTATCCGCCGGGCTCCACCTTCAAGACCACCCAGGGCCTGACGTTCATGAACGAGGGCATCATCACCCCCGCCACCCAGTATCCCTGTGCCCACGGCTTCAACTTCAAGGGCCTGCACGTGGGCTGCCACGGCCATGCCGCGCCGCTGTCCATCGTCCCCGCGCTGTCTACGTCGTGCAACGGCTTCTTCTGCTGGGGACTCTACCACATGATCAACAACCGCGCCAAGTACGGCTCTGTACAGAACGCCATGAACACCTGGCGCGACTACATGGTCTCCATGGGCTTCGGCTACCGCCTGGGCATCGACCTGCCCGGCGAGAAGCGAGGCCTCATTCCCAACGCCATCTTCTACGACAAGGCCTACCACAAGTCGTGGAACGGACTGACCATCATCTCCATTGCCATCGGTCAGGGCGAGGTCAACGCCACGCCCCTCCAGATAGCCAACCTCGGCGCCACCATCGCCAACCGCGGCTACTACTACGTGCCCCACGTGGTACGCAAGGTGCAAGGCGAGCCCCTCGACACCACCTTCACCCGCCGCCACTACTCCAAGGCGTCGCGCCAGTGCTACGACTACGTGGTGGCTGGCATGCGGGCCTCGGCCACCGGCGGCACCTGCCACGCCCTGGCGCGCTACGACTTCATGGCCTGCGGCAAGACAGGTACGGCGCAGAACCGTGGCCGCGACCACTCGGTCTTCATGGGCTTCGCCCCGATGGACAATCCCAAGATTGCCGTTGCCGTCTATGTCGAGAACGGCGGCTGGGGTGCCGACTACGGCGTGCCTCTCGGCGGGCTCATCATGGAGCAGTATATCCACGGGAAACTGTCTGAGGCTTCCGAGAAGAAGGCCGAGGAGTTCTCACATCGGGTCATCAGCTATGGGTCGCACGACAGATAATGAGTAATGAGAAATGAGGAATGAGAAATGAATATGACGGAGGATAAGAAGAAGCAGCCCGGCGTGCTGCGCTCACTCGACTACTGGACGATACTCATCTACATCGCCCTCATCACCTTCGGCTGGATCAGCGTCTGCGGAGCCAGCTACACCTACGGCGACACCGACATCTTCTCGCTCTCCACACGCTCGGGCATGCAGATTGTGTGGATAGGCACCTCGCTGGTCCTCGGACTGATCATCCTGCTGCTCGACGACCGCTTCTACGACATGTTCGCCTACATCATCTACGCCCTGCTGCTGCTCCTCCTCTTTGCCACCATCTTCAATCCGCATACCATCAAGGGCTCGCGCTCCTGGCTTGTGCTCGGGCCCCTGCGCCTGCAGCCGGCCGAGTTCGCGAAGTTCGCCACCGCCCTGGCGCTGGCCAAGTTCATGAGCATCTACGGCTACAGCATCCACAAGTGGAAGTACTTCGGCACGTCGTTGGCCATCGTCCTCGTGCCCATGCTGTTCATCGTCTTCCAGCGCGAGACGGGCTCGGCCCTCGTCTACACTGCCTTCTTCCTCATGTTCTACCGCGAGGGCATGCCCGGCAGCGTGCTGTTCACGGCCGTGGCCATGGTGGTCTACTTCGTCGTCGGCATACGCTATCAGGACGTCCATCTGCTCGGCACGCCCACCTCGGTCGGTAAGTTCGTCGTGCTACTGCTCATCCAGCTGTTCTCCGCGGCCATGGTCTACGTCTATTGTCTCGACCGTCGCGATGCCTGGCGCATCCTTGTGGTCAGCCTCGGCGTCACCCTCGGCGCCCTGCTGTTCTCGGTCTACGTCATACCGTTCGACGTCGTGTGGATACAGATCGTGCTCGGTGCCTTCCTCATAGGCTACCTGCTGTGGCAGGGGCTTGGCACCCGTCTGCGCAACTACTTCTGGATAGCCCTCTTCGCCTTCGGCTCCATCGTCTTCTTCAATCTGGCCGACTACGGTCTGAACCACGTGCTCCAGCCCCACCAGCGCACGCGTATCAACGTGCTGCTCGGACTGGAGGAGGACCTGCGCGGTGCCGGCTACAACGTCCACCAGAGCGAGATAGCCATCGGCTCGGGCGGTCTGCGCGGCAAGGGCTTCCTTAATGGCACCCAGACCAAGCTGAAGTACGTGCCCGAGCAGGACACCGACTTCATCTTCTGCACCGTCGGCGAGGAGGAGGGCTTCGTGGGCTCCGCCGGCGTGCTCATCCTGTTCCTCCTGCTCATCCTGCGTCTCATCCACCTTGCCGAACGACAACCCTACCGCTTCGGGCGGGTCTACGGTTATTGTGTGCTGAGCATCTTCCTCTTCCACGTCTTCATCAACGTCGGCATGGTGCTCGGCCTGACGCCCGTCATCGGCATACCCCTGCCGTTCTTCAGCTACGGCGGCTCGTCGCTCTGGGGCTTCACCCTCCTGCTCTTCATCTTCCTGCGCATCGACGCCGGCCGCAACCTTGTGCGCTCGTAGTGGCCCCCTATATATAGGCTAACCCCGGATTTTTCCTGCACTCTTGCACCTGCCGCTGACTATCAGGTACTTACGGCCGTTTTCGGCCGTTTTCTCCTGCACCTGCCCCTGCACCATCCTGCACCGGCCCCCCAGAGTTCTGCGGCGGCCCCCCAGAGTTCTCCGGCGGCCTCCCAGATTTGTCCCAGGCCGTGGGACGTTTCTCCGGCGGCCTCTCAGATTTGTCCCAGGCCGTGGGACGTTTCTGCGGCGGCCTCTCAGATTTGTTCCAGGCCGTGGAACATTTCTGCGACGGCTCCCCGAACTTCTGCGCCCTCGTTCCACCGCATCCCCAAGTGCAGGATGGTGCAAGGTCGGGTGCAGGAAAAAGTGACGGAAATCTGCCGTAAGTGCCTGATAGTCAGTGATGGGTGCAGGAAGTGCAGGAGAAATCAGCGTTAGACAGTATATAGTACGCTGTTCTGACGGTAAGACCGAATAAGCAGGCTGCTCCACCATAATTCGTGTGATTTGTGAAATTCGTGGCCTCAAAATTTGTTCGTTTCCCGAAAAATATATATCTTTGCGGGTAGTTTACGTAGGCAACCTATTATTTGACAGTACTATGGAAGTGTTTGATGGTCGATACCAGTTGGAACAGGAACTTGGCAAAGGTGCTTTTGCTGAGGTGTGGAGAGTGACAGATACGCAGACCCACGTCCAGCTGGCCCTGAAAATCTATGCACCCTCGACGGGCCTTCCCGTCGACGGCATCGACTTGCTGACTCACGAGTTCTCCATCATGGTGAACGTGAACCACCAGAACCTGCTGACCCCCAAGTACTTCGGTATCTGTGACAACAGACCCTATCTGGTGCTGAAGTATTGCAGCGGCGGCAACATCAACAACCTCATCGGCAAGTTCACCGAGCGCGACGCCTGGCGACTGCTGCGCGATGCGGCCTCCGGTCTGGGCTATCTCCACAACATGACGCCGCCCATCATCCATCAGGACGTGAAGCCGGCCAACATCCTGATTGACGACAACAAGAACTTCATGCTGACCGACTTCGGCGTCAGCGTCCAGTCGAAGGACACGATAACCAAGGCTACCAGCTCGAACAACACCAACAACGACCTGTATTCTGCCGGTACGCTGGCTTACATGGCTCCTGAGCGCTTCTCGGCACAGAACAAGCCCATCATGGCCAACGACATCTTCTCGCTGGGCGTCACCGTCTACGAGCTGGCGGCCGGCTACCTGCCCTTCGGCAATCACGGCGGACTGCTCCTGAAGAACGGTGCCGATGTGCCTGAGCTGCCTGACGGCAGGTTCTCGAAGAAACTGTCGGCTGTGCTGACGCAGTGCATGGACGTGGAGCCGGCCAAGCGTCCGCGGGCCTCGCAGCTCGAGGCGCTGGCACAGGAGGTGCTGATGCACCTGCCGACAGTCATGCAGGATGAGAAACCATGGGAGACGGCCTCGCTCGTCGACTCGCAGTTCCCGAAGATGTCGGCCACGCCCTGGTGGCGCCGTTACCTCATCCCTCTGGCCGCCGTGGCCGCGGTCGTGCTGCTGGGAATCGTCGGCTGGCTGCTCTGGCCGTCGACAAGCCATGACGGGCAGACCAAGGTGGAGAGGGTGGAGGCAACCACCGTCAAGACCGAGACACAGGCGGAACAGTATGCGACGGCCGACGACCAGGCGGGCATGCCGCTGCCGGCGAAGGACGAGACGGCACAACCGGCCGTGAAGACGACGCCCGAGGTGACATCGGCCACGGCCGAGGAGACCGTCAAGGCCAGTGAGACGGCAAAGCCCGCGACAGCGGCCACAAACAAGGAGACCGCCAAGACCGGCCAGACGGCTACGGCCGTGAAGACGGCGGCCCCGCAGAGCGGTGACGACGGCGCCATGACGACGCTCGACCTGGGCTATGCCACCTATAAGGGACAGACCGCGGGCGGCAAACCCCACGGCAACGGCACGCTGACCTTCAAGTCGGCCCACCGCATTGACAGCAACGACGACGAGCAGCGCATGGCCGCTGCCGGCGAACGCGTGGTGGGCACCTTCTACCGCGGACACCTCGACAACGGTACGTGGCACAAGAACAACGGCGAGACGGAACCCATCATCATCGGACACTAAACACACACTGCGCATGAAAGTCATGAAACGCCCAACAACAACAATCCTCCGGATAGCGCTGTGTCTGACGGTGCTGCTGACGACAAGCGTCGCCGCACAGGCACAGAACGCCTCGCGACACCGTCTGTTCAGCGCCGATGTGCGGCGCCTGCAGCCGTCGCCCGTCTACGACTTCCTGGAGCAGGCGCTGGCCGACTATCAGGCGCAGCGCGTCGACCGACAGCTGATACTGAAGAAGGTGGAGTTTGCACGCGGCTCGTGGAACACGCTGGCCACGGTGCGCCCTGACGATGAGTGCCAGATCTCGATACTCGACGACCGGCGCTACGTCGTCGTGTGGCTGCGTGGCGGCAGCGAGCTGGTGACGCTCTCGTTCCCCGTCGACTACGAACTGCTCAGCGGCAGCACGCGCCGTCAGCTGGAGCGCAGCCTCGTCAGCCGTCTGCGCACCTACCGTGCGCCCCAGACCGCTCTCCACCTGCCTGCCACCACCGACGGGCTGACCCGTCGTGCCGACAACCTCTACGTCAAGGCTGGCGGCAGCTTCAAACCTATGCCGAAGGTGAAGGGCGACACCTACTACACCATCGGCAGCAACGCCCGGCCGGCATTTGTCTGCGACCGCCACTATCCTGCCGAGACGCTGGCCAACATCCTGTTGGCAGCCGTGCGGCCGTCGGCCGTGCTGAGTCTCAACTTCCTGATGAGCGACAACAACCACCAGCAGGCCGACGTCACCGTTGGCCAGTGGCTCTCATTCTGCCAGAAGGAGGGCAGCACACCTTATTATATATATGAAGGCTTCGACGGCACCACCCACTCGGCCATGCTCGTGGCCGACAACCCGCAGTGGGGCTATGCCCACATGCTGCATGTCACCTGCCGCGCCAGCGAACTGACGGTCGAGGTGCCCCGCATGAAGGCCAAGGCGTATCTCTACATACCGCTGGCCAACGTGACCGACTTCTTTGCCACTACGCCTAAAGGGCGCTCGGGCAAGAAGACCTACAGATGAGGATAAACAAGAAAAGAACACCAGAATATGAAACGACTAACGACAACCATGGTCATCTGGGCGCTGTTGCTCGTCACGGCGGCAGCGCAGCAGGTGACGTTCCGCTTCTCCGACGGCATCAAGGACTCGCAGCTGAAGGACCGCATGCAGGAACAGATATCGCTGCTGCTCACCGAGATTAACCATGCGGCAGCCGCCGAGCGCCCCTTGCAGCTTGACGCCATCAGGATGACGCCGCAGGCACGCAAGTCGCTGGAGAGCCTCTGGAGCGGCACGTCGTCGTTCCGCTGTGAGTACACCGAGAACGCCCGTCCCTGTCTGATGGACGTCAGCGGCTACGAGGTGCGTGGCATTGCCGTCACCATGCTCAACCGCCAGTTGCGCGGCGACCGCCTGCGCGAGGTGTGCATCAACCTGTCGGCCGAGGGCATCATCACCAGCGTCCACCTGGCGCTGAAGAACAACATGTACCTCGACCTGCTGGCCAACAGCCGCGACGTCACCGACATGCGCCGCAAGCTGGAAATCATGAACTTCGTCGACAAGTTCCGCAGCTACTACGACGAGAAGGACCTCAATGCCCTGCAGCAGATTTACAGCGACGACGCCCTCATCATCACCGGCCGCGTCATCACCCGCAAGACATACGTCGGCGACAAGCCGACCTTGCGCAAAGAGGTGGCCTACCGCCGCCAGAACAAGGAGGAGTATCTGAATAACCTGAAGGATGTGTTTGCCAAAAACACGTATATCCACCTGACCTTCGACGATGTGAAGATCTACGGTCACAAGTCGAAGCCTAACTGGTACGGCGTGTCGCTGCGCCAGAACTGGCGCTCCTCCAACAGCCGCACGTGGAGCAACGTCAATTACGAGGACGACGGCTACCTGTTCCTGCTCTGGGAGTTCCCCGACGACGAGGATGCGCCACCCGTCATCCATGTACGTACCTGGCAGCCCGAGTGGGTGGGCAAGGACCGGCTCAGCTCCGACAGCGTGTTCAATATCAACGACTTTCTTATTCCCTAAAAACGCATGAGACGACACAGACTACTAACCTTGCTACTGCTGACGGCCACGCTGTCGGCCATGGCACAGAACGAGTTCCAGATTAAGAGCTTCGAGCACCGTCCTGACCGCGTCATACCATCAGCCGACCGCCGTTATGATCTCGATAAAGACCCCTGCGCGCTGGTCATCGTGCAGGCCGGCGACGACATTGTGAGCGTCGAGGGCAACTTCATGAAGTCGCCCGACAGCAGCATCCCCGACATTCCGCGTAAGGGCATGGAGCAGTGGGTCTACCTGACCACCGGCACCAAGAAGTTCCGCCTGCTCTTTAAGAACCACTATTCGCTGGACATCGACTGCGCCGCCTTCGGCATCAAGGAGCTGACGGGCAACACGGCCTATTTGCTGACGCTCTACGACCCGCACCAGACCGTGGCGAAGCGCGACACCGCGAGCACCGGCCAGTCGAAGGCTGGTACCGGCACCACGGCCACCACCGCGGGAACGACCTCGACACCCGCCGTCCACAAGAAGAGCGACGAGAAGACTGCCTCCTTTGGCCTCCGTGCCGGCCTGAACATGGCCACGACGCAGTTTGCCTCACCCTACGATCAGACCTCGATGACCACGTCGTTCCATGTAGGCCTGGCCTTGGATCTGCGTCTGTCGAGCATGTTCTACTTCTCGACGGGACTCTACTACTCCGGCAAGGGCTACAAGTATGATGACGGCAAGGTTGTAGAGACTGCCACCGCCCAGTACATCGACCTGCCCCTGCAGGCTGCGCTGCGCTTCACGCTGTCTGACGCCTTCGCCGTACAGGTGGGGGCCGGTCCGTACATCGCCATGGGCTTAGGCGGCAACATCAAGGACGACAAGGCCGGCAAGTACGACGTGCCGTTCTTCGACCAGCATCCCAGCTTTGACTACGGTGTGCAGGCCGGACTGTCGTTCATCATCAGCCGCCACGTCACTGTCGGCGCCGCCTACCAGATAGGCATGGCCGACTACCGTAACCGTAACCTCGGCCTGTCCGTGGGCTATAACTTCTAAAACCTGAAAGCTATGAAGAAGCAACATACGACCCTTCAGCACCTGCTGACGTTTGCAGCCTCGCTGCTGCTCGTACTCCTGACAGCTGCCGTCACCACGGCCTGCTCGGGCAACGGAGCACCCTACGGTTACGAAATAGGGGAGGACATCACCCCCACGCTCACCGTCTCGCCTGCCACGCTCAACGCCTTCAAGGCCGCCGGCGAGACACGCACGCTCTCGGTCAGCAGCAATGTGGAGTGGACCGTCACCATGCAGACTGCCGACGCCTCGTGGCTTAGCGTCGTCAAGACGGGTACGACGGCCGTCACCGTCACGGTGGCCGCCAATGAGACCACCGAGCGGCGCACGGCGCAGTTCAGTGTCAGCACCACCGGCAGCGACCCCATCGTCTGTTCCTACACCGTCACTCAGGAGGGTAAGGAACTCGAACTTACGGTCACCCCACAGCTGCTCGACATCTTCGAGGCCGAGGGTGGCACACAGACGCTCACCGTCAGGGGCAACGTCGAGTGGGAGATTACGCCTGCAACCAATGACGCCTCGTGGCTCACGGTCGTCAGGGACGGCAGCACCATCGTCGTCACCGTGCAGGCCAACGAGTCGACCGAGCAGCGCGATGCCCATTTCACCGTCACCTCTGTCGGCGACAATCCCATCGTCCGTTCCTATACCGTCACCCAGAAGGGTAAGGAGCTGCCCCCCACGTCGCTGACCCTCAGCACCGAAGACGTGCAGCTGACTGTCGACGGCACCGCTGTCGACATCCAGGTCACGTCCAACACTACGTGGCAAGTGCTCTCTGGTTACGAGTCGTGGCTCACCGTCACAACCACTGCGACGACCATCACCGTCAGCGCCACACCCAACGACCGCTATGAGTCGCGCACCACCGAGCTGACCGTCCAGACCGACGATGAGGCCGTCACCCGAAAGGTCACCGTCACTCAGGCCCCCAAGCCCAAGGTCGTTCCTGGCGAAGGCGACAACGACACACCGGGCTATAGCCGCAGAAGCAAGTAGGTGGTTGAGTACACAAGTAAACCAAAGTCAAGAAACCTGTAAGATAATTATGTCAGATAAGACATTCATCAAACTATTCGATGAGAAGCAAGTACGCTACGTCTGGGACGAGGAGGAGCAGAAATACTACTTCTCCATCGTTGACGTGGTGCAAGTTTTAACCGAGCAGCCCAACGCCCGTGGGGCCAGTACCTACTGGGCGGTGTTGCAGAAACGCCTTAAGGAGGAGGGCGCAGATGAGTTGCTTACAAATTGTAAGCAACTGAAATTACCCGCTGCAGACGGAAAGATGCGCCTGACCGATGTCGCCATTCGAACCGGTTACAAATTGTAACCAGTTAGCCGTTCAGCGACGATAGCGATGACAACCTGTAAATATCAATATTGCTGTATGATCTCCTCACAATGACTATAGAACTAAAGAATATGAAGAAGCTATTCACCACGATACTCCTCACGCTCCTCCTGCCGTTAGCGGCGGGTGCGCATTATGTTGAGGTAGGTGGTATAGACTACAACTTGGATGATGATGCGAAGACGGCGGAAGTGACTTCTACATCAACTCGTTATTCTGGTGACATCGTTATCCCGAACTCAGTAAATGTTAATGGAGTGGATTATGTAGTGACGTCGATTGGTTCGAATGCTTTCTATGGCTGCAGTGGCTTGACGTCGTTGACAATTCCTTCGAGCGTGATGTCGATTGGTGATTATGCTTTCATTTTTTGCTATGGCTTGACATCGTTGACGATTCCTGAGGGTGTGACGTCGATTGGCAATTATGCTTTCTATAATTGCAGCGGCTTGACGTCGTTGGCGATTCCTTCGAGTGTGACAACGATTAGCGTTAGCGCTTTCATAGGTACTCCGTGGTATGATAACCAACCTGATGGGCTTGTTTATATAAACAATATGGCATATAAGTACAAAGGTACAATGCCTAATAATACATGTATTGAAATAAAGGAAGGTACTTTAAGTGTTTCTAATCATGCTTTCTCTGGTTGCAGCGGGTTGACGTCGTTGACGCTTCCTTCGAGCGTGATGTCGATTGGCGAAGAGGCTTTCTCTGGTTGCAGCGGGTTGACGTCGTTGACGCTTCCTTCGAGCGTGATGT
>CAMVPA010000037.1 GCA_947169245.1 uncultured Prevotellaceae bacterium
ATGTTCCCATCCTGGGGGATTCCGAGGGAGCTGGCCGTACAGGACTGCCCGTGTTGCTAACGCTGACAATTTGCAATTGATAATGGGTGATTATCAGTCGCCTTGTCGAAAGCGGGTGCAAAGGTAGTCATAATTTTCGAAAACGCACCATCTTTGTCGCGCTATTAGGCCTCATTTAACTAATTTTTTGTTTTGGAGCACTCTTTCAGTTGCCGTTCGGCCCGCTCAATCATGTCTTTTGTGCCGCTCCCGTCGTTGACGTACTTGACCACCATGTTGGCATAGCCGATGGCCTGGCGCAGCGTGTCGTTGGCGTCAGTCTGCTGCTGTGCCGCAGTCAGCAGTTCAGTCAGTGTCATCAGGTCTTCGGGCTCTGGCAGGTTGCCGGGTCGCATGGTGTTGATGATGGCGTTGAGGGTGGCTGTTGTCTGGCTGATGGCCTCCTGGCTCCGCTCCTGAGCGTCGATCAGCTGCTGTCCGCGCAGCATCGTCTCTTCCATTCGCGCAAAGGCGTGAGGTGCCCACGGCGCATATTCGGGTACTTTGACGTTCAGCTGGTTCCACGCCTGCTGTTCGTCGCGTCGCGCTTGGGCAATCAACAGCAGTTCGCGCAGTTCGCTCTTGTCAATACCGGCCGTTTTGGCGAGAGTCGTCATGGCAGCGCTGTCGACAGGCAAGTTCATGCGGAAATAGTGGGTCACGTTGCGGTCAGCCTGATAGTCGGGAATGAAGGTCATGCCACGGTAGTTCATGGTGTAGAGGTTGGCATTGGCGCCGTTGCCTCTTACTGGAGCGTTCAGCGTCATGCCGTCGAGACCAGTCGAGAGGTCGAGCGTCGCTTCGTCCCAGTTGGTGATGCCTGTTGTGGCCATGACCAGAGGCCCGGCCATGATGGCCCCAGCCCATAGGGGCTCGTACTCTTTGTCGCTACCAGCTGCCGTCTGCATCTTGTCGGGAGCAAAGTCTATGTGGAGTGAGAAGGGCATTGTCACCTCGACAACATCCTTTTTTGTCCATTTGCGGGTAGGAATGACGACATAGCTGGAGGGCTGGTAGTGGCGTGCCACACTCTTCCCGTTCAGTTTCACGTCGAAGCCCTCGGTGGCCCAGTAGGGCACGCGCAGTTTCATGGCAAACTTCCCACTGCCCTTGGCAATGCGAATGACTGATTGTTCGGCCGGCCATCGGCACTCTTGGCTGATGACAACGCCTTGTGCATCCCACTGGGCTGTCGTCGGCATGTAGAGTGCAACCCACAGGGTGGGCTCGCTCTGGCCTCCTTCGGTCTGGGGGGCGGAGACGAAGTAGGTGGCCTCCTGATACTTCACGTGGTTCTCGGCTCCAGTGCCTCCGCAGCATGAGCTCTGTGGCGTCTCGTTGCCCCACGGCTTCGAGGCGTCCAAGCCGACAGCGTACTGGTAAACTACCTGATACTGAGCAGGATTCAGCGATCCGATAATCTGGTTGTAGAGCACCCGTTCGTAGTAGTCCATGTATGCGGCATCGTCGGGGGTGAAGCAGTTCAGGTCTTTCGTCAGCTTGGCCAGGTTGTAGGCGCAGCATGTCTCGTTGAGCGTCGGCTCGGGTCTGACGCGTCCGCCCCAGTTGGTGGCGTTGCTGCACATGCTCGTCATCTGTGAGTATGGCTGGCGGAACATCTCGCCGTTGCCGACGCCGCCCATGGCGTAGCGGTAGCGCCCCTGAATCATCGTCCAGAAGTTCCGGGCCAGATGGTAGTAGTCGAGATTGCCACTGACGCGGAAGGCTCTCAGCGCTCCCGTCACCATCGGTATGTGCTGGTTGGCGTGGCGCGTGCGGATGGCGTCTATGTTGCGTGCGAGCGGCTCAAAGAAGGCCGGGCTGTCGAAGTAGGTCGCCGCTTCCAGCAGCCGCCGGCTGTCGGCCGTGTCGGACACCATCCCGGCCAGTCGTGCCAGCGATTCCTCCATGCCGCCCACCTCGCCCGCAATGTACATGTTCCACATCTCGTAGCGGTTGCCGGGCCGGGCACGTCGCTCCTCCGTACTGCCATCGGTCTTGACGTAAGTGCGGAAGTGCAGTCGGTTCCACACCCACAGTCCCATGTCCTTGGCAATGAGCAGTGCCTTGTCGGCCACCGCCTTGTCGTCGACGTAGGTGGCGATGTCGATGAGACCGGCCAGTTGCTTGTGCACGCTGTAGTAAGGTGCCCATACACCTTTCTCATTATTATAGGGACTGTACTTCTCCACGAGAACGCAGTGGTGGGCGGGGATGGCATTCAGGTAGCCATAGCCGTACTGCCTGTACTGCTGTTTGTAACGGTCGAAATCCTTCCATGTGCCCTGCATCGTCATGAGCTCGCCTTCGGGGGCGAAGTCGCGTGCCTCCCAGTAGCGTCCGAGGCTGTCGTTCCACACGAATGTCCGTTCCTGACACTCTCTCAACTCGTTTACAATCAGATGGATATTCTCTGTTAGTTTGGCTTTTGCTTGAACGTCGCTGCAGCAGGCGTAGGCCATTGCCATAGCCGACATATAGTGACCCGAGCCGTGCCCCTTGAGCTTCGTCGTCGGCGAGTCCCAACCGTCGGCAACGGGGTAGCCGTCGGTTGGCAGTCCGTAGGTGTCGCGGTAGTTGTAGAGCTGCTGTCTGACGTCGAGCGTGAGCAGGTTGCCGATGTCGAGGTCGCGATTCCACGTCAGCCTGTTCTCCGTCATGGCGCCGCCAGCTGCGGAGTGGTCGCCCTCGATGGTCACCTTGTCCAACGGCAGCGGTTCCGCGATGGGACTTGTTGCCGGTGTCGGCCAAGGCTTGTCCGTCACCCTCACTTTCGCTACAACGGGAAAACCATTGGGCGTCGTGTTGTCGCCAATGATATATCCTCTGACCAGATACTCTGTGCCGGCGGGGTTGAGTCTTGCGTCGGCTTCAGCTTGTTCCCTGATGAGCGAACTGTTCTGCCACTTGACCTGCCTGAACGCCCCCTTCCCGTTCTCGTCGGTCACCCACAGCCGGTAGGGTAGCCGCGGGGCGTTTCCCACCGGCACCTCCACTCTGTCGGTGTCGGTTGGCATGATGGTACCGCTGGTTGCGAGAGGCAGGAGGAGTAGGGTGGTGGCCAGCCCTACAGTCAGTTGTCTATAGTTCATCGTCGTTTGTTGTTGAAAATCCGCCACAAAGGTAGCTAAAATTAACAGAAGTCGGGCACTTTCTTCAGAATTAATTAAAATTTCGCGCCTCGCCGGCTGTTATGTGCAGGAAAATTCTTAATTTTGCAGGCTGAAAAGAGTAATAGTTTACAATGACCCCGGCAGAATACCTCCAACTGAAAGCTTATGCCCGTGTCGACGGAGCCCTGGTGGCGCTGTTGTGTACGGTGAGTTTCGCCTGCTATCTCATAGGCCTGAAAACCCCGTTCTACGGCATGATAGCCGTGTTGCTGATGGTGGTGACACCATTCTATGTGGCCCGTCGTCTGCGCCGTTTCCGCGACGAGGGCCTTCATGGCATCATCTCGCTGATGCGTGGCTGGGCGTTCGTCATTCTGGTGTTCTTCTATGCCGGTATCCTGTTGGCGTTGGTGCAGTATGTCTATTTCGCCTATCTTGATCACGGCTATCTGGTGTCGTCGTTCCAGTCGGTGTTGTCGTCGCCCGAGGCAAAGGCGGCGATGGAGCAGTACGGGCTGTCGGAGTCGCTGTCGGAGAACATTCAGATGCTGACCGAGCTCCGCCCCATCGACTTTGCCCTGAACGGGCTGACGCTGAACATCACCTTAGGCATCCTGTTGGGACTCCCAATCAGCCTCATCCTTCATCGTACCAGAAAGTAAAGAACTTCAAACGTAAACAGTTAGAAACATCATGGATATATCAGTTGTAATACCTCTCTTTAATGAGGACGAATCAATTCCTGAGCTCTACGCATGGATAGAGCGAGTGATGAAAGCCAATAACTTCTCCTTCGAGGTTATATTCATCAACGACGGCTCCACCGACCGCTCGTGGGAGATTATCTCGGAGTTGCACCAGAAGCAGCCCGACGTGGTGAAGGGCATCAAGTTCCGCCGCAACTACGGCAAGAGCCCGGCGCTCTATTGCGGCTTTGCCGAGGCCCAGGGCGATGTGGTCATCACGATGGATGCCGACCTTCAGGACTCTCCCGACGAGATTCCCGGTCTTTACCACATGATTGTGGACGACGGCTACGACCTGGTGAGCGGCTACAAGCAGAAGCGCTACGACCCCATCTCGAAGACCATCCCCACCAAGCTCTTCAACGCCACCGCCCGCAAGGTCAGTGGCATCAAGAACCTGCACGACTTCAACTGCGGCCTGAAGGCTTATCGCAAGGCTGTCGTCAAGAATATCGAGGTCTACGGCGAGATGCACCGCTATGTGCCCTATCTGGCCAAGCAGGCCGGCTTCTCGAAGATTGGCGAGAAGGTGGTGCAGCATCAGGCACGCAAGTACGGCCAGTCGAAGTTCATGGGGCTGAACCGTTTCGTCAACGGCTATCTCGACCTGCTGACGCTGTGGTTCCTTTCCACCTTCGGCAAGAAGCCCATGCACGTCTTTGGTTTCCTTGGTACCATCATGTTCTTCATCGGTTTCGTGGCCGCTTTCGTCATCGGTGCCGACAAGCTGTGGTGCCTGGCCCATGACATTCCCCAGCGTCTGGTCACCGACTCGCCCTATTTCTACATAGCGCTGACCATGATGATGATTGGTACGCAGCTGTTCCTGACGGGATTCATCGGCGATCTCATCAGCCGTTCGTCGGCTGGACGTAACGACTATCAGATAGAGGAGGAACTGGGATGCGGAAAGTAGTCGTCGCGTTGCTGTCAGTGCTGCTGGTGAGTGCCTGCAGCTCTATCGACTGTCCTGTGCAGAACACCGTCTACACCGTCTATGGGCTGTATACGGCCGACGAGCAGGTCGACACGCTGCGCGACACGATGTACGTCTTCACCCATCGCAGTGACGGATCGGACACGTTGCTGTTCAACGCCGGCATCGGCCTGACCACTTTCTCGCTGCCCATCAGCTACGCCCATCCGGAGGACAGCCTCTTCTTCATCATGGCCAACCGCCCCGACTTCCTGGCCATCGACACCGTGCTCATCAAGAAGGATGACATTCCCCACTTCGAGTCCGTCGACTGTAGTGCTTCGTTCTTCCACCGCCTAAGGGCAGTGCGTTCGACGCACAATGCGATAGACACGATAGCTATCCATAAAGATTTTGTTGATTATGACGCCGAGACAGCCCATTTCCATATCACTTTCAAAGACCGCCGTTAGCCTGTTGCTCTTGGTGGCATCGCTGTTGCCGGTTCAGGGGCAGACGCTCAAGTTGTTCCGTCTTGTGCCCGACTCGGTGCCCATGATGCGTGGATTTCAGGTGTCGTTCGACCTCTTTGGTTTCTGCCAGCGCCAGCTGTCCGACTATGGTCAGTACGAGGGCGCCTTCCGCCTGAACCTGCACGACCAGTGGTTCCCCATTGTCGAGGTGGGCTATGGAGAGGCCGAGCATCTGAACGACGAGGTGACAGGGCTGAGCTACAAGACCGCCGCGCCCTACTTTCGTGTCGGCATGGACTGGAACCTGCTGAAGCAAAAGCACGGCCCCAACCGTTTATATGGCGGTTTCCGCTATGCCTATACTTCCTATAAGGTCGACCTGTGGCGCTCCAACTTCCCCGACCCTGTGTGGCAGTGGGATACCGGCTTCGGCGTCAACAGCGAGTCGTGCTCGCAGCATTGGCTTGAAGGCGTCCTTGGCATCGATGCCAAGATTGCCGGCCCCTTGCATCTGGGCTGGTCCGTACGTTACCGTCGCCGCATCGTCCACAACGACGGCATCATCGGTAAGACTTGGTACGTTCCCGGCTTCGGCATCTCGGGCGACACGCGCCTCGGCGGGACGTTCAATGTGATAGTGGATATTTGATAACTGAGAGGTGAGCGCTCGAGCTTGCTCGCTTTGCTTGCAAAGAACTGAGAGTTAATATGGAGACAAAACAGAAGAAACGATTGATGTGGCAGGTGCCGTTTCTGGCGCTGCTAATCATTGGCACGGTGCTGATTATCCGTCAGCAGCAGTCAGAGCCGTATCAGCATAATACTGGCTTCGTCTTTGGCACCATCTACAATGTCACCTATCAGTGCCCGGATAATCTTCAGGCTGAGATTGAGGCCGAGCTGAAGAAGGTCGACCTGGAGTTCTCGATGTTCAATGACTCGTCTACCGTCGCCCGAATCAATCGCGGCGAGAAGGTGACGCCTGGGCCTATGTATGATGAGGTCTACCAGCTGGCACAGACAGTGAACCGCGAGACCGACGGCGCCTTCGATGTCACCGTGGCACCACTGGTCAACGCCTGGGGCTTCGGCTTCAAGCACGAGCAGATGCCTACGCGCCAGCAGGTTGACAGCCTGTTGAAGATTCGCAACCAGCTTGACTTCTCGGCCATTGCCAAGGGCTACGGCTCCGATGTCATTGCCCGTCTGCTGCGCCGTCATGACATACGCAACTTCATGGTCGAGATAGGCGGCGAGGTCGTCACTCAGGGCATCAGCGACAAACGTGTGCCTTGGCGTATCGGCGTCACCAAGCCTACCGACGACAGCCTCTCCGTCAGCGGTGAGCTGCAGACAGTCCTTAACGTCACCGACATCGCTATGGCCACCAGCGGTAACTACCGCAATTTCTACTATAAGGGCGGCCGTAAGTATGCCCACACCATTGATCCCAAGACCGGCTACCCCGTCCAACATTCGCTGCTCTCGGCCACCGTCCTCGCCAAGGACTGCGCCGTTGCCGATGCCTATGCCACCGCCTTCATGGTGATGGGCGTGGAGCGTGCCAAGACCGTTCTCGAACGCCATCCCGAGCTGATGGCCTATTTCATCTATTCCACTCCCGACGGCCAGACAGCTGTCTGGTTCTCGCCGTCAGTGAAGGACAAGATAACCGAGTAGCCCTTGCCTATGGCCAGCCTCCAGCTTTACGACCAGTTGCTGCAGTTCCCGCTCTTCCTCGGTATGAGCCGCGACGATCTCAGCCACATAGCCGGACACACGAAGTTCGACTTCCAGAAGGAGCCTGCCCGTAGCGTCCTCTACCGTGCCGATGCCGTCTGCACCCACCTCTGCCTGCTGTTGTCAGGCACGGTGAGCGTCGAGACCCAGTCCGACGACGGCACCTATACGCTCGTTGAGCAGCTGTCGGCACCTGTCATTCTGCAGCCCGAGGCCATCTTCGGCTATCAGCAGCGCTACACCCACACCTTTTGTGCCGTTACGCCTGTGGCCCTGCTCCGCATCGACCGCTCCGAGGTTGTCCGCCTGACCGAGCAATTCCTCATTTTCCGCATCAATCTGCTGAATCTCCTGGCTACCCGGACCCAGAAACTGCAGCATCAGCCATGGCGCCGCAGTCCGCAGACCCTTGAGCAGCGCATCATTCGTTTCATAGCCAACCGCTGCGTCCATCCTGCCGGCCCCAAGACCCTCCGCATCCTCATGACCCAGCTGGCCGTCGAGGTTGGCAACAGCCGGCTCGACGTCAGCCGCGCCCTGAATCACATGCAGAGCCAAGGACTCATGGCCCTGTACCGAGGCCGTATCGAGATTCCCCAGATGGAGCGCCTGCTCATGGAGTATGAGCAGCAGTATGCCCGAAATAGTACTGTCCGCGCTGACGGGTGATACGCCCGTAGTTGATGGCGTGGACGGGACAGTGATGATAGCAGCTGAGACAACATGTGCAGCTGTTATCGTGTTTCCAGCTCGGTGTTTCTTCGAACACGATGTCGCCTACGGGACACTCCTTGGCACACCGCCCGCAATGGATGCAGGTGTCACTGTCGACGGTGAACTTCTTGTCGCTTATCATGAAGCGGTTGAAGTATGCACCGATGACGTGGCTGAAAGTCCATGGCGTTAGTCCTAATGTCAGCTCGCTGAACCCCGTTTGCCGCTGGCCGACCACCTTGATAAATGCGTCTAAAGCTTGCCGCGCCTTCTCTATCTTCTCACGTTCCCGTTCGGGCTTGTCTGTATACATAAAAGGCAGACAGACGTAGCTCTCGGGCATGACGAGTGACTGGCTGCTCTGCAGGCTGATGCCCTTCGTCGACAGTTCCTTGGCCAGCATTGTTACCGCCAGTCCTGTGCTGTCGCCACAGGTACACAGCGTGTAGGCATAATGGCCTGCCGCTCCGGTTATGCTCATCCGTCTGATGAACTCTCGTACGATGTGTGGCGGCTGCCACCCATGGACGGGAAAACAGAAGCCGATGCGCTCGTCCTCGTCGAGGGTGTACTCACATGGTGTGTTCAGCTCGTCGGGAATGAACAACAGCCTCTCTCTTGTCGCCGTGGCCAGTTGCTGGGCAGCCCACCGCGTATTGCCTGTGCCTGAGAAATAGAATATCATGGTGATGTGGAATTACTGACTGGTATAGAAATCGGTGATGCGCACAAGAGCACGCTTGCAGACGGGACAGAAGTGCTCGACCTCGTTGATCTTCATGCGGCATTCCTGTGCAGGACGGTAGACTCCCTTCGACTGATAGCCACCGCCCTCGAAGACACCCACGCGCTGAGTGGCGGCGTTCAGCTGACGGCGCTCCTCGTCGGATGTCAGGTTCCTGAAGTCGGGAACCTTGGCGGGTGGCGTAGGAATGGCAGTCCCTTCCGGCAGCATGTCGGCCCACTTCGACTGGAAGTCGACGAGCGTGGTCAGGTTGGGTTCCCACGGCTCGGTGTCGGTCGGGTACATCGTCTCGTAGCCGTCGTCGTAGAAGTACTCGTCGCCCAGACCGCCATAGGCGTGGCCGAACTCATGTACCAGCACCTGGCGGAACGTCGGATGGTCGCTGGTGCTCACGGTGAGCTGGTTGTAGATGCCACCCCCGCCGTAGGTGTCACTGTTTACGAGAACGATGATGTGCTCGAAGGGTATGCCGTCGAGCAGGTCGTAGAGGCGGTGCATGCGGTCGGTCATCAGGTAGCGTTCCGTGTAGAACGTGTCGTAGTGGGTGCCCACGGCCGTCCTTCTCCAACGCTT
Source organism: uncultured Prevotellaceae bacterium (assembly GCA_947169245.1). Classification (GTDB taxonomy): domain Bacteria; phylum Bacteroidota; class Bacteroidia; order Bacteroidales; family Bacteroidaceae; genus Prevotella. The sequence goes on from CAMVPA010000037.1 coordinate 9,060, forward strand.
CTGATGCGGCAGCGAGGGGCCGCTTCCTGCCGACTCGGCGTCCACGGCAACCACATTGAACCGCGACTTCATGGATGTAAAGGGCTCGTGTGCAAACAACGCGTCGACCACGCGCTGACAGTCGGTGTGGAACTTGTCCATCTCGCTGTGCGTGTATCCCTCGGCCACGATGACCAGGTCGATGCAGGCGGTAATGTCGGGCGAGCCGTCGGCCAGCGTCTGTCCCTTCCAGACATACTGGAACGGCTCTTGGGGCTCTGTGGCCTGACGTATCAGGATGTCGGCAGGGTCGAGCGTGTGCTCCAGCAGGCCCACCACCTTGTCGTGGAAGTCGGTCAGCGTAACCCTGACGTCGACAGGACGTTTGGGCATGGGCACGTTGAACGACGTCTGGAAGGCACGCTCCAGACGGGTGGCCTCCTCTTCGGCCTGCCACTCCTGGAACAGCGTCGAGAACGTGTGCACAAAGAGTGGGCGGCCCGTCGCGTGGTCGCTCAGCGTTATCTGTCCGTTACCGCGAAGCGACACCTCCGCAAGGCGGGACTTGCGCCCTGCCCAGCGCGACGTCTGCTTGGCTTCGCTGAAATAGATGTGTTGCTCCTGACTGTTGCCTGCCAGGATGTAGTCGAGTCGCAGCGTGCTGTCTGCAAAGTCTTCGGCGAAGGTCTGTGCCCCCGCCGACAGGGTCAGACACCAGGCCGCTACCGTCGTCAGAATTGTTCTTTTCATGCTCATGACTGCAAAGGTACAAATAATCCGCTGAACGGCCAAATAATGTGCACCCGAAAAATAAAATGCATTTTATTTTGTATTTCGCTCAGTTTGCACTATCTTTGCAGGCTGAAAGTAATTCAAGTGTGTTATGACTCAGGAGAACGAACGGAGGAATCCGTTTTTTGAACCTTACAATACGCCGCACGACACGGTGCCGTTCGACCGTATCCGTCTGGAGGACTTCGAGGAAGCCTTCATGGAGGGCATACGCCGTGACGACGAGCAGATAGAAAAGATTATCAACGACCCGGCAAAGCCGACGTTCGATAATACCATCATCTCTGTTGACGACGAGAAGGACAACTACTATGACCTGCTCAGCCGCGTGTCGACGGTCTTTTTCAATATGCTGTCGGCTGAAACGAACGACGCCATGGACGAGCTGGCACAGAAGATGCAGCCCATACTGACAAAGCATGCCAACGACATACGTCTGAACGAACGGCTGTTCGAGCGCATCAAGTACGTTCACCGTCACCACCGCAAGCTGACGGCAGAGGAGAAGATGCTGCTCGATACGTGCTACGACGGCTTTGTGCGAAGCGGTGCCCTGCTTGACAAGGAGGGCAAGGAACGTCTGCGTCAACTGACCGAGGAGGCCTCAATGCTGTCGCTGCAGTTCTCGCAGAACCTGCTGAAGGAGCAGAAGGCTTTCACGCTGCACCTGACTGATGAAGCCCAGTTGGACGGTCTGCCCGTGACGGCTCGCGAGGCCGCTGCACTGGCGGCCAAGGAGCGCGACCTGGAAGGCTGGGTGTTCACGCTTGACTATCCGTCGTACCAGCCGTTCATGACCTATTCGACGCAGCGCGAACTGCGCCGCCAGATGTATATGGCGCGTAATACAATATGTTCGCACGCGAACGCAGAGAACAATCTGGAGGTGTGTAAGCGCCTGGTGAACCTGCGTCGCGAGATAGCACAGCTGCTGGGCTTCAAGACCTATGCAGACTACGTGCTGCGTCGCCGTATGGCAGGCAATGTCCGCAGTGTCTACAAACTCCTGAACGAGCTGATTGTGGCATATAAACCGACGGCCCTGAAGGAGCGCGAAGAACTGAAAAAGATGGCAGCCCCCCTCTTATCCCCCCGACAGGGAAGAAGAAAGGGAGCGAACCAACCCCTCCCTCAGTCGGGGGAGGACGGGAAGAAGCTCCAGCCGTGGGACATGTCGTTCTACTCGCATAAGCTTCAGATGAAGAAATACAATCTGGATGCAGAGATGTTGCGTCCCTACTTCCAGTTGGATAAGGTCATCAGCGGCGTCTTTGGACTGGCTACGCGGCTGTATGGCATCACGTTCAAGGAGAATACGGCCATTCCAGTCTACCATCCCGATGTCAAGGCCTACGAGGTGTTCGACAAGGACGGCTCTTTCCTGGCTGTCTTCTATGCCGACTTCCATCCCCGCAAAGGCAAGCAGGGTGGGGCATGGATGACGGAGTATCAGGGACAATGGCTGGAACGTGAAGACGTGCATAAGCCCTTCGGAGCCGGCAACTGTAAGAACGTGCGTCCCCATGTGTCGGTGGTCATGAACCTGACGAAGCCTACGGAGGATAAGCCGGCACTGTTGACGCTGGGCGAGGTGGAGACGTTCCTGCACGAGTTCGGCCACTCGCTCCACGGCATGTTTGCCAACACGCGCTTCGAGAGCTTGAGTGGCACCAACGTGTGGTGGGACTTTGTGGAGCTGCCCTCGCAGTTCATGGAGAACTTCGCCATAGAGAAAGAATTCCTGCGCACCTTCGCGTACCATTATGAAACGGGTGAGCCACTGCCTGACGAACTGATACGGCGTATCGTGCGGAGCCGCAACTTCATGGCTGCTACGGCCTGTCTGCGGCAGGTCAGCTTCGGACTGCTCGACATGGCTTACTACACCCGGAAGGATGCATTCGACGAGGACATCATCGCCTTTGAGAAAAAGGCGTGGCAGAAAGCCATCCTCGGCCGGCAGCGCACCGACACCTGCATGACCGTGCAGTTCTCGCACATCATGGCGGGCGGCTATGCAGCCGGCTACTACAGCTATAAATGGGCCGAGGTCCTCGATGCCGACGCGTTCGCCGTGTTTAAGCGCGAGGGCATCTTCAATCCCGAGACAGCGCAGCGCTTCCGCGACTGCATCCTGTCGAAGGGCGGCACTGAGAACCCGATGGTGTTGTATACAAGGTTCAGGGGCGGCGAGCCGACGATTGACGCCTTGCTGAAGAGGAATGGAATTAAGCCCACCCAAGCCCTCCAGAAGGGACGGGTGTCTAAATAAACCAATTGATTAATTATGACGATAGACAATCAGCAAAATCAAGATCCTGGGGAGGGCTCGGGTGGGCTCAAGCAGCATAAGCTGGATGAGCGCTATCTGAGAATGGCGCGAATATGGGCCGAGAACTCGTACTGTGTCCGTCGGCAGGTGGGCGCGCTGGTTGTGAAGGACAAGATGATCATCAGCGACGGTTACAATGGAACGCCGACGGGTTTCGAGAATGTGTGCGAGGACGAGAACAACGTGTCGAAGCCATACGTGCTGCATGCTGAGGCCAATGCCATCACCAAGCTGGCGAGGTCGTCGAACAACAGTGATGGTGCAACCATCTATATCACGGCCTCACCCTGCATAGAGTGTGCAAAGCTCATTATCCAGGCCGGCATCAAGCGTGTGGTCTATGGCGAGAAGTACCGCCTGGACGATGGCGTCAGACTGCTGGAGCGCGCTGGGATTGAAGTGATTTACATGGGGGACTAACCTCGAAATACCGACATCCCGAAATATCGAAATCTCGAAATAACGTCATACAGACAACAGAATGAACAAGAGAAAAACCTATCGTTTCATGCCGCTATGGCTTGCGCTGAGCGTGGTGCTGGGTATCTTCATCGGCACGTTCTTCGCCAATCGTTTCAGCGGCAACCGTCTGAGCATCATCAACTCGGGCAGTAATAAGCTGAACGACCTGTTGCATATTATCGATGACCAGTATGTGGACACCGTCAACATGGGCGACCTTGTGGAGACGGCAATGCCGCAGATCCTCTCGGAGTTGGATCCCCACTCTGTCTACATCAGTGCGAAGGATGTGCAGCAGGCCAACGACGACCTGAAAGGCTCATTCTTCGGCATCGGTATAGAGTTCACCATCCGCCAGGACACCATCCACGTCCAGAACGTCATTTCTAACGGCCCGGCCGAGCGTGCCGGACTGCTGGCGGGCGACAAGATAGTGGAGGTCGACGGTAAGCCCTTCGTCGGCAAGGAGGTGACCAACGATGTTGCTGTCCATAAGCTGAAGGGTGAGAAAGACACGAAGGTGCAGGTGGGCATCATGCGCTACAAGGAGAAGACTGTGCGCCGCATCACCATCACGCGAGGCGAGATACCGATGAAGAGCGTCACGGCTACTTATATGCTTGATGACGACACCGGCTACATCAAAATCAAGAACTTCGGCGAGAAGACCTATCCCGAGCTGCTCATCGCCCTGGCCACACTGGCTCAGGAGGGCTTTGGCAATCTGGTCATCGACCTGCGCGGCAATACGGGCGGCTACCTGATGTCGGCAGTACAGATGGCTAATGAGTTCCTGCCCAAGGGACGTCTGATCGTCTACACACAGGGGCGCAAGTCAGCCCGTCAGGAGTATCGCAGCGACGGTCGCGGCTCATACCAGCAGATACCGTTGGTGGTGCTTATCGACGAAGGGTCGGCGTCTGCCAGCGAGATCTTTGCAGGTGCCATCCAGGACAACGACCGCGGAACCATTATCGGGCGCCGCTCGTTCGGCAAGGGACTGGTGCAGCAGCCTGTGACGCTGCACGACGGCTCGATGATCCGTCTGACCATCGCCCGCTACTATTCACCCTCGGGCCGCTGCATCCAGAAGCCTTATACCCAGGGTGACACCAAGGACTATGAGGCCGACCTGATGACGCGCTATGAGCGTGGCGAGTTCTTCTCGCAGGACAGTATTCACCAGTCTGGTCCCGAATACCACACCAAGAACGGCCGTGTCGTCTATGGCGGCGGCGGCATTATGCCCGACATCTTTGTGCCCGAGGACACGGTCGACATGACCAGCTACTACAAGGAGGCCTCGATGTCGGGGCTCATCCTCCAGTTTGCTTATGACTATACCGACGAGAACCGTCCCAAGCTGAGCACCTTCAAGACCATGAAGGACTTGGAGAGCTACCTGAAGAAGATCAACTCCGTCGAGCTGTTCGTGCAATATGCCGAGAAGAACGGCCTGAAGCGGCGTAACCTCATGATTCAGCGCTCTCACAAGCTGCTGGAACGCTACGTCAACAGCCGCATCATCTACAACATGATGGGTGAGACCGAGTGGACGGAATATCTGAATACCGACGATCCTGCCATCAGCGAGACACTGCGTCTCTTCAAGGCCGGCGAGGCGTTCCCACAGGCCATGACAGGTAAGAAAAAGCAGCAGACGGCATACGACTATCGTGCTACGCACGCTGCGCTACATCTGGTGACTAAGGCTTAGCAGAAACGGATGTCGGCAATCACCTGTTCGCCGACAGCGTTGTTCAGACGTCTTACCAGCTCGCTACGGCGCATCGACAGTTCGGTGCGCAGTGCAGGCATCGTCAGCCGCACCACCAGCGTCTGGTTCTGGATGAACACCTCGTGGGTGTAGCGTGCAATAGCCGGTCCTGCCACCACGGGCCAGGAGTCGATCAGCCGTTTCTGCAACAGCGGTGTCTCCAGTCCCTGTTCCCGTAGGGTCCGCAGGATGAGTGTCTTCAGAGGTTGGACGTCGCGCTTAAACATATCTCTCCGTTGTTGACAGTGAATAATTTGTAGTCGTGCGACGACGTGGACAGAATGTGGTCCAGGTGGTCGCGGTTGGTGTCGGTTATGAAAATCTGTCCGAAGTCATCGCTGCCGACCAGTTTCACTATCTGCTCCACACGTTCGGCATCAAGCTTGTCGAAGATGTCGTCGAGCAGTAGGATAGGGGTTGTCGGCATCGAACGTTTGAGAAGCTCGAACTGTGCCAGTTTCAAGGCAATGACAAACGTCTTCAGCTGTCCCTGCGAACCCTCACGCTTCATGGGGTGACCGTCGAGCATCATCACCAGGTCGTCGCGATGGACGCCGTGCAGTGAGTAGCCGATGGCGCGGTCTTTCCAGCGGTCGCGCTGGATGACCTCCAGCAGCGGCCCCCGCTGACAGTGGCTCTGATAGGTCAGCGATACCTTTTCGCGTCCGCCGGAAATCTGTTCGTAATATGTCTGGAACAGCGGCGTCAGCTCTTCCGTAAACGACGTGCGCTGCTGGAAGATGCGCTCGCCCTCGGCCGCCATCTGCTCCTCGAAGATGGAGAGCACGTCGGCGTCGGGCTCCTCATCTTGCTTCAGCAGGGTGTTGCGCTGCGTCAGTGCCTTGTTATAGCGGCTCAGCGCCTCTATGTACTGGCGGTTCTGTTGGGCAATGACCACGTCCATCAGCCGGCGGCGCTCCTCACTACCGCCTTCGATGAGTAGCGTGTCACTGGGAGCCACCATGACCAGCGGTATCAGTCCGATGTGCTCCGACAGCCGTTTGTATTCCTTCTTGTTGCGCTTGAAGTGTTTCTTCTGTCCACGCTTCATGCCGCAGGTGACGTAAAGCAGGTCTTCGCTTTCCCCCTTCTGCTTTCCTCCTTCCATATTATAAGTTCCTTCGAGCATCATGAAATCCTGGTCGTGACGGATGACCTGCGAATCGACAGGATTGTTGGAAGAGTGACAGAAGGACAGGAAATAGACGGCATCGAGCACGTTCGTCTTTCCGACGCCGTTGTGCCCGATGAAGCAGTTCATTTTCGGCGACAGTTCAAGCTCTGCCGTCGGTATGTTTTTGTAGTTGATGAGTGACAGTTTTTCGAGATTCACGGCGCAAAGTTACGAATAAGCGGGCAAAAAGCCAAAGTTTTGCAAAAAAAGTCGCCGATAAATTTCAGTATGTGCGATAAAATGAGTAATTTTGCGCCGCAATTCGTAGCAAATATTAAAAACAACAAAGAATAATGGCAACAAACAATGTGAAAACAAGCGCCCAGCAGGCTCCTGCTGAGGAGACGCTTAACAAGAGTGAGGCATTCTTCCTCAAGTACAAAAACGCTATCATCGGTGCCGTCGTAGCACTGATTGTCATCATCGCAGGTTTCATCCTGTATAACAACTACGTAGCCGAGCCCGCTGCAGAGAAGGCGAACACCGCACTGGCCAAGAGTCAGGCCTATTTCGCAGAGGAGCGCTACGACCTGGCCCTCAACGGCGACAGCCTCGGCAATGCCGGCTTTGCCAAGATTGCTGCTGACTACAGCGGCGACGCCGCCAACCTCGCCAACCTCTATGCCGGCCTGTGCAATGCCCAGCTCGGTAAGTGGGAGGACGCTGCCAAGTATATCGAGAAGTTCAGCACGAAGGACGACCAGATGATTTCGCCCGCAGCCCTCGGCGCCCTGGGTAACGTCTATGCCCACCTGAACCAGCTGGACAAGGCTGTCAGCACGCTGAAGAGCGCTGCCGAGAAGGCCGACAACAACTCGCTGTCACCGACGTTCCTCATCCAGGCCGGTGAGATTCTTGAGAGCCAGGGTAAGAAGGCCGAGGCTCTGAAACTCTATCAGACCATCAAGGAGAAGTATTTCAACTCGATGCAGTACCAGACGATTGACCAGTACATAGAGCGTGTTTCTGAGTAATGGCCACCGCACTGCATAACCTTTCCGACTACGACTCTGCGAAAGTCCCTGACGCGTCAAACATGATCTTCGGCATCGTCGTGGCTGAGTGGAATCCCGAAATCACAGGCGCCTTGCTTCAAGGGTGTGTTGACACACTCGAGAAGCACGGCGCTTTGCCTGAGAATATCCATGTGAAGACGGTGCCCGGCTCCTTCGAGCTCATCTACGGAGCCCACCAGATGACGCTGAACGACGGCTACGATGCCGTCATCGTCCTCGGCTCTGTCATCCGCGGTGAGACGCCCCACTTCGACTATATCTGTCAGGGTGTCACCCAGGGCATTGCCCGTCTGAACGCTACCAATAACATCCCTGTCATCTACGGGCTGCTGACCACCAACGACCTGCAGCAGGCCCGCGACCGCGCCGGCGGCCGTCTGGGCAACAAGGGCGACGAGTGTGCCGTCGTAGCCATCAAGATGGCCAAGTTCTGAATACTTACCTCCCACCTCTATTTATATGGCCGACTACATCATCGATGCGCATAGCCACTTGTGGTTGCGTCAAGACACTTGGATTGACGGCAAGCGTATTTTGTCGCTGAAGAACGGCCGTAGCATTTTCTTCGATGAGGAGGTGCAGATGTTGCCGCCTTTCATGATTGACGGTGTCAACTCTGCCGAGGTCTTCCTCTCGAACATGGACTACGCCCAGGTGGCTGGTGCCGTTGTCGTGCAGGAACTTATTGACGGCTGTCAGAACGACTACCTCAGGGAGGTACAGCAGCGTTATCCCCACCGCTTCTTCTGTATGGGTATGGCATGGAACGCCGCCGAGGCACAGGCTGTCTGCGACGCCGGCTTCAAGGGCATTGCCATTCCCGGTCATCGCTATCGTGAGCCCCTGTCGACGCTGCTCCCCGTCTTCCGCCTGATGGAAGAGAAGGGCATGATACTCTCCATGTGTCTGGCCGACGACCCCGTGCAGATTGGTCAGATGGCGGAGATCATTCAGGAGCTTCCGAAGCTCAAGGTTGCCATTGGCCACTTTGGCATGGTCACCACACCGTCGTTCAAGAGCCAGGTCATGCTGGCCCGGCTCCGTGACAACGTGATGATTGAGACAGGTGGCATCACCTGGCTTTACAATAGCGAGTTCTATCCCTATCCAAGCGCCGTGCGCAGCATCCGCGAGGCTGCCGACTGGGTGGGTATGGACCGGCTGATGTGGGGCAGCGACTATCCGCGCACCATCACCGCCATCACCTACCGCATGTCCTACGACTTCATCCAAAAAAGCACCGCTTTGGGTGCCGACGACAAAGCCATGCTACTGGGACGTAACGCCCAGCGATTCTATGGCTTTAATAGTCTGCCCGAGCTACCTTATATCAAAAACATGTCAGAATGAAAGCAATCTCCTGGAACGTCAACGGCCTGCGTGCCTGCGAGGGCAAAGGCTTCAGCGATATTTTCCGTCAGCTCGACGCCGACTTCTTCTGTCTGCAGGAGACGAAGATGCAGGCAGGTCAGCTCGACCTCGTCTTCGATGGTTACCAGTCCTATTGGAACTATGCCGACAAGAAAGGCTATTCCGGTACCGCCATATTCACCCGACATGAGCCTGTCTCTGTTGAGATGGGCATCGGTATCGACGAGCATGACCATGAAGGCCGCGTCATCACGATGGAGATGGAGGACTTCTATCTGGTCTGTTGCTATACGCCTAATTCGCAGGACGGGCTGAAGCGCCTCGACTACCGCATGTCGTGGGAGGATGCTTTCAGAGCCTATCTCCAGAAACTCGACCAGAAGAAACCCGTCATCCTCTGCGGTGACCTCAATGTGGCCCACGAGGAGATTGATATCAAGAACCCCAAGACCAACCGCCACAATGCCGGCTTCACCGACGAGGAGCGCGGTAAGTTCAGCGACTTGCTGAGCTGTGGCTTCACCGACAGTTTCCGTTGGAAATACCCCGACGAGGTGAAATACTCGTGGTGGTCTTACCGTTTCCAGGCCCGTCAGAAGAACGCCGGTTGGCGCATCGACTATTTTGTCGTCAGCGACCGTCTGCGCGACCGTATTGCCGACGCTAAGATTCATACCGACATCTACGGCAGTGACCATTGCCCCGTTGAGTTGGAGCTGCTCTAACCATTCGTACCTCAGTGCCGCGTATGAAGAAACTCATCGGCTGGACGGTGGCTTTACTGCTGACGCCTGTCCTGCTCATCCTTCTTTTGGCAGTGCTGCTCTATCTGCCGCCGGTCCAGAACTGGGCGGTAGACAAGGTTGCCGACGTCATATCAGAGAAGACAGGCATGACCGTTCGCGTGGGTTACGTCAAGCTGGAGTGGCCGCTCAATTTGGGCATGGACGATTTCCTGATGATTCACGAGGGCGATACACTGGCCGATGTGGGACACTTGACTGCCGATGTGCAGTTGCGCCCGCTTTTCGATAAACGCATCATCCTCAATGAATTATCCCTGGCTGACGCCAAACTTAATACCAACGGTTTCATCAGCGACTTGCACATCAAGGGCCACGTCGGTGAGCTATGGTTGCAGTCGCGAGGCATTGACCTTGACCGCGAGACGGCTGAGGTGAATGGTGCCAGGCTGGCTGATGCCACCCTTGACGTCGCGCTGAGCGACACGGCTGCCGTCGACACAGTGAAGACCCCGGTTCGATGGCGTATCAATGCCGACAGCGTCAGCATCAGCCGCACGCAGTTAGCGGTCCATCTGGCAGGCGACACTACGCATATCGGTGTTTACATGGGGTACGCCGTTGCCCGCGAACCCGAGATAGACTTAGCCACTGCCACCTATCGTGTGGCTGGTCTCGACTGGGTGGACGGACGCCTGAACTACGATGCCTACAATCCGTCGCAAAAGACTGCGACGAAAACTTCCAACGGTCTGGACTACAATCACTTGTCGCTGAAGGATGTCCGTCTTGGCGTCGATTCCATATATTATGGTCCTGAGGGGACACGCTTCTATGTTCGCGAGACAGCCATCAAGGAGGAGAATAGTGGTCTGCAACTGACGGAACTGCGGGGCGGCGTGCGTCTGGATACGGCTTTTACTCACGTCAGTCTGCCCGGTTTGGTGTTACGTACGCCAGACTCCGACCTTGAGGGAGAGGCAGAGCTGGACTTCAACGCCTTCGACGACCAGAACCCTGGCAAGCTGAGGGCACGCCTGAATGCACAGATAGGCAAGCAGGATGTGCTGCGTCTCTCGTCTTTCCTTTCTTCCCTCACTCCTCAATTCTGGCGCCGCTATCCCAATCATCCGCTCAGCATCAAAGGCTCGCTCAACGGCAATATGCAGCGCATGGAGTTTACGGGGCTCGACGTTACGCTGCCGACAGCCTTCCATCTGAAAGCCGATGGCACTGCCCACAATCTGTCGGCCCCCGAGCAACTGAAAGCGCAGGTTGCCCTGAAGGCTGAGGCCCAGAATCTGGGCTTTGTCGCCTCTCTCATGCCTAAGTCGCAGTTTGTCATTCCCCGGTTCACCCTTCAGGGTGACTTTACGGCCGACGGTAAGCGCTATGGTGCTGTCCTTACAGCCCGTCAGGGACAGGGCGTCATCAAGGCCAAAGGCTCGTTCAACGGCGTTACCGAGGCCTATGATGCCGACATCCACATTGCCCGGATGAACCTGAAGAACATCATGCCCCGCGACTCGTTCTACACCTTGACGGCCGATGCCCGGCTGAAAGGCCGGGGGCTGGACTTCCTGCGTCGTGGCAGCCGGCTTGAGGCCGATGTCCAGTTGGGAGAGTTGCAGTATGGGCAGTGGCGTCTCGACGGCATGGCGGCGCAGGCTTCCCTGAACGACGGCCGTCTGCTGGCGTCTGTGACAGGCGACAACGAGTGGCTGAGTGGCACGGTCAATGCCGACGCGCTGCTACGCCGCGACACGACGCAGGTGCAGATACAGAGCGGCGACTTGACCGTCAGCCTTTACGCCCCCGTCAGTTATGAGCGTCTGCTCGGTCAGTTGTCGGTGCTTGGCGACTCTGCCCTCGCGCAATATAAGAATAAGGTGATTGACCAGCCCGCCATCAAACGCCTGTTGCCAACGATGACGCTGCACGCCGACTGCCGTAAGGACAATCTCGTCAGCGAGTTCCTGAAGCGTGCGGGCAATGTCGACTTCAAGGACTTGTATGTCGATCTGGCCACATCGCCCGCGACGGGTATCAATGGCCGGGCGTATGTCCACTCGTTGCGCTACGACAGTGTACTGATTGACACGGTGAACCTGAACCTGACCCAGAAGGGCGACAAGCTGACCTATCAGGCCCAGGTTCGTAATAACAAGAAGAATCCGCAGTTCGTCTTCAATGCCCTCATCGATGGCCATGTCCATGAGCATGGCGCACTGGCAGGACTGCGCTATTACGACGATAAGGACCGCATGGGCGTACGCATCGGAGCCACTGCCGAGATGGAGACAGGCGGCATTCGTCTGCGCCTGATGCCCGACCGCCCTACGGTGGGCTATAAGGAGTTCAATCTGAACAAGGACAACTATATATTCCTTGGTGCCGACAAGAAGATACGGGCCAAGGTCGACCTCGTGGCCGACGACAATACCGGTCTGAAGATATATACCGAGGACTCCGACAATCCCGAGATTTCCGGGCGATACCTGCAAGACCTGACCGTCTCGGTGAACCGTCTGAATCTGGGCGAGCTGACGTCGGTTGTCCCGTATCTGCCACATGTTACCGGCTATCTGAACGGCGACTACCATATCGTGCTTGATAAGCAGGAGCACATCTCGGTGGTCAGCGATATGGCTGTCGAGCAGTTGGCTTTCGAGGGCTCGCCCATTGGTAATCTCAGCACCGAGCTGGTCTATCTGATGAAGGACGAGGACACCCACGCCATCGAGGCGCGCCTGCTGCTTGACGACGAAGAGTTCGGACTGCTGGAGGGAAACTACTATAACGGCAAGGAACCCAGCATCAACGCGCTGTTTACGATGACGCGGTTCCCGTTGTCGCTTGCCAACGGCTTCGTGCCTGACCAGATTGTTGGTCTGGAAGGCTTTGGCGAGGGCAAGCTGACCATTGAGGGTAATGCTTCAAAACCCGATATCGACGGCGAGGTGTACGTCGAGGATGCCTATCTCGTCAGCAAGCCCTACGGTGTTCGCATGCGTTTCGACAACGACCCCATACGCATCGTCGACTCCCACCTGCTGCTGGAGAACTTCGGCCTCTATGCCTACAACGAGGAGCCGCTGAACATGAAGGGCGACATCGACTTCAGCAATATGGAGCGCATCACGATGGACTTGCAGATGCAGGCCCGTAACCTGCTGCTCATCAATGCCCGTCAGGCTCCCAACTCGATAGCCTTCGGCAAAGCGTTTGTCAACTTCTTCGCCCGTATGCAGGGGCCGCTGGAGGCGCTGAGGATGCGCGGCCGTCTCGACGTGCTCGGCTCCACTGACATGATCTATATGCTGTTGGACTCGCCGTTGTCGACCGACAATCGTCTGGACGAGCTGGTGAAGTTCACCGACTTCAACGATACCACGCAGACGGTGGTCACCCGGCCGGTGCCGACGGGCTTGGATGCCGATCTGACCATCAGCGTGTCGCAGGGAGCCCATGTCGTCTGCAATCTGAATGTCGACCAGACCAATTACATCGACCTGATGGGTGGCGGCGACCTCCGTATGCGCTATAACAATGAGGGCATCAAGCTGACGGGACGCTACACGCTGGCCAGCGGCGAGATGAAATACTCGCTGCCCGTCATCCCGCTGAAGACCTTCACCATCAAGGACGGCAGCTACGTGGAGTTTACCGGCGACCCCATGAATCCGCGTCTTAACATTACTGCTACGGAGCGAACCAAGGCCACTGTGAGTGAGGAGGGTGGGGCGTCGCGCAGTGTTGTCTTCGACTGTGGCGTGGTCATTACCAAGACGCTCAACGACATGGGCCTTCAGTTCATTATCGATGCACCTGAGGACCAGCGTATCAGCGGCGAGCTGACTACGATGTCGGCCGAGGAACGGGGAAAGATAGCGGTGACGATGCTCACCACCGGCATGTATCTGGCCGACGGCAATACCAACGGATTCTCCATGAACTCGGCACTGAGCTCCTTCCTTCAGAACGAGATCAACAGCATTGCCGGCTCTGCTCTGAAGACGCTCGACCTGCAGCTGGGCATCGACAACACCACCGACGCCTCGGGCACCATGCGCACCGACTACTCCTTCCGCTTTGCCAAGCGTTTCATGAACAACCGGCTGAAGCTGCAGATTGGCGGCAAGGTGTCGTCGGGCGACACCGAGTCGATGGGCCAGCAGCAGTCGTTCTTCGACAACGTCACCATGGAGTACCGCCTGAACCAGGAGGCTACACAGAACGTCAGGCTCTTCTACAACCAGAATGTCTACGACTGGCTTGAAGGCTATTCCGGCGAGTACGGCATCGGCTTCGTGTGGCGCAAGAAGCTTGACAACCTGTGGGACATCTTCGGCGGCTCCAAGACCCCTAATGTCCCCACTGAACCTAAAAGAAACGAGACAGACAAATGAACAATAAGGGCAAGACATACGGCAGGCTGATGAGTCGGTGGGTGACAGGTTTCTCATTTGTCATCTGCCAGCTCTCATTTATCGCAGCGCTCACCTCCTGCTCCATGACCAAGAACATTCCCGAGGACGACCAGCTCTTCACGGGACTGAAGCCTATCATCTATGTGGACGAGCGGCGCGACAGTTTCATTGCCCACCAGACAACGACGAAAGAGGAGATTGAGGCGGCGCTGGCTACCGAACCCAATGGCTCGCTCTTCAACTCGAGCTACATCAGCATGCCCTGGTCGTGGCACCTGTGGGTCTACAATCGGTATTCGAAGAAGGATAGCCGTTTTGCCCGCTGGATGACCAAGTCGTTTGGCAAACCGCCGGTACTGATGAGTCAGGTTAATCCCACCCTGCGTGCCTCGGTGGCTAGCTCCGTACTTCGCAACAACGGCTATTTCCGGGGCAATGTGACATTCGAGACTGTGACGGGGCGTAATCCCCGCAAGGCCAAGATTGCCTACACCGTCAGGTTAGACTCCCTCTACACGCTCGACAGCGTGGCTTACTGCGGATTCCCCGCCGACATGCAGCAGCTCATTGACTCTACCTCAGAGGACAGGCTCATCAGGAGGGGAGAGGCCTTCTCGCTGTCTTCGCTCGAAGGTGAGCGGACACGCATCAGCACCCTGTTGCGCAACAACGGCTACTATTATTACAATCCGAGCTACGCCTCCTATCTGGCTGATACCATCGCCTCGCCGAACAAGGCACAGCTGCGCCTCCAGATGGCCGACGGCCTGCCCGACGAGACACTGCGCAAGTGGTATGTCGGCAAGGTCGATGTGCAGTTCCGGCGTTCGTTCCGCGAACGGCTGACCGACAGCATCGTGCGTCGTCGTCTGACCATTCGCTTCAATGGCAACAAGTCGCCGATTATGCCCGGCGTCGTGCTGCGCAACCTGCGTCTCAGACCGGGGCAACCCTTCAGCTACGACCGATATCAGGAGTCGCTCAGCAACATCAACGCTACCGGCGTCTTCAGCTCCGTCGACTTCCAGTTCACGCCCCGTCTCCACTCAACAGCCTCCACCCACCAGTCACCGCTCAACACTCAACAGATCCCCGACACCCTCGACCTCCAGCTCAGCTGCGTCTTCGACAAACCCTACGACTTCTACTTGGAGGCCAATGCCATCGGGCGTACCACTGGTCGCAACGGCCCTGAGGCCCGATTGGGCTTCACCCGTCGCAACGCCTTCCGAGGCGCTGAGAAGCTCGACGTCAACCTGCACGGCACCTATGCGTGGCAGTCGGCCGGTGGCGACAACATGAACAGCTACCAGTATGGTGCTGACGCCTCCATCGAGTTTCCACGCATCATTGCTCCCTTCTACAACAGCGACCGCCACCGCCCCGGCCGGCCCTCGGCCGACAGGCAGCGCCGGCGCCGCTTCTTCTCGACGCCCACGACGTTGGCCAAGGTCTCGACCGACGTCATACGTCGCCCTCAGTACTATAAGATGCACGTCGTCACGGGCGAGTGGACTTACCGCTGGCAGCCGTCGGCTACCCTGCGCCACGAGTTCTCGCCGCTCACGCTGAAGTACCAGTACATGAACACCCACACCGAGCGCTTCGACTCCATTGTCTACAACAACCCCTATCTGCTGGCCACAATGTCCGACTACTTCGTGCCTAAGATGCGCTATTCGCTGACTTACAACAGTCCCTCTACGCACCTTCATCCACTGCGCTGGGAAGTCACTGTCGAGGAGGCGGGCAACCTGGTTTCTGTGATTGACCGCCTGCGTGGCCACGCTTTCTCCGAGAAGGACAAGGCGCTCTTCAAGACTCCCTACTCGCAGTTCCTGCGGGTGGAGGCCGACCTCTCTAAGACGTGGACACTCGCGCTGCACTCCAAGCTCGTGGGACACCTCAACGGCGGATTCATCTACGCCTACGGCAACAGCGATTACACACCCTTCAGCGAGAATTTCTATGCCGGCGGCGCCAATAGCATACGTGCCTTCGGCTACCGCACCATCGGCCCCGGCGCCTTCCGGCCGATGGGCGACCGCCAGATGTCCTATCTCATGCAGAACGGCGACATCAAGCTGGTTGCCAATCTTGAGTACCGTACGCGGCTCTTCGGCGACCTCGACGGTGCCCTCTTCCTCGATGCCGGCAACGTCTGGAACTGGGACGAGCTGTTCGACGACATGGTCGTCTCCGACTCCTCCTCCCCCGACTCCTATGTCGATGTCGGCAAGACCCAGTTCAGCGTCTCCACCCTGTTCGACCAGATAGCCCTTGGCACCGGCGTCGGAGTACGCTATGACCTCGGCTTCCTTGTTATCCGCATCGACTGGGGACTGGCCCTCCACTGTCCCTACGACACTGGGCGCAAGGGCTACTTCAACGTCTCCCGATTCCGCGACTCCCAGACCCTCCACTTTGCCATCGGCTATCCGTTCTGAGGTTAGGCATTACCGTCACGAAACATCGTAAAAAAGTTAAAAAGGCGGGCTTTCTCTCACTTTTCTCATCCGAGGCGTTGGCTATGTCGATAAAACTTCGTATCTTTGCCGACTAAATAGTGTAATAACCTTATAAACGCAATTGTTATGAAACCAACTCTTTTCCTGCTTGCTGCAGGCATGGGAAGTCGCTACGGCGGACTCAAACAGCTCGACGGTCTGGGACCTAACGGCGAGACCATCATGGACTATAGTATCTACGACGCTATTCAGGCCGGCTTCGGCAAGATAGTGTGGGTCATCCGCAAGGACTTCGAGGAACAGTTCCGTACGCAGATTCTTTCGAAATACGAGGGCCAGGTGCCTTGCGAGCTCTGCTTCCAGGCTCTCGACGCACTGCCCGAGGGCTTCAAGGTGCCCGAAGGCCGCCAGAAGCCGTGGGGTACTAACCACGCCGTGCTCATGGGTAAGGATGTCATCCGTGAGCCGTTCTGCGTCATCAACTGCGACGACTTCTATGGCCGCGACGCCTTCATGC